>JAVBNA010000018.1:0-81727 GCA_031551875.1 Oscillospiraceae bacterium | reverse complement strand
CGAGAACACCTGTCCGGCAAGCGTCAACGTGCCCGGTTACACGGCACTGGTCGCCGAGGGGCGCTTCATCGACGCCTATAACCTCGTCCGTCAGGAAAACCCCTTCCCGGCCGTGTGCGGGCGCATCTGCACCCGCCCCTGCGAGAGCAAGTGCCGGCGAAGGACGCTGGACGAGTCGGTGGCAATCTGTGACCTCAAGCGCTTTGTGTCCGACTATGCCTATAAACATGAGAAGGCCTACACCAAGGACATTGTCTTTCCCAAAAACGGAAAAAAGGTGGCCATCATCGGCGCGGGCGCGGCGGGCCTGACTTGCGGGCATTATCTTGCGCGCATCGGCTACGACGTGGATATCTATGAAAGCGAAAGCATTGCAGGCGGCGTGCTCGCCTACGGGATCCCCGAATACCGGCTGCCCATGGATGTGCTTCAACACGAGATTGAGTTGATCGAGCGCGAGGGTGTCAACATCCACCTGAATACCACGGTGGGAGAGCAGGTGACCTTTGAACAGCTGCAAGATGACTCTGACGCCTTGTTTGTGGCGACCGGCACTCAAATTCCCCAGCGCATTGACATCCCCGGCGAAGAGCTGGAGGGCGTCATCCACGGGATCGATTTCCTCAAGTTGGTCAACCTGAAACAGCCGGTGGAGATCGGAGAAAAGGTGGTCGTAGTCGGCGGCGGCAACACGGCGATTGATTCGGCGCGCACCGCGCTGCGGCTGGGCGCAAAAAAGGTGACAGTTGTCTACCGCCGCACGCAGAGCATGATGCCCGCCTATGAGAGCGAGGTGCTCGAAGCGTTTGAAGAGGGAATTGAACTGATGCGGCTGACCCAGCCGGTTCGCTTCCTGGACAACGGCAGCGGACATGTCGCAGGCGTGGAGTGCAAGCGCATGTTGCTCGGCGAGTTTGATTCCTCCGGTCGGCGCAAGTCTGTGCCCAGCGGCGAGGCAAACTTCTTTGTAGAGGCGGACACGGTCATACCCGCCATCAGCCAGTACGCCGACCTGCCCTTTATCCCGGCCAGGGATATCGGACGCACCCGGTGGGGCACCTTTACGGTCAACCCCGACACGATGATGACCACGATGGAGGGTGTCTTTGCGGGCGGCGACATCGTGCGCGGACCCGACACGGTCATTCAGGCAATCGCCGACGGCAAGAAGGCGGCGGTCTCCATCGACAAGTATCTGGGAGGCCGCGGCAAGCTCAACAAGGGCGAAAAGATTAAGTTTACCCTGAAGCTTGAGGACGATGAGGTGGTCGAGCTGCCGCGTTATCCGCTGGATATGCTCAGCCTGGACAAACGCAAGGAAAGCTTTGACGAGGTTGTGCTCGGGTATCACAAGCTGACCGCAATGGCCGAGGCCATGCGGTGCCTGCACTGTGAAAGGAGGTAGGGAGGAATGATCAGCTTAACCATCAACAACCAACCAGTCAGTGTGGAAGAGGGCGTGACGGTTATGGAGGCGGCGCGCCGCCTGAACATCAACATTCCCAACCTCTGTTACCTCCGTGATATCCATCAGTTCGGTGCCTGCCGGATCTGCGTGGTCGAGGTAGAGGGCGCACGCACGCTGCAGGCGGCCTGCATGACAGAGGTCAAAGAGGGCATGGTCGTAAACACCAACACAAAGAAAACCCGCAAGGCGCGCAAAGTGCTCTACGAGCTGATGCTCTCCGACCATTCGCAGGACTGTCTGAGCTGTACCCGCAACCAGAGCTGCGAGTTTCAGGCAATGGGCAAGCTGCTGGGAGTGGACACCTCCCGCTTTGAAGGGCAGCGCTCGGGATACAACATGGACGCGTCGGTTTCAATTACGCGCGACATGTCCAAGTGCATCCTCTGCCGCCGCTGTGTGACGGCGTGCAACGACATTCAGAATGCCTGCGTGCTCGCGGTGCAAAACCGCGGCTTTGACACGGAGGTTGCGCCCGCCATGAATTTGCCCATCGGTGGCGTCAACTGCACCTTCTGCGGGCAGTGCACCGTGGTGTGCCCTGTGGGAGCACTCAAGGAAACCAGTTCCACAGATGCGGTGTGGGAGGCGCTGGAGACGCCCGGCCTGCGCGTTGTGGTACAGGTGGCGCCCGCTGTGCGCGTGGCGCTCGGGGAGGAATTCGGTCTTCCCGCCGGCAGCCGTGTGACCGGCAAGATGGCGTCGGCGCTTCGGAAGCTCGGCTTTGACGACGTGTTTGATACGAACTTCTCCGCCGACCTGACCATCATGGAGGAGGGCACGGAGTTTTTGTCACGGGTGAAAGAGGCGCTGACCGGCGGCGGCGCGGTACTTCCCATGGTCACCTCCTGCTCGCCCGGCTGGATCAAGTATGTCGAACATCATTACCCCGAACAGCTCGGCCATCTGTCTACCTGTAAATCCCCCCACACAATGCTGGGTGCGCTGGTTAAGTCCTATTACGCGAAGGAGATTGAGACAGACCCGCGCAGCATCTTTGTCGTGTCGGTCATGCCCTGCACCGCGAAGAAGTTTGAGATCGCCCGCGAGGAGATGAAAAACGAGGGACTTCCCAATGTGGACGCGGTTTTGACCACACGTGAGCTCGCGGAAATGATCAAGTCGTCCGGCATCGACTTTGTCGGCCTGTCTGAGGGCGCGTTTGACAATCCGCTGGGGCTCTCCAGCGGTGCGGCGGACATTTTCGGCCTGACCGGCGGTGTGATGGAGGCGGCGCTGCGCACGGTGTACGAGGTGGTCACCGGCCGGGAGCTGCCCTACGATTGCCTGCACGTCACGCCCATCGTCGGCCTGGAGCAGATCAAGGAGGCTTCCATCACGATAGAGAACCCGCTGCCCGAATTCGCTTTCCTGGACGGCGTGATCGTGCGGGTCGCGGTGACCAGCGGTCTGGCGGGCGCCAACAAGCTGATGGAGCAGGTGGAAAAGGGCGAATCGCCCTACCATTTTATCGAGGTGATGGGCTGTCCCGGCGGCTGTATCACCGGTGGCGGCCAGCCGCGCTCAACCGATCCTGATGTTCGCGAAAAACGACAGCGCGGCCTCTACTCGGAGGATGAGGAAAAGACACTGCGTAAATCCCACGAAAACCCCTTCGTACAGGCGCTCTATGAGAAATATCTCGGTGAACCGAACGGACATCTGTCCCACGAGCTGCTGCACACCCACTATGTCAGGCGCGGCCTGTACGGGGAGCACGACAACACAAGCTATTCGGTGGAGATCAACCCGGCGGTCAAACGCAAGGTGATGCCCGATCATGATTCGGTCGAACCGCAGGTCGAGACCGTGACCGTGCAGGAGGAATTCGAGCCGCCCAGAGTGCTTGAACTTGAGTCGGAAAACAAGCGGCTCAAGGCGGAGCTTCAGGACGCACAGGAAACGGTGGAGATCCTCAAAGTGGTTCTCGCGGACATCAAATAACAATATGCATAGAAATCCCGGCGGGTGTATCCCGCCGGGATTTCTGCGTCGTTATTTCGGGAGCTGCATACAATAATTTTCAATCTCATCCGCCGCCCGCTTTGTGAAAGCAACCGCTTCCACAACCGTCCGAGGGCCGGTGACCACGTCGCCCGCGGCAAACACGCCGGGATGGTCGGTGTGTCCATTTTCGTCCACTTCAAAGAGTCCCCGGACTGTTGTGGCGATGTTTTTAGTGTCAGCCAGCACAGCCGCTTGCGGCCCCTGCCCGATGGCAATGATCACCGTGTCGGCCGTGATTTTTTCGGTCTGGGTGAAGTCATCGTCATATGTAACGCTGCCATCCTCGTTTTCGGTCACGATAACCTCCGAGCACAAAAGTCCGTCCTCCGAAAGCTTGACAACCTGCTTCTGGTGCAGGAATTTGATGCCGTCCACAACCGCCATTTTGACCTCGTGCATGTTGCCGGTCATGTCAGCCTCGCGGCGGTTGTTGATGAGGATGACCTCTTCGGCGCCCTTTCTGGAGGCCACCCGCGCGGCGTCCAGTGCGACGTTGCCCGCGCCGACCACGACCACCTTTCGGCCGAGACGGTAGGCGTCGGGGCTCTTGAGGAAATCAATCGCGTAGTGGACGTGTCCCAGCGTTTCTCCAAGGAGTCCCAGCCGGTTGGGACGGGGGGTGCCCACCGCGAGGAAAACCGCGTGATAGCCGTCGATGAACATGTCCTCCACGGTCAGGTTGGAGCCCACAAAGGTGTTTGGCTTGAATTTGACACCCAACTTATGAAGGATATCGTCATATTTGTCAATCAACCTTCTGGGCAGGCGGAATTCGGGAATGCCGTACCGCAGCACGCCGCCGATCTGGTCCTTGGCCTCAAGCAACGTGACCGAAAACCCGCGCAGCGCCAGCACGATGCTCATGGAGATACCCGCCGGGCCCGCGCCGATGACCGCAACCTTATAGCCGTTTTTGGGCGGCACATTCACCTCATAGGTATCCAGATAAAAGCCGGATATGTACTGTTCGATCTGATAAAAGGCAACCGGCTCGGTTTTGATGCCGCGGATACAGTGTCCCGCGCAGTTGTTTTCGTGCGGGCAGATGATCGAGCAGATGGCGGACATGGGGTTGTTCTCAAATAGGAGCTTGCCCGCCTCCTTGAGATCTCCTGATTCAAACAGAGAGACTATCTGGGGGATGTGGGTGCGTACGGGGCAGTTCTGCTGACATTTGGCCGTCTTGCATTTTAAACACCGAGCCGCTTCTTCCAGTATGGACATGTCGTTTTCATCCTTCCGGTTTCTGATTATTTGAGTTCAACCACAAGCATCGTGATGTCGTCAAACTGTTCGGCGCCTGTGGTAAAGTCGTCGATCTTTTTCTGAATGTAGGGGAGCATTTCCGGGAGTGAAATACTGTCGGTTTGATCCAATGCCTCGACCAGCCGATCCTCGCCGAACAGCTCTTCATTGAGGTCGGTGGCCTCGGTCACGCCGTCGGTGTACAGGTAGATCCGGTCGCCGGGTCTGAGCGTGATTTCCTGCTCGCGGTATTTCATGCCCTCCATCCCTGCAAGCACAAAGCCCGCCCTGGTCTTGAGGTATTCATAGCCCTGTCCAGCGCGGCGGATGAGCGGCGGGTTGTGCCCGGCGTTGACAAAGGTGAATTTGCCTGTGGAGAATTCCAGGATGCCCATGAACGCGGTGACAAACATGCCCATGTCATTGTTTTCACACAGCTGTGCATTGACCGAGGCGAAGATGGTTCCCAGCGCCTCGCCGCTCTGGGCGTGGTTTTTGATGAGTGTTTTGGCGATCACCATAAACAGCGCCGCCGGGACGCCCTTGCCCGAAACATCCGCCATCACAACGCCGAGATGGTCGTTGTCCAGCAGGAAGAAGTCATAGAAGTCACCGCCCACCTCCTTGGCGGGGCGCATCGTGGCAAAGATGTCAAACGCGTCCACGTCGGGGTAGGGTGGGAAGATGCAGGGGAGCATGGAGGCCTGAATGTGGGTGGCGACGCTGAGTTCGGTAGCAATGCGTTCCTTGTCTGCCGTGACTCTGGCGAGGTTTTGGATGTAGCTCCCCAGCTCCTGCGTCATGGTTTCAAACGAAAGGCTGAGTTCCTCGATTTCGTCGCCGGTTTTTATCGTGGACACATATTCAAGATCGCCCTGGCCGACCTGACGGATCTCGTCATTGAGGGTTGAGATGGGTTTGGTGATCGCCTTGGACAGCCGCATTGAAATATAGACAACCACCAAGACAATGAGTAAAAACAGTGCCGCAAACACCAGGGTGCCGACCGTCATCTGCTGCTGCATATCCTCTGCGGTCGCGTCTGAAAGGGCATGGATGGCGTCCTTGCTATCTTTGGCGGGGGCAACGATATTGTCATAAGGCACCATCAGAACATAGTTCCAGTCGGTCAGCGGGATGGAGGCCCATACGACGTAGATTGTTTTGCCGTTCAGTTCGGTCAGGCTTACGCCGTTCGGATCCTTTTGCATCTGGTCATAGATATGGTTTGCACTGCTGCCCAAAAAGGCGGTCAAGTCGTTTTGATTGTCCTCGGTCAGACCGGGCGCGGAAATGATCTTTTTGCCCGCGCCGATCAGCATCGCATAGCCGTCCTCAAGCACGGTTGTCTTTTGGGCGTCCTCGTTGAGATCCTCGATCAAAATATCCAGCCCGACAACGCCGACAAACGTGTGGTTTTCGCCGTAGCAGGGGAGGGACATGGAGATTGTCAGCCCGCGTCCGAACGCGTCCTGATAGGTGTCCGATATGTTGAGACCGCCGGTATCCCTGGCGTTCTTATACCAGTTTGCGTCCCGCCCGTCATAGTAGGGCGGCTTCCCTTCGGGCGAGGCGTCAAATCCAACGGAGATGCCGCTTTCAGAGGAAAAATAGAAGGTTGACACATTCGGATTGATCCCCATAACCGAGCTGTAAAGCCGTTTCATGTTGCCGTGCAGGAAAATTTCCTTCTCCACGGCGGGAAAGGAAATGGCTTCGGACGCAAGACACCACTGAAGCGACAGCTGTCCGGCAGGCACCTCGCTCGCGACCGTATAGTGAACCGGCTTGAATTCATCCTGATGAGTGTACATGTAGTTGATGTACGAACGGATTTCCCTTAAATTGTCGGCGGTGTCCTGCAGGCTCGATTCAATCAGCTCCGCCTTGACCCCGGACAGGTCCTTCATGTTGAGAACCGCCTGACCGATCAGGGATTTTTCACTACTATCAGCCGCGTTTTGCCCGATGGCCGTGTTGCTGTCCAGCGCCACATTGTGGATGTTCATCAGCGTGATGCCCGCAGCCACGCCCGCGATCACCATGCTGGTTACCGATATCCCCAAAAATGCCTGCATCAATTTGGTCCGGATATGCCGCTTCACGACAAAACCCCTCTCTGAACAAGAATTTGACTGTGAGTTAATTTGTTTTCCAGAATGGGTAAAACGGTTTCATGCTCAAACCACACCGCAGTGGAGGAAATTTGCGCCATGAACCCATCGGCCTTCAGAATTTTGCGCGGCAATGTGCCCACAGCCCGTCCGCCCGATGAGAGGATCGCCTGAAAGCTCCGCTCGTTGAAGAGATTGACAACATGGTTTGAGCCGTCGAAATAGGAATCCAGCTTATAAACCTCGGCGACCGAATGGGTGTATCCAAACTGCTGCATGAGCTGAAACAGGGTGTAGTTAAAAAGCATGGGGATTTTTTGATCAATGCATTCCCTTGCGACGACAATTTCTCTCAGATACAGGACTCTTTCGTCGTCTATGGCGTTGCGCAGCGCCACATCCGGCGGACGGAACGAAGAAAAGGACGGGTCGTGCAGAGAGACCCAGAGAGACGCAAAAATTTCCCCGTCCAGCCGGGCAACGGCAAACAGGGAACGCTCGCTTTGTATGATCTTTTCAATCTCATTTTGATCGGGGATTAAAAACATGCCGCCGCATGCCCGAAAATTTTCCGGGGATTCGGGATCCAGACGAGTCTTGTAATTGTTTCTGCCGATGTGTACATTTTTGTACAGCTCAGCCAGACGGGCGGCGTCGCGCTCTTTTGCGAGGCCGAATGTGAGTGTGGATGCGGAAAGCTCAGCAGTGAATAGGTAGGGGAGTGTGTTTAAGTTCTGCATCGTATGGTACATCCCTTTCGTAAGGCGATTATAAGACAATGGTGAGATTGTTGGCTCCAAACGTTTGCTGATAGTTTACTGTGTCCGCCATGCCCAGCACGAGTTTGATCCCGAGCGTGTCCTGCATGTCCTCCAGCATGGTAAGCCCCTCCGCGCCTGCGGCGTTTGCCTCTTCATAATATTCCACCGGGTCAAACACTACGCCGGAGTCCCGGATGCGCAGCACGGCTACTTCGTGCAGCACCAGGATGCGGACTGAAAAATTCGGGTCTTTTTCATTTTTCTCGAGGATGAGCAGCAGAAACTCTTCTATGGCAAGGGAAATGGCTGTGGTTCGTTTCATGGACAACTCGTTGTTCTCGCAGAATTCCGTGATCGTTTCGGCGCATTTCGCGATGGAAGCCCGATTGGCCGCCACAGAAAAGGCCAGGAACTTTCCCTCTGCTTCCACCTGCTCATCCAAAAGCGTCAGCCGGGAAAGGCTGAGGTTTTTGCGCCGGCTGAGATAAGCCCAGGCCGCCGCAACAAGAAGGGCTGCGAGGTCGCCGATCCAAAAGCTGTGCCACACGCCGAACGCGCCCAGAGGTTTCAGCAGGAGCAGCGCAAAGGAGACCACGAACAGGAAGCCGCGCAGGGCGGTCAGGACATTGGCCTCCAGCGCACGACCGGTGCACTGGTACAGGCAAATCAAAATACTGTTGATCATGAACGGGATCAGTCCGACAGAAAAACAAATGACGGCAGGCACTGAAAAAGAAAGCGCCTGCGCCCCAGTTATGCCGAAAAAGCCCGAGATAGGCGCGGCAAAGACAATGCACACAAAGGTGAAGCCGCTGCTCATGGCAAGCCCGCGCATAAAGGCAATTTTAAGAAGCTGCTTCAAGCTGGCAATGTCCTTTTCCGTGTACAGCACGCCCGCAAAAGGCATGATGGAGCCCGATACCCCCGCAATGAAAATGAAGGCAAAGGAGGTCAGAGAATTGACAACGTTGAATGCGGAAAGCGCCGCAACGCCGAAGCCGCTCAGCATCAGATTCAGCACGAAAACCTTGAGCAGAATGCACAGGTTTTCCATGGCGCTGGGGCTGCCGATCCGAAAAAGCCTGCCGACAAGCTTCAGAGAGTAGGCGCTGAGCCGCGTCCACCGGAATGTGCGTCCCTTCAGCGTAAGCAGCAGCACCCCCAGCACGCTCGCGGCAAAAAGTCCGCCGCCATAGGCAAGCGCGGCGCCGAGGACGCCCATGTGCAGTACTGAGATGAGCAGGACATCCAGCCCAACGGTGACCACGGCCATCGCCGCAAAGACAAGCACCGCAAGCCAGGTGCGCCCGTCCAGACGCAGCAGGTGAAAGGCGGGATAAACGCCCATATTAAATACGCCGCAGAGAATGGTCACTGCAGCGTATTGTCTGACCTCTGAAACCATCTCGGGCGCTGTGCCCAGAAGCGTCACTACACGATCCAAATTCAGCATCAGCAGGACAGAGAGAACAAGCGCGGTCACCGAGATCAGGACATAGACCAGTGTAAAGGCTTCCCTCAGCCGGTGTGGCTTGTTTTTGCCGGTCAGCTGTGCACATAAGGCCATGCCGCCGATCCCGAACAGCGCGCCCAGCGTGGCAAAGATGTAGTGGATAGGCAGTGTTATGCCGGGCACCGATAGTGCTTCCACACCAAGCAGGTTTCCGACAAGTATGTTGTTGCCCATCTGTCCGACCACGCTGCCCAGAATCGCAAGCATTGAGGTGATCAGATATTTGGAATAGGTGGTTCTGATAAAATTATGGTTCAGATCCATGGGTCCTTTTAAATTATTCAATGGTCAAAATGTCGGAAAAACCGGTGATATCAAAGACCTCCATGATTGTCTCATTGACGTTTTTTACGACCATGGCGCCGTCCTGCGCATTCATTTTCTTCTGCATCGCCAGAATCACGCGCAGACCTGCGCTGGACAGGTAAACCAGCTGTGCCAGATCGAGCACGGTCGTTTTGGTGTCCGTGGCATCCGCCTGGAACGCGCTTTCAAGCTCGGGGGCGGTGTTTGTGTCCAGACGGCCCTCCAGCGAAAGGGTCAGTGTACCGGCGTCTTTTGTTTTGTTGATGGTCATGATGTGAATCCTCCTATTTGTTTTTTATGAGTGTCAGAATGTTTTTGCCCTCGGAAAACTGATAGTGTACCTCATCCATGAGCTTTTTGGTCATGAGTATACCCAGCCCGCCGATCTGCCGCTGTTCGGCGGTCAGCGTAATGTTTGCATCCTTTTTTTCAAGAGGGTTATAGGGAATCCCTGTGTCAGAAAACTCAATGCAAAACCGATCCGGCAGGGCGGAAACGCGAATGGTCGCAACACCGCTCCGGGGTGTATAGGCGTACTTTGCAATGTTCACAAACACTTCCTCGACCGCAAGCGCGGTCTGCAGGATCGTTTTAACCGGGTAATCTTCCTTTTGCATGCGCTCTTCCACAAAGCCGAGAACCTGATCCAAATTGTCTTGTGCTGCGTTGATTGTTATTTCATTCATTCGGATGCTTTCTCCCAACATATTGGATATTGCTCTATATTATATCATGATTTTTGAATCACGTCCAGATTTATTTTCGACATTTTTGTCTTTATATGCCAAAATTTTTAATTAAATTTCAGATACATTAATCGCATACAATGGGATTTGTATAAACCGCCGTCTTGGCGTATAAGTCTAACGTCACAATAAGTCGGGCTGACCTTCTTTTCATGAAGTCAGCGCGATTTTTAGATCCAAAACCTTGCCATGTTAAGAAAAATTTGCTATACTTATTATTTAAAAAGAATAGCAAAAGAAAGGGCGAACTGTCATGAGTAAGCAAGCATTTAAGGCCGAATCCAAACGTCTTTTGGATCTGATGATCCACTCTATTTATACGCACAAGGAAATTTTCCTGCGCGAGATCATCTCCAACGCAAGCGACGCGCTGGACAAGCTGTGTTACCTGTCGCTGACCGACCAGAGCGTGGGTCTCAGCCGTGAGGACTTTGCGATCGACATCACACTTGACAAGGAAAACCGTATACTCAAGGTCAGCGATAACGGCATCGGTATGACCAGGGAGGAACTCGAAAATAACCTGGGTACCATTGCGAAGAGCGGCTCGCTCGACTTCAAGAGCCGCATGGGCAAGCCGGAAGGCAAGGAGGAAGCCGGCGGGGAAGAGGTGCCCATCGACATCATCGGCCAGTTTGGCGTGGGCTTTTATTCGGCCTTTATGGTGGCGGACAACGTACAGGTGATTACACGCGCGTTCGGGAGCGAGGAAGCCCTGCTCTGGGAAAGCGAGGGCGTGGACGGCTATTCAATTTCCGAGGCGCAGCGCAGCGCGGCGGGCACCGACGTCATCCTGCACATCAAACCCGACGCCGAGGAGGAGGACTACAGCCGTTTCCTGGAGGGCTATTCGGTGGAAGGGCTGGTCAAGAAATACTCCGACTACATCCGCTATCCCATCCGCATGGACAAGGAGGTCTATGACGAGGAGGACGACCCCAAGGGCAAGCGGAAAAAGACCGAACGCGTCACCCTCAACAGCATGATTCCGGTGTGGCAGCGCAACAAATCTGAGCTGACCGACGAGGACTACAACAGCTTTTACCAGGAGAAGTTTTTTGACATGGAAAAGCCGCTTCGGCATATCCATGTGGACGCGGAGGGCGTGGTCAGCTATAAGGCGCTCCTGTTCATTCCGCGCAAAACCTCTTATGACTATTTTACCCGCGACTACAAACGGGGACTCCAGCTCTATTCGAGCGGCGTGATGATCATGGATCGTTGCGAGGATCTCTTGCCTGAGCACTTTCGGTTTATACGCGGCGTGGTGGATTCGCCCGACCTGTCGCTTAACATCTCGCGCGAAATGCTCCAGCACAGCCGTGAACTGAAAACAATCGCGGCGAACATTGAGAAGAAGATCAAAAACGAACTGAAAAAGATGCTGGACAACGCCCGCGAGGAGTACGAGCTGTTCTATAAGAGTTTCGGCATCCAGCTCAAATACGGCGTCGCGTCTGAGTTCGGTATGCACAAGGAGCTCTTGCAGGATCTGCTGCTGTTTAAGTCGTCGGCGGGCGAGGGGCTGACCACCCTTTCGGAGTATGTGTCGCGTATGCAGGCCGACCAGAAGTACATTTACTTTGCCACCGGCGAGAGCGTCAAGCGCATCGCCGCGCTGCCGCAGACCGAACTGCTGCGCGAGAAGGGCTATGAGATTCTCTACTTTACCGACGAGGTGGATGAATTCGCCGCGCAGATCATGCGCACCTATGAGGAGAAGGAGTTCAAATCGTGCAACAGCGACGACCCTGATCTGATCGACGCCAAGAAAAAGAAGGACGCTGAAAAAAAAGAGAGGGAGAGCAAGGATTTGCTCGCATTTGTCAAGGAGACACTGGGCGACCGCGTCAAGGAGGTCAAAATTTCGCAGAAGCTTAAAAACAACCCCGTTTGCCTGACTGCCATGGGCGGCATGTCCTTTGAGATGGAGAAGTATTTGCAGGCGGTACAGCCCGATTCGGACGCTACGGCCGATCGTCTGCTGGAGCTCAACGCGGGCCACAGGCTGTTCGGGATTCTTGAATCGCTTTATGAGAGCAATAAGACAAAGGCCGCGCAGTACGTGGAGGTGCTGTATACGCAGGCGCTTTTGATGGCGGGGCTCCCGGTGGACGACCCGGTACAGTATTCCGAGCTGGTGTTTGGCCTTCTGTAAAAGAAAATCTCCTAAAAATTCATATTTTGTTCAAAAAGACTTGATTTTTAGCAGCGCAGACCCTATAATAAAAAAAGTTTGAATTTCCCGTCTTTGAGGAAAGCGGGGTCGGAAAAACGGTTTTTTCACATGAACCGCTTTTCGTGCGCATACCATGAAAAAGCAGGAGGATTTAATTAGCTGATTCTCTTGGGAGGATACGCGTATCACGGAAATACGCCCCAGGCTCGCATTTCTTTTTGGGATGCGGGCTTTGCTTTGTCTGTTTCTAAAAAGCGTGTCCTGTTTTTTACACGCCCATTTACTCACCCGACAAAATATGATATAATAACAGTCTAACCTGAAAGAAAGAGCTGATGAACTTGAACTATCCGATTTCCGGCCGTGTGGCCAACCTCAAGCCCTCTGCCATCCGCGAAATTTTTAAATATTCCGCCGATCCCCAAGTCATCCCGCTGTCGGCGGGGAACCCCGCGCCCGAGGCCTTCCCGGCGAAAGAAATCGCCGACATTACGGCGAAGATCATGTCCGAGCACCCGATTGACGCGCTGCAATACAGCGTCACCGAGGGCTATGCGCCCCTGCGGACGTTCATGAAGGACTACCTCAAAAGAAAAGAGAATATCGGACGGGACTTCGACGACCTGTTGGTGACCGCCGGCGCCCAGCAGGTGATGGATCTTGCCACAAAATCGCTGTGCAACGAAGGCGATGCGGTCATCTGCGAAGCACCCAGCTTCATCGGGTCGCTCAACACCTTCCGTTCCTACAACGCCCGGCTGTGCGGCGTGCCGGTGGAGGCAGACGGCATGAATCTTGAGGCGCTGGAGCAGGCGCTTAAAACAGAGAAAAACGTCCGCTTCATTTACACGATCCCCAACTTCCAGAATCCGTCGGGCGTCACCATGAGCGCGGGAAAGCGCAGGGCGGTGTATGCGCTCGCCAAGCGGTACGGCGTGCTGATTCTGGAGGACAACCCTTATGGAGATCTGCGCTTTTCGGGGGAGAACCTGCCCACAATCAAGTCGCTGGACGAGGACGGCATCGTGATTTATGCCGGCAGCTTTTCCAAGGTGATCGCGCCCGGTCTGCGCGTGGGCTACGCGGTTGCCCCCGCAGGGCTTTTACAGAAAATGATTGTGTGCAAGCAGGGGGAGGACGTGCATACCAGCATCCTGCCGCAGATCATTGTCCACGACTTTATCAAAGACTATGACTTTGACGCCCACCTCGCCCGTCTGCGGGACATTTACCGGAAAAAGGCGGAGCTTGCGATGGCGTTGATTGACCGGCATCTGGTACCCGAGGTGACCTATTCGAAAATCCGGGGCGGCCTTTTCCTCTGGTGCAGGCTGCCCGACGGCATCAATATGCCCGCGTTCTGCAAGGAGGCTGTGCTGCGCAAGGTGGCGGTCGTGCCGGGCAACGCGTTCCTGACCGATGAGAGCGAGCCCTGCCAGTGCTTCCGGGTCAACTTCTCTACGCCGACCGACGAACAGCTTGAGAAGGGCTTCCCGGTGCTGGGGCAGCTTGTGAGAGAAATGATGACAAAGGAATGATTGAGATGGAAAACAACGCGCCCGAGCGCAAAAAAGTCATATTCAGCGCGATCCAGCCCAGCGGCACAATTACGCTGGGAAACTATCTGGGGGCGCTCAAAAACTGGGTGACCATGCAGGCCGAATTTGACTGCATTTATGCGCTGGCCGACCTGCACGCGATCACCGTCCGGCAGGAGCCGGCCAGGTTCCGTCACAATACACTGGAGGCCTATGCACTGCTGCTGGCGTGCGGCATCGACGCGGAAAAGACAATTTTCTTCATTCAGAGCCACGTACCCGCCCATTCACAGCTGGCCTGGATTCTCAATTGCTATACCCAGTTCGGCGAGCTGTCCCGCATGACGCAGTTCAAGGACAAGAGCGCCAAATATGAGAATAACATCAATGCCGGCCTGTTTTCCTATCCCTGCCTGATGGCGGCCGACATTCTGCTGTACGGGGCGGATCTCGTGCCGGTCGGAGCCGACCAGAAGCAGCACCTTGAGCTGTCGCGCGACGTGGCCGAGCGCTTCAACGGCATTTACGGCAACGTGTTCAAGGTGCCCGCGCCTCATATACCTAAGGTGGGGGCGCGGATCATGTCGCTTCAGGACCCTGGGAAAAAAATGTCCAAGTCGGACGAGAACGTCAACGCGTGGGTCGGCGTGCTGGATAAGCCCGACGACATCCTGCGTAAGTTTAAGCGCGCGGTCACCGACTCGGACGCGCAGGTGCGCTATGGGGATGGTAAGGACGGCATCAACAACCTGATGGGCATTTACGCGGCGGTGACCGGACAGACAAACGAGCAGATTGAAAAGGCGTTTGAAGGCAAGGGCTACGGTGATTTTAAGGTAGCGGTGGCTGAGGCGGTCATTGAAACGCTGCGCCCGCTTCAGGCAGAATATGCCCGCCTGATCGGCGACAAGGCCTATCTGGAATCGTGCTACCGCGCGGGGGCAGAGAAGGCCATTCGATATTCCGCACGGATGATGAACAAGGTATTCAAAAAAATCGGGTTCATTCCGGCATAGAAAGAACAGAAACACACACACTATTGTCAGAAAGGATGAGGCAGTATGACAAAAATCACAAGCGAAAACTTCCAGAGCGAAGTTATGGAGAGCCCTGTGCCGGTGCTGATTGACTTTTACGCCGACTGGTGCGGGCCGTGCAAAATGCTCACGCCCATTCTCGGCGAGCTTGATATGGAATACAACGGGCGGGCCAAAATCTGCAAGGTCGACGTGGACGTGGAGCGTGAGCTTTCCGACCGCTTCGGCGTGACCAATATTCCGACACTGGTGTTTTTCAAGGACGGCGTCAAAGCGGGCTCCGCGGTGGGGCTTCAGAGCAAGACGACGCTGGAGGATAAGCTGAGCTCGCTGCTGTAAAGAGTATAAGAAAAAAACCGGGACATGCGTCCCGGTTTTTTGTATCTATTCTGTGAATGTGTCCTTGAGCCGCTCAAAGAAGCCCTTGCGCTTCTGATAATTTTTGTCGGCGAGGCTTACGTCCAGATCCCGGAGCGCCTGCTTTTGCTTGTCGCTGAGATGGCGGGGCACCTCAACCGCGACCTTGACAAACTGGTCGCCGCGCCCGCGTCCGTAGGGGCTGGGGATGCCCTTGCCCTTGAGCTTGAACACATCGCCCGGCTGTGTGCCCTCATGAATTTTGTAGGTCACCTTGCCGTCAAGCGTAGGCACAATGACGTCCGCGCCGATGGCCGCCTGAGCAAAGGTGATGGGAATCTCACACCACACGTCGTTGCCGCGCCGTTCATAAATCGGGTGGGGGCGGACGTGAATTTGAATGTGAAGATCGCCGTTGACGCCGCCGTTCTTTCCGGCGTGGCCCTGTGAGGAAAGACTGATGGCCTGCCCGTCGTCGATGCCGGCGGGAATGCTGACCTCCAGCTTGCGGTTGCGGCGTATTTGTCCCGCGCCCGAACAGGAGAAGCAGGGCTTCTCAACGATTTTGCCTGTGCCTCCGCACCGGTCGCAGGTGCGCTGGGTCTGCATCACGCCAAAGGGAGTACGGTTCTGCACACGCACCTGACCCGAACCCGAACAGGCGGAGCAGGCTTTGGGCGTCGTACCCTTGGCCGCGCCCGAGCCGCTACATTCGGCGCAGACCTCCATACGCTGGTAGCTGACTTCCTTTTTACAGCCCTTGGCGGCCTCCTCAAAGGAGATGGTCAGACTGGTCTGACAGTCGCCGCCCCGGCGGGGAGCGTTGGGATTTTGCTGACGGCGTGAACCGCCGCCGAAGCCGCCGCCGAAAAAGCTCTCAAAAATGTCGCCCAGATCGAAGTCCATGCCGCCGGCATAGGCTCCGCCGCCGCCCGCGCCGAAGTTCGGGTCAACGCCCGCGTGACCGAATTGGTCATAACGCTGGCGTTTGTCCTTGTCGGACAGCACCTCATAGGCTTCGCCGACCTCCTTGAAGTTGGCCTCCGCCGCCTTGTCGTCGGGGTTTAAGTCGGGATGGTATTTTTTCGCAAGGTTTCGGTAGGCTTTTTTAATATCGTCATCCGAAGCATTTTTTGGCACACCCATTACTTCGTAATAATCGCGTTTGTCAGGCATTGCATTCACTCCTCAAGGCTTCTCGCGTCAGATCAGAAAAAGGCACATGGATTGGCCTGCGAAATGTCAGGGTTCCGCAGGCCAAATCAGGTATTGTACGAATTTTACTTATTTTACTTTGTTTGGTCGTCGCTGTCAACCTCTTTGTAGTCCGCCTCGTAGACGTTGCCGTCCGCGCCGGCGTCGGCGGTTTCACTCTGACCCGCGTCCGCGCCCATGTCGGGGCCGGGGGCGCCCTGCGCCTGTCCGGCGGCCTGGCTGACCTTTTCATACATCGCGTAGAAAACCTTTTGAAGCGCCTCCTGCGCGTTTTTGATCGCCTCGATGTCGGTACCCTTCAGCGCTTCCTTCAGCGCTTCGAGCTTCTCCTCGATGTCCTTCTTCTCGTCGGCCGGACACTTGTCGCCCAGCTCTTCAAGGGACTTCTCGGTTTGATAGACAAACTGGTCGGCGTTGTTGCGGACGTCCACTTCCTCGCGGCGCTTCTTGTCCTCGGCGGCGTACTGCTCGGCGTCGCGCACCGCCTTGTCGATGTCATCCTTGGACATGTTGCTGCCCGCAGTGATGGTGATCGACTGCTCCTTGCCTGTGCCCAGCTCCTTGGCGGACACGTTGACAATGCCGTTGGCGTCAATATTGAAGGTGACCTCAATCTGCGGCACACCGCGGCGGGCCGCCGGGATGCCGTCGAGGTGGAAAATGCCGAGCGACTTGTTGTCGCGGGCAAACTCACGCTCGCCCTGCAGGATGTTGATTTCCACCGAGGTCTGGTTGTCAGCCGCCGTGGAGAAAATCTGGCTCTTCTTGGTCGGGATGGTGGTGTTGCGCTCAATAATCTTGGTGGACACGCCGCCCTGTGTTTCCACGCCCAGCGACAGGGGCGTCACGTCGAGCAGCAGCAGGCCGCTGACGTCGCCGCCCAGAACGCCCGCCTGAAGCGCTGCGCCGATCGCGACGCACTCGTCAGGGTTAATCCCCTTGAAGGGCTCCTTGTTCATGTGGCTCTTGACCGCATCCTGTACGGCGGGGATGCGGCTGGATCCGCCCACCATCAGGACTTTGTCAATTTCATCAATTTTGAGACCCGAGTCGGACAGCGCCTGACGCACGGGCACCATGGTTTTTTCCACCAGATCAGCGGTCAACTCGTTGAACTTGGCACGCGTAAGGGTCATGTCAAAGTGCTTGGGGCCGGAGGCGTCGGCAGTGATGAAGGGGAGATTGATCTGGCTGGTGGTGACGCCCGACAGCTCAATCTTGGCCTTTTCAGCCGCTTCCTTGAGGCGCTGCATGGCCATTTTGTCACCCGACAGGTCGATCCCGCTCTCCTTTTTGAATTCGGTCACAAGCCACTGAATGACGCGATCGTCAAAGTCGTCGCCGCCCAAGCGGTTGTTACCGGCGGTTGCGAGAACCTCCTGCACACCGTCGCCGATTTCGATGATGGACACATCAAAGGTGCCGCCGCCCAGATCATAGACCATGACCTTCTGGTCGTGTTCCTTGTCAATGCCATAGGACAGCGCTGCGGCGGTGGGCTCGTTGATGATGCGCTTGACCTCGAGGCCGGCGATCTTGCCGGCGTCCTTGGTTGCCTGACGCTGGGCGTCTGTGAAGTAGGCGGGCACCGTGATGACCGCTTCCACAACCTTGTCGCCCAGATAGGCTTCAGCGTCATCTTTGAGCTTTTGCAGAATCATGGCAGAAATTTCCTGCGGGGTAAAGGACTTATCGTCAATTTTCACTTTGAAACTCGTGCCCATTTCGCGTTTAATAGAAGCAATTGTGCGGTTGGGATTGGTGATGGCCTGCCGCTTGGCGACCTGGCCGACCATGCGCTCGCCGGTCTTGGAAAACGCAACGACGGAGGGGGTGGTTCTGCTGCCCTCGGCGCTTGCGATGACGACGGGCTCTCCGCCTTCGATGACTGCCACGCAGGAGTTGGTTGTGCCTAAATCAATACCGATAATCTTTGCCATAGGTCATACCTCCAATTTTGTTTATACAATAATTATTTCTTAAAAATCTAACTGTAAACCGACACAACGGCGTGCCGGATGATTTTCCCGTCCACGGCGTATCCCTGCTGGAGCACCTGAGCGATTGTGTTTTCATCGGCGTCAGGATTCTCCTCCTGAGAGACGGCGCTGTGCTTTTCGGGGTCAAAGGGTTCGCCCTGTCGGCCGATTTTCTCAACGCCCAGCCCGCTTAAAATCTCGTGCAGCTGCGTACCGACCATTTCCACGCCCTTGCGGTAGTCCTCAATGCCCGAATCAGCGGCGCCGATTGCGCGGTCGAGGTTGTCAAATATGGGCAACAGGGTGCTCAGCGTGGTGGCTTTCGCATCGATGAAGAACTGCTCCCGCTCGCGCTGGGTGCGCTTGCGGTAGTTGTCGTACTCCGCCGCCGTGCGCAGCAGCAAATCCTTCTGCTTTTCGAGATCCTCCCTGAGCACATCAAGCTCCGTAGTGGGGGATTCTTCCTCCTGTACCGGGGCGGTTTCCATAACCTCCGTGTCTTTTTCAGTCACTTCGTCGTTCCGGGAAGGTTTTTTCTTTTCAGCCAAAGCTGTCAGTCCTTTCGGCGTATATTTATTCCGATTCGGGATCGACCAGCAGTTCGGAAAGCAGTTTTCCGAGCGCCGAAGCCAGATACCCGAGGTTTGCGACAATGTTCGGATAGTCCATACGGTTGGGGCCGATGACCGCGATTGCGCCGCGGTTCTGGCCGCCGAGCGCATAATGCGCGGTGACGATGCTCATGTCCTTGAGCTCCGGCCGGCCGAATTCCTGCCCCATCAGCACGTGGATGCCTTCCTGCTGCTTGGAGATGAGCCGTGCGAGCTCCGCGCGTTTTTCCAGAAACTCAAAAAGGAGCTTGGCGTTTTCTCCGCCGAATTCGGGGAAGGAGAGCAGGTTGACCTGCCCACCCAAATTGATCTCCGCCTCGCGCACTTCCCGCGCCGCTTCATACACCGCGATGAGCACCGGTGACACAATGAGCGCCACGTCGGGAAGGGAAGCGGCCAGTGTCTGCACAAAGGCGGGGGAGACCGACGCGATGGGAACCCCCGAGACGCGTTCGGAAAGCAGCCGTGAGATCACGCGCAGCAGCTCGGGCGTCAGGTCAAAGTCACAGCGGAAGAGCTTGTTGCCAAGCACGCCGCCCGACGTCACGAGAATGATCAGCGCGGTGCGCCGTCCGGTGGGCATGACCTGGATGCTTTTGATGGTTGCCTGATCGCTGCCCGGCGTGGTGGCCGCGGCGGCGTAGCGGGTGATCTGCGCCAGCAGGTTGGGTGCCTCCTTCAGCAGCCGTTCGGGATCGTCCGAGATGTCGGGCAGAATGCTGTCGATATAACGGCGCACCTCCGGATCGATCATGGTTTTGGTCATCAGTTGATCGATGTAATACCGATAGGCAAGCTGGGTGGGCACCCGCCCGGCGGAGGTGTGCGGCTGTTCCAGCAGTCCCAGCTCGTCAAGACCGACCATTTCGTTGCGGATGGTTGCGGGGGACAGTGAAATGTCGAGGTACTCGCTCAGCGTCTTGGAGCCGACCGGTTCGCCGGTCATGGCGTAGGCCCGGATAATGGCCTTGAGAATTTTCTTTTTACGCTCACCGATGTCCATGCTATTCACTCCTCTGGTTCGCGTGATTAGCACTCTAATGGTTCGAGTGCTAACGTGCTTATAATTTAACACTTTCCGGATTAAAATGTCAACTGTTTAATTGTGAAATATTTGTAAAAGGTGTGTTTTACTCATGAATTAAAGAGCGCAAGAGAGAATAATGAGGAAAACGGTTGCGGTAAGTCAGAAAAAAGAGTATAATTACAGCACTATAAAAATGAGGTGATGACGTGCAGGAAAATCAATACCCAAATGAACACGGCAATTTGCCTCCCCACACGCATAGCATACCCATTGTGCCGGGCGTGCCGGTTTCATCGCCTGATCCCGATCAGGGCGGGACATTTCCCGATGTTGATGGCGATCCCGTCAGCAGTATGCCCCGGGAGGCAGAAGATTCATTGGCTTGTCCCGAAAGACAGGCCGCAACCGCTACACTGCCGAAAAAGCGGAAAAGTAAAAAACTCAAGTGGACGCTGTTAGCAATTGCCTGTGTGCTGATCCTGCTGATCGGCGGCATTTTTGTCTATGCAGGTACGATGCTCGGGCAGTTAGACCGGACAGAAATTACCGGTGACCCCACACTGGGCATTGAGGAACTGACGGGGGACGACGAGCATTTTGATGAACCCGACGATATGGAGGGAATCAACGCGGCTTCCGACAGCTTTGCTTCCATCAAGGACATGCCCATCGCGCACAGTGAGGACGTATATAATCTGTTATTGATCGGCTGCGACTCAAGAAAAAACAACTTTTCCGGACGTTCAGATTCAGCGATGATCCTTTCCATCAACCGCAAGACGGGGAAGCTGCATCTGACTTCCCTCATGCGCGCGATGTACGTGTATATCTCCGGGCGCGACGAGTATTACATGCTCAACGCCAGCTATTCATGGGGCGGAACCAAAATGCTCATTGATACGATTGAAACCAATTTCCGCGTAAAAATCGACGACTATATGGTCATTAATTTCGGCGGGTTTGAAAAAGTGGTTGACATTGCGGGCGGCGTGGACATTGAGATGACGTCGGCCGAGGCCAGATACCTGAACTTCGGTAATGAGGGACTCTATCACATGAACGGGAGCAAGGCGCTGTCCTACGCACGCCTGCGTCATCTGGATACCGACTTTAAGCGTACGGGACGCCAGCGCGCCGTGATTGAGGCGCTCCTCCGCAGAGCCTGGGACATGAACCTTTCTCAGCTTCACAACACGGCGGCCGAGATGTTTCCCAATATCAACACCAGCATGACCAATATGGAGATCCTGTCGCTGGCGGGTCAGGTCGGAAAATATGTGGACGCGCCCATGGATCAGATGATGCTGCCGCTAGAATGCAACGATGAAGAAGACCCTTATAAGACAAAGTTTTATTATAAGCACATGGAAATGTACCATTTTAATTACAGGGACAACATTTTAGAGCTGTGGAAGTTTATCTATGAATGCGATCAAGTGGAGGATGTCCCCACAATTCCCTTTACGTCCGGTTCTTAATGCAGGAAAAACCGAACCATCTTCCGTGGCATCGGGAGTGGTTCGTTTTTTTTACCAGTCAGGAGGCATATATGCACATTGCAAATCTGTACAAAACTAAAAAAACGGTGGTTTCGCTTGAGGTGTTTCCACCCAGGAAGGATCAGGATCCGGAAGGGGTTCTGAACACGATCGGGCAGTTGGAGGCGCTGCGCCCCGATTTCATCAGCGTGACCTACAGCGCAGGGGGGAGCGGCGGCACCGAGGTGACCACCGACATCGCTGCTGTGATCGAAAGCCGGTACGGTATCCCCGCACTGGCACATCTGACCTGTGCGGGCGCCTCGCCGGAGGACATTGATCGGCATCTGAATAAGCTACGCACGGCCGGCGTACAAAACGTCATGGCACTGCGCGGCGATCTGCCCGCTGGCGGTACGGCGGACGGAGCCTTCCTTTACGCGAAGGATCTGATCGCCTATATCGCGGAGAGGGAGGCGGATTTTTGCATTGGTGCGGCCGCCTATCCGGAGGGGCACCTGACGGCGGACAGTATGGAGGAAAGCCTGAGCCACGCCAGGCAGAAGGTCGAAGCGGGCGCGTCGTTTTTGGTCACCCAGCTTTTTTTTGACAACGACATTTTCCGCCGTTTTTATGAGAAGGCGCGCGCATCAGACATTGACGTTCCCATTTCGGCGGGCATCATGCCCATTTTGGGGCGCAGCCAGATTGAAAAGATGATTTTCATGTGCGGCGCATCGCTGCCCGCCCAGATCATCCGAATCCTCACAAAGTATGAGAACGACCCCGAAGGCCTGGTGCAGGCGGGGATTGAGTATTCGAACCGACAGATTCGGGGGCTTATGGAATGCGGGGCGGACGGTATCCACATCTACACAATGAACCGGCCGCGCATCGCGCGTGAGAACATCGCGGCCATCCGCAGTAAACGGTAAAGGCGGTGGAGAAGCTGTCAGGCATCAAGGAGGAAGCCCTGCGATATCTGGGGTATCGCGGCCAGAAGGCGGACGAGCACATGGATGCGCTGCTCGACGACTGCATCCGCGAATTACAGGCGGTGATTCGTCCCAGAACCTGTACCGCGTTTTTTTCTGTAACCGCAGTAGAAAACGGCATATGGATTCCCGACGCCGGCGTACGTTTTGAGGGCGGGGACATCGCCCGCCATCTGCACGGCTGTGACAGGTGCGCGCTCATGGCGGTTACGCTCGGCGTGCAGGCTGACGCACTCATACGCCGGTACGCGCCGGTGGATATGACGCGGTCGCTTGTGCTGGACGCGGCAGCCTCCGGGCTGACCGAGGCGCTGTGCGGTGAGTGCGAAAACGAACTGCGCGCAAAAGCGCGAACGGCGGGACAGTGCCTGACCGGGCGCTTCAGCCCCGGTTACGGGGACATGCCGCTTGAAAGCCAGGAGCCTCTCCTGCGGCTGCTGGACGCCGGGCGGCGCATCGGGTTGTACCTGAGCGAAAGTTGTCTGATGACGCCTTCCAAGTCGGTGACGGCGGTGCTGGGGCTGTATGACGGCGAGGAGCGGGAAGAAAATACGCCCGGCTGCGCGGCGTGTGACAGGCACGGTCGGTGCGATTTTCAAAAAGGAGGAGAATTCTGTGGACATCATGACCCGCATTCAAAATAACAATCTGCTGCTTGATGGTGCGATGGGCACCATGCTCCATCAAAAAGGCATGAAGCCCGGCCAGCTGCCCGAGGTGCTCAATCTCACCCATCCCGAATGGGTGGAGGATATCCACCGGCAGTTTGTTGAGGCGGGCTGTCAGGTGATCACCGCCAACACCTTCGGCGCCAACCGCTATAAGCTGAAAGACAGCGGCTATTCCCCCGCACAGGTGATCGAGGCGGGTGTGCGGTGTGCAAAGAACGCGGGCGCGCCGCTGACAGCGCTTGACATCGGGCCGATCGGACAGTTGCTCGTTCCGATGGGCACGCTTTCGTTTGAGGGGGCGTATGACCTGTTTGCCGAACAGGTGGAGGCAGGCGTGCGTGCGGGCGCCGACCTCATTATCATTGAGACGGTATCCGACCTGTATGAAGCCAAGGCGGCGGTGCTGGCGGCCAAGGAGCACTCGGATTTACCGGTGTTCTGCACCATGACCTTCGAGGCGGACGGGCGCACCTTTGTGGGGTGTGATCCCATCACTGCGGCACTGACGCTGAGCGGGCTTCACGTGGACGCGGTGGGCGTCAACTGCTCGCTGGGGCCGCGTGAGCTACTGCCGGTTGTGAAAGAATTTCTACGCTACGCGCGTGTGCCCGTAATGGTGCAGGCCAATGCGGGGCTGCCCCGGGACGGGGCGGACGGAGCCGAATACGCGGTCGGCCCTGAAGAATACGTGCAGGCTGTGGCAGAACTGCTCCGGCTGGGTGTGCGCGTGGTGGGCGGCTGTTGCGGCACAACGCCGGTCTATATGGAGAAGCTGTCCGCGCTGCTGCATGGCACACAGGTTGTCACACCGGCGCGGGAGGTTGTCACCGCCGCGTGCTCGGGTACACAGACCCGCGTGTGGGACGGCGGGGTGACGGTGATCGGCGAGCGCATTAACCCCACGGGTAAAAAGAAGCTCAAGGAAGCCCTGCGCGCGGGGCAGATGGACTACATTCTCGGCGAAGCGATTGACCAGACCCAGGCGGGCGCTGACATTCTGGATATCAACGTCGGCCTGCCCGAGCTCGACGAGACGAACATGCTGTGTGAGGTGGTCAGGCAGGTGCAGGGCGTAACCGGGCTGCCCATGCAGATCGACAGCGCTGATCCGTCGGCGATTGAGGCGGGGGTGCGTCTTTGCAACGGCAAACCCATGATCAACTCGGTCAACGGAAAAAAGGAGACAATGGAGAAAATTTTCCCCATTGTCCAAAAATACGGTGCGCTGATTGTGTGCCTGACGCTGGACGAAACCGGAATCCCCTCCACGGCGCAGGGGCGGTTTGAGATTGCCGAGCGTATGATGAACACGGCGCTGTCCTACGGCATCCCCAAAGAGGATCTTGTGATCGACTGCCTGACGCTGACCGTGTCGGCGCAGCAGGAGCAGGCGCGCGAAACGCTCAAAGCGATCGAAATGGTCAAAGAGAGGCTGGGGCTTAAAACCGTCCTGGGTGTGAGCAATGTCTCCTTCGGCCTGCCGCAGCGCCCGCTGCTCAACAGCACCTTCCTGGCGGCGGCGCTGGGTGCGGGGCTGGACGCTGCCATCCTCAATCCCCTGTCGGTTGAGATGATGCGCACGGTGCACGCCTACCGGGTGCTGTGCGGTGAGGACGCCGACGCGGCCCTGTATACCCGCGCCTATGGGGAAACCGACGCGGTTCCGGGCGTGGCTTCGGAATCGGAGAGAACGCTGTTCGACTGCGTCGTGGAGGGACGGCGTGAGGAGGCTGTGCAAAAGGTGCGTACTCTGCTCAAAACCGAAAAGCCGCTTGCGATCATAGACGGGCAGTTTGTCCCGGCGCTCGACGCGGTGGGGGCGCGCTTTGAGGCGGGGAAAATCTTCCTGCCGCAGCTCATGCAGTCGGCGGGCGCGGTCAAAAGTGCGTTTGAAGAGGTGAAGGAGGCGCTGGACGCGTCAGGTGAGCAGCAGGCTTGTAGGGGGAAAATCCTCCTCGCAACCGTGGAGGGGGACATTCACGACATAGGAAAAAACATCGTCAAAATGATGCTGGAAAACTACGGCTACGAGGTGCTCGACCTGGGCAAGGACGTCAAAGTGGAACGGGTCGTAGAGGAGACCCTTCGACATAAAATCACGCTGGTGGGGCTCAGCGCCCTGATGACCACGACGGTCAGGAATATGCAGCGCACCATTACGGCTCTCCGAGAGGCGGGCGCGCCCTGTAAAGTCATGGTGGGCGGCGCGGTGCTGACGGCGGAATACGCCGCCATGGTGGGCGCGGATTACTACGCGAAAGATGCGCAGGAGAGCGTGCGCATCGCGGGACAAAGCTTTGCTTAATTAAGCGCGGGGATTGACATTTTTCGGGGATTACCTTATAATGGGAGCAATATAAATCGGCTGTGATAAGACCAAGCGGACAGTGCCCGCCGTACAGAGAGGAAATCATTCGGTGCAAGATTTCTGTCGGGCGGTTCGCGTGCCATCTTGGAGCCGTGCCGTGAGGAACGGTGCGTATGCCCTGCGTTAAAGGGCGCAAAGTGGCGCGGTTCTTGCGCAATTTGGGTGGTACCACGGATTCTTCCGTCCCATGCGGGCGGGGGAATCTTATTTTTTTATAGGAGAATGATGCAAACATGAAATGGATGGGACTCAACGAAATCCGGGAAAAATATCTGTCGTTCTTTGAAAGCAAGGGACATCTGCGTCTGCCCAGCTTCCCGCTGGTGCCGCGGGGCGACAACAGCCTGCTGCTGATTAATTCAGGGATGGCTCCCATGAAAAAATACTTCACCGGCGAGCTGACTCCGCCGCGCAGCCGTGTGACCACCTGTCAGAAGTGCATCCGCACGCCCGACATTGAGCGGGTGGGCATCACCGCCCGTCACGGAACCTACTTTGAGATGCTGGGCAACTTCTCTTTCGGCGATTATTTTAAGTATGATGCGACCAAATGGGCGTGGGAATTCTGCCTGGACGTAATGGAGATGCCGGTGGACAGGCTGTGGGTTTCCATCTATGAGAATGACGACGAGACGTTTGACATCTGGACGAAGGAGATCGGCGCCCTCCCCGAACGCATTGTGCGTCTCGGCAAGGCGGACAACTTCTGGGAGCACGGCACCGGGCCCTGCGGCCCTTGCTCGGAGATTTATTTTGATCGAGGGGAAAAATACGGCTGCGGCTCGCCCGACTGCGCGGTGGGCTGTGACTGCGACCGATATGTGGAATTCTGGAACCTGGTGTTCACTCAGTTTGACAGCGACGGCCACGACAATTACACCCCCCTCGAACATCCCAATATTGACACCGGCATGGGTCTTGAACGTCTGGCCTGCATCATGCAGGGCGTGGACAATCTCTTTTTGGTGGACACGGTGCAGAACATCATGAAGCACGTCTCTAAAATTTCGGGCGTCGCCTACGGGGACAGCCCCAAAACCGACATCTCCCTGCGCGTCATCACCGATCACATCCGTTCCACCACCTTCATGATCGGCGACGGTGTCATGCCCTCCAACGAAGGACGCGGCTATGTGCTGCGCCGGTTGCTGCGCCGCGCCGCCCGTCACGGACGCCTGATCGGCATTCAGGACACCTTCCTGGTCGATGTGTGCGATACGGTGATTGAGGAAAACAAGGAAGCCTACCCCGAGCTTGTGGAGAAGCGCGACTTTATCAAGAAGCTGATCGGCGTGGAGGAAAACAGCTTTGCCAAAACCATTGATCAGGGCTTTGCGCTGCTCAGCCAGCTGATGGACAAGGCGGACGAAACCGTACTGTCGGGCGAGATTGCCTTCAAGCTCAACGACACCTTCGGTTTCCCGCTCGACCTGACCAAGGAGATTTTGGCGGAGCGCGGCCAGTCGGTGGACGAGGAGGGCTTTACCGCGCTCATGAAAGCGCAGAAGGAGCGCGCGCGCGCCGCACGGAAAAACGCCGGCGCGGACGCGTGGACGGGGGAGGACGATGCCCTGGGCGACATCCCTGCCACTGACTTTGTGGGGTATGAGCACGATGAGGCGCGGGCGGAGATTCTCGCCATCGTCAAAAGCGGAGAGCTTTCCGCTTCGGCGGGCGCGGGCGACGAGGTAATAATTGCGCTTGACAAAACCCCCTTTTACGCAGAAAGCGGCGGACAGGCGGGCGACAAGGGCGTCCTGAAAGCGGGAACCGCTGTGGGCCGTGTGACTGACACGCTCAAAAATCAATCGGGTGTCTATATGCATAAGGTCATTGTCGGGAGCGGCGAGTTTAAAGTGAACGACACGGTGGATGCCGCGGTGGATACCGAGCTGCGCGGCGCAACCAAGCGCAACCACACAGCCGCCCACCTGTTGCAGGCGGCGCTGCGCGAGGTGCTGGGAAGTCATGTTCAGCAGGCCGGGCAGATGGTCAACGACAAAGAGGTGCGCTTTGACTTCACCCATTTTTCCGCGCTGACGCCCGAAGAGCTTTTACGGGTGGAGACGCTGGTCAACCTTGAAATCCTCAAGGGCATCCAGGTGGACACAAAAGAAATGCCGATCGAAGAGGCGCGCAAACTGGGCGCAATGGCGCTGTTCGGCGAAAAGTACGCCGACGTGGTGCGCGTGGTCAGGGTGGACGATTTTTCAATTGAGCTGTGCGGCGGTACCCACATTGACAACACCGCCAAGCTTGGGCTCTTTAAAATCCTATCCGAAACCTCGGCCGCGGCGGGCGTGCGCCGCATTGAGGGCGTGACCGGCATCGGCGTGCTGGAACATCTGCGCGAAAAAGTGGATGTCATCCGCGAGGCGGCCGTGGCGCTCAAGCTCAACAGCATCGCCGACCTTGTGCGCCGGTGTGTGCAGGTTGTGCAGGAGAGCAAGGAAAAGGATCGCGAGATTGAGATGCTTCGGGGCAAGCTGGCGGCCCTCCAGGTGGAGGAACTGCTTGCAGGCGCCAAGGATCTCGGCGGCGTCAGGCTGATCACCGGGCAGCTTTCGGGCGTGACCGCCGATGCCCTGCGCGGCATGTGTGACAAGCTCCGTGACCTGTCGCCGGATAACGTGGCGGTGCTGTGCGGTGCCGCGGAGGGTAAAGTGACCTTTGCCTGCACGGTGGGCAAGGCGGCGCAGGACAAGGGGGCGCACGCCGGAAACATTGTGCGTGAGATCGCCAAGATTGCGGGCGGAAACGGCGGCGGACGCCCCGACAGCGCCATGGCGGGCGCAAAGGACGTTTCCAAGGCAGACGAAGCGCTTGCGGCGGTGGAAGCCGTGGTCGGCGCGATGCTGAAAGCGTAAAGGAGGTCAAAACATGGACTGCATTTTCTGTAAAATCGTAAGCGGGGAGATTCCCTCGCGCAAGGTGTACGAGGATGAAACGGTGCTGGTGTTCCACGACCTGGATCCCAAAGCGGGCGTACACGTGCTGCTCATCCCGAAAACCCATATCGCCTCGGCGGCGGCCATAACAGCGGCCAATTCGGCCGCGGTCGCGCACATTTTCGAGGTGGCGGCGCGGCTCTCGGCAGAGCTTGGGCTTGAAGGGGGCTTCCGCGTTGTGACCAACAGCGGCGGTCACGGTTGCCAGTCGGTCGGTCATCTGCACTTTCACTTGCTGGGCGGCAACCAGCTGTCTCCGGATATGTGCTAAAAATGCGTTTTGAATGTGGGAGGGAGGACATGCCGTGAAGCGGCCGCTTTTCACTGTGGGGTTTACCTATCTGCTGACGCTGCTTTGCGCCCTGCTGCTGCCGGGGACGTTTGCGGTCGTCCTGCTCTTTCTTGCGTTTATCACCGTGCTTAAAATGCTGCTCGGCGGACGGCGCAGCGGGACGGTGCTCACGCTGTGCGTTACGGTATGCATTGCGCTCGGGAGCCTCTTTGCCGTGACGACGGCGCAGTACCTGCCGGTCATGCGCCTGTCGGACAAAGAGGCGGAGGTGACCGTGACGCTGCTTGAGCCGCCTACCCGGTCAAACGGGCGTGTGTACTATGTGGTACAGGTCAGGGACACCGGTATTGTGGGCGCACCCAAAAATTTTAAGCTTCGCCTGTCCTCCTCTCAGCCCATTGAAGCCGAACCGTATGACGAGGTGACCGCGCAGGTGCACTTCATGACGCCGCCGCGGAGCAAGGGCTTTGACGCGCTCGCGCACTACCGTGCCAAGGACATCTACCTGTACGGCTATGTGACCGATTTTGCGACCGCGTCGCGCACGACTGAGCAAAAGCCGCTGATGTATCATGTCCTCTCCGTGCGCACGGCGCTTAAAAACAAAATCATGCAGGTGTTTCCCGGTGACGAGGGGGCGCTCATGACGGGCATGCTGCTGGGCGACCGCAGCGAACTTGACCGCAGCATCCAGAACGACTTTCGCAGCGCGGGCGTCTCCCACATGCTTGCGCTTTCGGGTATGCATTTTGCGGTTCTGCTCGGGATGCTATCACGGTTTTTGAGTTTTTTAAGGCTCAACCGGCGTGCGAGCGTGCCGTTTCTCATGCTGTTTGCGCTGTTTTACATGGCGCTGGCGGGCTTTACGCCCTCCATTGTCCGCTCAGGCATTATGGTGCTGATTATACAGGCGTCCTACCTGTTTAAGCGCCGCCCAGACCCGCGCACTTCACTGGGCTTCGCCGTGCTTCTCATGTGTCTGGTTTCCCCCTATTGCGCGACCGATGTCGGCTTTCTGCTGTCGGTCAGCGCCACGCTGGGCATTCAGGTGCTGGGACCGAGGCTCTCAGAAAAAATAGACACTGCCGCCCGCGGGTATGTGCCCGGCTGGATCACTGAGAGCATCGCCATCTCGCTGGCGGCCACGATTTTTACATTGCCGGTGCAGATCCTTTGTTTCGGCGAAATCTCCGCGCTGACGCTGCTGGTCAATGTGGTGCTGTCCCTGCCCGGTACATGGCTGCTGATTGGGAGCTTTGTATTTGCCCTGCTGTCCTTTGTGCCGTATACGGCATTTTTGCAGTACCCGGTCGGGATTGTGTCCGCGCTGATGGGCAAGCTGATGCTGCTTGTCACAAAGTGGGTCTCGGAGCTTCCCTTTGCGGTGGTCAACACCTCACAGGATTTTGTGAAGCTCTGGCTATTCGGGACAGTGCTGATTTTTGCGCTGGCCTATGCGCTGGGACGAAAGAAAGCGCCCTATCGGCTGGCTGCGCTGCTGTCGGTTGTGCTGCTTCTCGCGGGTGTGTTCAGCGCACAGCTCTCCGAGCACGGCGCGATTGAGGTGGCGGTTCTGGACGTCGGGGACGGGCTTTCTGTCGCCGTGACCGAGCGGAATCATGCGGCGGTCATTGTCTGCGGCGGCAACAAGCTGTGCAGCCGGGACGCGCTGTACTACCTCAAGGGACAGGGTGCCGATACGCTCGACCTGATGGTGCTGCCCGCGCTGGACGCGGGGTCAGCCGCCGGCGCGTCCGGTGTGCTGGAACGTCATCCGGCGCAGGCCATCCTCATGCCGGAGAGCGGTGCGATGCGCAGCAGGGTGGAGCATAACCTGCCCGGCTGGGCGGTCAAATACACCTTTACGGATAACCAGGTGCGCTTCTGGAATGAGGTGACCCTGCGCACACGGCAGGCCGGAGAGGGACAGGCGGTTTACATGACCATCCGCGGCATCTCCTTCCTGATCCTCAATGGACAGACCGACGCGTCTGAGCTGTCCGCAGACTGGTGTAGCCCCGATGTGCTCATTTTTTCGGAGCCGCCTCTTTCGCTCTCCGATATCAAGGCGCAGTACGTTTTTTACAGCGCCGGAGAAGAGAGGCTTCAGGAAACCCTTTCGTCCATCGACCAAGGCGAAGGCGCGCTCTATGCCACCGGCGGCGAGGGCGCACTCGTGATGACCTGTTATGACAGCCGTGCGGTGCGGCTGAGAAGGGAGGAATAGCCTTGCCCGAAATCAATGAAACGGTGCTCAGACACCACATCCGGGACAAAACCTTTGAGCGGGCGTACCTCCTGTATGGGAACGAACCCTATCTGATCAAAAATTACGCCAAACTGCTTTGTGACAAGGTGTGCGGCGGCAAGCCCGATTGCTTTAACTTTCATGCGTTTGACGGAACCTGCGCCGCCTCGGATTTTATCATGGAGGCCATGGCGCTTCCCTTTACCTCTGAGCGCAAATGCGTCTCGGTGTGCGACTTTGACTTCGGCGCGCTGCAAAAAAATGAGCAATTGCAGCTGTCCGAGCTGCTCTCCGACATTCCGGACACCACCGTGCTGGTGATCTGGCAGGCGTCGATGCCGCTCGACCAGCGCAAAAACGCATGGAAAACCCTGCTCGGCGAGGTAAAGGCGGCGGGCTGTACGGTGGAGCTTAAAAAGCTGGAGCCTCACGCGCTCATCCGTTTTCTCCAGAAGCGGGCGGCAGGGCAGGGCACCGAGCTTTCGCACGACTGCGCGAGCCATCTGATCGAGGTGTGCGGCGACGACATGTACACCCTCCATCAGGAGCTCGACAAGGTATGCGCCTACCGGGGCGAGGGGGAGATCACGCAGGGGGACATTGACGAAGTGGCGACCACGCTGGTCACCGCCGACGCGTTTTCCATGGTGCGTTCCCTGCTGCGCGGGGAGTATGACAGTGCCTACAAGATGCTGGACAGACTGTTTTTTAAGCGCGTGGAGCCGACGATGATTCTGGGCGCGCTGTCCTCGGTCTATGTCGATGCCTACCGCGTGCGGGTCGCCATGGCTTCCGATGGGGATTTTTCCCACCTGACCGCAAGCTTTGATTACAAAGGCAAGGACTTCAAGCTGCGTAACGCCCAGCGCGATTTTAAGGGAAAAAGCACCGCCTATCTGCGCGGTGCGCTTGAATTATTACACACGACAGACATTAAGCTTAAAAGTACCCGCACCGATAAGCGGGTGCTCCTGGAAGAATTGATCGGAAAGCTGCAACGCCTTTCCGCAAAGGAGTGAAGGAATGATCCGGGTCACCGAAGCGATCATCGTAGAAGGAAAATATGACAAAATCCGGTTGTCCTCGCTGGTTGAGGGACTGATTCTCACCACCGAGGGATTCCGGATTTTTAAAGACAAGGAAAAAATGGAGCTGCTGCGGTCACTGGCGCGCACCAGAGGCCTGCTGATCCTGACCGACAGTGATGCGGCTGGTTTTCTCATTCGCCACCACCTGACCGGCTCAATTGACAACAATTATATCAAGCACTGCTACATCCCGGACGTGTTCGGCAAGGAGCGGCGCAAGGAAAAGCCCTCCGCCGAGGGCAAGCTGGGGGTGGAGGGCATGAGCACCAAGAGGCTTTTGCGCGCGCTGCAAAACGCGGGCGTGACAGTGGAGCAAGAAGGGGACGAGCCGCCTGCCATGGCTGCCGTCACAAAGCTCGACCTCTATGAGGCAGGGCTATCGGGGCGCCCCGATTCATCGGCCAGGCGCAAACAGTTTCTGCGCTTTCTGGGACTGCCCGAACATCTGAGCACCTCAGCCATGGCGGATATTTTAAGCGCCATGATGAGTTTTGAGGAATACAAAGCGCAGCTTGAAGCGTGTTTCGGGGCAGATCCGGGGAAAATATAACACGAATGGCGATGCGAATGCAAATGTTTACAATTTGTTTAAGGAAAAGCGATGCGAAACCTGTAATATAATAGTATTGTGTTTCTGCCGGGTGCTTTGCCCGGCGGGTAAAGGAGAGCCGATGTTTGGTTACATCTGCCCGTGCAAGAGGGAGCTGCGGGTGAAGGAATATGAAATGTACCGCGGCGTATACTGTTCGCTGTGCCGCCGCATCGGGCGGGATTTCGGTTTTGCGGCGCGCATGACGCTCAGCTATGACTGCACGTTTCTTTCGTTACTGGCTCTGTCGCTCAAGGAAGGCTGCGGCGGCTTTACCAAGGGGCGGTGCGGGGTCAATCCGCTGAAAAAATGCACCTACCTCAAGGAGGACGCCGGTGCACTTGAGCTTCCCGCAGCGGTTGCCGTGCTGCTGACCTACTTCAAGCTGCGCGACAACCTGCACGACAAGGGCTGGGGACGCCGCATCGCGGCGGCGGTGCTTTTGCCCGTCGCGCACTTCCCCATGAAGAAGGCGCGCAAAAAATATCCTGAGCTTTATGACCTCGTCGCGCACGCGATGGAAGAGCAGGCCAAAGCCGAGACAGATCCCGAAACCGGGATCGACGCGGCCGCAGAGTCCACCGCGCACATGCTGTCGTGCGTTGCGGAAAGTCTGTCGGCCGACAGCGTGCAAAAGCATGTGCTGTCCCGTCTGGGCTATTTTGTCGGACGGTGGGTGTATCTGATGGACGCAGCCGACGACCGGGCGGACGACGCTAAAAAAGGAAACTTCAATCCGTTTCTCAAAGCGGATTTTTCATATAGAGACGATCAGCTGGACGGGATGCTCACCTGGACGCTCAATGAGGCCATTGCCTGCTTTGACCTGCTCACGGTGCATCGATTTGAACCCATCCTCCGCAACATCCTGACACTCGGCATGATCAGCACGCAGAGAGAACTGCTCAAGAAAGGGAATCAGCAATGAGCGATCCATATAACATCCTAGGCGTAAATCGGAACGCATCCGATGATGAAATCAAAACAGCATACCGCACACTTGCAAAAAAGTATCATCCCGACCGCTTTGATAAGGATCCCGCCATGGCGGAGCTTGCGTCGGAAAAAATGCAGGAGATCAACGAAGCCTACGACACAATCATGAACGAGCGCAAGAACGGAACAGCCAGAGGCTCTTCCTCAAGCTATACGGGCTATTCAGACGCTTCGGGGTATTCCGATGTGCGTAGCTTCATCCGCACCGGGCGCATCTCCGACGCCGACCAGATCCTGAGCGGCGTGCCGCTTGACCGGCGCGATGCCGAGTGGTATTACCTCAAGGGAACCATTCTTTACAACCGGGGCTGGCTGGAGGAGGCATACAACCACTACCAGCGCGCCTGTCAGATGGACCCGAACAATATGGAATTCCGCACGGCCATGAACCAGGTGACCGGCCAGAGGGGCGGCGTCTACGGCGGCGGCTATAACACGAACCCCAACATGGCGGGCGGCTGCAGCGGCTGTGACGTCTGCTCATCGCTCATCTGCGCCGACTGCTGCTGTGAATGTATGGGCGGCGATTTGATCCGCTGCTGCTGACGGAGGCTTTTGTGATGAAAAAGAGTACGTCGGTGGCCTTGTGCGGTGTCATGTGCGCCGTGTCTGTGGTCATCATGTTTTTAACCTCCATTGTGTCCATCGCATCCTATTCCCTGTGTGCGATCGCGGGTATGTTGCTGACGGTGGCCGTGATTGAAGCGGGGTATAAATATGCCGTGACCTCCTATTTTGTTGTGGCGGTGCTGTCGGGGCTTTTTGTCGCCGACAAGGAGGCCGTGGTGCTGTTCTGTCTTTTTTTCGGGCTGTATCCCATCCTCAAGGGCGTCATTGAGCGGCTCAAAAAACGCCCGTTCGAGTGGGCGCTGAAAATGATTTTCTTTAATGCCGCGGCACTGGGATGCTACCTTCTCGCGACACTGGTGCTGGGCATCCCCGCCGAAAGCTATTCGATCGCGGGAGAGGCGATTCCGATCGTGCTGCTCCTGCTCGCAAACGTATTTTTTGTGGTGTATGACATTGCCTTTACCAAGCTCATCACCCTGTACCTCGTCCGTTTGCAAAAAAACCTGCACAAGCGGCTCGGGTTATAGTCCTCCCTCGGAATGTGCAGGCGTCCTGCTCTTTTCCGAGGGCTTCTTGCGAATAATGAAACTGCTGAAAGTGCAGGTGACTGCGATTGAAAAAAAATCTGCTGCAAAGCATTGAAGAACAAAGCGCGAAATTCTCAAAGGGACAGCGCGCCATCGCCGCTTACATCGCCGAGCATTATGATAAGGCGGCCTACCTGACGGCGGCCCGTCTGGGCGCGATCGTGGGCGTCAGCGAATCCACCGTTGTGCGCTTTGCGATGGAGGTCGGGTTTGAGGGGTATCCACAGCTGCAACATGCGATGCAGGACATGATCCGCAACAAGCTGACTTCGGTGCAGCGCATCGAGGTGGCCATTGACCGTCTGGGCGGCGAGGATATCCTGGGCAGGGTGCTCAGCATGGACATTGATAAAATCCGCAAAACAGCCGAAATCACTTCCCGTGAGGACTTTAACCTGGCGGTGGAGGATCTCGCGGCGGCGGACAAAATTTACATATTGGGCGGCCGGAGCGCAAGCGGACTGGCCACCTTTATGGGCTTTTACTTTAAACTTATTTTCGAGCGGGTGGAAATCATTACCGCGATGAGCGAAACCGAAATTTTCGAAGCGCTTTTCCGTCTGTCGGACAGGGATGTAGTCGTCGGGATCAGCTTCCCGCGCTATTCCGCCAGAGCGGTCAGCGCCCTGAAATTCGCGTCGCAGAAGCACGCAAAGGTGATTGCGATCACCGACTCTCCCGATTCGCCGCTGGCAAGCTATGCCACCCGCCTTCTGCTTGCGCGCAGCGACATGATCTCCGTGGTCGATTCCCTGGTTGCGCCGCTCAGCCTGATCAACGCGCTGATCGCCGCGACCGCTCTTCGCAAGAAGGACGAGGTGTCGGAGATGTTTAGGGAGCTTGAGCTCTTATGGGCTCAGTCGGACGTCTATGAAAGCGACGGGGGACACAATGAGCAGGAATGAACGGGTAGTGGTCATCGGCGGCGGCGCGGCGGGGCTTATGGCGGCCGGCATGGCGGCTCGCGGGGGAAAAGCGGTGACCATTCTTGAAAAGATGGAACGCCCGGCTCGCAAGCTGCTGATCACCGGTAAGGGCCGCTGCAACCTGACCAATTTATGCGAGCGGGAGGAGTTCATCGCGGCCATCCCCCGCAACGGACGTTTTTTATACTCTGCCTGGTCGGCGTTTGACGCACGGTCGGTGATGGCTTTTTTTGAAGACTTGGGCGTTTCACTCAAGGTGGAACGCGGAAACCGCGTTTTTCCCGCGTCGGACAAGGCCATGGAGGTCGTGGACGCGCTGGTCGCCTTTGCGCGGCGGAGCGGCTGTAAAATTGTGCGCGAGCGCGCCGAGGGACTGATACTCTCAGAGGGCGCCGTGCGCGGCGTGCATACCGAATCAGGTGCGCGTTACGACGCGGACGCGATCATACTGGCGACGGGCGGCGCGTCGTATCCGCTGACCGGCTCCACCGGCGACGGATACGCGATGGCGCGCGAGGCGGGTCATACGGTTATTACACCCGCGCCATCGCTCGTACCGCTGGTCGCCATAGATGAGTGGTGCAGGCGGCTGACGGGACTGTCCCTTAAAAATGCCGCCCTGCAAGTGCTCGACTTGAAAAAAAACAAGGTCATCTATTCCGACTTCGGGGAGATGCTTTTTACCCACTTCGGTCTATCCGGCCCTATGGTGCTCAGCGCGAGCGCCCACATGCGGGAGATGGGGGCGGGGCGCTACCGGGTGCTCATCGACTTAAAACCCGCGCTTTTGCCCGAGCAGCTCGACAAACGGGTGACACGCGACCTGACCGCCTATCAGAACCGCGACTTTGCCCATACGCTCAGTGACCTGCTGCCCCGCAAGCTGATCCCGTTGATGGTGGAGCTGTCGGGCATTCCGGGCGACACCAAGGCTCACTCGGTCACACGGGAACAGCGCGCCGCATTCTGCCGTCTGCTCAAAGCGCTTCCTGTGGACATTGACTCTTTCCGTCCGCTTGAGGAGGCCATCATCACGTCGGGTGGCGTGAGCGTCAAGGAGATCGACCCCAAAACCATGCAGTCTAAATTCTGTGAGGGCTTGTATTTGGCCGGGGAGTTGATCGACACCGACGCATACACGGGCGGCTTTAACCTGCAAATTGCGTGGTCTACCGGCTATCTGGCCGGTCAGTCCTGTTAAAATAGGGAGGGTATACCATGATTTCCATTGCCATAGACGGGCCCGCCGGGGCGGGCAAAAGTACGATCGCGAAACGCATTGCAAAGGAGCTGCGGTTCACCTACGTAGACACCGGCGCGCTCTACCGTGCCGTGGCGCTCCACATGCTGCGCCGCGGCATTGTACCCGAAAACCTTGAACAGGTGGAGGAGGCGCTCAGCAGCCTGACGGTAGACATTGTCCACAGGGACGGTGAGCAGCGAGTGATTCTCCTGGGAGAGGACGTGACCGACAGCCTGCGTACCCCCGAGGTATCCATGGCGGCATCAAAGGTGTCGGCGCTGCCCGCGGTGAGAGACTTTCTGCTTGAGCTCCAGCGCGATCTTGCCCGTCGGTACAACGTGATCATGGACGGCCGTGACATTGGGACGGTGGTGCTGCCCAACGCGGAGATTAAGATTTTTCTCTCCGCCTCGCCCGAGGATCGCGCAAAGCGCCGCACGCTGGAAATGTGTGGAAAGGGGATGGAGGCGGACTTTGACGCCGTTCTGGCCGACATCATTCAGCGTGATGAACAGGATCGTACGCGCCCCATTGCCCCCCTAAAGCCTGCGCCTGACGCCATTTTGGCGGATACAACGGGCAATACCCTCGAACAGTCGGTTATGCAGATGACAAAAATAATCAAGGAGCGTTTGCCATGATTCTTTATCGCATTGCAAAATACATCGTGCCACCTTTTTTCAAACTGTTCTATCCCTATAAAATCATGGGCCGCTATGATGTGTCAAAGGGTATGCCGGTGGTGCTGTGCTCCAACCATATTTCCCTGCTCGACCCGTTTTTTCTGGCCTTTTCCCAGCACAGAACCATCCGTTTTATGGCCAAAAAGGAGTTGTTCAAAAACCCCTTTCTGCGCGTGCTGATTAAATCGCTGGGAGCCTTTTCGGTCGACCGCAGCCGTACCGACATGACCGCCATGGACACCTCCTTTGACCTGCTGGGGCAGGGCGAAGTTCTCGGCATTTTTGCCGAGGGGACGCGCTCGAAGGACGGCGAGCTGGGCAAGCCCAAGGCGGGCGCGACGATGATCGCGTACAAGGCGGGTTGTGCGGTTCTTCCGGTTGCGGTGGTGGCACAAAAGGGTAAAGTGAAGATGTTTCGGCGGGTGATCGTCAACTGCGGACGGCCTTTGAGCCTGGAGGATATTGGCATCAAAGAGGGCACAGGGCAGGAATTTCGCAACGCGACCCGCGTGGTATGGAAAGAGATGGAGCGGCTTCAGTCGGAAGCCAGGGCGTCTTTCTAATGATTGAAAGTGGTGGTGTGGGACAACACATGAGTCTGTTTAGTTTTGCGCGAATTTTGGCAAACGGAATTTTTCGCCCGATTTTCTGGGTGAAGTACAAGGGGCTGGAGAACTTTCCAAGGGAAGGAAGCGTGGTGCTGTGCTCCAATCATATTTCGGTGCTCGACCCGGTTTTTCTGATGATGCCGATCCGTAAGAGAAAAATTCGTTTTATGGCAAAAAAAGAATTATTCAGTAAGAAGTTTTATAATCATTTTTTGCGGTGGGGCGGCGCTTTTCCGGTCAACCGGGACGCGGCCGACACCGAGTCACTGCGTACGGCGCTGCAAATTCTCGCAGACGGGCAGCCGCTGGGCATTTTCCCGGAAGGGGGCTGTGTCTACGATCCCGTGCCCTTTAAGCCCAAGGCGGGGGCGGCACTGCTTGCGTCGCGCTCCCAGTCGCCGGTGCTGCCGGTGGCGATCTCCTGTAAAGGGCGCGTGCGGGTGTTCAAGCCCATCCAGGTGTCCTTCGGCCAGCTGATCCCTTATGAGGATCTGGGCTTCAGAGAAGGGACACTGCGTGAGGCGCGGCAGGCCAGCCGTATCATTGCCGATGCGGTCAACGCGGTCATGGGGGAACGCCAATGAGGATTGAGGTAGCAAAATCAGCCGGCTTTTGCTTCGGCGTCAGCCGCGCCATTGAGACGGTTGACCGGCTCCTGAAAGAGGGCAAGTCGGTGGTGACGCTCGGCCCGATTATCCACAATCCCCAGATGGTACAGTCGCTCTCAGAACGCGGCGTACGCATTGCCGAGAGCCCGGCTTCCGCGCCGTCCGGCGCCACGGTAGTCATTCGTTCCCACGGTGTGCCGCGTGCCACGCTGGATGAACTGGAGGCGCGCGGGATCTCTTATGTGGACGCCACATGCCCGTTTGTGTCTAAAATACACAAAATTGTATCTGCGGCTTCGGCGCGCGGGGAGACCGTCCTGATTGCGGGCGATGACACCCATCCTGAGGTCATCGGCATCCGCGGGCACTGTCCGGGCGATAGTTACGTCTTTAAAGACGCGGCGGGGCTGGAAGAAATCATGCAAAAGCATCCGGAATTCACAAAAAAACCCGTGTGTATTGTCGCACAAACCACCTATAGTGAAAAAGAGTGGGAGAATAGTTTAAAAATTGTAAAAAGGGTATATACAAACGCGACGATTTTTGCTACAATATGTAATGCTACGTCCAAAAGGCAATGCGAGGCTGCGTGTTTGGCCCAAAAATCAGATCTTATGCTGATTATTGGCGGCAGGGAGAGTTCCAATACGCAAAAGCTCCGTGATGTGTGCCGCCATCATTGCCTGACCTACCTCATTGAAACAGCGCGTGAGCTCCCTGTGGAAGCTGTGTTTCGTGCGGATAGGATTGGCGTTACGGCGGGTGCATCCACACCGGCCAGCATAATAAAGGAGGTACTACAAACCATGACCGACATTTTGAATCCCAATGAAAACCAATTCGCGGAGAGTGAGTCCCGGGAGGAGTTCGAAAACCTGCTGGAGGAATCGCTCAAAAATTTAAATACAGATGAGAAGGTGTGGGGCACCGTTGTGAGTATCGCGCCCAATGAAGTGTTCATTGAGATCGATTCCCGCAAGCAGACCGGCTATGTGCCGCTTGCTGAGCTGACCGCCGACCCCAACGCCAAGACTGAGGACGTCGTCAAAAAGGGCGACCGTATGCAGCTTTTGATTATGCGCACAAACGACCAGGAGGGCATCATCATGCTTTCCAAACGTCGCCTGGACGCCATTAAGGGCTGGGATGAGATTGTGGCCGCCGAAGAAAGCGGCGAAATCCTCGAAGGTATTGTCACCGAAGTCATTAAGGGCGGCCTGCTGCTCGTTTGCAAGGGCGTCAAGATCTTTGTGCCCGCCGGCCTGTCCACCGTGTCGCGCGGTGAACCACTTGAAAAGCTGCTCAAGCAGACCGTGCGCTTCAAGGTGATTGAGATCAACACCCAGCGCCGTCGCGCCGTGGGCTCTATCCGCGACGCATATAAGGAGGACCGCAAGGAACTGATTGAGAAGTTCTGGGCCGAGGCGGAGTCGGGTAAGTCCTACAAGGGTACTGTCAAGTCGCTGACCAGCTACGGCGCGTTTGTCGACCTGGGCGGCGTGGACGGCATGGTGCATATTTCTGAGCTGTCCTGGGGCCGCATCAAGCATCCGTCTGAGGTTGTCGCGGTGGGCGACGAAATTCCCGTTTACATCAAGAAGATTGAAACGGTCACCCGTCATGACGAGCGCCGTGACATTGACGTGGAACAGAAGAAGATCTCTCTGGGCTATAAAAAGGAAGAGGACAATCCCTGGAACATTCTCAAGCGTGACTATCCCGTCGGCTCGATTGTCGACGCCAAGGTTGTCAGCCTGACCACCTTCGGCGCCTTTGCAAGCGTGATTCCCGGTATTGACGGTCTGATCCACATCTCTGAGATTGCCCGTGAGCGCATTGCCAAGCCGGCAGATGTCCTGACCGTGGGCCAGGAGGTCAAGGTGATGATCACCGACATTAACTTTGAGTCCAGACGTGTCAGCCTGTCCATGAAGGCACTGCTGGCTGACGAGGAGCCGGTTGAGGCTGTTTCAGCAGAGACAGTGACGGAAGCTGCCCCTGCGGAAGAAGCCCCGGCGGTTGAAGTTAAAACTGAAACCGTCACAGAGATTCCTGCTGAGCGTGAAGTGCCTGCGGAAATCCCCGCGCCGATTGTGGAAGAGGTTCCCGCTCCTGTAGAGGAAGCACAGGAAGAACCCGCGAACGAGGAATAATTATAACGGAATAATTAAAAGGAAGCGCATCACGCGCTTCCTTTTTTGTTCGGGGAAAACAGTACCCGCCTGCATGATTGCAGACGGGTACTTCGAGTATTCTATAACACTTTTCCGAGGAAATCCTTGAGACGGTCGTGTCTGGGGTTTGCAAAGAAAGCCTGCGGCTCGTTTTCCTCGAGGATTTTCCCTTCGTCCATAAAGAGCACCTTGGTGCCGACCTCACGGGCAAAGCCCATCTCGTGCGTGACAACCACCATGGTCATGCCCTGTACTGCAAGCTCCTTCATGACGTCAAGCACTTCACCGACCATTTCAGGGTCAAGCGCGGAGGTGGGTTCGTCAAAGAGCATCACGCTCGGGTTCATCGCAAGCGCCCGCACAATCGCAATGCGCTGCTTTTGTCCGCCCGAGAGCATACTGGGATAGGTTTCCGCTTTATCAAGCAGTCCCACGCGCTTGAGCAGCTCATCAGCTTTCTGATTGGCCTCATCCTTGCCCATGAGCTTGGTCTGCGTGGGGGCGAGAGTGATATTCTGCCGGATGGTCAGGTGGGGAAAGAGGTTGAAATGCTGGAACACCATGCCCATGCGCTGACGCATCTTGTCAATGTTGACGCCCTTGTCAGTGATGCAGATATTGTCGAAAAACACCTGCCCCTTGGACGGCATCTCCAGCAGGTTCAGGCAGCGCAGAAATGTGCTTTTGCCCGACCCGGAGGGCCCGACGATGACGATTTTTTCGCCCTGGTCGATGGTATAGCTGATGTCATTGAGCACATGGTTGGAGCCGAAATACTTGTGCAGGTTTTTAACTTCGATCACTCTTACGCAGCCTCCTTTCCACGCGCCGAAGGACGAAGGTCAGTCCGCCGACAATAATCAGGTAGACAATTGCAACCGCAGTGAGGGAGAAGAAAGGCTCAGCTGTGTTTGAACGTACCATATCGCCTGCGCGGGTCAGGTCGGTTATGGTGATCAGACCGGCCACAGAGGTTTCCTTGATCAAAGCGATAAATTCATTAACCAGCGCCGGCAGGATGTTTTTGATGGCCTGGGGAAGCACGATTTTACTGGTGGTGGCCAGAGAGGTCATGCCCAGTGAGCGTCCTGCCTCGGTCTGCCCGATGTCAACCGACATGATCCCTGCGCGCACAATTTCAGCGACATAGGCGCCCGAATTGAGGCCAAAGCCAAGGATCGCGACCAATATTCCATTTTTCACATTGGTGAAAATAACAAAGTAAAGATACATCAGCTGCACAACAAGCGGCGTACCGCGAATGATGGCTATGTATACCTTGCAGATCGCGTTGAGAACCTTGAGAATTAAATAGCGGACCGGATTACGTTTGGTGGCATGACGGAAGCCCATGTCAGCACATGCGACCAGAATGCCGAGCACACAGCCGATCAGCGCCGCAAAGACTACGATGGTCAGAGTGTTCTTTAAACCTTCTAAAAACAATTGATAACGGTTTTTCTCAATAAAAGTGCTGTAAAAGTTTTCCTGAATCCATGTGAGTGCGCCGGACACGCACAGCCCCCCTCTACAAAAAATTATCGTTTGTATGAAACAAACGATAATTTTTTACTTTTTAGTTTGCGTCGGTCATAGAGTGTGCAATGACCCACTCTTCAATTTTTCCCTGTGCGGTCAGATCCGCAATCACCTCGTTGATTTGCGCGCAGTATTCGCTGCCCTTGGGCATCGCGACGCCGTATTCCTCCGAAACATCGGTTCCGTCCTTGCGAACCAGCTGAATGGCGACCAGTTTATCATTGTTGCTAGCGATTTTCTTGGCGACAAATTCATCCATGATCACCGCATCAAGGCGGCCGTTGACGATGTCCAGACTGCCTTCCACGGCAGATTTGTAGGTGACAACCTCACAGCCCTTGTCCTTGAGCACGCCTTCGGCGATTTCGTCCTCCATGGCAAATTGTCCGGTGTAGCCCAGCGGGGAACCCACTTTTTTACCGGCGAGATCCTCCATCGTCTTAATGGGAGAATCCTTCAGAAGAATCAGATACTGGGTGGATTTGATGTAGGGGTTGGAAAAATCAACCTGCTTCTGACGCTCGGGGGTAATTGTGATGCCCGAGATGGCAAGATCACATTTATCCGAAGCCAGGGCGGCGATAATGCCGTCAAAGTCGGCGTTTTTCATGGTGATCTTTTTGCCGAGCTTCTCGCCGATCGCATTGGCGAGATCAATGTCCACGCCAGCCATCTGATTGCCATTGTCCATATACTCGAAGGGCGGGAAGTTGGCGTTGCAGAAGATAACCAGCTCATCGCTTTGGTCGTCCTGATTGTCAGCGGTACTTTGGGGCGCCGTACTCTGCGGATTGTTGCTCGCTGAGCCGGTGCAGCCCGCCAGAAGCGCGGTCAGCATAAGTAGGGAAAGAAGCAGTGCCATAGCTTTTTTCATGAAAAATCACTCCTCAACTATATTGTATCTATGCTACCACATTCTTGAGGCAAACGCAAGACAGACAAGAGATTTATTCGTAAAAAATGAAAATTTATACATAAAGTTTTACTTTTATAGGGAATCATCTGTAACACAGCAAGGACAGCCTCGCCCTTAGGCATTGCTGTCCTTGCTGTATGCCGTGAACCGGCGGTTAGTCGGCGTGATGTGAGATAATCTCTCTTTCGCGGAAAAGCAGCGAGATACACCACACGCCTGCGATGGCGACCAACGCATAGACGATACGCGCAACGACGGCGCCCTGTCCGCCAAACAGCCACGCGACTGTGTCAAACTGGAAGATGCCGATGCCGCCCCAGTTGAGCGCGCCAATGATTACAAGAATCAGCGCAAGCCTGTCTAACATGATAATTTCACCTCTTTACTTTCATGCGGGCATGCACAGAACATACCCAAAAAAAGTCCTGCGAATATACTTCGCAGGACTTATTGTTTACAGGTGCGACATAATTATACCTGATTTGCATTTTCACGCGCTTTTTTATTTTTAATAATTTTAAGCCGGGAAAATTCTTCGCGGTCCTTTTCCTCGAGTGCGTCGGTAATGAACTTGACAACCGCCTCAAAGCGCGGGATCATGATGTTTTTCAGGGCGTTGGCGCGCTTTTGCGTTTTGATAATCGCGTCGGCCAGCCGGTAGACGCTGTTTTCCACCTCGGAGAGCGTAGCAGTCAGCTTTTTAACCTTCGTAAACGCGATAAAAGCCTCGTCCAGCCAGGCGTTTGTGGAGTTGACGCCATAATAAATGGACGTCGGGGTCTGCTTGAGGCTGACAAGCGGGATCTCCACCCCCATGACGCTGCGAAAGTCGATGGAAAGGCCGTCGTCGATGGGCACAGTCTTTGAGATTTCGTCGCAGATGCCCAGCATGATGTTGGCTCTCTGCAGCGCCTGATAGGCGTCGGTGTAGGTCGAGTCAATCGAGTCCTGAATCTCGGTCGCGCGGTCAATGAGCATCATCATCTCACGGATCAGGATGTTGCGCTTGCGGTCGAGCAGTTCATAGCCGACCCGGGACAGCTCCAGTGACTTTTTTGTGGTCAGCAGGTTTCCTTTGGTGGGGACGGCGGATACGGCCATATTCGTTCACCTCCTGCGCAAACTTACTTATGAATGCTTTCGGCCTCTTCCGGATGATAGAATTTATCCAGCAGCTCATCATCCAGACGGTCGAGCTCGGTGCGGGGCAGCATGGACAAAAGCCGCCAGCCGAGATCCAGGCTGGTTTCAATCGAACGGTTTTCGTTGGGGCCCTGGCTGATGAAATAGGTTTCAAACTGATGTCCGAATTCCAAATATTTCTTGTCCACCGCCGAAAGCTCCTCCTCGCCGATGACCGACGCCAGCGAACGGGCATCCTGCACCTTGGCATAGGAGGCAAACAGCTGGTTGGCGAGGGGGGAGTGGTCGGCGCGGGTATAGCCTTCTCCGATACCGTCCTTCATCAGACGGGACAGGGAGGGCTGGATGGCGACCGGCGGATAAATGCCGGCGCCGTCGAGGCCGCGGTCGAGCACAATCTGCCCCTCGGTGATGTAGCCGGTCAGGTCAGGAACAGGGTGGGTGATGTCGTCGTTAGGCATGGTGAGAATGGGAATCTGTGTGACCGAACCCGGCTTGCCCTTGACCATGCCGGCGCGCTCATAGAGAGAGGCAAGGTCGGAATACAGGTAGCCTGGGAAGCCCTTGCGTCCGGGAATTTCCCCTTTCGACGAGGAGAATTCACGAAGCGCTTCGGCATAGGAGGTCATGTCGGTCATGATGACCAGAATGTGCATCCCCAGCTCAAACGCGAGATACTCCGCAGCCGTCAGTGCGCAGCGGGGGGTGAGGATACGCTCAATGATCGGGTCATTGGAAAGATTTAGGAACATGGTGACGCGGCTGAGCACGCCCGACTCATCAAAAGAACGCTTAAAGTAGTCGGCCACGTCGTTCTTGACACCCATTGCGGCAAAGACGACACCGAAGCCCGCGCCCTCCTCCTCGGCAATTTTGGCCTGACGGACAATCTGCACCGCCAGTTCGTTGTGCTTCATGCCCGAGCCGGAAAAAATGGGCAGCTTTTGCCCGCGGATGAGGGTCATCAGGGTGTCGATCGAGGACACGCCGGTGTTAATATAGTTGCGGGGATAGACGCGCGAGACGGGGTTGATGGCCGTGCCGTTGACGTTCTCCCGCTTGATGGGAAAGATGTCACCAAGGCCGTCAATGGGCTTGCCTGCGCCGTCAAAGATTCGCCCGAGGATCTCAGGGGAGAGGGGTACCTCCATGGGATGGCCGGTCAGCTTGGTCTGGGTGTTGACGAGCGACAGCCCGTTGGTGCCCTCAAAGACCTGAATGACCGCCCGCTTGCCCTCCATCTGCACGATGCGGCCCTGACGAGTCGTGCCGTCGGTCAGGCGGATGGCGACAATCTCTTCAAAAAATGCGTTTTCCACATTGTCCAGCACAATCAGCGAGCCGTTGATTTCCTTTACGCCGACATATTCAAGAATCATATACTGTTCAGTCCTTTCTCATATGCGTTTCAGGGCGTTTAGGACGCGGAGGAATAAATGCCCGAAACATCGGCGTCAATCGCTTTCATGTAATCGTCGAACATGGAAAGCTTATTGTTGGGGATGTCGTACTTCATTTTGACCAGCTTGTCAAACCAGCCCAGGTCGGAGATTTTAGAAAGGGGAATGGCGGCGGCGACCACCGTCTTGGCCCTCGTGTACAGGAAGAGAATGGTCTGCATCATTTTAAGCTGCTTCTCAAGCGGCACAAAGGTGTCCTCGGCGTGGAAGGCATTCTGCTGGAGGAAGCCCACGCGGATCAGACGGGCAATCTCGATGACCAGCTTCTGGTCGTCGGGCAGCACGTCGGCGCCGATCAGCTTGACGATCTCCATCAGGTTGTTCTCTTCATGAAGGATGCCGACAATCTGGCGGCGGGCGTCAATGAACTCCTCGCCCAGCGTCTGTGTATACCATTTGTCCAGATCGGTGAAATATTCGCTGTAACTGGTCATCCAGTTAATGGCGGGATAGTGACGGGCGTAAGCCAGCGCCTTGTCCAGCGCCCAGAAGCATCGGGTGAAGCGCTTGGTGTTTTGGGTGACCGGCTCGGAAAAGTCGGAGCCCTGCGGCGAGACTGCGCCAATGATGGTGACCGAGCCCTCCGACTGGCCCAGTGTTTTGACCATGCCCGCACGCTCATAAAATTCTGACAGGCGGGAGGGCAGGTAAGCGGGGAAGCCCTCCTCCGCGGGCATTTCCTCCAGACGGCCGGAGATCTCGCGCAGGGCTTCCGCCCAGCGAGAGGTGGAGTCGGCCATGATCGCAACGTGGTAGCCCATGTCGCGGTAATATTCCGCAAGCGTGATGCCGGTGTAGATGGACGCCTCGCGCGCCGCCACCGGCATATTGGAGGTGTTTGCAATCAGCACGGTGCGGTCGGTCATAGGACGTCCTGACTTTGGGTCGACCAGCTCACTGAACTCCTCAAGCACCTGGGACATCTCGTTGCCGCGCTCGCCGCAGCCAATGTAGACAATGATGTCCGAGTCGCACCATTTGGCCAGCTGATGCTGGGTCATGGTTTTGCCCGTGCCGAAGCCGCCCGGAATCGCGGCGGTTCCGCCCTTGGAGACGGGGAAGAGGGTGTCGATCACGCGCTGTCCGGTGATGAGCGGCACAGAGGCGGGCAGGCGCTCGGATACGGGGCGCGGGCGGCGGATGGGCCATTTCTGGCACAGCGTCAGATTGTGACGATTGCCGTGCTCATCCTCCAAAACCGCAATAACGTCGTTAAGCATATAAGAACCGTTCGGCTTCACCTCGGTGATTTTGCCGGAGAGGGTCGGCGGGATCATGATTTTATGGCGAATGATGGCGGTTTCGTCGCATTCAGCATAGATGTCGCCGCCCTTCAGCGTATCACCCGGCTTGACAGTCAGGGTGACGTCCCATTTTTTTGTTTCGTCGAGCGACGGGATATTGACGCCGCGCCCGATGAAAGCGCCGCTGAGCGCTTCAATCGCCTTGAGGGGGCGTTCAATGCCGTCGAAGATGTTGTCGAGGATGCCGGGGCCTAAAGTTACATTCATCAGGCTGCCCGTGCCCTCGACCGGTTCGCCGGGGAACATGCCGGTGGTCTCCTCATAGACCTGTATGGTGGTTTCCTTGTCGGTCATGCCGATTACCTCACCCACAAGGCGGGAACTGCCGACATAGACCATCTCCATCATGGAGAACTCCTTCGCCCCGCGTACGGTGACAACCGGCCCGTTGATGCCGTAGACTACGTTTTTCTTTTCCATCGCAACTGTCATCTCCTTCATCTCGGACCGTTATACGACCTTCAGGCCGGAATGCGCGGCAAACCATTCATGCTGGTCGCGCAGCTTTTCATCGAGGGAATTGTCCGCGATGAGGTTTTTGTCCGGGTCGGCGCCCTTAAGCCCGCCGATGCGGATGGAAGCGTCGGCTTCCACGGTGCACGGACGACCGAACTCCTTGGTCACAAGCTCTTTTTGAGACATATCGTCCGGCTTGAGATAGAGCACCGTGCGCTCAGAGGTGAGCGAGCCGGCGATCTCTTTGGCCGCCGCCTCCAAATAGGCGGGGTACTTGTCACTTTGGGCAAAAGAGAGCAGCTCGAGTTCGGCCTTCCGGAACACCTCGTCGGTGATGGCCTGGCGCTTGGCAAGAAGGGCGCGGCGGCTTTCCATTTCACGCTCGGACATCTCGCGGCTGATGCTACCCCGCATTTCGGCGGTTTCCTTTTGGATGAGCTGGTAGGCGCCGCGCAGCACCTCCGCCTCCGCTTTGTCAAGTTCCTTCTTTTTGAAGGCCTCAACCTCGTCTAATATGGAATGGCGCTGCTCCTCCGCGTAGTGCGTAATTGCGGACAGAAATTTACTGACTTTTTCATCGGTTGTCGCCATACTTTCACCTCACTGTGCTTAAAAGGGAGCCTTAAATCCGCAGTCCGATGGACTCGCGGACATAGCGGCTGATCGCGTCTTTGGTGCGGCCGCCGCCGTGCCGGTCGGGGATTTCCACGATGAGCGGACGCCGGCGGTTGAGCTTCAGGTCATAGACCAGGTCGGGGCACAGCTTGACAAGCTGCTCGGTCATCAGGATGACCGCCACCTCGGGATCATCCACCGCCTTGCGTAACGCAGCCTGCACCTCGGGCTCCTCGTGTACGAGGTCACCGCCGATCCCGGCCAGACGCATGCCCACCATCGTGTCCACGTTGTCACTGATTAAATGAAAACGCATGGGTTTACACCTGCCTCAGCTTAGTATTTACTGTAAATCAGGATAGAAATCAGAAGGCCGTACAGCGCGATACCTTCGCCCAGCGCGACGAAGATCAGGGATTTACCGAAGTTCTTGGGATCCTCGGAGGTTGCGCCGATGGCAGCCGGAGCGGCCGCGGCTACGGCAATACCGCCGCCGATGCCCGACAGGCCGGTAACCAGCGCGGCGGCCAGCATACCAAGCCCCATGCTCGACGCGGCGGCGTCGGCAACGGGCGCGGTTGTTTCAGCGGCGGTGGTCGTCGGGGCTTCACCCGTTTCAGGAGAAGCGGCCGACGCAGACAGTGGCAGGGCGATGGTCAACGCGAGAATCATCACAAAGGAGATCAGATGGGCGGACAGCGCCTTCTTGGGCGACTTGCCGCGTTTGACGGCGACGGTGCACAGCACCATCGAAACCAGAAGCAGGGCCACAGGCATCAGAATGTAAAAAGCGATCATAATTGTTTACCTCCTAAATATACTTTTAATTTTTATTCATATGATGCGGCGCATCAGAATTGTCCGGTTATTCGGCCTCCGCGTTGACCGGCTCAAAGGGACGTCCGGCGCCCTCAAAGAAGCGGCTGAACATCTCGTAGAACTCAAGTCTGAGCACCTGGATGCCCACAAGCAGCCCCTCCATGCACATGACGAGAAGATTGCCGAGCACCTGTACGAGGATGAAGCCAACGCCCATTTCCGAGCCCGACAAAATGTTGACCATCAGCATCATGCCGGCATGTACCAGCACGAACGCGCCCACGCGCAGGAAGGACATGGTGTTAGTCATATAACTGAGCAGGAATTCAAACACCTCAAAGAAGTTCTGCATGCAGTATTCTCCGAGCTTTTCGGGGAACCAGTTCTTTTTACCTTCACAAAGCTCCGCAAGCGGCTCGCGGAAAAACATGGCAAGCAGCGGCAGAATGATCAGGAAAATGAGGCCGAGCAGCGTGACCATACCGGGAATCTCAATGCCAAGACCCATTTTTGCCACGACAAAGGCGACGATGCCGCCATAGAAAAGCAGCCCCGCTAGCCCGCTGGGGCCGAACAGTCCCTGCTCCCAGCGCTTCTGCCGCAGAGAGCAGAATATGTTGATCAGGATGGAAACGATGACCAAGCCCACGCCGATGGCGACGGCGGACAGGATGATCAGCATGATGTTGTCACCCGATTCCAGTGCGTGCAGCGGCAGGAAATGGATGCCGAGCGACTCATAGAGCGGGTCAAGCAGATGCTCCGCGCCGAACACGGAACCGTACAGGATGCCGAACACCGCCGAGCAGATGCCGCAGCGGATCAGGATCCGTCCAAGCATCATGTCCTTGAGCTTCCACATGAAATAGCCGACCAGCGACAGCACAAGTCCCTGCCCCAGATCGCCGAACATAATGCCGAACAACATAATGTAGGTGATGCCCACAAAGACGGTGGGATCCATCTCGTTGTAGGAGGGCAGCCCGTACATGTCGACAAAAAACTCAAAAGGACGGAACAGGCGGGTGTTGCGCAACTTTACGGGGGGGGCATGCTTGGGCTCGGCCTCCGCCGGATCGGTGGAATATTCGACCGAGGACAGTGTATCCAGCCCTTTGGTGATTTTCTTCTCGGCGCGCGCCGGAATCCAGCCCGCAACGATGAAGTTGTCATTGTATTTGGCGGCATACCGCCGGATATCAAAGTAGGCGGCGTGCTTTTTGAGGTAGGAGTAAGCGCACAGAATCGACTTTTCCTCGCGCTTCCACAGTTCGTCAAACTGCTTATCCAGCTCGGACAGCTCGGCCTCATGTTTTGTGAGGCTTTCCTGGAAGCTTTCGGCGGCGTGTTCGGGCGTGCCGACGAAATCGGGCAGACGCAGCCTCTCAAAGTAAAGGCTTGAGAAAATCCGGTCGACCTCGGTCACCTTTTCAATGGGCGAGAAGTAGACGCCCCAATAGGAGGTTGCGTCATTGGAACTTGGGAAAAATAAGATGTAGGGATTGTTCGTGTAGGCGGCCAGCTTGTCATAGCTGTCCTTGGGCAGCCGCCCAAACCGCACCTTGATGTACTGGCAGGAGAACACGTCGTCTAGGTTGATGTCGAGGCCAAGGAAGTGCTGGATCTGTTCGAGCGCCCGGCGATCCCCGTCAATGGCCTGGATGCATTCCAGACGCCTGCCCTGCAACACGCCGACCGATTCCACCAGTCCGTTTACATAGGACTGAACCTGTTCGTCAGTCTGTTTTACCTCTTTGTCCTTGACAATCTGTAATTTTTTTCCGGCCAGCGCCGCCGTATCCTTCATTTTCTGAAGCGGCCCTGAATAGGGGTTGGTTTCGTTCATCAGGACAAAACCGCGGGTGTCCGAGAAAAACGAAAGGGCGTTATCCGGCTGGAAGGATTTGGTCTGACCGCAAAGCTCAATTACCGCGTCCAGTTCAGACAGCTTGCCGATCACGGTGATCAGCTTCATTTTTTCAACAGCCAAAAAGAATCACTCCTTCCTATTTCTGATCATACCCGATGAGCATTTCGGCGATTTCCTTCTGGGGCAGGCCGTATCGGATACCTTCAATGATTTTTATGATGTTTTCCAGTTCGATTTCCGAAAGGAAAATATAGGAGAGCATGACCACCGAAGCGTGGGTAGAGAAGTACATCTGTTTTTGACAGATGTCATACATGCACCGGTCGGCGAAGTCGTCATGGTTCTGAAACTCGTGCTTTTCAAGAAGCTTCCGGTAACCGGTCGCACTGAACAGGTCGAACGCGCTGTCCGCGTCGGGCGCTTCGATCATGTCGTTGAGCACTCTGGGCGGGATCTTATAGTGGAAGGGGAAAACCATCGAGCGGATGATATCGGGGGAAAAGCGGAAATAGCGCTTGAGCCGGTCGATGCGAAGCATGTTGAGCAGGTCAACCTTGCTTCCGAACAGAGCCAGAAGCTCTTCCTTTTCGAGGCCGTGGGCGAACTTCCGGATGATCTCGAATACACCCTGATAGAGATAGAGGTAGAGCGCATTCTCGATCAGGGTAAAATCAACCGGCATGATCTCATCGGGGCGGCACCGTTCGATGATAGCGCGGTATTTTGAGCCGCCCAGCGCGTCCAGAAACTCCTGAAAGGTTTTCACCTTGGCAAGCGCAAAGAGGTTCAGCTCGGTGTGGGCGTTGAAGAAAACCGGCAGGGAGAGCAGATATTCCTCGCTGCGGCCGACACTCAGCAGACGCAGGCAGGATAGGAGCTGGCCAATCTCCCCGCGCCGGATCAGGTAGTCGGAAAAGTGCGAACCCACCGAGAGCTCATACCGGCACAGTGCGGCGAAGTCGTTGAGCAGGTTGGCGCGCAGAAGCGCTTCCAGCTGGCCGCGGTGCACGGTGGATTCGTTCATGCCGGTCAATGCCTTGGCATAGATCGTTTCTTTTTTAAGAACCATGGCCACCTCAGTGACCGTGCGGCAGTTCAGCAGGTCTGTATACCCCTGCCCGGTCAGGCGGCGGCCGAACATGGTCATCGCCTTGGCCAGAATGACCTTGGAGGACATGGAGGTCAGCATGGCGTCACACTCCCAGCACGCGATTTACGATTTCCGAGACCCAGCCTTCGCCGTTTTTCCGGTAGTCAGCGTCCAGCCTGGATGCGATCTCCTCGTGCCGGGTCTTGACCTTTTGCCAGCCCTGCTCGGCAAGCTCGCGTTCGGTTTCCTCGTTGATTTTGAGGCGGGCGCGCGCACGGCTGAGCAGCTCCTCGCGGATTGCACTGCGGCGAGCCTTGACGTCTGCTTCGGCCTGCATACGGGCGGTTTGCGCCTCGGTCGTGATCTCCTGGGCCTTCTGGTCCATCTCCACGATACGATTGATCATATCCTGCATAAAAAGTTACCTCCAAAAGGCGTAATGATAGGGTGTGCCTGAAAATTGCGCTTTCGGACACACCCCAGAGGAGGACAAAGCCTCCCGGGATTTTATGAATTTTTGACAAACAATCAATTTGCTTTGATTATTATATTCCTCCCAAATGCGCTTTACAATATGCAAACTGCATAAGGATATGAATTTTTTGTAAATGAATGTGTGCGTCTTCTCTGTGAAAGGGAAAAAGCCGGACAGCACGGTCCGGCTTTTTTTAAAAATCAGTTAAAATAAAAGACGTGGTTTCGGAAGGTGCGGCTGGAGATGATGTCTTCCTTTCCCTCAATCGCGACGGTCAGCATGGTACGATCTATATCGCCCAGCTCTTTCACCGGTGTGTCGCGCAGGCGCTTCAATTCGGGCAGCGCGGCGGGGGATAGGTCAAGAAAATACCCGGTGTCCAACTGGCTTGTACAATTGGAGGCAATATAGCGGTCAATATTAAGGCGGGCAACCAGGCGGTCGGTGTTGAGGCAGTTGAGCGCAACCGTCATCACGAGCACACAGGTCGCCGTCCAGGTAAACAGCTTGAGGCGGGGCGTCCACACCTTGAGCAGCAGCCCCAGCACCAGAAGCATGGTCAGCGCCATCAGCCAGCAGGTGTTGACGCGCAGAACGCTATATCCCCACTGATCAATATATAAAAACATCCGCGCGTAAGCCGAAGCGCACAGCACCCCGTCCAGACAGGCGAGCACGGTCAGGCACAGCTTGACACCAAACGGCAGCGCGCCCTTTTCATTTTTTCGACACATCAGGAAGCATAATGCGATGATCAGCGCGGTTAAGATGGACGCCGTGGAAATCTGCGCAAAGCCTGAGCGGGCAAATTCGGCGTAGGAGGAGGACGCAGGAATGCGCAGGCCGCCGTTTGCGCCGGGGAAGAGATAGGAAATCTGGATGGCGGCGAAGAAGCCCTGAATGAGAATGATGCCGAACAAAAAAGAAATGATTACAACCGCTGGCAGTGCGCCGCGTGTCTTAGCCGGTTTTTCAGATTTCGGCTTCTCGGCGCGCAGGGAGAAAAAAACCGGGATGACAAACAGCGCCAGAATGAACGCCAGAATCAGGTTCACAATCTGATCGGTCGCGTCAAACTGGATCCTACTGAAAAAACCTTCGAAGGCGGTGCGGAACACCTCATCGCCGCTGCTGAACAGGGCGAAAAAGATTAGGATGACTGGGACAGAGCAAACGATGCCCGCCACCGCGAGCCAGAAGCCGCTGTGCTTTTTTTTGTCACTTTTGCGGGCGGAGAGCGCCTCAAAGGTGCTGCCCATATGCGTAATAGGGTCTCCCATGACCGCCATAAAGGTGTCGCGGATCACCGCGGGGGAGGAGAGCTTGGTTTTTCCCGCCATCACCGACAGTTGGAGGGGGATCGTCACAAACAGCACCATCGTGGTGATGAAGTTGGTGAGCGGGCTGTCAACGTAGGCAAAGCTCCAACTCAGCAACGCCACCGGAATCAGCAGAATCCATGAAATCGTTGGAAAAGCATCTTTCTTGTCCATAAGAAACCAGAACGCAATGGCGTAAAACACGGTTAGGTAGAGCGGGATGCCCAGTCCCGACATAGAGCCCTGGATCATTACCTCACAGTAGAAATAGCAACCCAGAAAACCCAGAAGCAGCAGCAACACACTTTTTTTCTGCTTAACAACCTCGCGGAAGGCCAGCGTTGTAGGGCTGGGCTGCGGCGGGGTGTAGGGGACTGGGGTGTAGGCGATGCCGATCGGTGAAACATAGACAGGGGGCTCAGCGGCAGGGGGCGGAATCGGCGCGGCCTGAACGGGGGGCTGCGGGGATTCAGGGGTTTCGCTCGGGGGTGTCAAATCATCCTTGCACATTGTCGTATCGCTCCTTTACAGCAAAAATATTAGCACTTGTCTACAGACAATATACAAGATGATTTACCGTTTGTCAATAAAAAAAATATATTTATCGGTAAAAATTTAATTTTTAAGGCTTTGTAGCGGCGCAGGGATCCGGCCACCGCGGGCGATGAAGCGGGCGGGGGAATGGCGGTTCACCTCCATGACCGGCCCGCTGCCCAGGAGACCGCCAAAGGAGAGCTCTTCGCCCGGCTGTTTGCCGATGGCGGGGATGAGGCGCACCGCGGTGGTTTTGGAGTTGACCATGCCGATGGCCGCCTCGTCGGCAATGATGCCCGAAAGGATCTCGGCGCTGGTGTCGCCCGGCAGCACGATCATGTCAAGCCCCACCGAGCACACGGCGGTCATGGCCTCAAGCTTGGGAAGCGTCAGCGCGCCGCATCGCGCGGCTTCAATCATGCCGGCATCCTCGGACACCGGGATAAAAGCGCCCGATAGCCCGCCGACATGGGAGGAGGCCATGGTGCCGCCTTTTTTGACCGCATCGTTGAGCAGTGCCAGCGCGGCGGTGGTGCCGTGAGCGCCGCATTTCTCGAGTCCCATTTCCTCCAGGATATAAGCGACCGAATCGCCCACGGCGGGGGTGGGCGCCAGCGAGAGGTCGACAATCCCGAAGGGCAGACACAGACGCCGGGAGGCCTCCTGTGCGACCAGTTGTCCCATCCGGGTGATTTTAAAGGCAATTTTTTTGATGAGGTCGGCGATCTCCGTGATGTCACAGTTGCCCGCCTGAGAGAGGGCAGCACGCACCACGCCCGGACCGGACACGCCGACATTGATCACGCCGTCGGGCTCGCCGGGTCCGTGAAAGGCGCCCGCCATGAAAGGATTGTCCTCGGGCGCGTTGCAGAAGACGACAAGCTTGGCGGCGGCAATGCAGTTGCGGTCGGCGGTCAGCTCGGCGCAGCGGCGGATGACGTCGCCCATTTTCGCAACGGCGTCCATATTGATGCCCGCTTTGGTGGTGCCGACGTTGACCGAGGAGCAGACATGCTCGGTAGTGGCCAGCGCCTCGGGGATGCTGTCGATCAGGGCGTAGTCGCCGGGGGAGAAGCCCTTGTGCACCAGCGCCGAATACCCGCCCAGGAAGTTGACGCCCACCGTCTGCGCCGCCCGTTCGAGTGCGTGGGCGAACTTGACCGGGTTCATGGTCTGGCATGCGCCGGCGACCATGGCAATCGGTGTGACCGAGATGCGCTTATTGATGATAGGGATGCCGTATTCGGTTTCAATGTCCGAACCGGTTTGCACGAGGTGCTCGGCGTACCGGCAGATCTTGTCATACATTTTTGTACAGGCGCTGTCGATGTCGGGGTCAATGCAGTCGAGCAGGGAGATGCCCATGGTAATGGTGCGCACGTCCAGATGCTCGTCCTGGATCATGCGGATGGTTTCCAAAATATCCTTCGAGTTGATCATGAAAGGCCCTCCGTTTAAATTTTATGCATGGAATTAAAAATGTCCTCGTGCATGACATGGATGGACAGCCCCATGGTTTTCCCAAGCTCGTCCATGCGTTCCACAAGTGTGCTGAAGGGCATGGTGGAACCGGACAGATCCACCATCATGATCATGGCAAACAGATCCTGCAGGATGGATTGGGTAACCTCCGTGACATTGATGCCGTTGTCGGCGCAAATGCCCGACACTTTGGCGAGGATTCCGACCATATCTTTTCCGATGACCGTAATAACCGCGCGCATAAAAATTCCTCCTTTATTTAATCGTATCTTTTTTATTTTACCATATTTTTATTTTTTTTAGAAGCGTGACGATAAATATATTTTAACAAGCTTGACGCCCGGCGGAGAGTGGATTATATTGGTAGTATAAAGCGAAAGCCCCCTTTCCATGGAAGCCGAATCGACATACGAAAACATTTTTATCCTCAACCAAAATAAGACACTCAAAAAGGGGAGTACTTCATCATGACAGGAAAAATGCAATGGGTAGATTGCCACTGCCATTCCAGGCGGTCGTTTGACGGCGTCAACACAATCCGCGAGTTGTGCCGCAAAGCGGTCAAAAGCAACGTCAACGTCCTTGCGATCACCGACCACTGTGAAATCAACGGCTATGAGGTGGGCGGCTACCACGATGCCATCCGCCGCTCCTTCGAGGAAACCGAGAAGCTCAAACCGGTTTTTGAGGGAGAGCTTGAACTGCTGGCCGGCGTCGAGATGGGCCAGCCCATGGAAAATCTCAGCCACGTGAGGGACATGTTTTCCATCGGAACCTTCGACTTTGTGCTCGGTTCGCTGCACAACCTGCCGGGCATGCCCGATTTCTATTTTCTGGAATATGATCATATTGACATCAGCGAGCTGCTCAAGAACTACTTTGAGGAGCTGTGTGAGATGATCACCTGCGTGGACTTTGACTCGGTGGCGCACATCACCTATCCGCTGCGCTACATTGTCGGGGACAAAAAACGCTGGGTCAATATGCGCGAGCTGCGCGCCAACATGGATGAGGCGCTCAGGCTGACCGCCGAAAAGGGGAAGGCACTCGAGATCAACGCCTCCGGTCTGCGGCAAAACATCGGGACCACGCTGCCTGACCTGCCGGTGGTCAAGCGCTTCAAAAAGCTGGGCGGGGAGCTGATCACGATCGGAACCGACGCCCACAGCGTCACCGACATGGGCAAAGGCATCCGTGAGGCGTACGAAATTGCCCGCCGCGCGGATTTTCACAGCATTGTATACTACAAAAAACGGCAGCCTGTCGAGGTTTTTATCGGCTGACGCAAAGTGTTAACATTCCTGTAACTTGCGAAAGTGGGGCGGTTTTGCTATAATGGATTATATTTTAAAAAGACAGTCCAGAAAGGAACCGATACACATGCCCTCCGTTATTTTGATTTCGTATACGCCCGAACCGGAAAAAAGCGTGGCTGCGGCGGCCAAGTTGTGCTATTCCTCCACAGACATTGAAGGAATCCGTGAAGGGCTGACAACCCAGAAGGCCGCCGATTTTGTGGACATGCTCAGCGAGATTGGGCACGAAAGTCCCATTGAGCACGCCAATTTCACCTTCGGCATTGAAGGTGTGTCCCGCTCGCTGCTGGCACAGATCACCCGCCACCGTCATGCATCTTTCAGCGTGCAGAGCCAGCGCTATGTCCGCGAGCGTCAGTTTGAATATGTGACACCGCCAGAGATCGAGAAGCTTCCCGCGGCAAAAAAGATTTTCCTTCGGTCGATGGAGGAGGATCAGAAGGCCTATGAGGAGCTGACCGCAATTCTCAAAGAGGAGCACCTGAAACGCCTGCTCGATGAGGGCAAGCCGCAGGAACAGGCCGAAAAGGCGGCGGAGAAAGCGGCCATTGAGGACGCGCGCTTCGTGCTGCCCAACGCCTGCAACACCAAGATGATCGTCACGATGAACGCTCGGAGCCTGCACAACTTCTTCGTACACCGCTGCTGCAACCGCGCGCAGTGGGAGATCCGCGAGGTGGCCACGCAGATGCTCCGTCTGGTGATCGACGTGGCGCCCAACCTTTTTAAAAATGCGGGACCGCGCTGTATAAACGGCCGTTGTCCTGAGGGTAAAATGACCTGCGGAAAAATGGATGACATTCAGTACCGGTTCCGCGCCATCCACGCGGTCAAGGAAGACATTGATTGAGGGGCGTTTGTGTGGGAAAACTGATTGTGGTGGAAGGCTTGGACGGCAGCGGGAAGGGCACGCAGACAGCGCTGCTGTGCGACGCGCTTGCGGCGCGGGGCGAGCGGGTGCGGAAAATTTCCTTTCCCGATTATGACGAGCCCTCCTCCGCGCTGGTAAAAATGTATTTGGGCGGAGAGTTCGGCGACGATCCGGACGACGTCGGCCCTTATCAGGCGTCGCTGTTTTACGCGGCCGACCGGGTGGCCAGCTTTTTGAAGCACTGGAAGGGCGACTACCTCTCGGAGAAAACCATTCTGGCCGACCGGTATACCACCTCCAACGCGATCTATCAGATGTCCAAGCTGCCTGAGGAGCGGTGGGATGAATATCTCAGTTGGCTTTCCGATTTTGAATATGAAAAGCTTGCGCTGCCCAGACCCGATCTGGTGCTTTATCTCGATGTACCCATCGAGGTTTCACAGCTTTTGCTGCTGGAGAGGTATAGGGGCGACGCGGGGAAGAAAGATATACACGAAAGGGATCTCTCCTTTTTGCGCCGGTGCCGCAAAGCGGCGCTGTACGCAGCACAGCAGCCGGGCTGGATGACCGTGCACTGCGCGCACGACGGGCAGATGCGGCCGCCTCAGACGATTGCGGAGGAAATATTGACCCTGACGTTGGGAGATTAAATAGTATGGGCACACAGGAATGTATCACACAAAGCATAGCGACTGCGGCCAGCCTGAACTTCAGGCGTCCGGCCCTGTCCGATAAACCATGGATGGACGAGCTTCTGTCCGAAGCGAATTACATGGGCTGCGAGCACGCCTTTGGCGCGGCCTACATCTGGTCATACCATTATGGCACGCACGTCGCCCGTTTTGAGGATTTTTTGCTGGTGCGCGGCAAACGCTCCTTCTCCTTCCCGGCGGGCCGGGGAGATCTGACCGTCGCGCTGCATGTCATGAAGGATTTCGCTGACGCGCAGAGCCAGCCCCTTGTGCTTCACGGCGTGTGCGGCGATATGATGCCCGCGCTTGAGGAGGCGTTCCCCGGCTATTTTGAATACCGGCCGCAGCGCGACTCCTTTGACTATATTTACAACGCCCAGGATCTGTCCCTGCTTTCGGGCAAAAAATACCACGGCAAACGCAACCATATCTCTAAGTTCAGCCGCGAGCATGAGTGGCAGTATGAGGATATCACGGCGGAAAACCTGAATGAATGTCTCGAAGTCGGCCAGCTGTGGTGCCGGGAGAAGAGCGGCGTCGACTGCACCGTGGAAAGCGACCCCGAATTCTGCGCGATCTACCGTGCGTTCCGGCACTATTTCGAGCTGGAATTCAAGGGCGGCCTGATCCGCGTGGACGGCAGAGTGGTCGCCTTTACGTGCGGCGAACGCCTCAATCAGGACACCTTTGTCATTCACTTTGAAAAGACGCTGCCCGGCTTTGAGGGCGCCTATCCCGTGATCAACAACCAGTTTGCCGCCCACAACCTGTCTGATTACCGGTACATCAACCGGGAGGAGGATCTGGGGATTGAAGGGCTTCGCAAGGCCAAGCTGTCCTATAAGCCGGAAATTTTGCTGGAAAAGCATCTTGCCGTGCCTAAGGACGCTCCAATTGCGTTATGATTTCGTGCAGACGCGCATCCCCTGCCGACATTCCCTTTTTGAAGCGTCTGTGGGGAAAAAGCTTTGACGATACCAATGAGGCCATCGACCTCTTCTTTACTGATTTTTTTGCTCCCGGCGACTGCGTGACAGCCGATGTGGACGGAAAACCCGCCGCCGCTCTCTATATACTGCCGGCGGCACTGCGCGGCGAGCGGGAGGACTATCCCTGTCATTATATCTACGCCGCCGCAACCCTGCCCGAATTCCGCGGCCGGGGCGTCATGACCGAGCTGCTTCAATTTGCTTGGGAGGTTGGCCGCGCGCGCGGAGACTGCTTCAGCGTGCTGGTGCCCGCGAATGGGGGCTTGTTTGATTATTATGCCCTCCATGGCTACCGTGAGCACACCTGTGTGGAGCTGGTTACGCTCACCCGTGCTGAGTGCCTGGACTGGCTGCACAGCCGGGACGGGGAAGAGGATACAAAGCCGTCCGTGCCTGACTTTGCCCGTATCGCCCATATCCGCGGAGAATTTCTGCGGGGACGTCCGGGCAGCCTTTTGTGGGATGCCGCCGCGATTGTCCGTGCACAGGCGCTGCAAGGCGTTTACGGCGGACAGGTGCTCTGCGCAGACGGGGGCTATGCCTTGGTTCGCCCCCTGCCCGAAGGCGGGCTGGAGGTACAGGAATGTGTAGCTTTGGAGAAATCCTTTGACAAATTGATAGGACAAATGGTAAAATTAGACTTTAATACAATCGCATTTCGGTTTGCGCCAGGCGCATCCCCGTTTAAAACACCGGGACACAAAATACATTTTTCGATGATTAAGCCACTTGGCGCGGCACCGGTGCTGTGCAGCCCGCAAGGCTATGTGGGGCTGCCGCTCGACTGACGCGAAAAGGCAGAAAGCGAGGAGACAACTTATGATTTATGTGTTATTGGCCGAGGGCTTTGAGGAGACCGAAGCCATCGCCGTGCTTGATGTGCTGCGCCGCGCGGAACTGCCGGTCAGATCAGTGGGCATCGGCGGCAAAACCATCACCGGCAGCCACGGCATAACCATTCAGACTGACATACGCGACTGTGAGATGAGCTCCGAGGATATCGAGATGCTTGTGCTGCCCGGCGGACAGCCCGGTACTCAAAATCTTGAAAAGTCCCCCTTTGTGCGCGGTACGATTGACTACTGTATCTCGGAGAACAAATACATCGGCGCGATCTGTGCGGCGCCCTCCATTCTGGGACATCTGGGGCTGCTGCGCGAGAAGTACGCCGTGTGCTACCCCGGCTATGAGGAGGAGCTTTACGGTGCCCAGATCCCGCCCGGTGAGGGCGTGTGCCGCGACGGATTTATTCTGACAGCCAAAGGTCCGGGCGTGGCAATCGATTTTGCACTCGAACTGGTCAGGATGATTTCAGACAACGATCAAACCGAAGAATTAAGGGGAGCGCTTCAATGCCCATGAGAGACATTCGTCAGATCAAAATGCGCATTCGTGAGCGCTGCCGTGCCGTACGCACTGGGATGCCGCCCGGACGGAAATCCGCGCATGATAAAAAGATGCTCGACGTGCTGTGTGGATTAAAGCAGTATAAGCAGTGTAAAATAGTGTTTGCTTATGTGTCCAAGGACATCGAGGTGGACACCCACGCCCTGATCGGGCGGGCGCTGAAGGATGGGAAACGGGTGGCCGTGCCCCGCTGCGTGCCCGGTACCCGTGATATGGAGTTTTACTGGATCGGCGGGCTTTCTGAGCTGAAGTCGGGGGCGTTCGGCGTACTCGAGCCGGTGCCCGGACGTCATGAGCTGGTGGAGGAATACACCGAGGCTCTGTGCGTGGTGCCGGGACTGTGCTTTGATTCGACGGGCTTCCGGTTGGGCTACGGCAAGGGATATTACGACCGTTTTATGAGTACATTTGAGGGCTTCTCGGTTGGGCTGTGCTACTCCGAGTGTGTCCAGTGGAAGCTGCCTCACGGGCAATATGACCGCAGCGTAGACCTGCTGATCACCGAACGTTACATCCGGTACACCTCTCGGTGCGGCGAACGGGTATCGGCCGCATCACCCGGTGCGCAGCAGTCCGGGATAAGCCATTCAGAATGAGTATGGAGGGTTTTCTATGAGCGAACAATATGATCGGGACAATTCCTCGTCGGGCCGCTCAGGCAATTTTCAGATTTCTATTGACGACGATAAGCTTGATGAGGTTCTCAATTCAGCCGATGAGTTTGATGAAAGCCTTCTCGAAGATACCGACGTGGAGAATACCGGCAGCATAAAACGGACACCGCCCCCCCGCAGGCCGCGTCCTGACGGGGAGCGCCGTCGGCCGTCGGGGACGCCTCCGTCGCGCAGACCGGACAACCGCGTCAGTAATGACCGCGCGCCCAAAAAGAAAAAACCAAAAAAGAAGAACGGCTGTCTGTACAAGATGATCTATTTTATTGTCATCTGTATTGTCGCGGTCATCATTTCTCAAACGCTCATTGCGGGCATCAACGACATGCTTGGTGTCAACAAAGGGGAAAAGAAATGCACAATCATCGTGCCGGAAAATGCGAGCATTGATGATGTGTCCGCCCTTCTGAAAGAAGCGGGGCTCATTCAGGAAGAATGGTTCTATAAGCTCTATTCGGACATGACCCATGCCAAGTACCGGTTTGGTACATACCAGCTTGACACAAGCATGGATTATCAGGCTCTGAACACCTATATGGCGACGAATCTCAAGCGTACCGACATCGTAAAGGTGACCTTCCCAGAGGGCTATAGCGTAGAGCAGATTGCCAAGCGTCTGGAGGAGAATAAGGTTTGTTCGGCGGACGCGTTCATCGCGGCGGTCAAAACAACAACCATTAAAAACGATTACGTAAACGAGATCGACAATGCTGATGAGCGTTACTACCGTCTGGAGGGCTATCTGTTCCCCGACACCTATCAGTTCTACCTCAGCGAGGATCCTGAAACGGTGGTCAAGAAGTTCATTGACGAGGGCTTCCGCGTCCGTATTACGGCTGAAATCATCGAAAAGGGCAAGGAGTTGGACATGTCGGTGGATGACATCCTCACACTGGCGTCCATCATTCAGAAGGAGGCCAGCAAGCCGGACGACATGAAGATGATTTCCGGATGCTTCCACAACCGTCTGAAGTCCAAAGACAATCAGTGGCTGGGATCTGACGTAACCTATTGGTATCCCTACCCCAACAGGGAAGCGGTTCCGGCCGCGCTTTTAGAGGGCGAGTTCAAGGAAGGAAGCCGGTACAACACCTACAAGCTGAAAGGGCTGCCGCCCGGACCGATTTGCAATCCCGGCCTGGATGCCATCCGCGCCGCCATAAACCCCGCAAACACAGACTACCAGTATTTTGTCAATGATGCCAACGGAAAGTTCTACTATGCGAGAACTAAGTCCAAGCATGATGAGAATGTTAGCTATGCGGAGTCGGTGAAAAAGAAGGACACCAGCAGCGAGGAAGACAATCTTATTGACGAGATGAATCCGTAGGATGCCGACCAGCAGCCCGATAAAACAGCGAATTAGGTTGAAACACGGGGGAGCACTATTGAAACCACTGGAAGTATTGGCTCCGGCCGGGGATCCCGAACGCCTTCGTACAGCGGTGCTGTACGGCGCGGATGCGGTTTACCTGGCCGGTAAGGCCTTCGGAATGCGCTCCGCCCCCCAAAACTTTTCGGATGAAGAGCTGCAGGAGGCGGTGCGCTTTGCGCATAAACGGGGCGTGAGCGTCTATCTGGCCTGTAACGCCCTACCCCGAAACGGGGAGATAGAGCGCCTGCCCGCCTTTCTGGAGGAGGCGCAGGACGCAGGGGCGGACGGGCTGATTGTGTCCGATCTGGGCGTGTTGCGCCTGTGCAAACGCCACGCGCCCCGCGTGCCTGTGCACATCTCCACCCAGGCGGGCGTGGTCAACTTTGAAGCGGCCAACATGTTTCATGAATTGGGTGCCTCCCGCGTCGTGCTGGCACGGGAGATGTCCCTGGAGGAAATTGCCGCGCTGCGCGCCAAAACACCCGCGGATCTGGAGATTGAAGCATTTGTGCACGGCGCCATGTGCGTTTCCTTTTCGGGGCGCTGCCTGCTGTCGGGCTACCTGACCGGACGGGACGCCAACCATGGTGACTGCGCCCAGCCCTGCCGCTGGAAGTATGCCGTTGTGGAGGAAAAGCGTCCGGGACAGTATTTCCCGCTTGAGGAGGACAAAGACGGTACGTACCTGTTCAATGCGAGGGATCTGTGCATGATCGAGCACATCCCCGCACTCGCGCAGGCGGGTGTCACAAGCCTGAAAATTGAAGGGCGCGCCAAGACCGCATATTATGCGGGGGTGGCGACAAATGCGTACCGATGCGCCGTGGACGAGTACCTGGCCGGCAAGGAAGGCGTCAGCGCCTGGATTACTGACGAGGTGCACAAGGTCAGCCACCGCCCCTATAGCACAGGATTTTATCTGGGGAGCGAGCCGGGCCAGTCGACCGACGCCGGCGGGTATATCCGGGGCGACGACTTTCTTGCGCTGGTGGAGGGATATGCGGACGGGCGGATGAGGCTTTCCCAGCGCGGGCGGTTTTTCAGAGGCGAGCCGCTTGAGATCCTTGTGCCGGGCAAAAAGCCGGTTGTTTTCGTGCCGGAGGAGATGTATGACGGGGAGGGCAGCGCCATTGACGTTGCACCCCACCCGGTCATGACGGTAGATGTGCCCTATGACACACCGCTCGGGAAGGGCTTTATTGTGCGCCGTCCCAATACAAAAGCATAGAAAAGCGCTGTGCTCTGTGCGAGCGCGGCGCTTTTTGCCGTGAAAAAAGAAAACAAGCCTAAATGACGCACAAAGCGCATAGACATTACTATTCCGAAATGAGGAGGGCTTATTTTGAAGAGTGTCAAACGTGTTGTTGTTTTGGTATTGGCTGCGGTTCTTTTGCTGTGTATGTCCGCACCCGTGCGCGCAAACGCTGTGACGGCCGACGAGATCAAGGCGGCTTCGGCGGTGCTGATCGAGGGAAAATCAGGACAGATTGTCTTTGAAAAAAACAAGGATGAACAGCGCAGCTGTGCCTCGATCACCAAGGTGATGACCCTGCTGCTTGTGATGGAAGCGCTGGACAGCGGGCGGATCCACCTTGAAGACAAGATCGCCACCAGTGAGCACGCCGCACAAATGGGCGGGTCACAGATCTGGCTGGAGCCGGGGGAGGAGATGACGGTCGACGAGCTGCTCAAGGCGACGGTCATTGCCTCCGCCAACGACGCGGCGACCTCGCTTGCGGAGCATGTGGCGGGCAGTGAGGGCTCCTTTGTCGAGCTGATGAATGAGCGGGCGGCCCAGCTGGGCATGAAAAACACCCACTTTATCAACGCCAACGGCCTCGATGAGACAGGGCAGTACACCTCGGCCTACGACGTGGCGCTGATGTCGGCCGAGCTGGTCAAGCACGAAAAGATCAAGGAGTATTCCCTGGTCTGGATGGATTCCCTGCGCGGGGGCAAGACAGAGCTTGTGAATACCAACAGATTAATCAAAACGTATCAGGGCATCACAGGCCTCAAGACCGGAACCACAAGTCTGGCGGGTTCCTGTCTCACGGCGACTGCCGAACGAGACGGGTTGTCCTTTGTCGCGGTGATTTTGGGCGGAGAGTCAAGCAACGACCGGTTTAACGGCGCGAAAAAGCTCCTGGACACCGGCTTTGCGAGCTTTGAGATGACGACGCCCGCGCTGCCTGAGGAGCCCTTTGTGCCCATTCCGGTGACCGGGGGTATGAATTCGGAGGTCGGGGTGGAATGCGACCTGCCCGCGCCGGTGCTCGTGCCCAAGGGGCGCGCCGCCGAGGTGCAGTGCAAGGTGACGGTCAGTGAAACGCTGGAAGCGCCGGTGGAGCAGGGGCAGAAAGTGGGCGAAATCGTCTATTCCATTGACGACAAGCCGCTGTGCACGGTGGACATCAAGTCGACCGAGGCGGTGGAGGCCATCTCCTTTCCGCTGACCTTTGTCTATTTGCTGCGCTGCCTGAGCACCAAATAACGTATGAAATGCGTTTATGTACAAACGTTTAATTTCCGATAAAAATTGCTGCATTGCTTGCAAATATACGGGGAATCATGTAAAATGAAAGCAGTAAATAATTGGAGGGAGTGGAATGGATGGCCGTAACACTAAACAGCCGCCATTTGAAAGGCTTTGTCGGCGAGCATGAACTGGAGGCGCTCGAGCCGCAAATCGCGTGGGCGCACGACGCCCTGCACAGCGGAACAGGCCTTGGCAATGATTTTATCGGGTGGGTGGATTTGCCCGTCAACTATGACAAAGAGGAATTCGCCCGCATTCAGGCGGCGGCGGAGAAAATCAAGAGCGACACCGATATCTTTATCGTGATCGGCATCGGCGGATCCTATCTGGGCGCCCGCGCCGCGATTGAGTTTCTGAAGTCCCCGCTGTATAACAACCTGAAAAAGGACACCCCGGACATCTATTACGCCGGAAACAGCATCAGCGGCGCGGCGCTGTCTGAGCTGCTCACCCTGTGTGAGGGGCGCGATGTGTCGGTCAACATGATTTCCAAGTCGGGCACCACGACCGAGCCAGCGATCGCTTTCCGGGTGTTCAGAACGCTTTTGGAGAAAAAGTACGGCAAGGAAGAGGCCAGAAAGCGCATTTACTGCACAACCGACAAGGCGCGCGGCAGCTTAAAGCAGCTGGCTGATCGTGAGGGCTATGAAACCTTTGTTGTGCCCGATGACGTGGGCGGACGATTTTCCGTGCTGACCGCCGTGGGTCTGCTGCCCATCGCCGTGTCGGGCGCCGACATCGGGGCGCTGATGGCGGGCGCGGCGCAGGCGCGCGAGGACTTTTCCGCAAAGTCACTCAAGGACAACGCCTGCTACCAATACGTTGCGGCGCGCAACGCGCTCTATCGGAAGGGCAAGACTGTGGAGCTCCTGGTCAGCTATGAGCCCTGCTTCCAGCTGATGGCCGAGTGGTGGAAACAACTCTACGGCGAAAGCGAGGGCAAGGATCAGAAGGGCCTGTTTCCGGCGTCGGTCGTTTTCTCGACCGATCTGCACTCCATGGGTCAGTATGTCCAGGACGGCCGCCGGATGCTCTTTGAGACGGTGGTCATGATTGAAAACACCGGCAAGGACATCGTGATTGAGGAAGATCCCGAAAACGTGGACGGCCTCAACTTCCTGACAGGCAAGCCCATGTCCTTTGTCAATCAGAAGGCCTTTGAGGGCACCGTACTGGCGCACACCGACGGCGGCGCGCCCAATCTGGTGCTGACCGTGCCCGAGACCAGTGAAAAGGAGCTCGGCTACCTGATTTACTTCTTTGAAAAAGCATGCGCGATTTCGGGTTACCTGCTCGGCGTCAACCCCTTTGATCAGCCGGGTGTGGAGAGCTACAAGAAAAACATGTTTGCGCTGCTGGGCAAGCCCGGCTTTGAGGCCGAAAAGGCCGCGCTCGAGGAAAAGCTCGGCAAGTAAAGTGAATTCCCCGCTTTGGGCGCGGCCCTTTTGCATGGATCGCGCCCAGGCGGAAACAATAAAACTCTGGGAGGAATTGAAATGATAACTCTGATCCTTGGTAGAAAAGGCTCCGGCAAGACCAAAAAGCTGATTCAGATGGCCAATGACGCAGTTGAGACCTCAAAGGGCGTCGTCGTCGTGATGGAGAAAGGCACCAAGCTGACCTATGACGTCAACCACAAAGCGCGCCTCATGGACTTTGACGAATATGCGATCCGTGGGTTTGACGCGTTCTTCGGCTTTGTGTGCGGCGTGTGCGCCTGTAACTATGACGTGACCGACATACTGATCGATTCCACCCTTAAGATTGGCGGGACAGACTTCGATGCGCTGGGCGAGTTTATCCAGAAGCTTGATAAGCTCAGCAGCCACACCAATACAAAGATTGTTCTTTCGGTTTCCGCCGACGAGAGCGATCTGCCTGAAAGCATCAATGCGGTTTCGGTGAAAATCTAACAGTTGAAATTGAGAACATAATGGCATAAAGAACTCCCCTCGGGGTTCTTTATGCCATCTTGTGAGTAGAAAAGTCGGAGGAAGTGGAAACGTGTTTTACAGAAACCTGGAAGAGGACAAAAGAACCAAGGACGGCGTGGTCTACTATGACCGCGGCGTTGTGACGGTAGACGGCAAATATTATCAGCGCCTCGCGGTGCAGACCCATTTTGTGGAGCGCGGCGAGTCTTATTTTGACATCATGGAAAAGTATGTTGTGCCGCTCTGGCAGGAGGGGGATATCCTCTCCATTTCAGAGAAGATCATCGCCATGTGCCAGAACAACGTGGTGGAGATGCAGGATGTGAAGCCCGGCTTCTGGGCCAAGCTGCTCGCCCGCTTCGCTTCTTACGGCAGTCACGGCCTCGGTCTGCATCAGCCCCACAAGATGCAGCTGGCCATCAACCTCGCCGGCTTGCCGCGCATCCTTTGGGCGACGGTCTGCTCGGCGGTGACCAAGCTGTTTGGCAAAAAAGGCGTATTCTTTGAGATCGCGGGACACGGCATCGCCGGCATTGACGGCTTCTATCCCTATTCGTCCTTTGAGGTCTATAAAACCACCGCCCTCTTAAACCCCCGCGAGCCTGACAAGGTGTGCAATGAAATCTGCGACAGGTTTGGGATCGTGTGCATGATTGTGGACGCCAACGATCTGGCGGCCGACATTTTCGGCCGGTGCGACAAGCTGAGCATGGACTGGGAGCACCTGCACGAGATCATCCGGGACAACCCCGCCGGACAGGCGGACGAGCTGACGCCGCTTATCCTCCTGCGTGAGGTGTCAGCGGAAGTTGCCGAGGAGGATGCCCGCCGCCGCGCGGAGCAAACGGAAAAGAAGGAAGAGGAGTCCGCGCTCCAGGAAAATCCCGCGTAACCAATTTCTCACTTTTCTATTGACAAAGCAGTGCGATGTATACTATAATATTTTGGCAATGTAGGTGAATGGTATGGTACTGAACCTCAAGCGTATTTTCAGCGGTCTTCAAAGCAAACTGGCCTTTGCGTATGAGCTTGACATGTCCCGCGTGGACATGGACGGGCAGCATCCCTTTTATGCGCCGGTTTCCCTGAGGGGAGACGTGGTCAACCAGTCGGGGATCATTTCGCTTCGCTATGAGGCGCAGTTTGTGTACTGTACCCAGTGCTTTCGATGCGCCGAGGAATGTAAAGAGGACTGCCTTTTTTCCTTTCACCACCTTCTGGCGACCGAGCTGAGCGGGGACGACGAGGAGGGCTACCTCCTTGTGGAAGACGAGTTGCTTGATCTGGATGAAGTCGCAATGATTGACATCCTATTGGAGTTGCCTACAAAATTTCTGTGTAAGCCCGATTGCGAGGGACTTTGCCCGTCTTGCGGGAAAAACCTCAATGAGGGCATGTGTACATGCAAGCAGGGTAATGTGGATCCTCGATTGGAATCACTGAGACAGCTGCTCGACTAATACTTCTAAGGAGGTGCTGACGATGGCGGTACCAAAGAGAAAGCATTCTACGGCTCGTAGAGATAAAAGACGCTCCAATGTGTGGAAAATTTCTGCTCCTGCGCTGGTGAAATGCCCGCAGTGCGGCGAGTTTAAGACCCCGCATAGAGTTTGCGGAAACTGCGGCTTCTACAAGGGCAGAGAAGTCATTCAAAAGGAAGCGTAACGTACGCCCATACAACGAAAAGGTAGGGGAGGAGTATTTCCTCCTTTATTTTTTTGCAACGAAAGGGGTGAAAAATCATGGCCGTGAAAATAAAGGCCGTTTCCGAAAACAGTCTGGCGCAGCGCGCGGGCATCGGTGCGGGGGAGACCCTTCTCACGATGAACGGTCATGAGGTCACCGACATCCTCGACTTTCGCTTCTATGAGACCGAGCGCGTGCTTGCGCTCAGGCTGCGGGACGAATCGGGGGTGTGCCGGGAGGTGCAGGTGCAGAAATCACGGTATGCGTCCCTCGGACTTGAGTTTGAAACCTACCTGATGGACACGCAGCGTGCGTGTAAAAATAAATGCGTATTTTGTTTCATCGACCAGTTGCCGAAGGGCATGCGAGAGAGCCTTTATTTTAAAGACGACGACGCCCGGCTGAGCTTTTTGTTCGGCAATTATATTACGCTCACAAACCTCGACGACCGTGAGGTCGAACGCATTCTCTTGATGAAGATCAGCCCGGTCAACATATCTGTGCATACCACAAATCCCGAGCTTCGCGCGCGCATGATGGCGAACCCCCGCGCAGGAGAGGCGCTCTCCTATATGAAGCGCTTTTCCGACAGCGGGATACACATGAACTGCCAGCTTGTGCTTTGTCCCGGACTCAACGACGGGGCGGAGCTTGAGCGCAGTCTTTCCGATCTCTCGGCGCTGCCCGGCGTGCAGAGCATCGCCGTGGTGCCGGTGGGTCTGACCGGCCACCGAACCGGGCTGTATCCCCTGAAGCCCTTTACGCAGGGAGGCGCGTGCGCGGTGCTCGACACTGTGGAGGCTTTTGCGGAACGGCATCGGGAGCAGACCGGCCGCAGGCTTGCCTTTTGCGCCGATGAGCTCTATATTGGGGCGGGCCGGGCGCTGCCCGACGCCGAATATTATGAGGATTTTCCCCAGCTGGAGAATGGTGTGGGGATGGTGGCGCTGCTGTGCGATGAGTTCAAGGGCGCGATGGAGGTCACCGAGCATCCCGACACGCCCCGGCGGGTGACGCTGGCGACCGGCGTGTCCGCCGCCCCATTTTTACAGGGAATGCTTGACGGGGCAGTAAAAAAATGGCATAATCTAAGGTATACCGTTTGCCCGGTTGAGAACAATTTTTTTGGGCGTTCCATCAATGTGGCGGGACTGTTGACCGGCCGCGACCTGCTGGAACAGCTTCGGGGTTTGGAGCTGGGTGACGAGCTGTTAATCCCGGCAGTCATGCTGCGGCAGGGTGAAGCGGTGTTTCTGGACGACATGACCGTACAGGAACTGTCCGATGCGCTTCATGTCCCGGTGCGCGCCGTGGAGAACGACGGACAATCTTTATTGGACGCGGTGTTAGGAGTGAGAAAATGGCAAAGCCGGTAGTGGCTGTGGTGGGGCGTCCCAATGTGGGCAAGTCCACCCTTTTTAATAAACTGATCGGGAAGCGGCTTTCGATCGTGGACGATACGCCCGGCGTGACGCGTGACCGCATCTACGCTGAGTGTGAATGGCAGAATCGCCGCTTTACGCTGATTGACACGGGCGGCATTGAGCCGCAGTCGGACGATGTGCTGTTGTCCCAGATGCGCCGTCAGGCACAGTTTGCCATTGATTCGGCTCACGTAATCCTTCTTGTGACCGATCTGAAAAGCGGTCTGGTCGCCACCGATCAGGACGTTGCGGCCATGCTGCAAAAGAGCGGCAAGCCGATCATTGTGTGTGTGAACAAAAGCGACCGCGTGGGAGATCCGCCGGCCGATTTCTATGAGTTTTACAACCTGGGTCTGGGAGATCCCTTCCCGGTTTCGGCTGTGCACGGGCACGGCACGGGTGACCTGCTCGAAGAGGTGGTTCGCCATCTGCCTGAAGAGGATGAGGACGAGGATGAGCCCGAGACCATTGCGGTCGCGGTGATCGGCAAGCCCAACGCGGGCAAATCGTCGCTCATCAACCGGATCATCGGGGACGACCGGCTGATTGTGTCCGACATCGCGGGCACCACCCGCGACGCGATCGACACGCCGGTGGAAAACGAGCAGGGCAGCTTTGTTTTTATCGATACGGCAGGCCTGCGCCGCAAGAGCAAAGTGGACGACCAGATTGAGAAATACAGCGTTCTGCGCGCCAAAATGGCGATTGATCGCGCGCAGGTGTGCGTGATCATGATCGATGGCGTGGAGGGCTTTACCGAGCAGGATTCAAAAGTGGCGGGGCTTGCGCTGGAAAGCGGCAAGGGCTGTATCATCTCGGTCAACAAATGGGACGCGGTGGACAAAGACGGCCACACCATGGCGCGGTATCGCAAAAGCCTCGAGAAGGATTTTGCGTTTATGTCCTACGTGCCCTTCATCTTCATTTCGGCGAAAACCGGGCAGCGCGTGGATCGGCTGTTTGCGCTGATCAAGCACGTTGCCGATCAAAACGCAATGCGTATCCCCACAGGCGTGCTCAATGAGATTCTGGGCGATGCCACCGCGCGAGTACAACCGCCCTCCGACAAGGGTAAGCGTCTCAAAATCTATTACATGACACAGGCATCCACCCGGCCGCCCACGTTTGTGTGCTTTGTCAACCGGGCGGATTTGTTCCATTTTTCCTATCAGCGATACCTGGAAAACCGCATACGCGAGGTCTTCGGGCTGGAGGGTACACCGGTACGGTTCATTATCCGCGAGCGGGGCGACAAAACAAAGTAAGGGGAACCCATTATGATGGAAACAGTTGTGACATTTTTTAAGCATTACGGTACGGCCGCTCTTGTGACCGCGATCATCGGCTACCTGATTGGCAGCATCAGCTTTTCCATTATCATCACGAACTTTTACCGGAAAAAAGACATTCGTTCCATGGGCAGCGGTAACGCGGGCGCGACAAATGTGCTGCGCTCGGTGGGGAAAGTGCCGGCCATCTTAACTACGATCGGTGATTTCGGCAAGGGTGTGCTTGCAATCCTGATCGGCCAGCTGATCTTTCAGCATTTCAGCTTCTATATCACCGACATCGGGCAGCAGGTTGTCATGCAGTACGGTGCCTGTATCGCGGGCATGTCCTGCTTCCTGGGGCATCTCTATCCCATTTACTTTAAGTTCGTAGGCGGAAAAGGGGTTTTAACGGTGGCCGCCATGATTGCGATGCTCGACTGGCGCGTGTTTCTTGTGGTCGCCGTGGTGTTCGGCATTGTGTTTGCTGCGACCCGGATCGTTTCACTGGCTTCAATTTTGGGCGCCTTGGCCTATCCGATCACCAACTACCTGATCACTTTTTTTCTCGATCACCGGCCCGATCCCGTCCATTATAACTGGAATTATGTTATTATTACGACGACGGTCGCCGCACTAATGACAGTGATGGTACTGATCAAGCATTATGAAAATATCAAACGCCTTTTTAAGGGCACAGAGAAGCAGATCAAATCCAAAGATTAGAACTAGAAAGAGTGCATGACGATGGCTTGTATTGCGATATTGGGGGCTGGAGGCTGGGGAACCGCGCTGGCTCTGATGTGTGACCGAATCGGGCACAGCGTGACCCTGTGGTCAGCGTTTCCCGACGAAATTGAACAGCTTCGCACCTTCCATGAACATAAAAAACTCCTGTCGGGAATTACGGTCAGTGAAAGCATCCATCTGACCGACGAGCTGTGCGACGTAAAAGGCCACGATGCATATATTTTGGCGGTGCCCTCCTTTGTCATCCGGCAGACGGCGGCGCAGCTTGCCTCTTATATCCCGCCGCATGCGCTGATCATCAACGCAAGCAAGGGACTGGAGGCGTCCACACTCAAGCGTCTGTCGGTGGTCATTGAAGAAGAGCTTCCGGGCGCAAGTGTGGTTGTCCTGTCAGGCCCTTCCCACGCGGAGGAGGTGTCGCGCAGTATGCCCACAAGCCTTGTGGCGGCTTGCGCCGACATTAGCGCGGCGCAGCGGGCACAGGATCTCCTGATCAACGAAGCCTTCCGCGTATACACTAATTCTGACGTCGTGGGTGTCGAGCTGGGCGGGTGTGTCAAGAATGTGATCGCCCTGTCGGCGGGCGTGTGCGACGGCATGTGCTTCGGTGACAATACAAAAGCGGCGCTGATCACCCGCGGGCTTTCCGAGATGGCGCGTCTGGGCGTGGCGATGGGGGGAAAAGCCACCACTTTTGCCGGGCTTTCGGGCATCGGAGACCTGGTGGTTACCTGCACTTCCATGCACTCGCGCAACCGCCGCGCGGGCATTCTGGTGGGGGAGGGCGTGCCCCCGAAGGAGGCGGTGGAGCGCATCGGCACGGTGGAGGGCTATCATGCCGCCCGCCATGTGTATGAGCTGGGGCAGGTACACGGCGTGGAGCTGCCCATCACCGAACAGTCCTATCTTGTGATGTACAAGGGCAAAAACCCGGCGCAGGCAGTATCCGACCTGATGCAGCGTCCCAAAAAGAGCGAGCACGAGGACGAAACCATTTTCTGACAAAAGAAAGGGGTGCGCGACAATGGAGGATTTTCTGAGCAGGAACAACATGACTCGGGAAGAGGCGGAGGCGCTGATTGGACCTGAAACAGAACGTTATCTTTACAAATGGGATATGCATCTGGATTCTGCCTTTAAGGGCTGGAGCTGGATTGGCTTTTTCTTTCCCATGGAGTGGTTGGCCTACCGGAAAATGTATGCGGAAGTGGCTATATGCTATTTGATTTCGTTTGCAATCTCTACTATTACACTAACACTTGACTGGTTTACAATGCTGAATGATTCCGCGGTTCTGGGAATTTCATATCTGGTTGGAATTACATTTTCGATTTTATTGGCTGCGTTCTGCAACACCCTGTATCAGAAGAAAGTGCTGCGTATTTACAAAAAGGTCAAAGCGCAGGAGGAATTTAACCCGATACAGCAGATGCGCGAAAAGGGCGGTACAAGCGGCACGGCGCTTATTATATGGATCGTTTTGTCCATCGTTCTGGCTGTTATTCGGTACATATTTCTGATATACATCGCCCGCGTTGTCGTTTAGGTGAAACCATTTTCTGACAAAAGAAAGGGGTGTGCGGCAATGGAGGATTTTCTGAGTGTAAACGGTATGACACAGGAAGAGGCGCAGATCCTGATCGATATAAATACAGACCACTATCTTGGAAAATGGGATAAGCACTTGCATTCTTCTTTCAAAGGCTGGAATTGGGCAGCGTTTTTCATTGCTCCCTTCTGGCTCGTGTACAGGAAGATGTATTGGACAGCAATTTTATATTGGGCAATCCTATTTGCGGTTGACGGGCTTATTTCCGTTTTTTTTCAGGTACTAGGTGACAGTTCGGTGGAGATCACAATACAAACGCATAGCCTTTTAGCTGCTGTATTTTTTGGACTGTTCGGCAACGCCCTCTACCAGAAAAAAGTACTGCGCACATTTCAAAAAACAAAAGAGCAAACCAAGAGGGCGCCGGTTGCCTATATGGAGCGCTGGGGCGGAGTCAATGAATCCACGTACGGAATTTATTTAATAGCAGGCTTTCTCATAGGTGCCATCCAATTCGTGCTTACCAAATTATTTTCTTAATCAAACAAACCAAGAACCCGCGGCGCCGATCAGCGCCGCGGGTTTCTTGGATAGATAGGCAACACTACAGAATAATACAGATCAGCCCGTTACAGCCCTCATTAATGATGCGCTCGATGGTCTCCTTGACCTTGAGGCGCGCGTCGGCGGGCATCCGGTAGAGCTTGTTGTGCAGACCCTCGTTGACCAGCTCGTGCAGTGACTTTCCGAAGATGTTGGACTCCCAGATCTTGACCGGGTTTTCCTCGAACTCGCGCATGAGGAAGACCACCAGATCCTCCGACTGCTTCTCCGAGCCGACGATGGGGGCGACCTCGGTGGAGATGTCGGCGCGCATCATGTGGATGCTGGGCGCGGACGCCTGCAAACGGATGCCGTACTGTCCGCCCCGCTTGACAATTTCGGGCGGCTCGAGCGTCAGCTCGTCAATCGTAGGCATCACGATGCCGTAGCCGGTCTGGAGCACCTCGTCGATGGCGGCCTGGTATTTGAGATACTGCTTTTTGATGTTTGCCATCTCGATGAGCGAGGTGAGTAGCTCATTTTCGCTGGCGATGTCGATGCCGGTCTGCTCGCCCAGCACCTTGTAAAACAGGTCGGGCTCAAGGGTCAGATTGATGGAGGCACAGCCGGTACCCAGATTGATGCTGGAAATGGCGGCGCTCTGGATGTGGTTACATCCGTCGAGCGCCTGGGCGGCGGCATTGATATCGCGCACCCGGCTGATCGTCTGCATGGACTGCTTAACGGAACTCACGATGTCGCCGCGTAGCCAGTAGGAGCGGTCGAGCGACATGAGCCACTTGGGCATCTCGACGGCGATTTCGCGGACGGGGAACTCGAACAGCACCAGCGAGAGTATGTACCGGATGGCGCGTTCGTCAAGCTCCATGCAGTTGGCGGCCACAACGGGAATTTCATATTTGTTTTCAAGCTCGGCCGCCAGGCTCTGGCTTTCATCGCTGACGGGGTTGACGCAGTTGAGGATGATCACAAAGGGCTTGTTGATCGCTTTGAGTTCACTGACCACGCGTTCCTCCGCCTCGGCGTATTCCGCACGGGGGATGTCGCTGATGCTGCCGTCGGTGGTCACCATGATGCCGATGGTCGAATGCTCGGTGATCACCTTCTGGGTGCCGATCTCCGCCGCCATATTGAAGGGAATGCTCTCCTCAAACCACGGGGTTTTGACCATACGGGGCTGGTCGTCCTCGATGTATCCGAGGGCGCTCGGGACAATGTAGCCCACACAGTCGATCATACGCACGTTGAGAGAGGCGGTGTCGTCGATGTTGATCTTGACCGCGTCCTCAGGGATGAACTTGGGCTCGGTGGTCATGATGGTGCGGCCGGCCGCCGACTGGGGCAGTTCGTCAATCGCGCGCTCTTTTTGATAGACGCCCTCCACGTTGGGAATGACGAGGGTGTCCATGAAGCGCTTGATAAAGGATGACTTTCCGGTGCGCACCGGCCCCACGACACCGACGTAGATGTCCCCGCCGGTTCGTTTGGCAATATCGGAATAAATCTTGTTGTCGTCCATAATATCCTCCTCAGCTCATCAATTTTCTCTGGTGAATCAAACGGGAAGCATCAACATGTCTTTATGTTCCATCACCTCGGAAGTCAGATTGTTTTCCTCCTGGATGGCTTTGACACAGGTTGAATGCTCGCGGGCAATATCCCAAAGCTCTTCGCCCTCATCGGCAAAATAGATCACCAGGCCGGGAAGATTTTCTTTTCCGGTTTCCGCCTCCTCATTGAGCGAGGCGCTTTCAATACATTCGACCTGCCGGTTGGTGTAGAGGGAGGTGGAGATGTGGAGTTCCGCCTGGATCTCCAGCTCGCCCGACGTATTCATGCGATACCCGATGGAAACCGGTACAGCGCGTGTGTCCTGGCAGTACAGGTTATCCTCCGCCGGCATGGGCTTTGCATAGTCGTATTCCGCGGTGCGTTCCAGATAGAGGTATTCTCCCTCCGAATCGAGCGCAAGGATGAACACATTGATTTTGCCCGAAATGAGCAGCTGGCCGTTCTCATAGGTGGCGGGCATGCCCTTGAGGCACTCAAACCAGATGTCCACAACCGATTCCACGCCGGTGTCCTTGAGCGGCAGGCTGCCCTTGCAGATGTGGTTTTCGCCGATGCTTCCGGCGTAGTTCTGGAAGGACTGGTTTTTGAAGCTCGGCGAGAGCTCGCCTTTGGTGGAATAGGCGTCGAGCAGCACGGGCACCTCCATGCGCTCAAAGGCGCGCACGGTGGCCACCGCCTTGATGTCGGCCTTGAATTGTCCGGTGTCACCCAGCGCGTCGGCGTCGGGCGCGATCGACGCCGACAGTACATCGAGCAGTACGTCGCACTCGGTGGATTCCCCAACTCCGGGTACGTCGATAATCTGGCTCGTGGGCACGGTGTATTCCATGCTCTCAATCGCCTCGGACTCCGTGTCGGTCAGGTAGACCACCTTAAAGACGGCGTCAGCCTTGATGATCAGCTTGTTGGCAATGGTTTTGTGATCGGTCATAATGAGGTTTCCGCTTGAGCGCAGAACCTGTTTGACTGCCGGTTTGTCCTCGCTGATCTCCATCATTTCGGTCACGCTGAAGGGCAACTGCTCGGTCGCGATGACCGTGTCATAGGGCAGGCTGCGCATTTTCATCTCAACTGTGTCACCCTCCAGGCCGCAGGTCACTTCATTTTTGCTTTTGGCGGTCAGGCGTGCGGAGATGGCAAACGCTGCATGGATGTCCAAACGGCGCTGGGAGGTTGCCCGGCAGTTGACATATTCCACGTTTGCGCCTACGTCGATCAGGCAGTCCTCGGGATTGGACTTTAAATTAAAGCTGTTGGAAAAAGGTACTGCGTTTTCATAGGCGCGTACCGTGCCGCTGTCGCTGACATAGATCAGACGAAGCAGGGCCGTGCCCTCCACGTTGAGCCGATCACCCAGAATCTGCTTGAGACCGATCTGGGGGAGGAGGACGCATTTGAGAATCCTTGTGATATCGGGGCAATAGTCGGGCAGGACGATATCAAGATCCACAGGCTGTTCCACCGATCCCTCAAAAATGGTTTCACAAACCACAATGCCCTCGCGAATTGCGTTCAAATCCATACAGGCAATCTCTCCTTCTTTTGAATCTACCACATTACTATTCCGGTGTTGTCCTCATTAGAACAGGTGGCATGATTTTTTGTGTCATGTGAAGCATGTGGCCGGAAAAAAGTGGCAATATACAAAAAATTATGAACTGGTAAAAAATAAAAGAACAAAAACATGGACAAATAAATGCAGATATACTATAATGTTTATGACACGGATTCCAACTGGATGGAGGAAGATAAAATGATTTGCAGTCAATGCGGGTTACAGATGTATGAGGGTAGCTGGGTCTGTCCGCGGTGCGGCCACGTGCTGAGCGAACAACCGCCCTATCAGAATCAGGGTTACGCCATGCAGGCGCCGGTCGCGCCGGCTCAAATGCCCGACCCCTATGCGTCCTACAACAATATGATGTCTCAGACGCAGTATCCGCCGTCCGGTTCCCAGCCGGTGGGCATTCCCCCGTCGGCCATAGAAAACTTTGGCTATGATCCCGCTGCGCCGGCTCAGCCGGTCGGCTACGCGCCGCCCGGTTCCGTAATGCAGCCAAGCGGGTATCCCGACCCCATGATGCAGCCAAGCGGGTATCCCGACCCCATGATGCAGCAGGCCGGATATGCACTGCCGCCCATGTCCTACGGACAGCAACCTCAGATGCAGACACAGCCCTATGGGCAGCAACCTCCCTATATGCAGCCTCAGCCGCAGGAGCCATACGCACAGCCCTATGGACAGGTCTCCTATCCGCAGCAGGCCGCCTTCCAGCCTGCACCCATGCAGGACAACGCCTACGCGCCGTCGCCCTATGGGTCTGCGCCGGGTGTCCCACCACCGGTTCAGACGCCGACCCCCCGCACGACTCCGGGGGACACCGGGCGTATTTTCCTGTCCCAGGACGAGATGAGATCGGCGGAAAGCCAGCAGGCCATACCTCAGAAAAAAAAGAACAAGGGCATCGGATGGATCATCGCGCTGGTCATCATACTGATTATAGCGTTGGCGCTGGTACTGGTGTTCCACTTTGATTCCAAGATGGAGTTTTCCTTCGAAAACATCTATACTTACTATAAGGGTCTGGTGATGGGTCTGATTCAGCAGATTCAGGGGATGTCAAACCGATAAAACGTAACTCAGATTGCCCGGCACTGGCTTTGTCAGCGCCGGGCAGATTTTTTATATCAAATATCAACGGGAAAAACCTTGCAATGTGCCTGTCCCTGTGATATAATAATTCAGCACGTTTTTATGCCGAATTTTTTTTTCCAGAATCCGGCATCCAACCACACACGCGCAGCGTCCCGTATGGTGCCGGGCAACCGGTCTTCAGGGAAAAACCCGTCTGCGCGGAGGAAACAACCAAAGGAGGAATTCACAATGGCAGTCGTATCCATGAAACAGCTTCTTGAAGCCGGTGTCCATTTCGGACATCAGACCAGAAGGTGGAACCCGAAGATGGCGCAGTACATCTTCACCGAACGCAACGGCATCTACATCATCGACCTGCAGAAAACCGTCCGCAAGCTGGAAGAGGCGTATAATTTTGTACGTGAGATCTCGACCGAGGGATCTTCCGTCCTGTTTGTGGGCACCAAGAAGCAGGCGCAGGATTCGGTCCGCGAGGAAGCGGAGCGCGCCGACGCATTCTTTGTCAATGCGCGATGGCTGGGCGGCATGCTCACCAACTTCCGCACGATTCAGCGCCGCATTGACCGCCTTCAGCAGCTCCGCACGATGGAGGCTGACGGCACTTTCGAGCTGCTTCCCAAAAAGTAAGTCATCAAGCTCAACCTGGAGATTGAAAAACTGGAAAAATTCCTGGGCGGCATCAAGAACATGAAGGCCCTGCCGGGCGCACTGTTCATCGTCGACCCCCGCAAGGAACGCATCGCGGTCGCCGAAGCCCGCAATCTGGGCATCCCGATTGTTGCGATCGTCGACACCAACTGCGACCCTGACGAGATTGACTATGTCATTCCGGGTAACGACGACGCCATCCGCGCGGTCAAACTGATCGCGGGTATCATGGCCAACGCGATCATTGAAGGCCGTGAGGGGCGCATGGGCGCTGCCGCCGAAGAGGCAAAGGCCGAGGAGGCCGATGCCCCCGCACAGGAAGCGTAATTATATAGAGTACACCATTTCAAATACGGAAATACCCGCGCTGAAATGGCTCGGGTATTTTTTGGGAAACTGTTCCCGACCAACTGATACTGAACGGAGGAAACAACCATGAGTTTTACAGCAAAAGACGTAGCGGCCCTTCGTGAGAAGACCGGCTGCGGTATGATGGATTGCAAAAAGGCATTGACCGAGTCGAACGGCGATATGGACGCCGCGATGGACTACCTGCGCGAGAAGGGTCTGGCCGCCGCAACCAAAAAGGCCAGCCGCATCGCCGCCGAAGGTACCGCCTATGCAAAGGTCAACGATCAGAATAACATCGGCGTCGTGATCGAGGTCAACGCCGAGACCGACTTTGTGGCCAAGAACGCTGATTTCCAGGCCTTTGTAGATGCCTGTGCCGAGACGGTAATCGCTGAGAATCCCGCCGATGTGGACGCACTGCTCCAGTGCAAAATTGCCGGCGGCAGCGCGACCGTCGAGGAAGCCCTGCGCGAGAAGATCCTGACCATCGGCGAGAACATCAAGATTCGCCGCTTCGCCCGCTATGAGGGCAATGTGGCGACATACATCCACGGCGGCGGCCGTATCGCCGTCATGGTCAAGTTTGACACCACCGCTGAGGTGGCTGCCAAACCGGAGTTTATCGCTTACGGCAAGGATGTCGCCATGCAGATTGCTGCGATGGGCGCACAGTATCTGGACAGAGACGCTGTTCCGGCCGAGGTCGTGGAGAAGGAAAAGAAGATCCAGACCGAGATTGTTATGAACGAGGGCAAGCCCGCCAACATTGCCGAGAAAATGGTGGTCGGCAAGCTCAGCAAGTACTTTAAGGACATCTGCCTTGTGGATCAGGAGTTTGTCAAGGAGAGCAAGGTCACCGTGGCCGATTATACCGTCCGCGTGGGCAAGGAGCTGGGCGGCGACATCAAGATTGTATCCTTTGTGCGCTTTGAAAAGGGCGAGGGCCTCGAAAAGAGAGAGGACAATTTTGCTGACGAAGTCGCAGGTATGATCAAATAAATTGCGGTCAGGAATATGACTGATGAGCAAAGGGACACCCGATTTTTCGGGTGTCCCTTTTTACCTATACAATAGAAATAGCGGAGTTTTCTTATTGTAAACTTATGATTACTATGATATAATAAAACATATAAAGGCTCTGTAAAGTTAAAATGAAAATTTAGCGCCAATTTCCTTAGACTTTCGCCCAAAAACTTGCGTAATCGCTTTTTCTCGTATTGTCAAGGCTAAATGTACGGCTGCGCCGGCCTTGACAATGCTCCAAAAACCGA
>JAVBNA010000028.1:0-17597 GCA_031551875.1 Oscillospiraceae bacterium | reverse complement strand
TGTTTACAAACTCTTTCATTGTTGTTGCTGGTGTTTTCTCCATAATACAATTCATCCCTTCAGGCAAGTTTTTTTTCTGCTTCGATTCTTGTCTGAAGGGATGGTACTTATTCACTTTTACACAACTTTTTCAGCGCTCTCTAACGGCGTGGCAGAATCGCGGGTTGGATGCAGTGTATCCCTTTGTCTTCCTGGATGCCATCCATTACAAAGTCAAGGAAAACCACCAATACGTAGATTATGCCGTTCAGCATTAACCGGTTATCTTTCGCCGGGCGGCCTCCCTGGGGCTTTCTTTCCGGGGGCAGGATTTCTTTGATTCGTTTCCATTGTTCTTCGCTTAGTTCATGTCTTTTCATGATTCCATTTTATCATGTTTTGCCTGTTTTTACCAGTGTTTTTAGGTTTAAAGACACGCGCTAGGTACTACTAGGTTTGTCCGGTTTTTCGTTGCCTGCTTGTCCGTGTCAGGATTTGCAAGAAATTACAGAATAAAACATGAATGGACAAAATCCAGCGCACTTAATCCCTTAAAGCGAAGGAATCAATACGAGGATAAAAAACTTGCAAATTACGCGGTTCTTGATTATAGTTAACAATATAAATTGGAAAGGGGTACACCATGCTTACCTGTACAGTTTTAAAACCCGGAGAGGACATAAAAGACTGCGCCGCCGTGCGCATAGAGGTCTTTGTGGAGGAACAGCACATTCCGCTTTCAGAGGAATTCGACGACGATGACGCCCGCGCGACACATATACTCTATCAGGCGGGCAGCGCGCCGGTGGCAACCGGCCGGATTTTGGATCTCGGGGACGGGAAGTTTCAGTTGGGGCGCATTGCCGTGCGCAAGCGCATGCGCGGCACGGGGCAGGGGCGCACGCTTATGGAGGGCATGATGAGGGAGGCGCGGGCGCAGGGCGCGCGCACCCTGCATATTTCCGCGCAGGTGCAGGCCATCGGCTTTTATGAAAAGCTTGGCTTTGTCGTCTGCGCGGACGTGCATGACGAATGCGGGATCCCCCATCGCAACATGGTTCGCGAGGCGTAATGCGGAGTTCGCATAAAAAAAGGGACGCGCCGCGCGCGTCCCTTTTTTTAATTGCATTATTTGCGCCCGTCGGCAAAGCCCTTGCCAGAGAAAACCACCGAAATGGTGCGAATTATACACAGCACATCGAATTTGACACTCAGGCGGCGCAGGTACTCGGTGTCGAGATCCACCTTTTCCTCATCGGTCAGGTAGTCACGGCCGTTGATCTGTGCCCAGCCGGTCAGCCCCGGACGAATCTGATACACGCCGTTCTGGCTGCGCAGGTCATGAATGGCGGCTTCGCTGCGGATGAGCGGACGCGGCCCGATGATGCTCATGTCGCCCTTAAAGACGTTGAGAAGTTGGGGGAGCTCGTCAATGCTGGTTTTGCGCAGAAATTTTCCAATCCGGGTAATATAGTTGTCTGCGTCGTCCAGATCATTGGTGGCGACGTTGTCGGGCGCGGAGGGCTTCATGGTGCGGAATTTATAGACCGTGAAGGGCCTTTGATCCCGCCCGATGCGCTCCTGTGAGAAGAGCGCGGAAGCGCCGGTGGTCACGCGGATTGAAAAGGAAACGACAAAAAGCACCGGCGACAGGATGACGAGCGCCAGGGCGCTGATCAAAAAGTCGAAGACGCGTTTGAGGACAAGGAAGCCCTTTTTATCACTGATGTCGACAGGAACCGGCTTGACCTTGACGCCGGAGGACTTGCGGGCGCCGACAAGCTCATTAGAGTAGGCTTGGTTGTAGGACATAGGTTGTACCACCTTATGCAGAATCCTTTCCGGAAGGTCCGGGAAAGGTCACCGTATATACGAAAAAATGCAAAAGAAGTTATTCGGGCAAACCGAAAAAGAGGCACACGTACTAAGGCGCACCATGCGCCTTATCGATATTCATTACATATTTGATTATAATCGGCAAATCACTTTTTGTCAAGACAGTTTTCCCGCTAATGCGCAAGGATATGTATGAATGCAGTTTTTTTAATTCATTTCAAAAGAACATCTTGCGGATTTTATGGCAGGATTGACATATATGTTGATTTTTAGGAGACAATCGAGTATACTAAATACATGCGGAAACTTTTTGTGAATGGCTCCGAAAGGGGCAGACAGGCGGTGAATTTTTGTGAAAAAAATTGACAATTCCGGAAAAACCAGAAAAAAGGCAGACAAAAGAACCCTTTTTGTTCGTATCGTGGCGCTTGTGTGCGCTGCGTTGCTCTTTTTGAGCGTGTTCGCTTCGGTCATTCAGTGGTAAAACGGAGGGAGCGGGACAATGCGGGTATTTTTAATTGGCGGGACGGGGCAGATCGGCCTCGAAACGGCACGGGTTCTGTGCGCGCGCGGGCATGAGGTGTCGGCGATTGCGCGGGCGCCCCTGCCCAGGGGCATCACGCTGCCCAAGGGGATGACACTGCGCGAAGGCGACTACGGTGCGCTGACCGAACAGCAGCTTGCCCATTGGATGACAGGCTGTGAAGGGCTTGTGATCGCGGCGGGCTTCAACGAGGGCTTTTCCAGCCCCGCGCCGGCCTTGGAGGCCTATGCCAAAGCGGACATTGCGCCCCTTCGGAGGCTGCTGGCTGCGGCGCAGGCGTGCGGGGTCAGGCGGGCGGCGCTGGCCGGCTCCTACTATGCGTATTTTGTCCGGATTTGGCCGGAAATGGATCTGGAAACCCATCCCTACATAAAAGGATGCGTGGAGCAGGAGAATCTGGCGCTCGCCTTTTCCGACAGCGCCATGCAGGTGTCGGTCGCAGAGCTTCCGCCCGTGGTGGGCGGGGGGCGCTGGTCAGAGCCGGTGCTGCTTCCCTTTGTGCGGGAGGTGCAGGAGGATGAAAAAAGAACCTTTGTATACAAGGGCGGCACGGCGCTCGTGACCGTCCGGCAGGCGGCGCAGGCCATGGCGGGCGCACTGGAGCGGGGACGCGGCGGGAGAGCCTATCCCGTGGGCGGCCACAACGTACAGTGGACTGATTTGGTGCGCATGATACATACGCTGCAGCAAACCCCTGAAAAGAAGATCAAGCCGCTGGCGCCCCGCGCCTTCCAGGCCAGGATGAAGCAGCGGGAGGCAGAGCTGGCCGCGGGCAACCGCGAGGGCGGTCTTGACCCGGTGGGGATGATTCCCTTCCGCGGCGCCGAGGCGTTCATTGACCGGCGGATTGCCTCTGATTTTCTGGGCGTTGAAGAGAGCAGTCTTGAGGAGGCGCTGGAGCAGACGCTGCGCCGGTGCCGGGAGCTGACGGAAACCACACAACCCGGCGAAAAATAAAAACAGCAGAAGCCCCGCATCGCCCGTTTTCGGGCGATGCGGGGCTTCTGCTGTGAGGTTCAACTATAAATGCGGATCCTCTTTTCCTCTCAGATAGTATGCGATTTTTCCGGTCAGCTGCTCGATGTTGATCGGCTTGCTGATATGGTCGTTCATCCCGGCGGTCTTGCAGGCGTCGACATCCTCCTTAAAGGCGTTAGCGGTCATAGCGACAATGGGAATTTTGAGAGCCTGCGCGGTGCCCAGCGCGCGGATGCGCCGGGTTGCCTCCAGCCCGTCCATGAGCGGCATCTGGATGTCCATCAGGATCATATCATAGCGGTTCTGGTTTTCGCTGAACAGGGCCACGGCTACCTGCCCGTTTTCCGCGCAGTCGATCGCGATTTTTGTGTCCTCAAGCAGGGTCGTCACAATTTCCCGGTTAATTTCAATGTCTTCGGCGAGAAGCAGACGGCATCCGCTGAAGCTGAGCGCGGAGGAGGGAGGTTCGGCCTCCGGCGTTTTCAGGTCGTCCCCCGTGAGGACAATCTCGTGAATGGTGTTAAAGATGGCGGACTGAAAAAGCGGCTTCTGAATAAAACGCTCGATACCGATTTCCCTGGCATCATCCTCGATCATGTTCCAGTCCGAGATGGAAATCATGATGACATTTTCGCTTGCGCCGGTCACCGCTTTGATCTGGCGCGCGGTTTCAATGCCGTCCAGCCCTTCCATCAAATAGTCCACAAAGATAATGTCATAGGGATGCTTTTCCCCGGCCGCAGCTTTGACCAGCTCGACCGCGTCCTCTCCGTTCCTCGCCAGGTCGCACTTGATATGGAAGGAGGACAGAACCCGCTCAAAATACTCGAGAATGGCCGGGTCGTCGTCGATGACCAATATGTGCAAATCAGTGTACAGGGATTGGTCATAAATTCTTTTGCGGCTCTCCGAAGCGTGCTGGATGATAATGGTGAAGAAAAAGCGGCTGCCCGCTCCGGGCGTGCTTTCGACATCGAGCGTCCCGCCCAGCATTTCGACGATTCGTTTGGAGATCGGGAGCCCCAGTCCCGTGCCGCCGAACCGGCGCGCGGTGTTGCCCTCGGCCTGCTCAAAGGAATCAAACAGCCGGGCCTTTTGCTCAGGTGAGATTCCGATGCCGGTGTCGAGCACCTCCACAAGGATCGTGCTTTCCTTTTTGTCCCCTGACACCCGTGTGATGTTTAGATGGATGTTGCCGTGATCGGGCGTGAACTTGACCGCGTTTGACAAAAGATTGGTGAGAACCTGCGCCAGTCGGAGTTCGTCGCTGATCACTTCATTGGGAATTTCCGCATCCACATCGACAAACAGGTTAATCTTTTTTTCCTCCGACTTCACCGTGATCACATTGCAGACGTTTTCAAGCATGCGCTCAAAGTGGAAGGGTTCTTTGATCAGGGTGAGCTTGTTGGCTTCGATTTTGGACATATCCAGGATGTCATTGATCAGGCTCAGCAGGTGCTTGGACGCATTGCCGATTTTATTCAGACAATACTTCGTTTTGGAGAGCTCCCCTGTGTTCTGCCCAATCTCGGTCATGCCGATGATGGCGTTCATGGGGGTGCGGATCTCGTGGCTCATCCGGGCGAGGAAGTCGCCCTTGGCCCGGCTTGCGTTCTCCGCGTCATACTTGGCCTGCATCAGCGCGGTGATGTCGGTCAAAACCATCATAATACAGGTCGTTTTTCCATCGGTCGAGCTTTCGTGCAGAGAGAGCGTATAGGTGCGGCTTTCGCCCTCTGCGGTTTTCAGTTCCAGTATGCTTTCTTCGTCAAAGGTCACACGCCCGCCGTCAAAGGAAATGATCCTGTCGAAAAGACCCTCATCGCCGCCCCAGGGATACAGGGATGTGAACTCCTTCATCGCGCGGTTTTTAAAAACGACCTCGTGATCGGCGGTGAAAAAGGCGATTGCCTCCAGCACCGAGTCAAAATGACGGCCCACGGTTTCGATGGTCTGATTGGCGCCGCTGATGATTTTCCGATAGTCGCCCTGGTGCCCGGTCAGGTCGGCGCGCTCATTCAGCCGCCCTTCGCGGGCGTTGGCCAGAGTCCGGTCCGAATCGGCGATCAGGCGGGCGATGCTCTTCGACACGGAATAAAACGCTTCGGACAGCAGGCCGATCTCGTTGTCTCCCGTTTTAATGTCTGTATGCTCAAGGCGCAGATCCCCCTGTATAAGCTGCTGGGCGTTTTGAATTATAACACGCAGGGGCTTTGTGATGATGTTCCTCAGGCTGAGGATAATCACAAGGATAAACAGGGAGAGCATGACCAAAAGGGTGCCGATCACCTTGTTGCGGTATGTGTCGAGCGCGGCGCGCATGGGGCTTACGTCAAAATCCGTGCCCACAAACGCGACGACCTTGCCGGCCGAGTTCCGGATCGGGGAATAGGAGTAGTACAGCTCCCCATAGTCTCCCTTATAATACTTCGCGGTGTCAAAGGGCTTGCCGGAGGCCAGAACGTCCGCACAGCCCTCATACTCACTTGTGAGGTCGGTGTCTCCAAGGGCGTGCCTGCCCTCCCGTTCGGCGTCAGTGTCATAGATATAGGTCAGCGTGTCCGGATCCTCATTCTCGGTCATAATATAAAAATAACGGACATTGATGCTCTTTTGCAGCTCGTTGAGCTTGTCGCAAAACTCAATGTATTCACCGTCGACGGTCAGCGTGGTGGCAAATTTTTCCACCAGGTCGCCGTCGATCATGAGAGAGGACTGCCGGTTGTTTGTCAGGCACACGTCGTTGCTGTAGCTGTAGTATAAATCCTCATAATTCATATAGCTGATATAAGAGAGCAGCCCGGCAAAAATGCAGAAAGAGACCGCGACGGTTAGTATGATGCTGAATGTAATGCTTTTGCGGGTTTTGGGCTTGTTATCCTTCATAGTCCCACCTCATAAACTGTAGTCAAACTGAATAGTCTTAAAAATCCTGCCTTGTCTTTCAAGCGGTTCGGCTATATAGATTTCTTTAGATCTTTATTGGGCACGATCAGCATGAGTAAAAAAGAGGAGGCCCACATAGGAAAAGCCAAAAGTTCCCGTCATTGACCAGCTCTCCTTTAAGAACGAGTTTCTTTCACCATTATTTTATAGGAAGACAAAACAAAAAGCAATCGGTATTACGTATTTTTTACAAAGAACCTGGACATGGAAAATATTCTCACGCTCATGGAGAAGCAAACCAGAATGCCCTTCAAATTGATAATTGTGCACGATTTTGAGAGGTTTGTTGTGGTGCATTTCCTAATTGTATTTCCAGGTGCGCCGTGCTATAATCGTACTATAATTATCCACAAGAAACCGTATGTCAAATTCATGTTTTTGTATTGATTATGAAGGGCTGGGATCGCGAACTTATAGCATCAAAAAAATTTCAGCCCGGGGCGCTTCGCGAAAAGTGAAACGTTTAAACGTGTTGCATGAAGGAGGGATGCCGGAAAAGCATAAAAGGAGAGTTTCGTTTTGGGAAGAAAAAACGATGGCAGGAAAAATTTCATTAAGGGAGAGAGGCTAATTATGAACTTGAAAAAATGTCTAGGCAAATGTGCAGCGATTCTTTTTGCCTGCACCATGCTCACCGTCCTGTTGGCGGTCAGCGCGCCGGCGTTGGGCGCCGAGGCGGCCGTGATCACAGGCGATGAATGGACAACGCCGCGTGATGTCCGCGTGGGACAGATCGACGCGCGCACCATGATCCTTCCGTTTAATGACATTGCGGCGGCCAAGGCAAACCCGACCCTCAAGCTGGCCGAGGACAATTCCCCCAATGTCATTAACCTCAACGGCACATGGAAATTCAACTGGGTCTCCAAACCGTCCGAAAAGCCGAACGTGGATGGAGTGACCAGCATTCCGGCGAGTTATTATGACATCACCGTCCCGTCCAGCTGGCAGACCAACATGAAGTATGCTGGCTGGAACGACGAAGTGGACTGGCCGATTTACTCCAACCAAAACTACCCGTGGCAGGCCTCCGGAAACGGAATTGCCGCGCAGCCCGCGAACACCGGTGCGGCCGCGCCGACGGCGTATAACCCGGTCGGCACTTATATGCGGACCGTGAACATCCCGGCGGAGGACATCGGAAAAAGATTCATCATTTCCTTTATGGGCGTCGAATCGGGATTCTATCTGTATGTCAACGGCCAGGCGGTCGGCTATGGCGAGGACAGCTTCACGCAGTGTGAGTTTGACATCACCGACTACCTGCGCGCCGGCGAAAACCTGATCACCGCGCAGGTGTATCACTACACGACCGGCAGCTACCTTGAGAACCAGGATATGATCTATTTTTCGGGTATCCATCGCGACGTGTACATAACGATGCAGCCCAAGGTCGCTATTTTCGACTATAACGTGGAAACCACGTTTGTCAATCACAATTATAATTCAGGAACTCTGGAGCTGTCGGTGGACGTGGCCAACACGTCGGCCGCCGCGGCCTCCAATTACAAAGTTCTGTCGTATCTGTATGACGACACGGGCGCGGTGGTTTCCTCCGTCAACGGCCTCAGCCAGACGGTCAGCCCGGCGGCCGGAGGCAAAGCCACAGCCCGGTTCACCCCCGTCGTTGCAAGCCCGAAGCTGTGGTCGGCAGAGCATCCAAACCTGTACACCCTTGTGATGGTGCTTCAGGATGCCTCCGGGAACACGCTCCAGACGGTCTCCAAGCGGGTGGGCTTCCGTGAGTTCTATGTGCACAACGCAGGCACGACCAACTCGACGTCCGAAATGCGCATCAACGGCCAGAACATTGAGTTTTACGGCGTCAACCGCGGCGAGGCTCATCCGGCGGGCGGACACCATGTTCCGTACGCGGATCTGGTTAAGGACGTTACCAACGCCAAACAGCTTAACATCAACGCCTTCCGCACCAGTCATTTCCCGTCCGACCCCCATATCTATGATCTGGCCGATGAATATGGCATTTACATCATGGACGAGGTCAACGTGGAATCGCACAACGGCCGTACCTCGGTCACCATTCCGGAGGCCGAAAAATACCAGAGCAGCACCAACGGCTCCGACCGTGTGTTCCCCGGCAACGACAAGCGCTATGCCAACGCCATGGTGGACCGCATGACCAGCATGGTCATGCGTGACAAGAGCCATGCGTCCGTGCTGATTTATTCCCTGGGCAATGAAGCGGGAACCGACAAGTCCGACTCTCAGGTCGAGGCCACAAAGGGCAACTTCAACCGGATGATCGATGTCATCAAGGCGCTTGACGCCGATAAGCTCATCCACTATCAGGGCTGGAACGACAACAGCCGTGTAGATCTGGTCGGCTTTATGTATCCGGCCAACTACAACCAGAGTGCCCCCACCAATGCGAGACCCTATATTACGATGGAATATCAGCATTCAATGGGCAACACGGGCGGTTCTTTGGCAAAATACACCGACGTGTTTGAGCGCGACGCCCGCCGTCAGGGCGGCTTCATCTGGGACTATGTGGATCAGTCAGCCTATACGCCCATTCCCGGCTCGACCGGCGAACTCACCCGCGACCAGCTGTACCTGGGCTTTGACGGTTCATGGAAACAGAATTCGGGCGGACTAAACTTCTGCGCCAACGGTTTTGTGTATCCCGACCGCACGTGGAAACCGGAATGCGACGAGGTTAAGCAGTTCTATCAGGACATTAAATTCACCCAGACCGACGCCCAGAAGAACGCGAAGCAGGTTGTGATGGTCAACTACAACCGCTTCAAGAACGCCAACGAATATGACATCGTCTGGTCGCTTCTCGAAGACGGCAAGGTTGTGGACACCGGTACGCTGACCGACGCGCAAACCGACCTCGCGCCGCCCCAGGGCTCCATTGCGGCCGGCTCGACAAAAACCCTGACCATCCCCTACACCGTTCCCTCCCCGATAAAGGCGGGCGCGGAGTATACCCTGCTGATTCAGTACAAGCTGAAGGAAGACGCTCTCTATGCCAAAAAAGGCTATGTACAGGGCAGCGAGCAATTTGCACTTCCGGAAGCGGTCAAGGGTGAAGACAAGTCGGTGGACTTTGAAAGCCTGCCCGATATGACCACGGTCAACAGCGCTGCCGAAATCACGATCACCGGCACCACCGAAGGAAAGCCCTTCTCCATCAAGTTTGACAAAACCAAGGGCCTCCTGACCGAGTATAAAGCGAACGGCAAGAACTTGCTTTCCAAGGCGCCCATCGGCTCCTTCTTCCGTCCTGAAACCGACCAGAACTCGGCGCTGAGCGGCACCGGATGGGCCAGCAAGGGCGAGGCGTACGACGGCTGGTATGACCAGGGCGAAAACATGAAGAACGTCAGTGTCACGGTCAACATGTCCAACCCGAAGTTCACCAAGGTAAATGTCGTGGCGCAGCTTCAGAACAACAGTGACTACGCCGTCACATACGCCGTTTACGGCAACGGCACGATCGTTGTATCCGCCAAACTGACGCCCTCCTCCTCCGCGCCGGCACAGCTCGGAGAATACGGCATGTGGATGCAGGTTCCCTCTGAGTTTGAAAACATGACCTGGTACGGACGCGGCCCGGGCGAAACCTATTGGGATCGCAAGGGAAGCAACACAATCGGCGTGTGGGAATCCACCGTTGAGGCGCAGTTCTTCCCCTACACCCGTGTGCAGGAAACCGGTAACAAGACCGACGTGCGCTGGCTTGCCCTGACCAATGACGACGGCGTCGGCCTGCTCGCGGGCATGAATTACGGCGAAGGCTATTCCGGCATGCCGCTGGAGGCGGTTGCACTGCACTATACGCCAAACGCGCTTTCCTCCTGGCGTTCCAAGGCCCGCTATCCCTGGCAGGCGCAGAAGGACGCGGACATCTCCCTGCGTCTGCTGACCCACCAGAAGGGCGTCGGAAACCTGGACTGGGGCTCTGAGCCGGTCGGAAATGTGCTTGAAAAGACCATGCTGGATCTGTTCAATTACAGCTATACGCTCCGTCCGCTCTTCGCGGATTCGGATGCGATGTCCAAATCCAAAGAGATCATCAGTGAGCCTCCGGCCGCGCCCGGACTTTCTGCGATCAAAGTCAACGGCAAAAATGTCAACGGCTTCTCGCAGGAAAAGCTGACCTATGACGTCGCAATGGGCAGTGCAACACCGGTTCCGGTGCTGACAGCCACCGGCGCCTCCCAGATTCAGATCACCTTCACACAGCCGACGGCGGTTCCCGGAACCGGCACCGTGCATGTCACCTATAAGGGCATCACGACCGACTACAGCGTGAACTTCACCGTCAGCCAGCCCAAGTCGGAGGATTACCTGAGCGACATCGTCGAAATGCCGACCATTACGGCTGGGAACAAGCTGTTCTATGGGAATAATTCCAACGTGGGCAATCTCCTGTTCGCGTACAGCGGCTATGCCGGCATCTATAAGAATGTCAACCAGAACGGCGCTTCTCTGCTGACCGGCCCGGCCGCCAGCCAGACCATTTACCCGAAGGGCTTCGCCGGCAATGCGGCTCAGATCATCGACTTCGACATCTCCGGGTACGACGCCACCAGCTTCTCGGGCGTGGCTGGCATCGACTGGGCGATGAAGGCGGGCAACTCGTCCTCCTCGATCATTTTTGAGGTGTGGGCGCATAAGGATGTCAGCCAGTTGACAAGCGCCTATTACTCTCCCGCCACCTACATGAACCCCGCTGCGGCCAGCCTCGGGACAAACTATACAACAGCCTGGGCGGACGGCGGATGGACAAGGCTTGGCGTAACCAGTAACCTCAGAGCATCTACCACACCCTATACGCAAGCCTTCAGCGACCTGTCCCTGACCTATGACGACAACGGCACAACCAAGTCCTATCAGGCGATTCGCCTGGCGATGAACCCCAACGGCAGCAACTCGCACGACCAGGGCGTCTGGGGCAACCCGCTTATCAAATACCCGCCTAAGGGCGTGGGTCTGGATGTCGGAATCGGCGATCCCGATCCGGAATTCCGCGGAATTTCGGTGGGCGGAATGGCCATTCCCGGCTTCAGCGCCGACAAGCATGAGTACACCATTGAGCTCAACTCGGGCGCGGCTGCCGTTCCGACGGTCTCCGCCGACTATGATCCGGTTCTCTATGTGACGCTCAAGCAGGCGGCCTCGCTTTCCGACACCGCGACGGTCACCGTCGACAACGGAACCCCGGTCACCTACACGATTCACTTCACCAAGGCGGCCGCCATTGCGGGCGACAGTGCGTACCTGAGCGACGTCGTGTCGCTGCCCGCGCTGACCACCAACACGAGCGGCTCAAACGGCAACCTGCTGTACGCTTACAGCGGCTACATGGGTATCTACAAGGATGCAAACATCAATGGAAGCGCCCTCCAGCTGCGCGAAAGCGGCAGACTGACCACCGATACCGATGACACGGTCATTCGCAGCTATGACAAGGGATTTGCGGGCAGCGCCCAGCAGATCATGGACATTGACCTTTCCAGCCGCAATGCGCTTCGCTTTACCGCGGACGTCGGTGTGGACTGGGCACAGCGTCCCGACACAAACAGCACAAACGCAAACGGACCGGCGATGCGCTTCCTTGTGTACGGACACAAGAACATAGGCGAGCTCGACAGCAAATACTACAGCGGCATGGCGCCGACGCCGACGGGCGGCACGATCGCGAACAGCGGCTGGGTGCTTCTTGACCAGTCTCCGATCATGTCCAACTACGCCTTCACCGGCAGCGGCAACGCCGCCGCGCGCAAGGATTTCTATCCCTTCGACGTCGACATGACCTATGTGGAAAACGGCGTGCGGAAGAGCTATCAGGCCATCCGTCTTGTGATGGATGTCGCAAACGGCAGCGCCACCCGCGACGACGGCATCTGGGCCAGCCCGCTGGTCATATTTGCCGACAGCGTGGAGACGCCTCCTGTAACCCTCAACGCGGTTTCAGCCACGCTCAATGAAGACGGCGCGGTTGCGAACTATCTCGTCAACAGCGACACCGCCCTGCCGGCGAGAGACTACCGGAAGCTGCTCGCAGTGTACAACAGCGACGGCACGATGATCGGCTTTAACGCCCTCACCGAGTCCACCGCCGTCGGCAACGACGACAGTGACATCTCGGTCGCGGCCGGCCCGAACTATCAGAATCCCGAAACCCTCGCGTTTATGCTCTGGGATGCTGTGACGCAGGCGCCGCTGTCCGGCGGCTTCACGATGGGAGCGGACGGCGAAGTGGTTCGCCTCGCGTTGCCGACCGTGATCGGCAGAGCAGACAATCCCGCGATTTCGGTCGATGTGGATGAGGACAACGCGATCATCACCATCAAGGGCACCGGCTTCGCCCCCCACGGTCTTGCCACGCTGACCGCCTCGTTCGCGAATTCGAACCAGGCTGCCCTCCTGCGCGCCGCCGCGCTGAACGTAGACTTTGCCTCGCAGGTGCTGGCAGACCGCTTCGGTAAATTCGAGGTGAGTTACAGAACCGCCAGCGCCGCCATTGAAACGCTGTACAGCCTGAATGTGTCCGCAGGCGGACAGGGCATCGACAGCCCCGTAGTCAAGTCGGTTTCTCCGGCAGGCTGGCACACCATGTCCGCCTCCACCGGCGAAACAGTGATCGTGCCAATCACCATCGAGAACTGCACAAACGTTGCGGGCGCGATGGGATCGATCAAGTACGACGAAGAATACCTGACCTTTGAGTCCATCACCGCACGCAAGGGCTATCAGATCGTGACCGACGACAACCGCTTCATCGCTGTTTCCAGTGACGGCTCGGGCGCGGATGGCACCATCGTGCTCGGCTATGTGGTATTCACGGCCAAGAAAGATCTGCTCGACGACGTGACCGCCTATGTCACCTTCCCGAAGGCTGATCTGAGCGTAATGGACGCGGATCTTGAGGAAGTGTCCGGCCTGCACATCCAGCCGGTCGCAGTCACCATTGTCGGCATCCCGCCGATGCCCGGCGACATCGACCTTGGCGGAGACGTGGACGTTTCGGATGCGATCATGCTGATGCAGTACCTGTCCGGCAACAGAGAACTGACCGCACGCCAGCTCAAGGCGGCGGACGTCAATAAGGACGGCCGGATCAACGTCGGCGACGTGGTCATCATCATGCAGATGTGCCTGGATTAGACGACAGATCACAGAACACAGAGATCAGACAAGCAAGGACCCGGCTGCCTGGAGACAGGCAGCCGGGTCTCTTTTTTCAGTCTTTTTTTAAAAAACAATTTTGCTGAAAGGCCAAAAGAGGGGGATTGTCTATTTCCATTTGCGGGCGCTTGTGGTATGCTAAGGATTGGAATCCGAATGAACAGAGTAGGGAGGGATGACATGAAAGCGGTCATGGCAGACAACCTGTCAAAAACCTATCCATCGGGCAAAAAAGCGCTGGACGGCGTAAGCTTTTCGCTGAAGGAGGGGGAGGTCTTTGGATTTTTAGGGCCCAACGGAGCGGGAAAAACCACCACGGTCAAGCTGCTGGGGGGCATGCTCACGCCCTCGTCGGGGACGGCGCGCGTTTTTGACGTGAACCCGGCCGCGCAGCCCGCACAGGTGCATAAAATGTCCGGCGTCATCACCGAGCATGCACAGATGTATGACAACCTCACGGGGCTCCAGAACCTCGAATTTTACGGCGCGGTTTTCGGGATGAGCGCGGAGGAGCGCCGAAAACGTGCGCAGGAGCTGCTTGAGCGGCTCGACCTTCTGGCCGCGCAGAACTGGAAGCTGTCCGCCTACTCAACCGGTATGCGTCAGCGGCTCTCGCTGGCCCGGGCGATGATCCACAGCCCCAGAATCCTGTTCCTGGATGAGCCCACTTCGGGGCTTGACCCCGAAAGCGCACAGAGCGTCAATCAACTGATCCGCAGCCTCGCTGAGGAAAAGGGCACAACCATTTTTCTGTGCACACACCAGCTGCGCTACGCGCAGGAGATCTGCACCGAGTACGGGTTGATCGACGAGGGCGTGCTGCTCGCGACCGGCGGCATCGAAGCGCTGCGCGCCATGATTTTTTCGGGCACGACGGTTACGATCAAGGCCGACCGATATCCCGAGGGGCTCAGCGGGAGACGGAACAAAGACGGGCACCTGGAAATCAAACTCGGCTCGGAGGAGGAGATCCCGTCCATAGTCAAGAGAATTGTGGAAAGCGGCGGAAATGTCTACCACGTGTCGGCGCGGGGTCTGACGCTTGAAGAGATATATTTTGCGCTTATTGAACGGCGCAAGGAGGGAAAGGGGGAGCAGGTACGATGAATTCCATGCAAATCGCGCTGATCAAAAAAGACCTGCGCAGCATTACGTCCAACAAGCGGTTGTTTTCCGTGTTGCTGATCGTGCCGCTGGTGTTTACGCTGGTTTTGCCGTCCATACTGATTTTGACCGTGACTTTCGCTCCGATGGAGACCAGTGATTTTCAGAGTATGCTGGCTCTGCTGCCCGCGGGCGCGCAGGGGGGGGACATGAGGCTCATGATCATCGACCTTTTGCTCAACAACATCCTGCCAATTTTTTTCCTGCTCATTCCCATCATGGCAGCTTCGGTCATGGCGGCCAGCTCATTTGTGGGGGAGAAGGAGAAGCGCACGCTGGAAACGCTCTTGTACTGCCCGCTGTCGCTCAAACAGATTTTTAATGCGAAGATTCTGGCGTCCTTTCTGCTGAGCATGCTGGTTTCGCTCTCGTCCTTTGTCGTGATGATCGTGGCGGTGGAGGCTGAAATTGTCTTTGCGACGGGCAGCCTGCTCCTTCCGAGTGTAAGCTGGCTTGTGCTCATGCTGTTGGTTTCCCCGGCAGTTTCGCTGATCGCCATCACACTGATTGTGCGCGGCTCCGCCAAGGCGCAGACGATGGAGGAATCCCAGCAGCGCAGTGTGTTTCTGATCCTGCCCATCATGATGCTCGCGGTCGGGCAGTTCTCCGGGCTCATGCTCATAAACGTTTGGATTTTGCTTGGGCTGGGTATTGTGCTTGCGGGCATCGCCCTGCTTGCGATGAGAAGCTCCTTCGGAAAGTTTACCTATGAGGTGCTCATTTAACCGAAACAGGAAGCCCGGAGCAAGTGCCCCGGGCTTCCCTTTGATAAAACCAACAGGCTCAATTGGCGCTGCGATAATTGATAACGGCGGTTCGCCCGCAGGACAGAGGGTATGCACTGAAACCCTCTCCATAAACACGCTGGGTCTCGGTTCGCCCCTCGGCGCTGTACTTGGTGGAAACATAGTAGTACATAGTTCCGCCGTCGGATACTCCGGATACAAGATAAAGGATAAAAAATCCGCCGTCTACAGTCGGAGTCAAGTGCCACGTTGTCATGTCGCTTTCAAACGAATCAAATTCGGTCTTTTTCCCGTCCCCCACAAAATAGAGGCGGGTTTTGATGCGGCCGCTGGCGTTCTCGCTGAAAACCTGCCGGCCGTCAGGCAGGAATCCGACCAGCTCTTCCTTTTCGGACGAAATTGTCTTTTCTGACATGAGCTTGCCGGCAAAGGACAGCTCGGTGACACGATACGGTTGTTCCCCCTCTGAGTAGGCCTCGCAGAAAACCCGGATTTTGTCCTCATACAGTTTTATAGAAGTGTGGCCGGGCGCAAAGTAGCCCAGCGTCTCGCACTGTTTTTCACTCTCAGCCATCTTTTTAAGCGAATACTTCCATTTTTCCTTGAGATTTTCGTCATAGCGCACCACCACGTTGCCGAAATTTACAAAAAGTCCGATGTCCGCCCGGTACTGTGCGTCACAGACGCTGTACATTCCGAGATCCTCGCCGTAGTCGTGAACCCCATAGGGCGGCAGGATATATCCCAAAAGGTTCCCGTTTTTGTCGCGGCGGGACAGCGTGGGTCGGGAGGGATGATCAAGCGACGGGAAAAACCATTGCTCCTCCGCCGCCGAGTCGTCCTCGAAGGCGTCGTAGTCGCAGGTATAGCTTCCGGCGGTGTACAAATCCCCGTTAGGCGCCTCAAAGACCTCACTGAAATACTCGTAATTGTGTGTCAGCTTTTTGCTCCAGACAATTTTGCCCTCAGGCGAAATTTTGGAAAGCAGGCCGTTTACATAGATAGAATCACCTTTCGTCTTAAAATCGGTGGTGGTCAAAACCAGGAGACAGTTGTCGGAGAGGGGCAGGGTCACTCTTGCCCAGCCGGTGATTCCGTCAAAGGTCTTTTGCCAGAGCAGCTTGCCTTGTTTGTCATAGCGGTAAAATTTGATTGGGATTAAATCATAATGATCCTCGGACTCGGGGGAGGAGATCAGCATAAAGTCCCCGTTGTCAAAGCTTATGACTTCGCCGTGCTCGGGCAGCTCGACCTGCTTGGCCCATTTGGCGTTGATTTCCGACACGGGCGAACCTTTAACTGGTGTAATGACCATTTCCGCGGGCAGCGGCTCGTCAGCTTCGCCGCCGTCGGGGGTAATGTTCGATCCTGACGCGGCCTCCACGGAAGAGGAAGGCAGGGAGCTGTCCGTGGACGACGACGGAGCGGGGGAGGGGCGGTTTTGCTTTTTACAGGAGGAAAGCGTGGAGACGAGAAGCAGAAGACAAAGAATAACAGGTAAAATCTTTTTCATATCAGAGTATCTCCTATCTTGTTTTTTGAAAAGCCGGTGATGTACGCCTTGAGTATAGCATGTAGAAAGAAAAAAGGCCAATCACAAAACGGTGACAAAATGATTGCAAAAGAATGACAAAAAAGAGGGAGGATATGGACGGTATCGGGCAAAAAAGCCTTGTAAAATCATGAAATCTGTGGTAGCATAAAGTGCAAAACTGAATGAAGTTTCAATATGTGAAAATACGGTTCGAAACGCATTGTGCAAAGTAGAGGAAGAGGGAAGCCGGTGTGAGTCCGGCGCAACCGCCATTACTGTATTTGACGGAAATGAAAGAAACACGCCATTGGGACGGCACTGTCCTGAGAAGGCTCTTTCATGGAAACAGCAGCGCGCTGTCTCCCGTCATCAGTCAGGAGACCTGCCGTATTTTTCAGGTGAACAGTCTTGGGCGAGGAAGAGTGCAACCGATTTATTGATTTGTCATGGAGACATGGCGCAATCGGGTTGCGCCCTTTTCCTGTCATTTGAATACAATCTGTTGTGCTTTCCCATGGTTATGGGAGGGCATTTTTTTATGGATTATGGGAAATAAGGAGGAGTTTTAAGGTTGAAACAAAACACAGCAGCCCCGCGCTAAAAAGGGGCAAAGCAAAGCAGACCGCCGAAAGCAGTCAAGATTTCAAATTTCAATAGGCTGTTATTCGATGGAAGTTATCGGATCTGAAATGATAAACCCTTT
>JAVBNA010000024.1:0-12264 GCA_031551875.1 Oscillospiraceae bacterium | reverse complement strand
ATGCGTTCCTCAAGCTAAAGAGGTGGCGCGGTGTGGCTACACGGTACGCGAAGACGCTGCTCGCTTTCCTCGGAGCTGTGAATCTAGCGGCTATTGTGCTTTGGTTAAGGATTATTGCTTAATTTGTGTAGACACTGTCTAGCGCTGCTGTAATAGCTGTCTCTTTCTCAGCAGGGCATTCTGGAACTCGTGCATTATCGGATTTGGGCAAATTATAGCACACACCCACTTCAAGACCGAGTTTACGTTTTACTTGCGAAATATACAAAGAAGAAACCTTTAGTCCTGTTGTTTTCAAGACGTAATCCTTAATTTTTTCATAGGTTGCCTTACTTTCTGAACTGGTCAAATAAATCAAGCTCATCAAGTTCCAAATCCACCTCAATATGATGCTCTGTATTAAGTTTGGACAATAAACATACCGTCTCCACATGCGCAGTGCGCGGGAACATGTCGACCGGCTGCACCTTCTGACACGCGTATCCGTGTGAGGAAAACAGCTTGAGATCACGCGCAAGCGTGGCGGGGTCACAGGAGACATAGACGATCCGGCTCGGCCCCAGCTTCTGTGCGATGGTATTCACAAGCGCCTGGTCACAGCCCTTGCGCGGCGGGTCGAGAATGACCACGTCGGGGTGTAAGTCCCGCTTGCCCAGCTGCTCGGATGCTTCTGCGGCATCCGCACAGAGAAATTCGGCGTTTTGGATACAATTCTGCGCGGCGTTTTTCCGTGCGTCATTTACCGCCTGCTCTGAGATTTCCACGCCGATCAGCGCTTTTGCATCCTGCGCCATGGTCAGGCCGATCGTGCCGGTTCCGCAGTATAGATCCAGAAGAACCTCACTGCCCTGTAGTCCCGCATACGACCGCGCGACCGTGTACAGGGCCTCCGCCTGGTCGCGGTTGACTTGGTAGAAGGAGAGGGGGGAGAGGGTGAAGCGCAGCCCGCACAGCTCGTCGGTGATGGAATCCTGTCCCCAGGCGGTGCGGCACTTGGGGCCGAAAATGACATTGGTTTTTTCACGGTTTATGTTGATGATTACGCTTTTAAGGGCAGGAATGCGCCTTGAGAGCATGTCACAGAACTCCCGTTCCATTGGGAGTCCGTTTGCGTTGACTACAACGCACACCATCAGCTCGTCGGTCTTCTCTGCATAACGCATGCACAGATGACGCAGCCGTCCCTTGTGGGAGGTTTCATCGTAGGCGTCGGGCTGCGCCAGCTTGACCCACTCCCGGAACACCGAGAGCACCGCTCCGAAAATCTCCGATTGGAGCTTACAGTCGCCATGATCCACCACCCGGTGACTGCGGGGCGCAAAAAAGCCGACGCGCGGCTTGCCGTCCTCGCCGCGTCGGATGGGCAGCTGCGCCTTGTTGCGGTAATGGTCGGGCCGTGCGGCGCCCAGAATTGGCTCGACGCCCATGTCCAGTCCGCCGATGCGCAGCAGGGCGTCACGCACCTTGCGCTCCTTGACGCGCAACTCCTCCTCATAGCGCATGTGACGGTAGACACAGCCGCCGCAGCGCAGGGACACCGGACAGTCGGGCTCGATGCGGTTTGGGGAAGGCGTGACCACCCTCACAAGCTTTCCGTAGCAAAAGTTTTTTGCCGTCTTGACGATCTGTACGAGTGCCTCTTCGCCCTCCACCGTGTCGGGCACAAACACAGCCTTGCCCTCATGCCGTCCCACACCCATGCCCTCGGCGGTGATGCCGGTGATTGTGAGCGTTACCCTGTCGTTTTTCTTCATATCCATCGTAAGGAAATTCCTTTCATAAAACGGCAATGAAGCAGGCCGCTCCATTGCCGTCCTTGATTATAGTGTTATTGAACCGTTATGCTGATGTCCTCGCCGAAATAGCGCACGGACAGCTCCTTTATTTTGCCGTCTTTGCCCATCGAGGAGAGGGCGTTTTCCAGCTGACGGCGCAGGGACACGCTGTCATGCGGCACGGCGATCACGCATTTCTGGCTGTTGAGTGGCTCGGGTTGCTTGCCGTCCTCCGCGAGGAGGATCGTGTACCGGTCGGGGTTGAGCAGCATGTAGTGACGCGCCACCGCTTCGCTGAGCACCAGCACATCAACCGTCCCGCCGCTCAGCGCTGAGAGGGCGCTTTGCACGTCGGCGTATTCCTCGACCGATTTAAGACTTTCCTTCATCTGGGTTGCCAGGTCGAGCGCCTGCGCGCCCGAGGAGCCGGGGATCATGCCCAGACGCTTGCCGGTCAGATGGGCGATGTTTTTAATGCCGCTGCCCGCCGGGAGGACAAAGATGTCGTCGTTGCGCAGGTAAGCCGCTGTCATGCCGTAGACGGCTTCCGCCTCCCGCTTGGGGGCGGGCAGGCCGCTCCAGTAACAGTCGATCGTGCCGTTTTGCAGGTTTTTTTCCATGTCGGCCGGGTCGATGACCATCAGTTCGAGACTGAGATTCAGCCGCTTGCACACCTCGGTGGCCGCCTCCACGTCAAAACCGGTGATCTTGCCGCTCGAATGGCGGTAGGTCAGCGGCTGGTTGCGCTCAGACACTCCGACCAAAATGCTGCCCTTATCCCGGATTTTTTGCCACGAAGGATCGCCCTCTGACTGATCCCCGCACCCGGACAAAGACAGCAGGAGCAGGGTGATCAGACACAAAAACAGTAGAAATTTCTTCAAGTTGGGCGTCTTCCTTTCTACAGCCATTCGCTGTCCTGCGGGCGCGCTGTCCCAGGGGAATCCGGCTCGTCCGAAACCGGAATGGTAAACAGCTTATCCCAGTAGATGCTGTTTTTTCCCTCGGAGGAGAAGTCGCCCTTCTCGGCGCGGTTTAAGTTTCTCATCGCGAGAACCCACCCCGCAGCGCCCAGCGCGGTTGCGCCGCCGGCCACGGCTCCGGCGGCGTCCTCACTGTCCAGCGCGGACAGGATAATGCCGACCACGACCAGGACCGTCATGGCGATGAGGATGCCTATACAAATTCTGGTTAAGGTGTTTTTCATGGAAATCTCCCTTTCAGATGGATTTTTATTCCGGAGCGGCGTCCCCGAACAGGGCGCGGTCAAGCGCCGCAAACTGGGGGAGCGTCAAGCGCTCGGCGCGGATTTGGGGATCTAGCCCCACCCTGTTCATCGCGCCGGAAATGTCCTCCTTGGGACGTCCGAGCCCGGCGCTCAGCGCGTTGCACAGCGTTTTGCGCCGCTGTCCGAACGCGGCGGCGATCACGGAGAAAAAGCGCTTTTCGGAGGGCACGTCCACGGCGGGCGCGGGGCGGACTGTCAGCTGGATGACTGCCGAGTCCACCGACGGTGCGGGCATAAAGCTTTCCCGGCTCACATCGAACAGGATGCTCGCCTCGGCGTAGTAGGAGACCGCCAGGCTGACCGCGCCCGCCGCCCGCGTGCCGGGCGGGGCGCACAACCGCTGTGCCGCCTCCTTTTGCACCATGACCGTGATGCGGCTGATCGGAAGCCGTTCCTCCAGAAAACGCATAATGACGGGCGAGGTGATATAATAGGGAAGGTTCGCGCACACCTGCGCCCGCTGTCCGAGGAACTCTTCTTCGAGCAGCCTATGCAGGTCGAGCTTCAGCGCGTCCCCCTGTACGAGTTTTACATTGTCATGCCCGCGCAGCGTCTCCTCAAGCAGGGGAAACAGCCGCCGGTCAAGTTCCACCGCGACAACTCTGCCCGCACGGGCGGCCAGCTCACAGGTCAGCACGCCCACGCCCGGCCCGATTTCCAGCACGCCGGAGGAAGAATCGAGGCCGCATGCGTCGGCCATATCGGGGCAGACGTCGGGGTGGATGAGGAAATTTTGTCCGAGAGCTTTGGAAAAATGGAAGCCGTGCCGCCGAAGCAGGGCTTTGATGGTGTTAGGATCAGAGAGAGCCACAGCGCACGCCCCTTTCATGAATGCCATTATATCATAAATTTCCAACCGCTTCAATGTAAAAAAGGCCACCCCGTGAAAGAAAACTTCCATCGGGGTGGCAAGACGCAATTCTTTATGGCAAACGCTTAACATCTTCCTTGCGTCTGGTCATAGTATGGTCCTGTTTGCAGAGGATATGCACGAAAAAAATAAATTTTCAAAAAACGTTGCAAAGCGGGACAAAGTGTGGTAGGATATATCAGCATCACATTGATTCGGAGGTATATTGAACATGGCTATGGGATCAGTTCAAATTATTTTAGGGGTTATCATCATTCTGTTTTCAATCGGCATCATTGCGGTGGTGCTGTTTCAAGAAGGCCATCAGAAGAATCTGGGCGCCATTTCGGGCGGCGCGGATAACTTCTTGGGCAAAACCAAAGCGCGCGGCGTGGACGCGATGCTTGAGCGCATCACTAAGTTTGTCGCCATCGGCTTTTTTGTGGTTGTCGTCGTGGTCAACGTCATCGTATTCCTGACACAGACAACGCCAGCCGCGAATTGACGGACGAAACCCTGAATGCAAAGCCTCGCATGTGATATGCGGGGCTTTTTCTTTTTATTTACCGTCAAGTATAACGCGCGGAGAATGCCGAAAAATAGAAGTGATTCAACGATACATACCCAAAAGGAGAAACGCATGAACAAAACTGAAATTCTAACCTATTTAGAAAATGAAAATAAAGGCGTAACGCCCGAAGAAATGGCGCAGGCACTCGGCTGTACCGAAAAATACCCTGTCCTGATCGGGTGCATTGCCGAGCTTGAGCGGGAGGGGCAGGTCGTGTTCGGGCGGCGGGGAAGAGTGCTGTCCGCGCGGACGGCCGGCGTCCTTCCCGCGCGCATCGTGTCGGTGTCACGCAACTTTGCCTTTGCGCGGCCTGAGACGGGCGAGGACGTCTACCTGTCCAAGCACCATCTGGGCGGAGCGACCCTGCGCGACCGGGTGCTTCTCTCGATGCTGCCCGACCGGGGCAACGGGATCGCTGGCAGGGTGGAGCGTGTTTTGGAGACCGGCAGCCGTGAATTCACCGGGACGGTGGTGCGCTTCGGCGGAGCCTACGAGATCACCGCCGACGACAGCATCCGGTTCGGGCTGCCGGTGGAAAAGAAGAAGCTGGGCGGCGCGAAGGTGGGCGACAAGGTACTTTTCACCCTGCGCTTTGACAAACGGGCGGGGGCGTGGTACGCCGCCATCAAAAAAGTGTACGGCCGTGCGGACAGCGCGCGGGTGTGTGCCGACGCGATTTTGGACGCACAGGGAATTCCCTCGGTCTTTTCGGGAGACGTCATCGCGGAGGGCAAGCACATGGCCGCCCGCGGCGTGACCGAAGAGGAGCTGCGGGGGCGGCTGGATCTGCGCGGGGAGACCATCTTTACCATTGACGGCAGCGACGCCAAGGATCTCGATGACGCCATCTCGGTCACGCGCACCGACAACGGATATGCCCTTGGGGTGCACATCGCCGACGTGTCCCACTATGTGAAGGCGGATTCCCCTCTGGACAAGGAGGCCTTCCTGCGCGGGACGTCGGTTTATTTTGCCGACCGTGTGATTCCCATGCTGCCCCAGTCTTTGTCGGGCGGCATCTGCTCGCTGAACGCCGGAGAGGACAAGCTGACGTTTTCCTGCCTGATGGAGCTGGACGGCACGGGAAAAATCAAATCCTATGAATTTCGCAAGTCGGTGATCCACTCAAACGTGCGCGGCGTATACAGTGAAATTAACGCGCTGTACGAGGGCACGGCGGACAGAGAGACCGAGCAAAAATACAGCGCGGTGCGTGAGGCGCTGGAGGCGGGGCGCACCCTGTTTGAGAAGCTCAAGGCGCGGGCGATGCGCCGGGGAACCATGAACCTCGACAGCCGCGAATCGCAGTTTATACTGGACGAAAACGGAATGTGCGTGGACATTCTGCCGCGGGAGCGGGGCACGGCGGAGGAGATGATCGAGCACTTTATGATCTCCGCCAACGGGTGCGCGGCGGAGCTGGCTCGGACGGCCGAGCTCCCCTTTGTCCACCGCGTCCATGAGGATCCCCCGCCCGACAAGCTGGTGACGCTCGCAGCGCTTGGACGCGCGCTGGGATTTGACACGCGGCGGCTGGGGGCGGGCGTGCGGTCGGGCGATTTCTCGAAGCTGCTTGAAACGGCGCGTCCCACCAAATACGGGCGCATCATTTCCACCCAGCTTTTGCGCACAATGGCGAAGGCGCGCTATGCACCCGACCCGATTGGGCACTTCGGGCTGTCCCTGCACAACTATTGTCACTTCACCTCGCCCATACGGCGCTACCCCGATCTGGCCATCCATCGAATCCTGACCGCCTTTTTGGAGGGGGAGGGCGCCGGAAAGCTGCAAAAACGTCTGGGCGGGTTTACGGAGGAGGCGGCCAAGCAGTCGTCCGTGTGTGAGCTGCGCGCCATGACCGGCGAGCGGTTGACCGAGGATGTTTACACGGCGGAATACATGCGCGCCCACATCGGGGAGGAGTACGACGCGGTGATTTGCGGCGTCACCCGCCGGGGTCTTTTTGTGGAGCTTGTGAACAGCGTGGAGGGCTTTGTTTCGGTGGACAACTTTCCCAAAGGACGATATGAGTTTGACGAGCTGACCGCGTTCACCGACCGGACGACCGGACGGCAGCTGTGTATCGGCGGCGAGGTGCGCGTGCAGTGCGTTTCCGCCGACGTGTACACCGCCCGGGTGGATTTTATTATTTTGGAATAAAAACCCCTTCTTTTTAGGCGGATATATTGAAAAGTATACTATTTTAGTATATAATAGACTTGTGCGGGAACCTGCCGAGGATGGATGAGCGAGAATTTTTTGCCTGTCCGTGACGACAGGTCTAAATAAAGAGCGAGGAGGGGAGAGGCATGACAAGAGTCACCCTGAATATCACCGGTATGACCTGCGCGTCCTGCTCGGCGCGCATTGAAAAGGTGGTGGGCAGGCTGCCCGGCGTTGCGCAGGCGGTTGTCAACCTGACCATGGAAAAGGCGGTGGTGGACTTTGACCCGGCGGTTGTGATGCTGTCCGACATTGAGGACAAAATTGCGGGGATCGGGTTTTCCGCCGAGGAATACCGCCCTGAAGCGCCGGTTGATGAGCATCAGCAGGGCAAGGAACGCGCTGCGCAGGCGCTGTGGGTCAAGTTTTTTGTCGCGGCAGCCTTTTGCCTGCCTCTTCTCAGCCTGACCATGGGGCCGATGGCGGGCCTCCCGCTGCCCGCGTTTCTCGACCACATGACCCACCCGCTTGCCTACGCGCTGACGCAGCTCGTGCTGACGCTGCCCATTTTGATCGTGGGTTACAAATTCTACACGGTCGGCTTCAAGGCGCTCTGGCACCGAAGCCCCAACATGGATTCGCTGATCGCGGTCGGGACGTCGGCGGCGGTGCTGTACAGCTTATATACCACGGTGCGCATCGCGTCGGGGGATGGGCATGCCGCGATGGAGGGGCTCTATTTTGAGTCGGCGGGCGTGATCATCACGCTCATCCTGCTGGGGAAATCGCTTGAATCGGCCACAAAGGGGCGCACCTCACAGGCCATCAAGTCGCTGATGAACATAGCGCCCAAGACGGCGGTCGTGCTGCACGGCGCGGAGGAATTCACCCTCCCGGCCGACCAGGTTCAGCCGGGAGACCTGATCCTGGTGCGTCCCGGTGAGCGCATTCCGGTGGACGGCGCGGTGGCCGGGGGTAGAGCGGCGGTGGATGAATCCATGCTGACCGGGGAGAGCCTGCCGGTGGAAAAGAGTGTGGGAAGTTTTGTGTATGCGGGCACCCTCAACACAAACGGACGGCTGGTTTTCCGCGCGACCAAGGTGGGCGCGGATACGGCGCTGTGCCAGATCGTCACGCTGGTGGAGGAGGCACAGGGCTCCAAGGCGCCCATCGCCCGGCTGGCCGACGTAGTGGCGGGTGTGTTTGTGCCGGTTGTGATGGGCATCGCACTGCTTGCGGCGGTGCTGTGGGCGGTCAGCGGCAAGGACGCGGGCTTCTGCCTGACCATTTTTGTGTCAGTGCTCGTGATTGCCTGCCCCTGCGCGCTGGGACTCGCCACGCCCACCGCCATTCTGGTGGGCACTGGGAAGGGCGCCGAATACGGCATCCTGTTTAAGACCGGCGCGGCGCTCGAGACCGCCCACGCGGTCAGGATTGTCGTGCTGGACAAGACAGGCACGGTCACGGAGGGGACGCCGCAGGTGACCGACCTGTGGGCCGCGCCGGGCGTAACCGAGGGAGAGCTGCTGCACTGGGCGGCGTCGGCTGAGCAGGACTCTGAGCATCCCCTCGGCGCGGCGATTGTACGCCGCGCCAGAGAGAGGGGCGACGCCCTGCTGACGCCCGAGTCGTTTGAGGCGCTGCCCGGCTTCGGCTTGGCGGCGAGGTTGGACGGGCGGGACATACTGATCGGAAACCTGAAATTGATGATGTCGCGCGGTGTTGACGCCGCCGGGGCGGAAGCGGAAGCTGAAACGCTGTCGCGGGAGGGCAAGACGCCCATGTATGCCGCGCGGGACGGACAGCTGCTTGGGGTCATTGCGGTGGCGGACACGGTAAAACCCTCCAGCGCCCGAGCGGTTGAAGAGCTAGGGCACATGGGCGTGGAGGTGGTCATGATGACCGGCGACAACGCCCGCACGGCGTCCGCCGTCGCGGCGCAGGTGGGCATCACGCGCGTGCTGTCCGACGTGCTCCCGCAGGAAAAAGCGAGCGCGGTCAAGGCGCTTCAGAAGGACGGACGGCGGGTCGCGATGGTGGGGGACGGCATCAATGACGCGCCCGCCCTCGCGCAGGCCGATGTGGGCATCGCGATCGGCTCGGGCACGGACGTCGCGATGGAATCGGCCGACGTGGTGCTCATGCAGGGTGACCTGTGCGGCGTGCCTGACGCGCTCAGGTTGTCCCACCGCACCATCCGTACCATCAAACAAAATCTTTTCTGGGCGTTTTGCTACAACACGGTCGGGATCCCGATTGCCGCCGGGGTGGCTTACCTGTTCGGCGGGCCGCTGCTCAGCCCGATGATCGGCGCGGCGGCCATGTCGCTTTCGTCGGTATCAGTGTTGCTCAACGCGCTGAGGCTCAAACGCTTTGCCGCGAAAAACAGACAGGAGGACAGGTTATGAAACAGGTGTAGTTTAAGGTAGAGGGCATGTCCTGTGCCCATTGTGAAAATGCGGTTAAGGGGGCGCTGTCGGCGCTTGAAGACGTGTCTGGGGTTGCGGTCAGCCTGGAGGGAAAGACTGTGATTGTGGACTATGGGCTGGATATCGTATTCGATTTGAATTACGAGCGGTTTATGCCTATATAGGAAAAAGCGAGGATGACTGTGACTGTCGACCTCGCTTTTTTCCATTTAGGTAGTTTTTAATAAAAAATGGACTTATAATTGATACCCCCAACACGATATAATTCTTGCCACATTGTCAAATTGTTCGTGCCAAATATTTATCTGCCGTTGTACTTCTTCCACTAATTTTTCACTTCCTGCCTGTCTAAGCTCCTCAAGGAACTTCGGGTAGTATATATCAATGTCCAGAAGCCCGCAGCCGAAGGCCTGATAGTATTTGGAAATAACTTGCTGAATGTTCTCCAGTTCGGACTGAGAGTTGCTCGCGTCAAAAATGAATCCGTAGGCGGGGGAAATAATGGCCGACGCTTCAAAGGTTTTCATTTGCTCATCCAGTTCGCTCGGCATCCCTTCCCATTGAGAAGCAATGGCATGGAGCCGGAGTTCGGCACAGACGGATATGCCGAAATTAAAATTGCATGGATGTACGGCGGATATCGAAGAGTCGAAGTGGAAATGTGGAACGCTTTTGTCCTTCAAACGGGCGGAACCGTTATCCAGCGGCAAGGATGCCATGCTTCACTCGCTATCGGCGCAAATATCCTATTACAGTGATCTGATCGGCAAGCATCCTGACTGGGAATATGCGGGCGTTTTCGCGGATGAAGCGATTACCGGCACCAAGGAGACTCGCCCCGGATTCCAAAAAATGCTCAGCGAATGCCGAGCCGGAAAAATTGAATTAATACTCACGAAGTCCATCTCAAGGTTTGCAAGAAACACTGTCACCGTCTTAGCGTCGGTGCGGGAGTTAAAAGCCCTTGGGGTGGACATCTTCTTTGAAGAGCAAAATATTCATTCGCTCTCCGCCGAGGGGGAGTTGATGCTGACGATATTATCCAGCTTTGCGCAGGAGGAAGTTTCTTAGGGAGGGTGACCGTTTTCTCGCTTTACTGACAACATTCGTGTACAGCTTGTCCCAGGAGGAAGTTTCTTACGGAGGGCATAAAAAAGGCGTGAAATCTCCCCAGCGAAGATTTCACGCCTTTTCATTATGTCAATTATTTATTTACGTTCATTTTTCTTAAACCTATCCATAATATTTACCTGTGTTAAAAAATAGCAAAACTATATTTCACAATGCGGTTGGCGTTATTTGGAAATCGCCTTTCTGATTTTAGCCATATGCCTCTTTACATCCCTTTGGATAGCTTGGTCTGAACCAAACTCAAGTTCCGCACGGTCAATGTAAGAAAGAAAATTTCCTGTTTTACCTTTTGAGCCTCGCTCCGAATACTTGCGATAGAGATTCTCTCCGCTAATGTGCTTTCCAGTTTTCGTATAGTGATCGTTAGTTAATATAGTTTTTGCTTTTCTGCGCATGCGGTAATAATACTTTGAAATAGTCTTGCTTCGAACAGATATCTTATTACCATCAAAAGTAAATCCCAGAAAGTTCAAATAACGATTTGAGCAATCAGCGTTTGTGTCAACCATGGTTCCACAATTTACAAGCATATTATTGCTAAAGTGATAATACTGAGTCTTTTTGCTCTGTAATTCCAGCCCCGGAAACTGCCCATTAAAAAGATCTTTGATTTCTTTTAGTCCCTCAACAGCCACTGCTTCAGCAAGATGCGGCAGAACGATGATAAAATCATCACTGTATCTCATATAGAGACCATTGCTAGAAGAGACCAGGTCATGTATTTTTTTATCCGCTTCAAGCATGTAGATATTTGCCAAAACTCCGCTTAAAGGAGAGCCTTGGGGAATGCCGGAATCTTTATTTTTTTGAATCAGCTTCTTGTGACTTCTCAGTTCTTCTGGCGAGAAAATTCTACGCATTGCATTGAGTTTTTTTCTGCCCGCTTTGGTGTCCTCAATATTAAGAACGTTCATAATGTCTGTTAACTCAATCCAGCTATAACGAGTAATGTTTTTATAAATAGCATAGTGGTCTTCAGGCAGTTTTGATTCTTTAAGTATCGCACACCATTGTCTTTTTAAGTATTGATGATCCAAATTATCAAAGAACTTAGTGAAATCGCCAATCATGACATAACAATCCTCACTTTTTTGAATAAAGCCGATTGCTCTATTCGCAAAGTGGATATTGCTTTGCTTTTTTAAATTTGTACGATATGCAACAGCGGTATTTGATATGTCAAGTTCCCGACATCTATCGTTATATAGATTATTTAGCAAATAATTGTAGTATTGATAAATACATCTATCAATATGGGAAGCATAGCATATTTCGCGCTCTTTGCGCTTGCGCCCTTCGTTTTTAGAGAATTTCTCTGTTGTTTGTAGATAATGAATAAAGGGATAAAAACTATGCTTTATAATACTATTGGGATCCGATATGTCTTTCCAGCACTTCGATAAATCTGTACGATAATCAAAATGTGCGTAATAACGCTGACTCCGTTTAATGGTATTCTCAGACGATGCCCATATTTTTGCATCTGCAGTTTGCATACATTTTTCTCCTTATGCAGATACCCGCTGGCATGGAGGATAGCATTCCTTAGCCAACGGGTACAACCGTAACGTGGTATTCACTTTTTTCACCTAAATGGTGGCTTGTTAGTTCAACCAGCTATCCTATTAAGTGCAATGCTTAACTGTGTTATAATTAAGCTAGAAGTATGTATCAACATCAGCTTGTTCAAACGAAACTATACAGCGAACTGCAATATTCTGTTTGCGGCAGCTTATCTATCCGAAGAAATATTCAGAAAGAAGTTGACAACAATATTCTTCCCTTAAACCCAGTCGTATAAGGTATGTCCATATTATCACGAATTGTATTAGCAGTCAACTGGTTGGAGTGCTAATTTACAAAATGTTTAAATTTCTTACAACTTAACATTTTGATGCTATCATGCTTAAGATATATGAGAGTGTTTACTTAAATATAGATAATGCTGTATTTTGAAGCGATGAAAACAAGCCCGTCGTAGTGACGGCGTGCCAAATACGTAAAGTCAGATCAACCATGAACTCTTTATGAGAAACCACCTTAGTTCTACGGGTAAA
>JAVBNA010000046.1:0-14007 GCA_031551875.1 Oscillospiraceae bacterium | reverse complement strand
CGACTCAGAGAAAAATCTGATCGAGCGCGTGATTTTGAGCGCGAACGGCGGGGAAGAGGTGATCACCGGTCTGGGCAGCGGCACGACCTATTATCTGGCCGAGGAAAGCGGCGCCGGGTTTGAGCTGCAGGGGTATGAGGTCGAGGACGTCAATGATTTGGTTACCACCAAGGCGGTTGGATTCCGAGTACCAAAGGTTACTTCGGGAGAAATTGAAATCAAGCTCGTGGTGAAAAACCTGATTACAGACCTGGATGAGATTGTCGACGGGGATCCGCCCAATAAGACCCAGGATCCGCCCGATGATGACACCGAAATTGTCGATATTCCGCCCAATACGAATTCCTCCAAGACATCTTCCAATCCCATCTCCGACGAAGGGAACAACAACGATTCGGATAACCCGAACATCCCTGTTACCGGCACAGGGCTTGCCTATCTGATCGGGCTTTTGATGGTCGCAGTCGGACTGCTTGGCACCGCGATCTTCATCCTGCCGCGCAGAAGACTGAGAAGAAGATAGAAAGAACCTGTTAATGTTTAAACCATAAGCGAGTGGTTGAAAAAATCCAAAGTGCGGGCCGCCGGGGGGAAATGCGGCGGCCCGTCCCCAAAAAAGCAGTGAAAACGTGTGAAGAGTGTGAATCAATTATGAGTAAACGATATGAGCTGACAGCAAAACAGTGGAGTAAGATTCGTCCGTTGCTTCCTCCCGAAGTGAGCGGCGGCCGGGGCCGTCCCCGCAAGGACAACCGCACCATGCTCAATGGAATCCTGTGGATTCTGTGCACCGGCTCTCAGTGGCGCATGCTGCCCAAGGAGTATGGGGCATGGCAGTCGGTTCACGCGCGGTACACCAAATGGCGCAGGGAGGGCATTTTAGAACCCGCGCTGCAAATGCTTGCGACTGAGGATGTTGCAATGACAAATGCGATCATGCTCAACTTTCCCGAGTTGTCGCTGATCGACGTACGGGAACCGCAGCTGGCCCGCAGAGAAGCGTAATACAAAAACAAGAGACGCACGAATTTCGTGCGCCTCTCGTTTTTTTGTAAGGGTTATGGTTGATTGCAATCAACTACAAAACATTATTCGTACAGTACGTACCATTTTCCGTCAACCATCCCGCAGGGCTGGGTCAAATCCTGTCCCTGCTGTTGGCCGTTTATCGACAGCGAGTAGATGACCGAGGCGTATTGCTCAAGTGTGAGGGGGATTTCGTTTACGATGTAAGACGTGTTCAGTTCCTCACATTTTTCTTCCGCTTCGGCTTTTTCGTCCTCGGCAGGCCCGACAACTGTATGACAATTGATCTCAAGCGTGTCCTTGCTTTCCTTCAGACGCTGCTCCAGCGCCTCTTTTCCACCCATCTGTTCCAGAACATAATCATGAATCGTAGGCGGGTAACAGGACAGGAAGTCCTCGACACTTGTGCCGTTCATGGAACGGTACAGAGCCTCCACGGCGGTCTGGGGAGAGTCGAAGTTGGCGGGGGCGTCGTCCTTTTTACAGCCGGACAGGGCTCCCAGACACATCAGGAGCATAACGACCGACAGGAACAGCGATGAAAAGCGCCTCATGGAATATACCTCCTATTTTCACAGGTTTCAGTTATTTTTTGGTTAAATAGTTAATAACCTTGGCATAAAGTTCGTCCGGGTCAATGGGCTTGCCGATATGGTCGAGCATACCGGCGCGCTTACAGGCGTCGACATCGTCCTTGAAAGCGTTGGCCGTCATAGCGACGATGGGGACGGCCGACGCATACGGTGTGTCCAGCGCGCGGATCTGACGTGTGGCTTCCAGCCCGTCCATGACCGGCATTTGCACGTCCATCAGAATCAGGTCATATCGGCCCGGCTGTGCAGAAAACAGGCGCACGGCCTCCTGGCCATTTTCGGCGCAGTCAATGGTGAGCTGCAAGTCCTCCAGCAGGGTAACGGCGATTTCCCGGTTGATGTCGATGTCCTCGACAAGGAGCAGGGTGCGTCCGCTGAAGGTCGGCCACGCCCCTTCGGCGTTTTCCTGCGGGGTCTCCCCAGGTGCACCGGGGAAGGTAAAATTGAGGGCGCAGCGCATCGGGACGGTGAAATAAAACGTGCTGCCCTGGCCGAGTGCGCTGGTTACGCTGATTGTGCCGCCCATCATATCCACGAGTTTTTTTGCGATCGCCAGCCCCAGCCCGGTTCCGCCGAAACGGCGGGTCGTGCTCCGATCGGCCTGTTCAAAGGAGCGGAACAGACGGGCTTGTTGCTCGGGGCTGATGCCGATGCCTTGATCGATTATCTCGAAGTGGAGCAGACGTTCCTGCTCACCGGGCGGTTCCAGCTGTGTGACATTGAATTGAATATGGCCCTCCTCGGGGGTGAATTTAATGGCGTTGCAGAGCAGATTTGTGATCACCTGTGACAGCCGAAGCTCATCGCCCGACAGCTTGCTTGGGATGTCGGGATCGACATTGACCTGCAGGGTTATTTGCTTTTCCTCTGCCCGGACGGTGGTGACAGTCAAGACGTTTTGCAGCATCCGCTCAAAGTCAAAGGGCTCCTCAATCAGCTCAAGCTTGTCGGCCTCAATCTTGGACATGTCCAGGACGTCGTTGATAAGACTGAGAAGGTGCTGTGAGGCGTCGCTGATCTTGCCGAGGCAGTACTGCATTTTGGAGATATCTCCGGACGATTGCCCGATTTTAGTCATGCCGATGATCGCGTTCATGGGTGTTCGGATCTCATGACTCATGCGTGACAGAAATTCACTTTTGGAATTGCTGGCGCGGGTGGCCTCATTGGCGGCGTTCAGGAAGGAAAGCAGGGACAAAATTCCGCTGACGATGACCGCCACGACCCCGATGATCAGCAAAACAGACAGCCAGTTGATGATGTTGGTGATAAAGAGTACCTGCTCATCGTACAGGTCGATGCCCACGCTGGCCACCACACGCTCATTCTGGTCAAAAACAGGTACAAAGGCGGTGCTCAGCCCTTCCCAGCCGGAGGAATATTCTCCGAGCGTGCTGGTTTTTGTTTCGCCCGTCTCAAAGACCTCGATCAGGAAGTCCTCCATGGGGTCGGTGTCGCCCAGCTGCTTGCGTCCGGACGCGTCCGGATCGCTGTCAAAGACGTACTGTCCGGTGTTGCCGGGCAGGCGGCGCACCACATAGACATAGGTGACCTTCATTTCCTCCGCAAAGTCCTGTAAGCTCTGTCGGATTTCTTCATAACGCGGGTTTTGCGCGTCCTCCGGTTCGGTAAACTGAGCCAGCAGATCAGCGGGCACCATCGTGCGCGCCAGCTTCCCCGTGGAGATGAGCTGACCCTTCATGCTGTGATCCATGATCGACAGGGAGGTGGTAAAAAAAGACCTGCAAAGAATTGCGATTAAAAGGATTGCTAGTGCGGAGCCCGCAAATGCTGTGATTAAGATATTTTTACGGTGATTTTTTTTGTTCAAAGCGGTGACTCCATTCTTACAATAATACTGTCATTTTATCATTCTAAGAATGCAAAGTCAATTTTTATAGTTCACAAACTTTTATAAAGAGATTTCTCGCGGTAAGTGGTTGTAATCTCTCGAACGATGCAGTATAATAGGTTTTTAAAGATGAAAACAGCGCAGAAAATCAATGTGCGTATAATCATATAAAAGAATGCGAAGAATTCCAGAAAAGGATCAGGGGTGAAAAAGCATGGCAGGAAACGACATCGGAATTGATTTGGGCTCTTCCTATATACGGATTTATGTTTCAGGCTCGGGGATTGTGCTGCGTGAACCGTCGGTGGTCACGCTGGATACATATAACGACGAGGTTATGTCGGTGGGACAGCAGGCGTATGAGATGATCGGGAAAACGTCTGAGCGCTTTTCTGTGCTCTACCCGATGAAGGGCGGCGTGATCTCCGACTATGGGCTGACTGAGCAGATGATCACCTACTTTATCAAAAAAGTGTGTGGCACCATGGTGTTTATGCCGCGTGTGGTCGTGTGCATTCCCGGCGAGATCACCGAGGTGGAACGCCGGGCGGTGCTTGACGCCATTCGGGCGGCGGGCGCACGCAAGGTTTGCCTGATTGAGGAGCCGGTCGCGGCGGCGATCGGCGCGGGTATGGATATCTCCAGCCCCCACGGCTGTATGGTCGTGGACATCGGCGGCGGGACCACCGATATGGCGGTGCTCTCTCTGTCGGGCATATCCATTTCCGATTCGCTCAAGGTGGCGGGCAAGGCCTTTGACGACGCAATTATCAAATATGTCCGCCGTAAATACAGCATCCACATCGGCGACCGCATGGCTGAGGAGGTCAAAAAGGCCATCGGCTGCCTGTATCCCTTTGATGAGCCGCGGCAGTACCGAGTCAAGGGGCGCAACGCGCTCACCGGGCTTCCGCAATGGGTGGACGTGTCCAGCGACGAGATGCTCGAGGCGATGCTCGAGCCGGCCAAAACCATCGTCAGCGCCGTGCAGAACATGCTGGAGGAAACACCGCCCGAGCTTGTGTCCGACGTTTATACCGACGGCATTTACCTGACCGGCGGCAGCGCGCAGATTCACGGATTTGACATGCTGATCTCCAAAAAAACCAGGCTGGACGTGCACGTCGCGGAGAACCCGCAGGACTGCGTTGTGCTGGGTTGCGGCAAGGCGCTGAAATACATTGACGACGTTACGGGAACCTATGGCATCACCAATCCGCTGATCAGTGAGTAATACTGATCAGAGCGGAGGGCAGGCTTTCATGTCTGCCCTTGTTTTTACCCTGTGCACCAAACGGATGTTTCCTTATTTTGCTTTTCAAATATAAGAAAATGAGGTATACTATATGGAATACCAAAAAAACCAAAAAAAATCCGGGTCCGCAACCGGCGCTATGCATGACGGGCACAGAGACCGTCTGCGTGCGCGTTTCCGCCGGGAGGGGCTCGACAAATTTGAAGTGCACAACATCATGGAGCTACTCCTCTTTTACGGGATCCCGCGCCGCGACACCAATGAAACTGCCCACGCGCTGATCGACCGGTTCGGGAGTCTTTCGGGCGTGCTGGACGCGCCGTATGAGGAACTTTGCAAAGTGCCGGGCGTGGGGGAGAGCGCGGCGACCTTTTTAAAGCTGCTGCCCGAGCTGTGCCGTGTATACATGGATGACCAGGCGCGCGGTGTGCGCATTGTCAACGGAACCGAGGATGCCGCGCGGCTCCTGGGAAGTAAATTCATCGGACGGCGGGTGGAGGCCATAGTGCTGCTGCTGCTCGACTCCAAGGGCAAGGTGCTCTACTGTGACGTCGTGCGGGAGGGCTCAATCCATGCGGTGGACGTCAACATGAAGGAGATCATCTCCATCTGCTCGACCTATGACGCGGCGGGGGCGATCATCGCCCACAACCATCCAAGCGGGCTGGCGCTTCCCTCCAAGGGGGATCTGGAGACCACGAAAAAGCTCTGTCACGCGATCCAGTTTATCGGTGTGCAGCTGTACGACCATATGATCTTTGCCGACGGGGACTTCGTGTCGCTGCACGAAACCGCCGGTCTGGAATATTTGTTTGAGGAAGAACGATAAGGAAACCGCAAGGGAGGAAGCATGGACTTTAAACTTGTATCGGGCTACAAACCCACCGGCGACCAGCCCAAGGCGATTACACAGCTGGTGGACGGGCTGAATAACGGATACCGCGAGCAGGCGCTGCTGGGCGTGACCGGGTCGGGCAAAACCTTCACGATGGCCAACGTCATCGAAAAAGTCAACCGGCCGACGCTGGTGCTCGCGCACAATAAGACGCTCGCCGCCCAGCTGTGCAGCGAGTTCAAAGAGTTTTTCCCGGAAAACGCGGTGGAATACTTTGTGTCCTACTACGATTACTACCAGCCGGAGGCCTACATTCCGGGCACCGACACCTACATTGAGAAGGACTCGGCCATCAACGACGAAATCGACAAGCTGCGTCATTCGGCCACCGCTTCGCTGTCCGAGCGGCGGGATGTCATCATCGTGGCGTCGGTGTCCTGCATCTACAGCCTGGGCGACCCGATCGACTACCGCAACATGATCATCTCCCTGCGCCCCGGTATGAAGAAGGAGCGCGACCAGCTGCTGTACAAACTGGTGGAGCTTCAGTACGACCGCAACGACATCAACTTCGTCCGCAACAAATTCCGCGTGCGCGGGGACGTGGTGGAGGTGTTCCCTGCCTACAGCGGCGAGAACGCGATCCGCGTCGAGTTTTTCGGCGACGAGGTGGAGCGCATCTGTGAGATCAACACGTTGACCGGCGAGGTCAAGGCGATCCTGAATCATGTGGCGATTTATCCCGCCTCCCACTACATCGTGCCCAAGGACAAGCTTCAGGCCGCCCTGCTGGATCTGGAGAGGGAGATGGAGGAGCGGGTCAAATTCTTTAAGGAGAATGACAAGCTGATTGAGGCGCAGCGCATTGAACAGCGAACCCGGTACGACATTGAGATGCTGTCCGAGATCGGCTTTTGCAGCGGCATTGAGAACTATTCGCGCGTGCTGTCGGGTCGTCCGGCCGGCTCTCCGCCCTTCACGCTGTTTGATTATTTCCCCGACGACTTTCTGCTCTTCGTGGACGAGTCGCACGTCTCCCTGCCGCAGGTGCGCGGCATGTACGCCGGCGACCGCGCGCGCAAGGAAACGTTGGTCAACTACGGCTTCCGACTGCCGTCCTCCTTTGACAACCGGCCGCTGTGCTTTGACGAATTCTACGAGCGGGTCAACCAGGTGGTTTTCGTCAGCGCCACCCCCGGCCCCTTCGAGCGGGAGAAGAGCGCCCAGGTTGTTGAACAGGTCATCCGCCCGACCGGGCTGATTGACCCCGAGATCATCGTCAAGCCCACCGAGGGGCAGATCGACGACCTGATCTCAGAGATCAACCTGCGCGTCGAGAAGAAACAGCGCGTGCTGGTGACCACGCTCACCAAGAAGATGGCCGAGGATCTGACCGCTTATTTCGAGGGCTTCGGCATCAGGGTGCGCTATATGCATCACGACATCGACACGGTCGAGCGCATGGAAATCATCCGTGACCTGCGTCTGGGCGAGTTCGACGTGCTGGTGGGAATCAACCTGCTGCGCGAGGGTCTCGACATTCCCGAGGTGTCGCTGGTCACGATTCTGGACGCCGACAAGGAGGGCTTTCTGCGTTCGGAGAGGTCTCTTATCCAGACCATCGGGCGCGCCGCGCGCAATTCGGAGGGTCAAGTTATCATGTACGCCGACCACGTGACCCCCTCCATGGAGGGTGCCATACGCGAGACCGAGCGCCGCCGCACGATACAGATGGCCTACAACGAGGAGCACGGCATCGTGCCGCAGACCATCACCAAAAAGGTGGCCGAGGTGCTGGAGATTTCCAGCAAGTCCACTGTCGAATCGGGCAGGAAGCATGACAAAAAGCTGTCGCGCGCAGAGCGTGAGAAGCTGATCGAACAGCTGACCAAGGAAATGAAGGCGGCGGCCAAGCTGCTTGAATTTGAACACGCCGCGTACCTGAGAGACAGAATTCAGAAGTTAAAGGAAAGTAAATGAGTATGTCACTGAAAAGCATTAAAATTAAAGGAGCCAGAGAACACAACCTCAAAAACATCGACGTGGAGATTCCGCGCGACCAGCTGGTGGTGCTGACCGGGCTTTCGGGCTCGGGCAAGTCGTCGCTGGCCTTTGATACAATCTATGCCGAGGGGCAGCGGCGGTATGTGGAGTCGCTCTCCTCCTACGCCCGGCAGTTTTTAGGGCAGATGGAGAAGCCCGATGTGGATTACATCGAAGGACTTTCCCCGGCCATCTCCATCGACCAGAAAACGACCTCCAAGAATCCCCGCTCCACGGTGGGCACGGTCACCGAGATTTACGACTATCTGCGCCTGCTGTACGCCCGCATCGGCATTCCCCACTGCCCGGTGTGCGGCCGGGAGATCAAGCAGCAGACCATTGACCAGATCGTCGACCAGGTGCTGTCGCTGCCCGAAAAGAGCCGCATCCAGGTGCTGGCGCCGGTTGTACGCGGCCGCAAGGGCGAGCATCAGAAGGAGATGGACGCGGCCAAACGTTCGGGCTATGTCCGCGTACGTGTGGATGGCAACATCTACGAACTGACCGAAACCATCCAGCTGGAAAAAAACAAAAAGCACACGATTGAAATCGTGATTGACCGGCTGGTCATCGACCCTTCAGTCCGCTCACGGCTGGCCGACTCGATTGAAACGGCGGCGGGCATCACGGGCGGGCTCGTGGTGGTCAATGTGGTCGATGGGGAGGACATCCTCTTTTCCCAGAACTACTCCTGTCCGGAGCACGGCGTCAGCATCGAAGAGCTTTCGCCCCGCATGTTTTCCTTCAACAATCCGTTCGGCGCCTGTCAGAAGTGTACCGGTCTGGGCGTATTCATGAAAATTGACCCGGCGCGCATTATCCCCAACCCAGCCCTCTCGGTCCGGCAGGGCGGTCTGAAGGCGAGCGGCTGGGCAATGGAGGGCTCCTCCATCGCGGCCATGTATATGGAAGCACTTTCAAAAAAATATAAGTTTTCGCTGGACACCCCGATCGCCGAGCTACCGCCCAAGGTCATTGACATCCTGCTCTACGGCACGAAGGGGGAAAAGCTGACCGTTACCCGCACGAACGAATACGGGACGGGCACCTACACCACCGAGTTTGAGGGCGTGATCAACAACCTGGAACGGCGCTTCCGCGAGACGCAGAGCAGCTGGATCAAGGAGGAGATCGAGACCTACATGTCCAGCGTGCCCTGTGACGCCTGCGGGGGACACCGGCTCAGCCCAGAAAGCCTCGGAGTGACGGTGGGCGGTATCAACATCAGCAATTTCTGTCTTAAATCGGTCACCGATTCACTGCGGTTTGTGGAGGACATCACCCTTTCCCAGCGCGACCAGATCATCGCGGCGACCATTTTCAAGGAGATCAAGGAGCGTCTCGGTTTCCTGCGCAGCGTGGGGCTTGAGTACCTGACCCTGTCGCGCGCTTCAGGCACCCTTTCGGGCGGCGAAAGCCAGCGCATCCGGCTGGCGACCCAGATCGGATCGTCGCTGATGGGCGTGCTGTACATTCTTGACGAGCCCAGCATCGGCCTGCACCAGCGCGACAACGAGAAGCTGCTGGGGACGCTTAAACGCCTGCGCGACCTGGGCAACACCGTGGTCGTGGTTGAGCACGACGAGGAGACCATGGAGGTGGCCGATCACATCATCGACATCGGCCCCGGCGCGGGCATACACGGCGGAGAGGTGGTGTGCAGCGGCACGCTCAGTGATATTATGTCCTGTGAACGCTCGATCACCGGGCAATACCTCAGCGGCAAAAAGGCCGTGCCCCTGCCCGAGCGCCGAAGAAAGGGCAACGGACAGACGCTGACCATCGTGGGCGCGACGCAGAACAACCTCAAAAACATTGATGTGGAGATCCCGCTGGGAGAATTTGTCGCGGTGACCGGTGTGTCAGGTTCGGGCAAATCGTCACTGGTCAACGAGATTTTGTACAAGCGCCTGGCTCGCGACCTCAACGGCGCCAAAGGGCAGCCGGGCAAGCATGAGGACATCCTGGGCATGGAGGCGCTCGACAAGGTGATCGACATCAACCAGTCACCTATCGGCCGCACGCCTCGCTCCAACCCCGCCACCTACACCGGCGTATTCACCGACATCCGCGAGCTGTTTGCCTCCACCCAGGATGCCAAGCTGCGCGGTTTTAAAAACGGGCGCTTTTCCTTTAACGTGCGGGGCGGCCGGTGTGAGGCGTGCGAAGGCGACGGCATCCTTAAGATCGAGATGCACTTCCTGCCCGACATTTACGTACCCTGCGAGGTGTGCAAGGGGCAGCGTTACAACCGTGAAACGCTTGAGGTCAAATATAAGGGCAAAAACATTTTTGACGTGCTGGACATGACCATTGAGGAGTCACTGGGCTTTTTCTCCAATGTCCCGAAAATCAAGCGCAAGCTGCAAACGCTGTACGACGTGGGGTTGGGCTACGTCAAGGTGGGACAGCCCGCGACCACCCTGTCGGGCGGCGAAGCGCAGCGCGTCAAGCTGGCAACCGAGCTGTCCCGGCGGTCTACCGGAAAAACCATCTCTATCCTTGACGAGCCGACCACCGGTCTGCACATTGCCGACGTGCACCGTCTGATTGAGGTGCTGCAAAAGCTGGTGGAGGGCGGAAACACGGTGGTGGTCATTGAGCACAACCTCGACGTGGTCAAGATCGCCGACCACGTGATCGATCTGGGTCCCGAGGGCGGGGACAAGGGGGGACAGGTCATTGTCAGCGGCACGCCCGAGGACATCGTCAAGGTGAAGAAATCCTATACCGGGCAGTACCTGAAAAAATATCTGAAGTAGAAAAAACCGCCCTGCGCGATATTTCGCGCAGGGCGGCTACTGTTATTTTTCAGGGGGTGGCGGAAGATATTTAGAAAACGCAGTGACATAGCTACTTTCAAAAGAGACACGGGTCGGCCCATAGTAGGGGATTTTTTCCAGGACGTCCTGCCAATCTCCCCTGCCGTCAAAATGACGAACCCAAACGTGCTTATTTTGGACTTTTTCGATCCGGCCGATCACATAATTGCAGTATTTATCCTTCGGATTCTCTTGTTCCACAATGATGTTTTTCCCGATCGCCTGAAGGCTTTCAAAGATGGTTTTCCAGCTGGCCATGTTGATGTCGGGAATGGACAGCTTGTCCAAAACCCCTTCACCGTGCAATATTTCGTTACGTTTTCTTCCCGTACTTTTTACCTTTCTTAAATCTCCCATATGATAAATACTAAAGCCGTTTGTAAAAAAATCATAGATTTCAATCACGTATATAAATTGATTATTTACAGCAATGGGTACACCATAATATCCGTCATTGTTATACCAAAAGCTTAATCTCAGGCACTGCTTCTTTTCGATGGCTTTTTCAATTCTCCAGCGCATTTTTTTCATTTTCAAGGTAAAGACCTCCCTATGCCTAAAACGGGGGGGGTTACAATCCAAAATAAGCTTTGAGCTGCCGCATGTGCCCTTCGGCCTGGACATTGAGGTCGTTGGTCGCGGCGGAGACAGAATAGTCCAGCTTTTCAGAAGCCCGCAAAAGCGCTTCGGGCGTCGTATCGCGCATACCGGTGAAAGTAAAGGTCACGCCTTCATAGCCGATGTCGCACAGCAGGTTGTCGGTTTTTTCAGAATAGGAAATGGGGACAAAGGGGATGTGCATCAGCATGGCAAGCACGATGGCGTGGAAACGGGTGCACACCATGGCCGAGCACTTGGACATTTCGGCGAGCAAGGCCCAGCCATGTCCATTATGGGAGCAAAGCGCCGTTTGCTGCGCATGGGTCATGCGGCGTTGAATTTCCTGTGCGGCAAGGTTGTCATTTTCCAGTCCCGTGTCAAACGCGAAGAAATGCACGGGGCGGTTGTTTTTTTCAATATACAGGTCGCAAAAGGCGGCCATCACGTCATAATAGCGGCTGTTCTCCTCCGGCAGGTACTTGGATCGGTACACAGCGACGCCAAGCGGGCCGTCGGGTCCTTTTTTAGATGGAAAAAAAGAGGACGGAAGGGAAAACAGCATGTCCGGATAAAAAAAGAGATGTTCGGGCGCTTTGAGGGCGCTTGCAAAGCGAAATGTCCTCTGGTCGCGCACAGTGGCGAGGCCAAAGGTTCTAAATTCCTTTTTGGTGGTCAGCTGTGCCAGTGTAGAGGGAAACGTACTGATGTTACAGCCGATTACGGCTGACTTAAACCCCCTGCGCATAGCGCTTTCCAGCTGCAGCGCATGCAGAAAGCGGTAGACCGGTGTCCGTACGCCCTTCATTTCAAACAGCGATCCGCCGATTCTCAGGTATCCGTCATAGGGGTTGTCCCGGCTGCGCAGGACGACCTTGAGCGGAACCTCGGTAGACAGAAGGTTCTTGCAATCGGGCAGAACCGGAAAATACTCCGGGTTGACACAATAAAGATGGAAGGAATGCTCCGGAAAATGTGTGCAGAGAAGCCACAACATCAGGTCGTCGCCAAGGTTCTTATCCAGATATGCGGATACGTAAAAGTTCAATCGGGTCACTCCTTTGCTACCCTTAATACTACCAACGAATGTAAGGTTTGTCAATCTTTTCGCACATTGGATTATGGAGACTGTAACAAACCGTAATTCATTCACAGAACCTGCACGGATTTTTTGTAAGATTTATGGGCAATGCGAATTGAAGCGGAGCAAAACTCGTCGTATAATTAGAGTAATAAAATGAACAGGAGGCGGGAACCATGCGTAAAAGGATGTTTTTCTTTGACATCGACGGGACGCTCATCGACATTGTGGGAGAGGTGCCGATTCCGACGGCTGCGACCGTGCAGTGCTTTCAGCAGCTTCATGCGCAGGGCGATTATGTGATTCTCGCGACCGGACGCGCCCGGGCGTTTATCCCTCCTGAGGTGATGGCGCTCGGCTTTGACGGCTTTATTCTTTCCAACGGCGGCTATGTATCCTTTCAGGATACCGTGGTCAGCGAAACGTGCATTTCCATGGAAGAAATGATGCGCCTGGATACATATGCGGCACAGGCAGGGGCGCACATTCTGTTTATTGAGCAGGAATGTGCACATATTAAAGATATGCAAACGCCCCGGCTACGGGAATTTCTGGAGGCCTTTGCGATCTGGAATACCGGGCTTTGCGTTTCCTGGGAGTTGGGACGCTGCCGTCCCAACATGGCCAACATGGTGTTCGAAAATGCCGAATCGATCGAAAGATTCAAATCGCTGGCCGGCGAAGAATTTGATGTTTTCGTATTTAAAGACAGCGGTTTTATGTATGCCGACGTCGCTCCCAAGGGCGTGTCCAAGGGACAGGGGGTTGAGCAGCTGACAAAGAAGCTGGACATCGCGCGGCACAATACATACGCTTTCGGCGACGGCATGAACGACATTCAGATGTTTCAAAATGTCGGTAGCGGTTATGCCATGGGGTGTGCGCGGGAGCGGGTGAAACGCGCGGCGCGCTTTACGACCGGAACCTGCAAGGATGACGGCATCTTTACCGCGCTGGTACACTGCGGCGCCATTGAGGGGACGCTTTGCACAGGGTAGCAAAGGTTCGAGAAGGGAGAGGGAAAAATGAGCAAAAAGAGGTTTAGTTGGAGGAAAATACTGACCGCACTGGTGTTTGTCAGCCTGCTGCTGTCCATCCTCTTTGCGGCCTATCATGTGGTTTTCCCGCCGCAGGGAAACATCAGCACGCCCGCAAAGCCGCAAAGTGATTATATGCTGATGATTGTCCAGTGTGCGCTGGGCATTTTTGTGATGTTTCTGCCTTCGATTATCGGAAAAAAGCTGAAATTTGAAATTCCGGACAACATGTATCTGCTGTTCGTCATATTTCTGTACTGCGCGATTTACCTGGGCGAGGTGCGCAGCTTTTATTACCTGGTGCCCCACTGGGACTCCATCCTGCATACCTTCAGCGGCGCAATGCTGGGCGCGTTCGGGTTTTCGATCATCAACCTGTTAAACAACGACGACAAAATTGCCATGCGGCTCAGCCCGCTTTTTGTCTGTGTATTTGCCTTTTGCTTCGCCGTGGCGCTGGGTGTCGTGTGGGAGATCTATGAGTTTACGCTGGACGGTCTGATGCGGCTCAATATGCAAAAGGCTCTATTGGAGGACGGTACGGCGCTTGTGGGACGCTCAGCGCTCAGCGACACGATGAAGGATCTGATTGTCGATGTGCTGGGTGCGTTGGCGGTCACGCTCATCGGATTTTTCAGCATTAAAAAGGACAAACGGAACATTCAAAAAATGGAGCTGAAACGAACAGAATAAATAAAGGGGAAGGAGCTGTTTTATAACAGCTCCTCAGCCTGTCAAAAAAGTCCAGCATAAGCTGGGCTTTTTTACGTAGATATGGTAAAATATATAAGGGTGATTGTAATGCTGGAAAAAGGATTTGACCTGCGAGCCACGGTAGAAATATTGAACATAGAAGACCGGATACC
>JAVBNA010000039.1:0-19498 GCA_031551875.1 Oscillospiraceae bacterium | reverse complement strand
ATGCGTTCCTCAAGCTAAAGAGGTGGCGCGGTGTGGCTACACGGTACGCGAAGACGCTGCTCGCTTTCCTCGGAGCTGTGAATCTAGCGGCTATTGTGCTTTGGTTAAGGATTATTGCTTAACTTGTGTAGACGCTGTCTAATTCATAAGGATTCTTTCTGTTAGTAGTTTTGTATTTCAAGATACTGAATTCATATTAATTTTCCCGCTCTGACTCCCACCGCACGATTTCCCCTGTGACGGCATTGACCCAGTATTCGTATTCCCGGCCGCCGCGGTCAAAGGAAATTTCGTACATGTTGTTTTCCAGCTCAATTTCCATGACAATTGCGCTGTCGGCGGGAAGTTCTGCATGCTCGAGTACAATTTCCCGCGCACGGGCGGTGCCGATATACGAATCTGCGGAGGAAGGCTGGGTGCCGTCTGCATCTGCCGGCGTGTTGCCGTTCAGGCTGCCGTCGGTCGCATTGATTTCAAAATCGTACTCGATGCCGTGTGCGATAAACTCCACTTCATATACCATGATCCCGTCGTCGCAGTCCATCTCAATTTCCACACCTGTCACGTCTGCCTCCTGCACACCCGCCTGTTCCAGCGCGAGGGTCTTTGCCTGTTCTTTGCCAATATAGGACTTGTCACTGGCCGAGCCGGTGGAGGCAATGTCCGGCGTGGGGGTCTTTTTTGATGTCAGCAAGAGGTTGAGATCGTTGACCGAAAGAACGGCCAACTCCTCGGCCTTTGCCAGAGTGTTTCCCTGCATAATCTCCTGAATCAGCGCGGCTTTCCCCTCGGAAATTCCATAGGTTCGGGCCATCTCCTGGAGGGCAGTGTCTCCAGTCGTGCTTTGACTGAGCACAGCGCCGTCCAAATGGCTGGCCTGAAGCAGCCCGCTGATCGAATCGGAGAGCCGCTGCTTGAGTTGGGCGCTGCGCGCGTCGTCCTTGTCCTGCACGGTCAGCAGAACCGAGTTCTTGAATTCATCCAGATAACCCTGCTTGACCATGGAACCGATCAGCGCGTTGACGGCAACCTCCAGGCTTGCGCCGCGCAAATCCATTCCGTCCAGAATCTGTTGTCCGTCCTGGTTGACAGCGTGTGCCGAAAGCACCTTTTCGGACCGGTTGACATCCATCTGAATGCTCGGATTGACGTCTAGGGTGACCACACTTTCCACCCTCTGCGCAGCGGCCAGATTGGCTCCGAAAAGCCCGCCCGTGATCAGGACAACGGCGGCAGCGGCAGCACTCAACACGCGAAAGGAGAGGGTGCTCTTTTTACTGGGAGCGGCGGCTGGGAGCAGCGCCGGAAGCGCTGCTTTTTCACATTCAGCGAGAACTGCGTCAAAGACGTCCGGTGTCGCATGAGCAACCGCTGTATTGATTTTTCCATAAAGTTCACTTTTTTTCATAAGGATTCCTCCTGTGCAAGCTGTGCTTTGAGTTTTTGGAGGGCTCGACTGTGTTTGGACAGAACCGTGGAGATCGGGCAACCCAAAAGCGCTGCAATCTCGCGATGCTTAAAACCCGAAACCGTGTGCAGCATAACAACCTGAAGTTCTGTATCCGAAAGCGTGCCTATGGCCGCCCGCAACACAAGCATGTCATCCCTGGTCACCGCCGGGGAATCGCCCAGAATGCGCTCACAATCCTCCCAGGGAACGCCCGCCCGTTTCCTTTCCTGCCGCATTTTCATCAGCGCCAGATTGCGCGTGATGGTCAAAATCCACGCCATCGGTTTTCCCCTCGGCTGATAGGCGTGCGCCGATGTATAGGCCTTGATGAAGGTTTCCTGTAAGACATCCTCTGCGTCGCACGGATTTTTGAGTATGGACAGGGCAAAACCATACACTGCACTTTTTGTCTGCTCATAGAGCGCCCGCAACGCCTCTTTGTCGCCCTGCGCCATTTTTTCTATGCAGGCCTCCTGAGACAGACCGGACAGCGCAGGACCAGCTGTCTTAACTGCTGCCAGGCTTTCATTATACATGTCCGTTCTCCTGTTCTCCGGATTTCTTTATGCCGTGAAGGCTTTCGAAACACTTGTATAAGTGGAGACGCTTTGACATTTGATGCCGCTGATCGTCAGGGTATAGCGTTTCCCCCGTTTCAGGCCGCTGGCATAGAGCTCCATCTCGTCGTTCTCTTTCTCTCTGATTCTTACCGAATAACTTTTTCCTGAGCTGTCCTTAATTGTCACTTTTGTATTCTTGTAATGGACGCGATGGGCAAACTCCACCGACAGCTCCCGGTCTTCCGCATCATACTCAACCTCTCCAATAGTTATCTTTGCGGCAGAGGGAACCTTGACCGAGCCTGAGACGCTCGTATAGCCAGAAGTGCCTGACCGTTTGATGCCGGAAATGGTAAACGTATAGGTTTTTCCGCTTTGGACGCTGTTGATTTTGAAATCCAGTTCATCACTATCCCGCTCCAGAATTTTCGCGCTGTAGGCTTTTCCTCCAGAATCCTTTACCGACACTTTAACACTATTATAGGATACCCGGCTCTTAAAATCCACTTCTACTTTGCCGCCGCCCTCATATTCGATCCGGGCAATAACCGGCTTGTTGGAAGACGCCGCCTGCGCCGTTGCGGGCACGCAAAAGACCGCCACCCCAAGAAGGATGCTCAGCGCCAGAACATAAGATATCATCTTTTTCATTTTTAAAACCTACCTTTCTTTTCTGTTGTTGCTTTGGGGTGCGGACGCGAGGTTGTCTTGTAGAATTTCGAGTGTATTTTCATGCATTTTCTTGTATGGAGGACGAAAGCGGACTGTCGCTCGGTGAGGATGACAAGAAAAAAGGCACAAAATCCGCAGAAAAGATGCAAAACCGTTCTCGTGTCCACATCCCTTTAAATGCATTCACACAATTAATGCGTGAACCCTTAAAATTATTGCACAAATAAAAAATAATTTTTTCAATCCCGAGTAAAACCGGTAAAAATCCTCCTTCGCATCTAGCCCTTCAACTCGCACAATCAACTGTTTACTACAAGGTTTTCATAGCGGATCCCTCTTTCCCGTTGAATGAATTCTGCTTGAAATCAGAAAGAAGAACGAAACGGCTTGAATTTTAAAAAATTCAAGCCGTTTCGCTTTTTTACTCACCAACAAGTGGTTTCATAAAATTAATTATTTAATGCAAAGGAAAAAAATGTTATTCTTTCAGCCTCCAAACTTCGCAGCCCTGGTATGGGTTGGCTGTTCCGATAAACAGCTCCTCACCATCGTCGGTCACAACCAGCGTTCTAAGCCCATAATTGTGACGGTTCTCAAGCCCATCCCTGGAAATCATACGGAAGCATTCTCCATCGTCTGTTTCCCAAAAATCAAAGCCAAACTCTTTCGGATATTTAGGAAGCGAAGTGCGGAGGGCTTTTATCCATTCAATGATGTTGTATTCCGGCTTAACTTCGAAGTGCAGCTTTGAGAGCGTGCTCATTATATCTCCCAGTGAAAATCTTTCGGCGCTGAAATCATCCTCCTCGCTGTCTTCACCAAGGCTGCTGAGGAGTCCTTTGAGAATGCTGTTCCATAAAACGGCCGAATCCCATGAGCCGATGAAGAGACGACCCTTGTATGAGCAAATTTGCCAGCAGTACGAGTTAAAAATACTGCCAAAGCCTGATGGAGTATAGGTTCGATTCCGCTTGCCTGTCGTCGGTTTCGTCGGTGCAATCGGCTTACTGCCGACAACAACCTCCCAATGATCACACTTGTTTATCCGGATCACATCATACCCCTTGGGCGGCACGATGGTTTTGTCCGGATCAACACTTTGAAGGCCAATCCAGATTCCGCTGCCCACATAGAGATGGCCTTTATACACCTCCATGCTCATTGGAACCTCATTCAGCGCGTCTCCGGCACCCCGATCCACCACAAGCTGCCATTCGCCTTTTTCCGGATCGGCGCTCTTCCAAACCTCAAAACCGCCGGCGGGAGAGGTGCCAATATACAAGTATCCGTTAAAGCTGATCATGGATACGACTTCACCGGTCGGAAATTGACCGGCTTCAAAGTCAACTTTCCTCCATCCCTTCTCCGGGTTCTCCGTTACAAACAGATAGGAGTCGGGACTGAAATCTATCGCGTTTGTCGCGCCGGTGTAGAGTTTGCCGCCATGAATCGCCATGGCGCGCGTACTGTAGCCGGCGGGAATGCCCCCGCTGATTTCAGTAAAATCCCGGCCATTGACTGTCATCAATATAGGATTGGTCTTATTGACGCCGAATGCGGCAAAGTAAAGCGCCGTGACACCATGATCGGATGTATAGGAGATCACATCGCGAAATCCCATGATCCCTGGCGCTTTGTACACCTGTTCCCACTTCTTGTGAATGCCAGACAAGGGATATCTCCAGATTTCTGCGTCATTCGAGGGATTTTTGGGAGTCAACTCAGGAGGGATTTCAACACCTAAGCCTGCCATCGCGGAATACGGAATATTTCGACCGGTTCCAATATACATATAGCCATCCAACTCTGCCATGCTCCAGGCGTAGTTGTTTTGCATGGCGTTGTCCGGATTTTGCGAATCAAAACCATTTACAGGTGTAATCTTTTTCAAGCTGCATTTTTTCATTTCAACTTACCTATCCTTTTCTATGCATTTAAATGTGCATTACATAATATGGGAATAATGGGCAAGTGTGAATTTGAGAAATTTCAGGTTTTGTGGTTAATAATTCTTTAATAGTACGGTTAACATAAATTATGTTGGTAAATCTGAAAAACAATTGACGAACTTGAAAAGCGATCCAAGATTTGCAAGGATATTTTTCGTCTGTAAGACTGGCGACGCAGCGGCATGCAGCTTAGCCGGTTGCGGGCTTTAGCCGCGTTTTCACTTTGTGAAACCCCCGGAATTTCGTAAGGAAAGAAGGAACTCAAAAGTAAATTGACATGAGGCAGCCCCTCCCGTGGCCGGCTGGCTGTGGGAGGGGCTGCTTTCTTTATTGCGAAGTAACAACAAGGTATAATACCCCGCCCCTTCGAGCAAGGGTTCGGGCTTGCCCCGGTGTCAATACCGGTTATTTGGTGACCGCCACGTACGGGATCCGAATCGAGAAGCCGTCTCCCGCGAGTTTGTACCCGGTGTCCTGTAAGAAAGGCGAAGGCTTCTTTTGGGCGGCGTTGATGCCAACGGCGATCAGCGCTTTGCCCATGGCGTCGGCGTCCTGCTTAACGGTCGCGTACATTTTGCCCGCCTTAACCTCAGCGACACCGGCGTCAGTCGCGTCAATGCCGAGAACCGGAATCCATTTGCCTTTATTCATATCCCCCTTGTTGTAGCCCGCCTCGTTGAGAGCCGCAATGACACCCAGTGCCATGTCATCGTTGTTGCAGAATACCGCCTCGATCTTGTCTCTATGAGAAGCGATATAGGCTTCCATCTTAATCTGAGCCTGAGCGACATCCCAGTTGGCAACAACCGGATTTTTCACAAGGGAATCCATGCTCATGCCTTTGGCAACCGCCTGATCCACGCAATATTTTGTGCGGGCCTCGGCTTCGGGGTTGCCGGGTTCTCCTTTGAATATGAGATACTGGCATTTGCCATCTCCATTAAGGTCAAACCTCGTGCCAGAAGCCCACAACTTGGCGAGGAGGTCGCCCTGCATTTTGCCGGGCGCATTGATATCTGTGCCAACATACAGTCCGTTCGCCGACTGAATCACTTTTTTTGAGGGTTCTCTGTTAAAGAAAATGGCGGGGATGCCCGCTGATTTAGCCTTGGTTGCAAGACCTTGCGCCAAAGAAGCGTCAACCGCATTGATCAGCAGTGCGTTGACCTTTTTCTTGCACAGCGCGTCCAATTGGTCATTCTGCCTGGCTTGATCGCCCCGCGCGTCCCTCATGTCAAGAACCACCTCCACGCCGGCTTTAGCCGCATACTTCTCAAGCGCCGTACGAATGGTGGAAATATAGGTGTCGTCAAACCTGAACACCAGTACGCCGATCGTGACCGTGTTGCCCGTAAACAAAGCAATTTGGTCGGCTTTTTGCTGCGCGGTCAGCGCTTTTGTGCTGATCAGAACGAACTCTTCCTTGCCAATTTTCTGATAGAAAACCGTGCTGCCCAAACCCTGAGAAATGGCGCGAACCGGCACCATGACGCGTGTATTGACCTTGGTTGCCGGGACGTCAAGCTGGACCTTCTGCAGAAGATTTCCGTTGTTGTCAACAATTCGCATTTCCTTGGATTTAATTTTAAACATAGCGGTTTTGCCGCCCACCTTGACGGTGATGTAATCCTTGTCGGAAATATATTTACAGGTGCCTCCCATGGACGTCGCGCAAAACCGCAGTGGGAGCATGGTTTTTCCGCTGATCTTAATCGGAACTACCTTTTTGTTATTTGCATCAATCATGGTTTTTTTGTTGTTGATGAACGCGGTCGAGGAACCGATTTTCACGGCGGCAACATTGCTTTGCACTGCCGCGGGCGTGGCCGGGGAGGACGTGCCAGCGGCTTGTACCGTCATAGCCGACGCGCCCAGCGTGAGCGCAAGCAGGAAAGCCAGTATTTTCTTTTTCATCATTATTCGTCTCCTTTTAGGATTTTCAAACGTTGTTTTATTTTTTATATTGTTTTTGCTCATATAGTGATCTTATTGGCACGCTCCTTTCTATCACGATAGAACCGATCATGATTTATATTTAATTATATCATACACATTAAAATAATGCACTTAAAAGTTTTAAATTTACAAGATTTTTTGACAATTTATGCAATGCCCGGAATGGCCGATGTCTTTTGCATAAAAGGAAATCCCCCGAAACCCGCGCTTCATGCGGGTTTCGGGGGATTATTCCTGTGGTGGGGATAAGGGGACTCGAACCCGTGACCTCTCGCATGTGAAGCGAGCGCTCTAACCAGCTGAGCTATATCCCCGCATCGACCGTGAGATATATAATATAATAATTTAAGATAAATGTCAATGACTGATTGAGAAAAAATCCTGTTTTACCCTTTCACATACGTCCGAAATAATGCGCGGCCGCTTGGGCAAGCTATGAATACATCTGAGAGGAGAAATTATCATGGAAAAGAATAAAAAGCAGCGTACAGACTACGGGGAGCGCATTGATCTCGAGCGCTGTACCAACTTCCAGGTCAGCTCGGCCACCGATTGCACCGGGCTGATCCCTGCCGCGCCATGCACGGAGGAAGAAATAGAATCCTATAAAGAGATGTACCACTTTGAGGCGGGGACAAATCGTACAAAACGTCCGCCAAACGCATAAAGTGCCGCCCATAAGGGCGGCCTGTGCTACTCTCAAACGGTGCCGGATTCCTTGTGTTTTTGGATACCGTTAAGCCCACCCCGTGCCTGTCCGAAATTCTCTGTCGCATATATTGAATCATTTGCGCATATTTTTGGGACTTCTGTTTTTTCAATTCGCTTATTAACCAATTAAAGTGATGATGTTCTGTGGATTATAATAATATTTCCGCAAGTCTAATAATGTTTATAGTTTTTAATAATTTATTGCATATAATATTGACTTTTTTAGTGGATAGTGTTAGAATAAATTCGAATATCGAGTGCAAAAAAACGAATTGCTGTTACGACAGGAGGTGAATTTTTTTAGGAGAAGTGCAGGTGAAGAGATTGCGTAAAAAGGAGGGAATTGAAAAAGAATTTTGTTGAGCCGGCCAACCGGTTTAATTCTCTGGTTTTTGCCGGCATTTCTGTGGAATGACGTGAGTAGAGACTTATGAAACAGGGAGGATTCTTTAATGAAAAAAAGAGTATTACTTTTGATGGCAGCACTTTTGGCCCTAAGCCTTTTATTTGTTTCCCCTGCCGCGACTTTATCCGCGTCGGCTGACGCATTATGGACCGGCAACGAGTGGGACACAAACGCGACCTTTGCGGTCAACCGTGAAGACCCCCACGCGAACTTTATTTCCTATACCAACGAAGCGGATGCGCTCAAATATTTTACGCTTGAAAAACAAAAGAGTGACCTTTACTCTTCCCTCGACGGCACGTGGAATTTTTACTGGGCCCACAATCCCGCCAACCGTCCCACGGATGAGAGCATGCCCGGATTTACCGAGGTCGGATTTGATGCCAGCGGCTGGGACACAACCGAGGTTCCCAAGAACTGGCAGAACAACTGGAACGCAGACGGTTCCTTCAAATACGACGGCCTGATCTTCATGACCTCAGGCACATCCTGGGGCGGCACGTATTATGACAAGGAAGGAAACCAACTGCGCAACACAGGCATTTCTCAGCCTGCCGCACCGAAAAACTACAACCCTGTTGGTACATATCGCCGCACATTCACCGTCCCGGCACAGTGGAAAACCGATAACCGCTCCGTATTTGTTCACTTTGACGGTGTCGGCACAAACTGCTATGTCTGGGTCAACGGCCATCAGGTCGGATACGCCGAGGACAGCTTTACCCAAAAAGATTTCGACATTACGCCTTACATCAATTATGACGGCCAAAACGTCATTGTCGTGCAGGCATTCCGCTGGAACTCGGGCAGCTGGTTTGAGCTTCAGGACATGAACCGTCTCTCCGGTATCTTCCGCAGCGTCGGTCTTGTCGCCCGCTCCAAGGTTGACCTGTATGATTTCCAGACCATGACCACGCCGGTCGTTGAAGATCAGTATAACGGCGACTGGAATCTGAACATCAAGGCTCTGCTCCGCGATCTTGGCGCCACAGCCGCACAGCGCAACGGCGCGCGTCTGTCCGCTAAGCTTTATGATGCAAGCGGCGCTGTCGTTGGAGAAGTAGGCAATGAAACCGCAGCTACTTTTGCAACAAAGCAAAACCTTCTGGGCAACAACTATGTCGGCGCCAACCTGGAATTCAACATGCGGGTTGCAACGCCCGCCCTCTGGTCGGCGGAGTCACCCAATCTTTACAAGCTTGTTCTGACCATGAAGAACGGCGCGAATGTGACAGAGGTCACATGTATCCGGATTGGCTTCCGTCAGGTGAAGGTCGTCAACAACGGCACGCTGGACGTTCGTTTCCTGCTCAACGGCACCCGTATCGTTTTCCACGGTGTGAACCAGCATGAATCCAACCCGGAGACCGGCTTCACGCAGAACATGAACCTGATCCGCAAGGATATTGAGCTCATGAAGCAGAACAACGTCAACGCCTTCCGCATGTCCCACTATCCGCACGACACCCGCTACTATGACCTGTGCGACGAGTATGGACTGTATGTAATGGACGAGGCCAACATAGAGTGCCACGGTGCTACGTCGGTCGTCAACTCGCTGAACACAGTCAACGCCTGGGGACCGTCCCTGCGCGACCGCGTCAACACCATGATGCAGCGCGACTGGAACTATCCGTGCGTCGTCTCCTGGTCCATGGGCAACGAGAACAACAGCATCAACGCTGCGGCTGTTGAAGCGTACCATGGCTGGACGACGTATTTCGCGAAAGAAAAGGATCCGTCCAGGCCCACACACGCCCAGTACCAGCAGACCGCAACGCCGGGCGCCGATTGGTACAGCGGCATGTACGCCACAGTCTCCGGCTGGAGAAACACGGTCAATACCCAAACCAAACCGACCCTCCAGTGCGAATACCTCCACTCGTTTGGCAACTCGTGCGGTAACATGGATGAATACATTGAGATCTTTGAAACCCCGAAGACCAGCGGCGGATTTATCTGGGACTGGGTGGATCAGGCTCAGTATACGCCCGTACCGGGTGATCCGACCAAGTGGTATCTGGGCTTCGGCGGCGACTGGAACGGCAGCTGGGGCACGGCCAGCCATTCGGGCAACATTATGTGTAACGGCCTGGTCAGCGCCGACCGCACACCCCATCCGGGTTTGCAGCAGGTCAAGTATGGTTACCGTATGCTGAAGGCTTCTGATCTTGATTTAGAGGCCGGAACATACACCGTCAGCAACAAATTCAGCTTTACCAACGCCAACAAGTACAACATGGTTTGGGAGCTCAAGGAAAACGGCAAAGTCATTCAGAGCGGTACCGGTGTGCTTGACATTGATCCGGCTCCGTCGGGCGTTGCCAGCACTTCCATGACAAGCAAGACGTTTGCGATTCCCTTTACCCTTCCTACAACGGTTAAACCCGGCGCAGAGTATTTCTTCAACGTCGTGTTTAAAGAGAAAAATGATACCCTCTGGGCCAAGGCCGGACATGTGATTGCCGAGGATCAGTTCGCGGTTGACTTCAACCAGGGACCCGAAGCAGCCGCCGCACCGAACGGCAGCATGAACGTAACCGATGGCGACAACGATGTCAAGATCACAGGCACCGACTTCGCTGTCACCATCGACAAGTCAAGCGGAACGATCAGCTCTTATCAATTCAAGGGCCGCGACCTTCTCGTTTCGGGTGCAGAGCCTAACTTCTGGCGTGCCCCCAACGAAAATGAAAGAGCGTGGTACACCGGCGGCACCAACACCAGCGCGACCTTCCTGGTAAACCAGAACTGGAGAACCACAGGCAGCACCAGGACGACCGATGCAAATGTGGAGGTCACTCCGGGCGAAAGCACCACGACGGTAACCGTAACCGGCACCTTCCCCAACAAGACGGGCGCCACCTATAAAACAATTTATACGATCTACCCCAATGGCGAAGTCAATGTTGGTTACACCTATTCATTCGGACAGCAGTCAAGCAACCACAACTACGCCCCCGAAATCGGCAGCATCATGACGGTCAAGGGCGACTTTGAAAACATGACCTGGCTTGGCCGCAGAAGTGAGACCTATGCCGACCGCAAAACGGGATATCCTGTGCAAATCAATCAGAGCACGGTAACCGACAACTATTTCCAATATGTCCGTGCGCAGGAAACCGGCATGAAGGTGGACACCCGCTGGTTTGCCCTGACCGATGACAATGGCTTCGGTATGGTATTCAAGGGCAGCGGCACGATCCCCACACCGCCGAACAGCGCCACGGTTGCTGACACCTCGCTCATTCAGTTTAACGCCCTGCATTACAGAGCGGAAGATTTCAACCCCCTGCCCGGTAATGACGCAGCGTCACTGTTTGTCCATCCTTATCAGTTAACCAAGCGGAATGACATCACGCTGCGCGTGGCCATCACAAGCACAGGCGTCGGCGGCGACAACAGCTGGGGCGCTTATCCGATGACCCCGTACCGCGTCGAGGTGAACAACAAGACGTATAATTTCAACTACAGCATTCTGCCGGTTGAGAGTCTTGATGTCAATTTCGCCACCACCTTTGCAAACGCGCCTTATGACGATGCGACGACCGCGATGAAAAATGAACTCGCCGCACTGGCCGACGCGATGACCGAAAGCTTCCCGGGCGTGGAGACAGAGCTTGTGGCCGCCGCCAGAACGCTTTCGGCTGCCAAATTCGCGCTCAAGTCCGAGATTAAACCCGTGTACGACGTCTTGGCGAGAATCGTAAGCGAATCGGTTTCGGGCGTCACTTTGGACAAGACGACGTTGACACTTGACAGAGATACAACTGCGATCCTGACCGCTACAGTTGTACCTTCCACGGCGCTCAACAAAAATGTAACTTGGTCCTCCAGCGACGAGGAGATTATCCTGGTCGATCAAAATGGCAAACTCACAGTCGTCGGCAAGCCCGGCACTGCGACCATTACCGTTACGACCGAGGACGGAAACCGTACCGCAACCTGCTTCGTCACAAACAAAGGCCAGAGCATCATTACCGTGGCCACCGGCGGAACGGTTACTGTTCCGATCATGCTTGCGGACGCCGTGAACATTGCCGGCGTAAAAGGGACGATCGTGTATGACAGCTCGTTGCTCACACTCGAATCTCTCAGCGCCGCGAAGGGCTTCATGCTCCAGTCCAGCGGAAATACCTTCAACGCGGCTTCGAGTGACGGCTATGACGGCGACAAGATCGTCGGATACGCAACCTTCACTGCAAAGGCCGACCTGCTGGATGATGTCTCTACCCTGGTTTCGTTCCCGTATGACAAACTGACCTTCTGGGATGCCGACGCAGAGGTTGCAGACGGTAATCTCTATATGATGGAAGTCGCAATTATGGGGATACCCCCGATGATCGGTGATGTCACGCTGGACGACGAGGTCGGTCTGGCCGACGCCATCATGCTGATGCAGTACCTTGCGGGCAGCAGGGAACTCACACCCCGTCAGCTCAAAGCGGCCGACGTCAACAGGGATGGCAGGATCAACGTCGGTGACGTGACCATCATCATGCAGATGTGCCTTTGATGAGCGGACAGAGAACCGATCGTAGATAACAGACAAAGGACGCCCGGGGCTTCTGCTCCGGGCGTTTCCCTGTTTTATTGCGGGATATAAAAATTAATCAACTATACTGCCGATCAGCGTCCTGAGGGTCTCTTCAAACACTGTGTTTTGCGCGGCGGTTCTTTTCGGACTCCCCTTGAGCCGTCCCCCCGCTTTGCGAATTTTCCCCGCTGTATGTCTGGCCGACAGCAAAGCGCCGATGTTCTCATCGCTGTAAATCATACCGTCCTGATGAATCGGTCTTGCCTGCCGCGCAAGACACATCGCGGCAAGGCCGTAATCCTGCGTTACAACAATATCGTTTTTTGCCACCATGTTGGCCAGCGCAAAATCCACACTGTCCGCCCCCTTGGAAACCGTGATTGTCCTCGCGCCGTCCTTTTTAAAGACATGGGACGTGTCGCAGAGAATCATGCATTCCACGCCGTGCTCTTTTGCAATCTGAATTGTAATATCTACCACCGGGCATCCGTCTGCATCGATCAGTATTTTCATTCTTCCTCCGTCTAATTGGACTATTTCAATTATATCACTTGACAAGAACAGTGTCCACATGGTATCCTGACAATAACAAACAGGAAAGAAGTGTGTGGATGTCGGTCGGTCGATAAGGTATTATTTGGCAACAAAATGCGGGTATAGCCCGCTCTATTTTGTGTGCCCAAACTGCCTTATGGAATGATCGATATTTTGTTTTGTGCAGATTGCATTTTTAGTATGCAAGGCTGTGCGGGCACGAATCGGTGTATTTTCAGCGCAGTGGAAAACTGCGCTGTTTTTTTATTGCCCACTGCATTCCCGGCGCTTCGGGTACCCCCTTGAAAGGATTTTACCTCCATGAATCAGAATGCAAACCATAGAACCCTTGAATTTAACACCATCATTGAAAAGCTGAAGGAGTACGCCCTGTCAGAGCAGGCGAAAGCCTCTTTTGATGCCCTGACCCCCCATCTGAACGAGGACGTCTGTGTACGTAAAATGTCGGAGACCACCGCCGCCCGCAGGATCCTGGACAGCTGCGGCTCTCCCCCCCTGCCCACCATGAAGAGCCTGGACGAGGTGCTGACCCTGGCAGACACCGGCGCCATGCTGATACCGGAGCAGCTGGAGGACATCGCCCGATTCGCCGCCTCCTGTAAGCGGATGACCGCCTACCTCAGCCGGGGCGAGAGCGCGGACGCGACCGTGGCCTCCTACGGCCGGAGCATCGCGGAGCTCTCCCCCCTGCAGGAGGAGATCGACCGCTGTGTGCGCGGGGAGGCGCTGTGCGACGAAGCCAGCCCCGCCCTGCGGGATATCCGCCGCAAGCGGGAGCGTGTGGATGGACAGATCAAGGAAAAGCTCAACCACATCCTCCAAAGCCGCAAGCAATACCTGGCCGACAGCTACATTGCCCAGCGGGGCGGCCACTACGTGATTCCGGTGCAGCGCAAGTTCCAAAACCAGTTTGGTGGCACCGTCATTGAGGTGTCGGGCAAGGGCTCTACCGTGTTCATGGAGCCCTCCGCCATCTCCAAGCTGCAGCAGGAGAAGTGCCTCCTCTTGATCGAAGAGGACAGTGAGACGCGCCGCATCCTGTATACCCTCACTGCACTGGTGTCCGAATCGGCGGTTACGATCCGCCGCAACATGGAAGTCATGGAGGTGCTGGATGTACTGTTCGCCAAGGCCAAGCTGAGCGCCGCCATGAAAGCGGGGCCGGTGGTCATTACGGCAAAACGCACGCTGGACATCCGTCAGGGACGGCACCCGCTGCTGGACACTGAGCGCTGCGTTCCCCTGGACTTCCACATGGACGAGGCGACCTGCGGCGTCATCATTACCGGGCCTAACACCGGCGGTAAGACGGTGGCTGTCAAGACCGTGGGGCTGCTGTCCCTGATGGCTCAGTGCGGTCTGCATATCCCCTGTGGGGCGGGCAGCGTAGTGGCCATGCAGGACGGCTACTGGTGCGATATCGGCGACAACCAGAACATTTCCCAAAATCTCTCTACCTTCTCGGGTCACATGACCAACGTGATCCGCATTCTGGAAAATGCCAGCCGGGACAGCCTTGTGCTTCTCGACGAGCTGGGCAGCGGCACTGACCCCGCCGAGGGGATGGGCATCGCCGTGGCGGTGCTCGAGGAGCTGCGTCATCGCAACTGCATGTTTCTTGTAACCACCCACTACCCCCAGGTCAAGACCTGGGCGGAGGGGGCCGACGGCGTGCAGAGCGCCCGGATGGCCTTTGACCGGGAGAGTCTGCGTCCCCTGTACCGGCTGGAGATGGGCAAGGCGGGCGAGAGCTGTGCGCTGCACATCGCAAAGCGCCTGGGGCTGCCCCAGCACCTGCTGGATCGGGCACAGCAGGCGGTGTTTGGGCGCCACGACGCCACCGGCGCCGCCGAAGCCAAGGGGATGGAATCACCCCGCAGCCGCCTGATCCGCACCGTCCCCAAAAAGGGAATCGCGGACATCGCGGGCAAATTCACTTTGGGAGACAGCGTCGTTGTGCTGCCGGAGGGGGATATTGGCATCGTTTATAAGCCGGCGGACAGTAAGGGCGATGTGATTGTGCAGGTCAAGGGCATAAAGCGCACGATCCGGCATACCCGAATCCGTTTGCAGGTGTCTGCGGCGGAGCTGTATCCGCCCGACTACGACTTTTCCATCCTGTTTGACACGGTGGAAAACCGCAAGGCTCGCCATAAGATGGAAAAGCGGCATGACCCGACGCTGTCTGTCACCTGTGAGAGCGAAGAGCTTCGCAGATCGGGAAACTGATTGGCAGACCCTAACTATATAGAGCAATATGCAAAGAGGACGCCCGGAGCAGCTGCCCCGGGCGTCCTCTGTCTGTTATCTGTTGTCTGACTCCTGCCCTCTAATCAAAGGCACATCTGCATAATGATGGTCACATCGCCGACATTCACTTTGCCGTCCTTGTTGACATCCGCCGCTTTGAGCTGCCTTGCGGAAAGGTTTCTGCTACCCGCGAGGTACTGCATCAAATAGATGGCGTCGGCCAGGTCGACCTCACCACTCAGATTGACGTCGCCGCTCAGCGGAGGCTCAGCCACCACGGTTACCACGGCAGCCCGCGCTGTCGGATAGATGACCGTAAGATCGTTGTCCCAGCCTTTGTCCAGGTCGAAGAAAACCGTGGTATCCACATCGTCCAGAACGGTTTTCGCCTGGAGGACCGCATAGCCGACAATCACATCACCGGTTACATTGGCTCCGGCGGGCGCTACGAAGTTAAACTTGTTGCCGTCAGACAGGAGCGTGAACCCTTTGGCAGCCGTAATCGACTCAAGGGTCAGAAGCTCGCTGTCATAACTTACAACGCCCTGTCCGCCGGCCAGGCCGTCACCGGCGACGACCTTGATCGGAACGGCCACTGTATCACCAATGCTTACGCTGTATTTGCCCGCAGAATCGACATACCGGAACGTGTTCTTAACGCCGTTCTCAGCCAGAATCTCACTGTCTGACGTACCGCCGATGGTGACGGTAAACTCAGTGCCGTTAACCACAGTCCAGCCTTTGCCTTTACCGTACACGACACTGCTTGTGCCATAGACGGAATTGCTGCCCGCCGTACCGGTAAGCATCGGGAGGTTCATGGGATCTTCGCCGTCATCAAAGTATTGCAAGTCGCGTTTATCAATCGTAAATTCGAATTCCTGGGATTCGCCCGGCTGCAACACCTTTGTTTTTGCGTAATTCCTCAGTTCTTTTACCGGACGTCCTTCGATTTTATATCTATTGGCGCCGATATACAACTGAGCGACTTCACGGCCCGCAACGGTACCTACGTTTGTCACTTTTACAGTCGCTGTAATTGACTCGTCGGACTCGCTAAACAAATTACTGCTCAGTTTCAGATCACTGAACTCAAATTTTGTATAAGAGAGACCGTGTCCGAAATGATACGCAACTCTGCTTGCGCCAAAGGTATCAAAGTAACGGTAACCGACAAATACGCCCTCGTCATAAAATACCGGGTTGGTACCCCATGAATTCACAGGAGTGCGATTCGGATTTCCCATCATGATGGACGGGCTGTCAGTATAAGTGATCGGGAAGCTCTGTGCCAGCTTGCCGGACGGGTTCACTGCGCCGCTGATGATGGCCGCAATCGCTTCCGCGCCCTGCGAACCGGGCGTCCAAACATGGAGGATGGCATCGGCATTTGCATTCATCTCGGCCGTGCTCATGGTAGCGCCCTGATTGATTAGGCAAATAAAGGGCTTGCCGGCCGCCTTAAAGGCCGCTCCAAACGCCTCAAGGGTCGCCTTCTCATTGCTTGACAGGGTAAACAATGTGGTGGGGGCGTCCGCGCCCTCGGAGGTTGTGCGCGAGAAAACCATGATTCCTACGTCCGCTGCGGCGACGGCCTTTGCCGCTTCCGCCTGGGCGCTCGACGCGATGTCGGCGTCCACGGCCGCATAAGGAACCGAGAAGCCGGGTATCCCTTCCAGACCTTTTTTCAGAGTGATGGCGTCAGCAAAGTATACATGGCCGCTCCCGCCGCCCTGCAAGACGAGGTCGTAGACTGAAGTGGTGCCGGGATCCGACCACGTGGCAGTCCTCATGGAAGCTGTCCTGGCAACACTGCTGGAGACAAGCGCAAACTTTGTGGCAGTGGTGCGCGGAAGCACGTTGTTGTCGTTCTTCATCAGGACGATACCGCCCGAGGCGATCTCAAGGTTCTTTACTCTGGACTCCGCATACGGGCTGGCGGGATTTGTATAGAAATCATAACTGCGGTTGTTCACAATGGTGGGCGTCAGATCGTCATACGTTCCCAGGAAGGAAGGCGTTTTTACTGTGGTCTTGAGGATATTGCGTACCGCGGTCTTTACGAGCCCAAGCCTTCTGGTATACTCGTCGCCGGTCGCGCCATTGATCCAGGTTCTGAGCGCAGCGCCGGAGTTTCCGGACTGTTGCATGTCGTTGCCGGCCTCCATCAGGGGCGCACCGGTACGTACAGCGCCCCAGTCGGTCATGAAATAGCCTTTAAAGCCCCATTCGCCGCGCGCCACGTCGTTGAGCAGCCAGCGATCGTTGGCCGTGTTCATGCCATTGAGCTGATTGTAAGAGGTCATGATCGTCCACGGCTGATCCTTTACAATACGCTCAAACGGAGCGAAGTAGATTTCGCGGAGTGCGCGTTCCGATGCAACCGTGTTACCGCTGTTGCGGTTTGTCTCCTGTTCGTTCGCAACAAAGTGCTTCGGAGCTGTGCCCACGCCCTTGGACTGTATGCCGCGGATATAGCCCGCCGCAGCCTCGCCCGAAACAAACGGATCTTCGGACATATACTCGAAGTTGCGTCCGCCGAGTGGGTTGCGCTGAATATTGAGGCCCGGAGCCAGCACGATATCGATGCCATAGTATATGGCTTCATTGCCGACCAGCTCACCGGCGGCTTCATACGCTTTGACATCCCATGTGGAAGCAAGGCCCGCCCAGCAAATATTCGCTGTGGACAGTCTTTTGTGACGCAGGCCCGCAGGTCCGTCAGACAACATATTCTGCGGGATGCCCAAGCGCGGAATGCCCCACGCTCTTCCCTCGGCGCCCGTATTCAGCGTATTTGCGTTGCTGGAGGCGCCGCCTGTCATTTGTGTCAGTTCGGTCAGGGTCATGCTGTCGATGACCTTGTTGATGATCACCAGCTGATCGGCTTCGGATTTTCCTCTGGCTTCTGTCAGCATGGTGAGGTTGTCCTGATTGTAGTAATAGAAGCTTGCTACCGCTGTCGTATAGCCCTCCACGCCGGCAATTGCCCTGACAACAACCGCCTGGGTATCACTCCGTCCATCCATGAGCAGAATGCCCGTCGCGGGATTGTACACCGCGCTGCTGGTGGTCGGGCTGGGAATCTCATTGATACTGGCAGTCGCCACTGTACCGTCGGCCGCCACCGGCGCCAAACCCATCGTATAATAGATCGTGGAGCCCACTTCATAGTTATGTATAATTAAGTGAGTCAGATAGTCGGTTTTCCAGGCGCCGCTGTCGAATTTGGTTTGCGGCGTGGGCGGGCGGTGAATCCACTCACGTATCGCGGATTTATTGGCTCCGGATAATGAAGTTACAATCGCCTTATACATCTTTCCGCAGACCGCGTCTCTGATTTTCCATTCCATAGATCTCGTCGTGCCCGAGTTAATGTACGCATGCCCCGCAAGCTCTTTTGTGGCCGCTGAGCCGGGCGCAGCAATACCGCTGGCCGTTTCAATCACAGGGTCGCTTCCGTCATCCGTGTAGAAAACCTTAACACGGTCGGAGTTGGCCGCCGTTAAGCTCGCATGCGTCACGGTTACGCCCGCAAAGGTGCCGGCTTTATTGTTGGCGGATGTCGTTGACGCAAGCGTCGGCGCTGCTGTATTAATGGTTAAATCGGAGACCCATTTGGCATACAGCGTTGTATTTTGTGTCACTGTATCCTTCGCGAAATTCCAAAGAACGGCAAATTCCGCATCAGCGTACCATCCGTCAAACGTATAGCCGCTTCTCGCGGGGTTTGCGGGTCTGACGACAAAATCGGCATCAAGAACACTCTGTTCCGCTGTCGCTGAGCCGTCGTTCGCCTGGAAGTTTACCGTCCATGAGACTCGGGTTCCCTCGACCCATTTGGCATACAGAACGATTGAATCACCGATCGTACCATCTTCCAAAATCAGGTCAGTATACTCCACTCTGCGCTCAGCAAAATTCCATGCGCTGCTGAGGCTCGAATCGGCATACCAGCCGCCAAATGTGGAACCAGCTTTTGTCGGGTCGGAAGGCTTTGTGACCAATCTTCCGACTTCCAGCGCCACATCCGCTACTGGCGAACCACCATTTGATTCAAAGGATACCGTGAGAAAGCTTGCTTCAAAAACCACGCTATGCAAGGATAACGCCATGATGAGCACCAGGATCAGCGCAAGGCCCTTTTTCAATTTCCCCATTTTCAAATAACCTCCTAAATCCGTATCTCTCTTCATCCAAATACATCCGATAAAATGACTTTGCGAACTTCTTACCTTGCTGTTACGGCCGCCTTCTCCACCTCCTCAAATCGTCTTTAATACACACCAAAACGCCCCCCTCCGATTTTTTTCAGTGATAAGCAACACGTCAAATATGGTATTGAATCGTGTTTGCGAACACTGCCTCTTCTTTGCTCGGATTTGACGCGACTCTTCTTGGCTCAACAGCATTTTTTCCTTGGCTTTTCGGCCACGTGTTTTTGGGCGTAAC
>JAVBNA010000048.1:0-21441 GCA_031551875.1 Oscillospiraceae bacterium | reverse complement strand
GATGGTGTCGAGGGAGGCTTTTTCGAGGCGGTCGGCAAAGTCGATCAGGGGCTGGTTGTTGTCGAGTTCGCCGCGCTTTCTGAGGGCCCCGCTCCAGGCGAAGATCGTCGCGATAGGATTCGTCGAAGTCTGCACGCCCTTCAAGTGCTGGTAGTAGTGGCGGGTTACCGTGCCGTGGGCGGCTTCGTATTCGTAGTTGCCTTCCGGGCTGACGAGCACGCTCGTCATCATCGCGAGGCTTCCGAAGGCGGTCGAAACCATGTCGCTCATCACGTCGCCGTCGTAGTTTTTGCACGCCCAGATGAATCCGCCTTTGCTGCGGATAACGCGGGCAACGGCGTCGTCGATCAGGGTGTAGAAGTATTCGATGCCGGCGGCTTCAAACTTGTCCTGATATTCCTTCTCGTAGATGGCTTGGAACAGCAGCTTGAAGGTCTGGTCGTATTGCTTGGAGATTGTGTCTTTGGTGGAGAACCATAGGTCTTGCTTGGTGGAGAGTGCGTATTCAAAGCACGCCCGCGCGAAGGATTCGATGGAGGTGTCTTTGTTGTGGGCACCTTGGAGAACGCCAGCGCACTCAAAGTCGTAGATGGTTTGCCTGGTTTCGGTGCCGTCTTGGGCGGTGAATACGAGTTCGGCTTTGCCGGGGCCGGGCACGCGGTATTCGACCGCCTTGTAGATGTCGCCGTAGGCGTGACGGGCGATGGTGATGGGCGCTTCCCAGGTCTTGACGACCGGCTTTACGTTCTTTACGAGGATCGGCGCGCGGAATACTGTGCCGTCGAGGATGGCGCGGATCGTCGCGTTGGGGGATTTCCACATCTGCTTGAGCTTGTAGTCCTCCACGCGCTGCTGGTTCGGCGTGATCGTGGCGCACTTGACGCCGACGCGCAGACGCTTGATGGCCTCCGCCGCCTGCACAGTCACCGCGTCGTCGGTTTCATCGCGGTATGGCAGACCCAGGTCATAGTACTCTGTGTTCAGCTCTATGAACGGGGTCAGAAGTTCGTCTTTGATCTGCTGCCAAAGAATGCGCGTCATCTCGTCGCCGTCCATCTCCACGATGGGATTCATCGGAATCTTGCTCATGGGTCGTATGCCTCCGTCAATGTATTATATTTTGGATGCGTAGTAGTTCATCAGGCAGCCCTGCACCAGAATCTCGCGCTCTTCGTCCGTCAGGCCCTTGAGCGTCAGGCAGATTTCCTTGCGCTCTCCGCTCTGCTTGATCAAGGTGGCCGGCATCGTCTCCTTGCAGGATTTCACGGCCTCAAGCACGTCCTTCACGAACACGAAGTCATCCACTTCCCCTTCGAAAGGTTCTTCGACCGTGAACGGCAGCATGCCCCAGTTGATCACGTTGCTCCGGTATCTTTTGGTGGCGAATTCGTAGCACAGGTTGGCCGCGCCGCCGAGCACGCGCTGGCACGACGCCGCCTGTTCGCGGGCCGAACCGTCGCCGGGCTTGTTTGCAAAGATCGCCGAGCCGACGGCTGTGTCATCTTTCGATACGCCCAGGCTCTCGATCAGGTCATCTAGGTTGAGCGCGTTTACGGCCTTGGCGCGCTTCACGTAGAGCGGGTCGCGCCGCGACAGCGTGAATTCCGCCAGCTTCATCGGGTTCGAGCGGAAGCTCGACGTTTCGCCCGAGGGAATCAGTTCGTCGGTGGTCGTGACCGGATCGCGGATCACGGCGCACAGTTTTAGGAGCAGGTGATTTTTCATCGCGGGAATCTTCGGCCACGGCGCGATGGAGGGCGCTTGGTGAAGGGCTTGCTCCGCGTTCGGCTTGCCGAATCCCTGGTACACGCGCACCTGATAGGGCTTCTCGTCAAACGCGTATTCGACCGGCTTGGGCATCTCGTAGTCGATCTCCGTGGCCGACGTGAGCAGTCCGCCGTTTCGCGCTGTGGCGGCGATGGAGCGCGCGTCCATCAAGGCAACGCCCGCGCTCTGTCCGTCCATCGGGCGGGAACCTTCGCGGCTCGGGAAGTTGCGCGTGGTGTGGCGTATGGACAAGGCCCCGTTGCTCGGCACGTCGCCCGCGCCGAAGCAAGGCCCGCAGAAGCACGGCTTGATCAGCGCGCCCGCCTCCATCAATGTCCCTATGCTGCCTTCCTTGAGCAGCGCCAGGTTTTGCGGGATGCTCGAAGGATACACAGACAGCGAGAATGCGCCGCTGCCCATGTTCTGCCCCGCGACAATCGCGGCGGCCTCGCGGATGTTGTCAAACATGCCGCCCGCGCAGCCCGCGATGATGCCCTGATCGACGCGCACGCCTTCGGGCGAAAGCTTTCCCGAAAAGTCCGCGCTGAGCGTTTTCAAAATGTCCGCGGCGTTTTGCTTGAACTCGCGGATCGTGTAGGCGTTCGAAGGATGGAAGGGCAGCGCAATCATCGGCTCGACCTTCGAAAGGTCGATCTCGACGAGCGCGTCGTAGGTCGCGCCGTCTTTGGGGGCCATCGCTTGATAAGCTTCCGGCCTGCCGTGCGCCTTGTAATATTGCTTCACGGCATCGTCGGTCTGCCATATTGAGGACAGGCACGTCGTCTCGGTGGTCATCACGTCGATGCCAAGGCGCGTGTCCATCGGCAGGTTGGCGACACCGGGCCCAGCGAATTCAAGCACCTTGTTCTTCAAAAAGCCGTTGTCGTAGGTGGCAGCGCAAAGAGCAAGCGCCACATCATGCGGGCCGACGCCCTGCCTGAGCGTGCCCGTGAGCCAAACCAGCACGACTTCGGGCCTCGGCACGTCATACGTCTGCCCGAGGAGCTGCTTCACAAGCTCAGGGCCGCCCTCTCCGACGCCCATGCAACCAAGCGCGCCGTAGCGCGTGTGGCTGTCCGAGCCGAGCAGCATCTTGCCTGATTCGGCCATCGCTTCGCGCGCGTACTGATGAATGACCGCTTGATTGGCGGGCACATAGATGCCTCCGTAGCGTATGGCGGCAGTGAGACCGAAGGTGTGATCGTCCTCATTGATCGTGCCGCCGACGGCGCACAGACTGTTGTGACAGTTCGTGAGCGCGTAGGGCATGGGGAATTTCTCAAGTCCGCAGGCGCGCGCGGTCTGCACGATGCCCACATATGTGATGTCGTGGGACAGCATCCCATCAAATGTGATGCGCATGAGGCCGCCATCGGCGCTTCTTTGATGCGCCTTCAGCACCTCGTAGGCCATCGTGAGATCCCTGCCGGACGGCGTGCCGCCCATTTCAGGCCGAGCGCCCACAAGCCCGTGTGCACCCTTATGCAGTGTGATTCCATTCATAGGTTGTTCCCCTCCGGTTTTGTGTGTACATGGTACGCATTATATCATATGACGCCCCTTTTGCATAGATCATGCATAGAAAATGACAACCAACCCGCGTAAAGTTTGCATTCCAAGGGCAATATACGTGAAAACTATATTAAAAATGAATGTGATTAAAAAATGTATTGCATTTTATGCGAAATCGACGTATAATACAGGGCAAACCTTTTGACGAAGAACGGAGGCAGAAATTTATGACGCGCACCGACAGAATGCAATCCAAGGCGGATAAGGAACTGCTGGGCCAGTATGTGACCAGCATGTGTGCAGACCTAAAGGGTCAATATACGATCAACCCCGAGGAATTCCAATCCGAACACATCAAGCGCGGTCTGCGCAACGCGGACGGCACAGGTGTTATCGCTGGCGTAACTTCTATCGGTAGCGTCCAAGGTTATTCGATCATGGACGGCGACCGCGTCGCCATGCCCGGCAAACTGTACTATCGCGGCATTGACATGAACGACATCGTCGAAGCCCATGTCAAAAACCAGACCTTCGGCTTTGAAGAAGTGTCCTACCTGCTGCTGCTCGGCAAGCTGCCCACCAAAACCCAGCTCGAGCAATACGACACCGTGCTTTCGGCCGCCCGCAGAATGCCCGAAGGCTTCACAGAGGACGTCCTAATGCGCTCGCCCTCCGTAAACATCATGAACAAACTGTCGCGCGCGGTTCTGACCTTGTATTCCTACGACAAGAACCCCGACGACATTTCAGTAGAAAACCTCGTGCGCCAGTCCATCGAGCTTATCGGCCGCATGCCGGTCATCGTGGCGAACGCTTACCAACTCAAGCGCCACTACTTCGACGGAAAATCGCTGCACATCCACGTACCGCAAGAAGACCTGTCCGTGGCCGAAAACTTCCTCTACATGCTGCGCAAAGACAAACAGTTCACCCCCGAAGAAGCGCGCCTTCTCGACCTGATGCTGATCCTGCACGCGGAGCACGGCGGCGGAAACAACTCCACATTCACATGCAGAGTCCTGTCCTCCACCCTGACCGACACCTACTCGGCCATCGCAGGCGCCATCAACTCCCTCAAAGGCCCGCTCCACGGCGGCGCGAACAGCAAAGTCATGGAGATGTTCGCAAACGTCCGCGAAAACCTTTCGGACGAGAGCAACACAAACGAGCTCTACGAATACATGAAGAAAATCCGCGACGGCCAAGCCAACGACGGCTCCGGCAAAATCTACGGCCTGGGCCACGCGGTCTACACCGTCAGCGACCCGCGCGCCATCCTCCTCAAAAAATACGCCCGCGACATGGCCCTTGAAAAAGGCTTCGAGCGCGACTTCCTCCTGATGGAAGCCATCGAAGAACAAGGCCTGCGCGTCCTCAACGAAAAATTCGGCCACAAGAAATCCATGTGCTCGAACGTAGACATGTACTCAGGCCTGGTCTACCAAATGCTCGGCATCCCCGAAGCCCTATTCACCCCCCTATTCGCCATCTCGAGAACCGCCGGCTGGTGTGCCCACCGCATCGAAGAAATTGTCTGCGGCGGCCGCATCATCCGCCCCGCCTACAAATCGGTGGCGGGGCCCAAAAACTATATATCCATCCATCAGCGGTAACCACCGGAAACTTAAATTGGAGGCGTTTTGTCCATGAAGATTAAGACAAGCTGGGTTCTCTTTTTTCTGAGCCTGATCACCATCCTCCCTTTGCGTATCTATCAGCGCCTGTTCGCCCTGGACATTCATATGGGCTTCTCCGTGAAGGGGGACATTTCCCTGCAAATCCTGCTGGGTGCGCTGGTGGTCTTCACCCTTCTGGTGGTATGGCTGTGCTCCAAGGACAAAAAAGCGCCCGCTCTGTACCTCAAGAAACCGAATTTTATGGCTGGTCTGTTTGGCTTTTTCCTGGCTGTGTCGGTCGGGATGGAGAGTGTCATGACCCTTTCGGGCTCGCCGGATCTGTCGGGCATCACCGTCGAGGTGACCACCTCCAAGACCATCCTCGGCATTGCCGGGATCATCGCCGCCCTTGCCTTCCTGATCCTCTCCATTGACGCGTTCCGCGGCGGCAACACCTTTGAAAAGCACCCCTATCTGTCGCTGCTGCTGCCCCTGTGGGGGCTTGTACGGCTGACCGTAAGCTTCATCCAGTTTAACACCGAAACCGGAAACGAGAATATGTTTGACTCTTTTGCGATGATCGCCTGCCTGCTGTTTTTGTACAGTCAATCCCGCCTGCTGGTGGGCATTGAGCAGCGCAAAACGCTGAAGAGCTCCTTCTCTTTCGGCTTTCTGACCGTTCTGACCTGCCTGATGGCCATTGTCCCCCGTTACCTCGGTTATGCGCTCATCCATTACTTCCCCTCGGAAGGTATCTCCAACCAGATATTTGAAACGGGGCTGACCCCTTATCCCACCGACCTGTTCTTTGCGCTGTATGTGTTTGCTTTCCTGGTCGGACTTTATTTCCAGAGCTATAAAAAGGGCATGGTGATCGAGGCGGAGACCAAGGCGGCTGAAGCCGCCGCACTGGCCGCCGCTGAACAGCCCGTCGGGCCGCAGCCGACCGTGTATACCGAAGACCTCCCCGCACAGGATTATTATCCTGCCGCCCCAAACACCTACTATCCGGACGGACAGCCGCAGGCGCCTTACTACTACGGACAGCAGCCGGGCGACTATTACGGGCAGCAGTCCCCGCAGAGCTATAACCAACCGCCCTACGGCTCCGGCCAGCCCAATCCCGGTGAGTACTATCCGTCTCAGCATCCCCCTTATCCCCCCAACCAAAATTACCCGCGGTAGGCCATAACGGGGGCTTATGCATGCAGACCCTGCATTTCGAACCTTATGACAGAGATCTCCGGCACACCGCGCCCTGGCGCCTTAAAATCGTACTCAGATACAACGCCGAAAAACAACAATAGACCTGTCCGGCAACCTTTCACGGATGGATCGGTCTACTCATAAATATCGTTGAAAACAGGTGATCTCATGACAACATTTTTTGAAAATACATTTAAGAATATTCCGACCCCTGTGATCGTCTGCCTGCGCGACGAGCCCAATGAGCTTGTCTTTGTCAACCCCAGCGCAAAAATTATGCTCAACCCCTTTTTGTCCATGGAAAAGCCGAAAAGTGAAAAACAGATTGTTCCTCTGGATGAACTGATGCGTTTTGAAAGCGGGGATGCTATGAGGGGCATCCGCGGGGCGCTCTCCTCTTTCGGCTCAATCAGCCATTTTCCTGCCAATGTCCTAACGTATGAGGGAGAAACCCTGTCCGTTTCCATCTCCGCCAACCTCGTGGCGCTTGACGGCGCGGATTACTACGTCCTGTACCTGTACGAGCTCAGGCAGGACGAGGAACAGTCCATTCTTGAGCAGGGCAGCTTCGTGTCTCTGATTTTGCACGCGGCCTATGACACGGTCAACGTCAACGCCGCCATTCATAAAATTCTGGAAATTTTGGGCAGCTACGTGCACGTCAGCCGCGTATACATTTTCGAGGATCTTCAAAACGGGTTTACCCGCAACACATATGAATGGTGCGACGTCGGCGTGGCGCCTGCGATTCAGGATCTGCAAAACCTCAAAAAGGACGATTACAACTACGATGAGATTGTTTCCACTGGCATGTTTGTGACCGACGACATCCGGGAACTGCCCGACACCAGCCGTAAAATCCTGGCTGCGCAGGGCATCAAGTCGCTGGCCATCCTGACACTCTACCATGGTGACACTCCGCTCGGCTATGTCGGCCTTGACGACTGCGTGGATTACCGCAAATGGTCTAAAAACGAAATTCAGCTGCTCAAGCAGATCACAAACATCCTGGTTTCGCTGATCGAGCGGCGCAACGCGGAGAAAAAAGAGGCTCTTACGTTTGAAATCCTCAAAACCATTTCGGACAACATTGACAGCGTCATCTATGTCAGCGACATCCAAACCTATGAGATCATCTTCGCCAATAAAGCCCTGTCTGAATCACTGGGCATTGAATCCGAGAAGCTCATCGGCGGAACCTGCTGGAAGCTTCTGCAAAAGGGCAAGGAGGCTCCCTGTGAGTTTTGCCCCATTCCCCAAATGGTTGACAGTGACGGCAACATTATACTCGGAAACTATTCCTGGGAATTTCAGAACACCATCACAGGCAAATGGTATCTTGTGCGCGATGCCATCATCAAATGGATTGACGGCAGGGATGTCCACATCGAAACCGCCACCGATATCACCGGCCAGAAAAAGCACGAGGAGCAGCTGCGTTACTACGCCTCCACCGACACCATGACCGGCGCATACAACCGTGAGTGGGGCTATAAAATGATTCGGAAGCTGATGGATAAGTCCGCTGACCCTGATGCTTCGCCCGAGGAAATCAGCCTCTGTTTCCTTGATCTGGACGGATTAAAAAGCACCAACGACACATATGGCCACGACGCGGGCGATGAGATGATCCTGGCCATTGTCAAAACCATCCATTCCTGCATCCGTAAGAGCGACATTCTCTGCCGCTGGGGCGGGGACGAATTCATCGTTCTGCTGCGCTGCAACACGCAAATGGCCGAAAAGCTGATGAAACGGACACAGGAAGCGCTCGAGGTTATCAACCGTACCGGCGAACGGCCTTATATGCTTTCCTTCAGCTTTGGCGTAGTTTCCCTGCGTCAGGATGTTTCCATGGACGTGGACGCCATCATCTCAATGGCTGACGCAAAAATGTATGAGCAGAAGGTCCGGAAGCGCATTGACAGCGGCCGCCCCGATCTTTAAACGACAAAAGCCCCGCCTGAGGCGGGGCTTTTTATCTGTATTATACCTCTCGCTTTTCTATGTCGAACCGGTCGCCGAGCAAGAGCCAGTTTTGCGGAAAACTCCAGCCCAGACGCCAATAGCTGATGCCGCGCAGATTGAGCTCACGCAGCAGCTCGAACTTTGCACGCACCGAGCGCGCGTCCTCAAACCAGACAATGTGCTCCCTGCGGGAGCGGTCCCAGTACCGTATGAACGGCGCCTGTGCATTGTAATCATATTCGATGGAAGCGCTGTTGTCGCGGGCAAGTGCGATGGCCTCCTGCGGGCTGATGGCACGGGCATACTCCCCGCCCGGCGTATAGGGCAGCAGCCAGTCATACCCGTATAGGTTCTGTCCCATCATGATCTTGTCGGCGGGGATTTCGGTCAGGGCATATTGGAGCACCTGCCGTACAGGGCCAATCGGTGAAACCGGCAGCGGCGGGCCTGCGCTGTAGCCCCACTCGTATGTCATGATCACCACAAAGTCTGCCACCTCGCCGTGCACCCTGTAATCGTGCGCCTCATACCATTTCCCCGCCTGACTGGCGCTTGTCTTTGGCGCCAGCGCCGTCGACATGAGAAGCCCCTGTGCGTGCAGCCGGTCAGCCGCTTTGCGCAAAAAGGCATTATAGGCTTCACGATCCTCTGGGCGCAGGAACTCAAAATCAAAGTGTACATCACGGTAATTGCCCGCCTGCGCCGTCGCAATGATGTTGTCGAGCAGCGTGTTCTGCACGGCTTCGTCGTTGAGGATGGTCTGTCCGAGCGTATCGCTGAACATTCCGTTTTCCAGGTTGGTTACCACCAGCATAAACGCCGCCCCGCTGCCGGCCGCCGCCTCTCGCAGCGGCGTAACGTCGATCGGCTTCAGGCTTCCGTCCGCATTGACCTCAAAGCTGAAGGGCGCGAGATAGGTCAGGTCGGCGGCATGGTCGCCCGTGTCCGCCAGCGTCGTCAGCGTGAAGCTTCCGTTTTGCTGTGCCTGCGCATAGGCATTGACCTCCACGCTGCGTTTAGGCAGGGCCGGTAAGGTAATTTTCTGCCCCTCCCGAATCACCGCTCCCGGTGCGATGTTATTGATCCGGGCAAGAATGTCGGGATCAATCCCCAACCGTACGCCGATCCGGTAGAGTGAATCCCCCCCAGCCACGGTGTAGGTGTCGCCGACCGGGATGACCAGCGCCTGACCGATCACCAGATTGTTGCTTGGATTGAGCTGGTTGGCGATCGTGACGGCCTCAACCGTGACGCCATAGAGCGACGCGATGCCATACAGGCTCTCCCCCGGCTGTACCACATGAATGAGCATCATCTAATAAAACCCCCTTTTTCCATATCCTATGCGAGAAAATGGGGTTTTGCGCCAACAATGCCTGTTTTTGTTCTTTTTTCCTCACACTCACGCGCGGGTTATCAAACACATTTCCTCCTCCGGGTGAGAGGGTAGGCACCTATTGTTCCTGGCGTTCTACTCCCATCCGCTGATTTACTTTCATGGACAGTACTCACTTGTGTGATATCCCATCAGGAAATATTTAAAAACAATCATTTGAAGTCCTTCACAAAATTGTACGCGTCTCTTAACAAATACTTCTTGAATTCGAGTATAAAATAGTGTATCATTTTGGTTACGGAGGTGAATTGCGTGCTCGATAAAACTGTCACATTTTCTCTCGGCTCTGACCGCGAGGAAGAAATTCGGATGAAACTGACCGCTGTATATGATGCGCTCAAAGAAAAAGGCTACAATCCCATCAACCAAATTGTCGGGTATATCCTCTCGGAGGATCCAACGTATATCACGACACACAACAACGCTCGGAGCTTGATCCGGCGGATCGACCGCGATGAGCTTTTGCAGGTGCTTGTGCGCTCCTATCTGGACGAATAACGAACGACCTGGCCGCCCGTGAAAAGGCGGCCGGTTTTTTGAGAAAGAAATCCTGAAAAACAGGACTTCGCTGAAGCACTGGTGCATCCTCCATGTGAGTTCCGCGCTGGCTGGCTTTGTCATCTTTGCCTTTGATGCATTTATAGACTGGCTGATCGTTCGGAGCATTGACCTTCTCCCCTCAAAAAAGAAGGCGACTCACGAAGACACGGAAATCCGATAAAGGGGCTTTACGTTTGTGCGCAAATGTGCTATACTATTTAAATATGAATGGTGAAAGACAGGAGGCGAAACGCATATGAGTAAAGCGGAAAAAGACAGCCAGCAGTTCATGACTTACAAAAACAAACCTCTTGTTCGCTCTGGCGATGTACTGTACTATGGCGATATGGCACAGAAATATGTCATCAAAATGGAGATCAAGAGCAAAAAAAAGCTGCTTGACATGGATGTGGCCGACAAGGTTTCGGTTCAGCTTATGTATACCGACCCCGCAATCCGCACCCGCAAGCAGATCATCAAGGTATCCGAAAAGGATGGGCTGTGGGATGCCATCGACATTGCCGATGCGTGGCTGGAGAGAGCCCTTTCGGAAAAATGACACACGTAAAGAATAAAACCGGCTGTTCCGGGCAGTAGGCTGCCTCTGTGAACAGTCGGTTTTTTATGGAATAAAATCATAGGTTCTTGTAATTTTGCATCCCTCGTGGTAAAAACGGCAGTAGAGCACCTCGCCGAGCTCGCTGAACACGCTGTTGCCGTCCTGCCCGCACAGCATGGCGAACGTACGGCCGATGCTGTGCTCCACCTGCCCCTTGCGGCGCAGGTCCAGGTAGTAGAAGGAGTACTCTCCCGCCTCCTGCACATCGTCATAAAACTCCAGGTCACTTGTCTTGATCAAGTCATAGCAGACGTTCAGGGTGGTGTTGGCGACATAGTCGTTGGACAAAAGTGACCGCGCTCCTGCGGTCAGCGCAAAGCACATCAGAATTCGCTTTTGTGAGGCCAGGCTCTGGTCGGCCCCGTCGGGGAAAAGACCCCACTTCATCAGGGATTCCTCATGCTCCAGCGCAATCTTCGCCAGCGCTTCTCCCAGTTCGCGCGCCTTTTTCAGATTCCCGTTGTCCTTATTGCGAATGTAGTCGCCCTCATCCGCGCGCCCAAGCGCCTCATGAACCCGCTCCACCGGCGAAGGCATACGGGCGATTTTCATGTCGCTGTCATCGCATGGCTCTCTCTGAAACTGCATGCCTGTCACCTCACTTTCCGCCGGACGTTCAGGGTTTGTCAGCTTTCATTTTGCTTCATCTCTTTGAGGGCGCGAGCCAGCTGGTCTGGACATGAGGTGCCCCGGAAATCGCAGGTAAGTCCCTCGAGCTTTTCGATCACCGTGTCGACCGGCATCCCTTTGATCAGGGCGGCGATTCCCTTCGCATTTCCCCCGCAGCCGCCAATAAAGTCCACCGCGCTCACGACGCCGTCATTGACCTCCACCTGAATTTCCGAAGAGCAGGTTCCTTTTGTTTTATAGACTTTTTTCACAGTATCACCTTTTTGCTCAGATTGATTTAGCGCGCCTCCGGCGCTCTTTAAACTGCCTGAATTCCTTCACATACTCATCCGGTGTGGTGATTGATCCCAGCGGCATTGCCTTTGGCCCGTAGGAACCGTGAAAATCGGTTCCCCCGGTGCACAAGAGGCCGTTTTTTTGTGCGAAGGCGGTCAGCACGACCGCGTCGTTGTCATTGTTGCGGGGGTGCCACACCTCAACGCCGTCGAGCATTTTTTCGTGCACCAGCTCCTCCATCAGCTCATAGCTGTCGTACACCGCCGGATGGGCCAGCACGGCAATTCCGCCCGCGCTGCGAATCAGGTTGATGCACTCGCGCACTTCGGGGTAAGCGATCTCCACATAGGCAATGCCCTTCTGGTAGGCAAAAAGCTCCTCATACACATCGCCGTAAAAGCTGTCGGCATACCCGCCGTCCATCAGCGCATGCATGATGTGCTGCTTGTAAATATTCGTGCTGCCCTGCGCTCGGCGCATCACCATGTCCAGCGTGATGGGGTAGCGCCTCATCACCTTCTGCATCATGATCAGCGCGGCGCGCTTGCGCTGCTCGGCTGTACGGCGGCACAGAATCTCCAGGCGGTCGGGGCTGTCAGGCAAATAGCCCAGCACATGCACCTTGCGCCCGCGGGCGTCGTCCATCGCCGAAAGCTCAATGCCCACGATGACCTCCACGCCCTGCCTCTCGCCCAGTATTTTTGCGCGCGTCGCACCGGCGAGCGTATCATGGTCGGTCACCGCCAGAGTGGTCACGCCCCGCCCCTTGGCCAGCATGACCAGTTCCTCGATGCTCACCGCGCCGTCCGATATTTTAGTATGGCAATGCAAATCCGCTGCCATGTAGTCACGTCCTTCTCCATCAATATGTTGTACATTTCATTATATAACAATTTTGCACGTAACACAAGGCTTTGAATCGCAGATTCCATTAGAAAAATTGCAGACAGGGCCGCCGCGGGAAGGCGTTAATCCCTTTCCTGCGGCGACCCATTCCAAATTTAGCGGAACACATATTTCCCCTCGGCATAGTCGCAGACGACTTTGTGCTCCGTGGTAATTTTTCCTTCGAGCATCTGCTCGGACAGCGCGTCCTCAATACCGGTCTGGATGGTGCGGCGGAGCGGACGCGCGCCGTACACCGGGTCAAAGCCCGCCTTGGCAACCGCGTCCACAGCCGCCTCTGTCACCTCGAGCGCGACGCCCATGTCGCCCACCCGCTTTATGAGCCCTTCGAGCATCTTGCGGGCAATCTCGTGGATGTCCTCCTCTGACAGCTTGTGGAAAACGATGATGTCGTCCACGCGGTTGAGAAACTCGGGGCGGAAGGTCTTTTTGAGCTCACTCAGCACCGCTTCCCGCGTCTTTTCGTAATCCTCTTCGCCCGACGAGCCGCCTGCGGCAAAGCCCAAGCTGCCCTTCTGCTCGGTGATCAGGCGCGCGCCCACGTTGGAGGTCATGATAATAATCGTATTTTTGAAGTCCACAACGCGTCCTTGGGAATCGGTCAGCCGTCCGTCCTCCAGAATCTGAAGCAGCATATTAAAAATGTCGGGGTGCGCTTTTTCGATCTCGTCAAACAGGATAACCGAATAGGGGCGGCGGCGCACCTTTTCGGTCAGCTGCCCGCCCTCGTCAAAGCCGACATAGCCGGGCGGCGAGCCAATCAGCTTGCTGACCGTATGCTTTTCCATGTATTCAGACATGTCCATGCGGATCAAGGCGTTCTCGTCCCCGAACATGGCGGCGGCCAGCGCCTTAGTCAGCTCGGTCTTGCCCACACCGGTGGGGCCGAGGAAAATGAACGAGCCCACGGGGCGGCGGGGATCCTTGAGACCCACGCGTCCCCGGCGGATGGCTTTGGAGACGGCGGTGACCGCCTCGTCCTGCCCGACCAGCCGCTCATGGAGGATGCTCTCCATTTTGAGCAGCCGCTCACTCTCCTCCTCGGTCAGCTGTACGACCGGTACGCCGGTCCAGCTGGAGACGATCGCGGCGATGTCCTGCTCGATAACCTCGCCCGACAGTCGGGCGTTCTCATCCTGCCAGAGACGTTTCTGCTCCTCGAGCTGCTCACGCAGCTTTTTTTCTTCGTCGCGCAGGTTGGCGGCGCGTTCAAAATCCTGTGCGTCAACGGCGGCGGATTTCTCCCGCTCAACCCCCCGCACCTGCTTTTCCATTTCCTTGAGGTCGTCCGGCTCGGTCAGCGTCCGCAGGCGCACCCGCGAGGCCGCCTCGTCTACCAGATCGATCGCCTTGTCGGGCAGAAAACGGTCAGCAATATAGCGCGCCGACAGCTTGACCGCGCTCTCGATCGCCTCATCGGAAATCTTAACCTTGTGATGGGCTTCATAGCGGTCACGCAAACCCTTCAGAATCTGCACGGCCTCCTCCTCGGTGGGCTCTCCCACCATGACCGGCTGGAACCGGCGTTCGAGCGCGGCGTCCTTTTCCACGTGCTTGCGGTATTCGTCGATCGTGGTCGCGCCGATCACCTGCAAATCGCCCCGCGCGAGGGCGGGCTTCAAAATGTTGGAGGCGTCGGCCGAGCCCTCGGCCGAGCCCGCGCCGATCAGGTTGTGCAGTTCGTCAATGAACAGAATAACATTGCCGGCGTTTTTGACCTCATTCATTGCGTTTTTAATGCGTTCCTCAAAGTCGCCGCGGTACTTGGTCCCCGCGACCATGCCGCTGAGATCGAGCGAAAACAGCCGCTTGTCCTTGAGGTGCTCGGGCGCCTCGCCCGACACGATCTTGAGCGCCAGCCCCTCGGCAATGGCGGTTTTTCCGACGCCCGGCTCGCCGATCAGACAGGGGTTGTTCTTGGTGCGTCTGGACAAAATCTGGATGACGCGGTCGATCTCCTTCTGACGGCCAATCACCGGGTCGATGTTGCCCTTTCGAGCCTCCTCGGTCAGGTCTCGCCCAAATTGGTCAAGCGTCTTTGTTTTGGATTTGCCGCTTCCCTTGCCCGACGGCTGGGTCATGCCCACCGGCGCGGAATAGCCGAAGGAGGAGGCTTCCTCGTGTAGCTCTCCGGTGTCGAACACCTCTTTGATGCTCTCAAGGACGTCCCGTTGGGTGACGCCCAGCTCCTGCAAAAAGCGTACGGCATAGCTGTCCGACTCGCTGACGATGGACAGCAGCAAATGCTCCGTGCCCACATAATCGTGGCCGAAGCGGCTCGCGTTGAGCATGGCCGCCTGAAGCACCCGCTTGCCGCGGGGGGTGAAGTCATTCGGTGAGAGATTGGTGGGGCTGCCCTGCCCCTCCGACTGGGCAATCTTGGCCTCCATCGTCTCATAGGTGACGCCCTTGTCACTCAGAACGTTGAAGGCGAGGCCGTTCTCCTCTTTTAATATGCCGAGAAGCATATGCTCGCTGCCGATATAGGTATGTCCCAGTTCCTGCGCTACCTCAATGGCGCTGTTGAGCGCAGCGTTGGCCGCTTTTGTGAATCTTTCAAATTCAAACACGCGATTCACTCCTTTGCTATAATTTATGCATTTTTGAGAAGCTCGCGCACCTGCTGTGCACGGAAGAAGTCGCGTTCCTCGGGGCTGCACTGTTTTCCCGCAAGACGCATCAGTGTGGCAGGCTGCGCTTCCACGATCATCTTGTTGACGTCGGCAAGCGGCAGCCCGTCGATCAGCCCGCATGCCACCCCCAGACGCAGCCGGGAGATCATCGCCATAAATTCACCGCTTTCCAGACGTCGGGCATTTTTGAGTATGCCCAGCGAACGCCATATGTTATCCTGAAGCTGAACATTTTTAAGCAAAGCCTCGCGCGCGGCGCGTTCCTGCCCGCACAGCTGGAGCGTGATACCCTTGAGATTTTGCAGCGCGGTCTCCTCCGCGAGCCCCAGCGTCACCTGATTGGACAGCTGGAAGAGCGCCCCCTTGGAGCCGCTTCCCTCGCCGTACATGCCTCTGATGGTCAGGCCGATTTTGGACAGACCGGCGGCGATGCGCTGGATCGCGCCGCTCTCCTGCAGCGCAGGCAGATGCAGCATAACCGACGCGCGCATCCCGGTGCCCAGATTGGTGGGACACTGGGTCAAGTAGCCCAGCTTTTCGTCAAAGGCAAAGGCAAGCTGCTCGTCGAGCAGCGTGTCAATCTTGGAGGCGGTGTCATAGAGCGTCTCCAGATCGAGACCCTCGCCCATCACCTGGATGCGCACATGATCCTCTTCGCCGAGCATGATGCTGACCGACTCGTCGTCAAGCAGCAAAAGTCCCCTTCCGGCACGGTCGGAAATAAACTCCGGGCTGACCAGATGGCGTTCAACCAGTGAAACCGCCTCCAGATCGCTCAGTGTCTCCATGTCCACATAGGCAAAGCGGGGCGCGAGGGCAGATCCCCCGTCCAGAACAACGTTTTTGACCTCCTCGACCACCTGCTTCTTTTGCTCGACCGTCAGCCGGCAGGGAAAGGGGTATTTTTTAAGGTTGCGCGCGAGACGGATGCGCGTGCTGATCACGACATCGCCCTCAACGCCCGATTTTTTATACCATTCGGTGAGGTTTTGTTTACTCATGATGCTCCGCCTCCTTCTCCCTGATCTCGTCGCGCAGCTGCGCCGCGCGTTCAAATTCTTGTGCGGCCACCGCCTCCTGAAGCGCGCGTTTGAGGGCTTCGATCTCGTTCGCCCGCGTCATTTGTTTGCCCGCGGAGGCGGGGACTTTCCCGATGTGGTTGGTGTTGCCGTGCACGCGCTGTACGGTGGGCAGAAGCTGGTCACGGTAGAGCATATAGCAGTCCGCACAGCCCACCTTGCCGCTGCGCGCGATGTCGCTGAACGTACTGCCGCACATCTCACAGCGCGCGGCCTGCGCCATCGGCGGCAGGTTTTGTACGCCCGCTCCGGCGAAAAAGCTCCCGATGAGGTTGCTCATGCTCATGCCGTCAAACAGGGAGCCATACCCCATCTGACCGGCGCATTTGGCACACAAATGATGCTCGGTCAGCTCCCCATTGACAATGGTCTTAATGTGCGTGTTGGCCGTATTCTGGCCGCAGGACTGACATAACATATTGATTCCTCCTTATAACAAAACAAGCAGTGTGTTTTTGAGAATGGACGCGCGCAGAATGTCACGCTCGTGCTGCGGGACGTTTTTGTATGCCCGGTCGGAACAGGCCGCTGCGATGAGCGCTGCCTGTTCCCTGTCCAACATCCCCTCCTGCATCATCAGTGTCAGAAATCCCTGCGCCGAGGCGGGCGACACGGCGTCGCCAATTGAACGGATGGCGTGCGCAAGCGCTTCCGCCCGGTTCATCTGGATACGTGTAATGCGGATGTATCCCCCGCCGCCCCGGCGGCTTTCGACGATAAACCCGCGTTCGGGGGTAAAACGCGAGGTCAAAACGTAGTTGATCTGGCTGGGTACACAGCCCATGCTCACGGCGAGGTCGTTGCGCTGGATCTCTGCGATCCCGTCAGCCTCATCCAGAAGAGACAGAATGTGCTGTGAAATCAGCTCGCTGATCTTCAAGTGTATCATCTCTTTCGTGCAGTTGATCGCGAAACCGGACGATCAGCCCGATTGATATTTGACCTTTTCTGACCTTATGCATAGTATACCCCTTTTTATTCTGTTTATCAAGGTCAGAAAAGGTCAATTATTGCTTAAATTTATGCGTTTAAAGGTCAAAATTTGCATATACCTCACGCAAGCTCTTATTTTCTCGGGTTTTCTTTTATTTTCAGGCATCAAAAAAGCAGAGCCATCGCTCTGCTTTTCGACGTCTATTCGATTCTTTAGGCGTTCTGCGCATTGATCTTCCGCGCAAGAGCGGACTTTTTCCGCGCCGCGTTGTTCTTGTGCATCAGACCCTTTGCCGCAGCCTGGTCAATCTTCTTCATGGCAAGACGAACCGCTTCGGTGCTGTCCTCGCCCGCTGTGATCGAAGCGTTTGCTTTCTTCAGAACCGTTTTGAGCGCCGAAAGATTGGACTTGTTCCGCGCCGTTTTTGTCGCGATGACCTTCACGCGCTTCTTGGCCGATTTGATGTTTGGCATTGTGACACCCCCTTCTGCTCGTCGTCAAGTACAAGTTATGATACCATTTATCAGTAAAAAATGCAAGACTTTTTTTTGATGGTCGGTTTGAGGCCGGATATTGCCTGAACCATGGCTAATACTAGCACATATGGAGGTGAAATGCAAATGTATTTTCGCACAGATTTGGCGCTTGAATTACGCGAGGCCGAAACCGGTCAGATCGACGGCGTGCTGGTGACTGAAAAGCGCGCGGACGATGCACAGATCACCATCATCGACGTACAAAACGAAGCGGGCGTAAAAAAGCTGGGCAAGCCGGTGGGACGCTACATCACAATTGAGCTGCCGCCTCTGACCGACAACGTCCCCGGCAACGACAAATGGCCCGAGCTGATTGCCGACGAACTGGACGAGATGCTGCCCAAACAGGGGCTTGTACTGGTGTGCGGGCTGGGCAATCACAACATCACGCCCGACGCCCTTGGCCCTCAGACCCTGAGCCGTATTCTGGCCACCCGCCACATCACCGGGGAATTCGCGCGCTCTGCGGGCTTCACCGGCCTGCGGCCGGTGGCGGCGCTGGCGCCCGGTGTGCTGGGACAGACCGGCATCGAGGTTGCCGAGCTGCTTTTGGGCATTGTCGAACGTGTCAAGCCGGTCGCGGTCATCGTTGTGGACGCGCTGGCATCCCGGCGGCTGAACCGCCTCGGGTGCACCATCCAGATCGGGAATTCGGGCATCTCCCCCGGTTCGGGCATTGCCAACGCCCGTCCGTCCATTGATCAGAAAACGCTGGGCGTGCCTGTGATCGCCATCGGCGTGCCCACCGTTGTGGACGCGGCAACGCTGGCGGCCGACCTGATGGAGCCGGAGGATGAGAAAGCATGGGATGACCTGCGGCAATCGGTCAGTCCGCGGGGCGCATCTATGATTGTCACGCCGAGGGAAATCGACCTACTGATCGACCGGGCCTCCGCGCTGGCCGCGCTGAGCATCAACTGCGCCCTGCAACCCGAACTTTCTATCGACGACATCTTGTCCTTGACGTCATAGCAATCATATTTGCCTTATGCAGCACATAAAATGTGGAAACACAGTTTTATGGAGGTGCTGCAAAATGAAGGATAACAAAACCAAACGCCTTGTTTCCCTGCTCACACCGCTCGCGGCGGTCGTCTGTCTCTGCTGCCTCTCGGTCAGCGTCATCGCGGACAACGCCCTGCCCATCGCACAGTTTTCCGCGCGGGCGGTAACCGGGTTCGGCGGGTACGGGACAAAAAGTTCGTCCCCGGAGGACAGCTCAAATCCGCACGCTGCGGTGTCCTCCGGCGAAGAAGAGCCCCCTTCCTCCGCCGAAGAGCCTGAGAGCACCGTCACCCCGCCGCGCGAGGTCTCCAACCAGCCCTCCTCCTCCGCCGCCCCCAAGGCGGGCAAATCATCCTCGTCGACGGTCAAAGTGGTCGAGCAGACCTATGGAAAGGGAAAGTTCAATTATCAAAACATTTCGCTCAATAACCGCAACCAAAATCACACGGTGGACATCGCGGAAGAGCTGAAAAAACAGCCTGACGTCAAGATCAAAAAAAACGGTAAGCCCCAGGTGCTCATCATGCACACCCACACCTCGGAGGCTTATGCCGATAAATTCACCGGCAACTATGACGCCACCTTTGACCCGCGCAACCAGACCGAAACGCAGAATGTCCTGGAACTGGGCAACATCATTGAAGAAGCGCTCAAAAAGGCGGGCATCGGTGTGATCCACGACAAATCCTACCACGACTATCCCGAATACACCGGCGCTTATTCGCGCGCGAAAAAGACCATCGAAAAGAACCTCAAGGAAAACCCGTCCATTCAGGTGGTGCTGGACGTCCACCGCGATTCGATCTCCCAGACAAACGGCAACCGCATCAAGCCCACCGTCACAATTAATAACAAAAAAGCCGCGCAGATTATGATCCTTACTGGCTGTGACGACGAGGGCAAGCTAGGCTTTACCGACTGGGAGCTCAACATGCGGTTTGCCGTCCGGCTGCAAAAAAGCATGGCCGACACCTATCCCGGCCTCGCCCGCCCGATCAGCTTCGCCCCGCGGCAATACAACATGAACCTCACACATGGCTCCCTGCTCCTGGAGTTCGGCACCGACGTCAACACGCTGGAGGAGGCGACCTATTCGGCAAAGCTCTTCGCCGCATGCCTGGTTAAAACGCTCGGCAAGCTGACGTAATCCCCTGTAACATACAAGCGAACGGAAGTGTAAAACATGCAAAAAAAGCGCTCGATGCGCCTGTTTCTCTGCTCCATGACCGTGTCCCTCTACCTGTTTGTCCTGCTCGGCGGCGTACTCACCGCCGAATACAACACCCGCCGGGTGAGCTTTGGCGACACTGTGCCCATTGCACAGTACGACCAACAGGAGCAGCGTCTGAAATTCTGTGTATTTGGGGCGGGGTGGGACATTGATCTGTCAAATTCAGACCTTCATTTTGTCGGATTAGAAACATTTCTCGAGGTATTAGGGGAAATTGAAAAAAATTTGTAAAAACTTCACTAAACCCCCAATTATTCTTTGCAATCTCCCCCAATGTATTATATAATGAAAAACAGTAGGTAAATCAGCGATTTTTTCGGAGGGAGCCTTCCGGCTCCCCATTGTTTTATAGATAGATTTTGGGGGAATTCCATGAAACTACACTTTTTTGCGGCCGCCTGCGCCGCCCTGCTCATTCTCAGCAGCGGGATCGGTGTCTTTACCGCTTACGCCAAAGACACCGAAGGGACAAGCCACGAGGCTCTGGCTTCCTCTTCCGCGCGTCTCATGACCGCGCCCGATCCGGACGATTCTTCGGACAAGCCTTCTTCCAAAGCTTCGTCGTCGAAGCCGTCCTCCTCCAAGGCTTCGAGCAGCTCCAAGGAATCCTCCTCCAGGAAGGAGACCTCGTCCAAAGCTTCCTCCAAGGAGTCTTCTTCCAAGGAGTCTTCCTCAAGAAAAGAGTCCTCCAGGGAATCTTCCTCCAAAAAGGAATCCTCGGAGAGTTCCTCCTCTTCAGACCAGTCGAGCAACAACTACCTCAAGTCCCTGAAGGTGGTCAACCGCTCTAACCAGACACAGGTATTCTCCCTGTCCCCCTCGTTCAGCAAGGGCACGCTCTCCTATTCGGTGTCGGTGCCCACCGAGGTCACCGGCGTGGCTCTCTACGGGCAGGCGGAGGACAACAAAGCCAGGGTTCAGTACAACAATATGTCCACCCTGACCGACGGCAAGGTTAACCGGCTTTCGGTCACCTGTGTCGCTGAAAACGGCCAAAAACGCGTGTATTCCATTCGAGTTGCACGGGGCACCGTGATCTCGTCTGAGGAAAGCGGCTCTGATATTTCTGACACCTCCGGATTGGACAGTGAATCCTCCGCGGAAACCATCTCTCTCCCCCCCGTCGCGATCGGCGACATTGCCTCGGGCGCCTCCCTGGTGTCCATCCCCGGCACACCCAAGGGCAACAATCTCCTGCTCGGCATCTTCGCGTGGATCTTTTTGCTGGGCGGTCTCGTGATCGTGGTGCTGGTGATTTTCAACGGCAAGCCCAACAAAAAGAGCATCGGCTCCTCCACCGTGGGCAGCTATATCCCCAGCCGCAGGCTTCACACGAAAAAGCCGCCCAAAAAAGCCAAGAAACGTCTGCTGGGCGCCTCATATTACAGCAAGTACAGCAAATATAAGCACTGATATGAAAAAAGGAAGAACCTGCGGGTTCTTCCTTTCAGCCTGTCAAAGAAAGGGTATTTTCACGAAGCGCAAGCACGTGAAAATACCCTTTTGTCGTAAGTCAGTTCAAAAAGGAGCGAATATAGGGAAGAAAAGCGATCCCTCCAACGCCATACCGCCAGCTTTTTGAGATTC
>JAVBNA010000005.1:0-83962 GCA_031551875.1 Oscillospiraceae bacterium | reverse complement strand
GTTGCATTTTGGGCATCTGAATTGGTATACTTTCTGCATGAGAACTCCTCTTTCTTTTGGGAGGTACGCGTTTTGTAGCAGAAACATTGTACCACTAAGGATGAGGGGTTCTCAACTTTCATTTAACTTTACAATACGCGTACAACAAATAGGAGGGAATCGCGATGGATACTAAGTTACTGAAAATTTTGGCCGAAAACGCAAGGCTGTCGAGTGACCAACTGGGGATCATGCTGGACATGGCTCCGGAGGATGTGGCGCGCGCGATTGCCGACTATGAAAAGGAAGGCGTGATCCGGGGCTATAAGGCCCTGGTCAACTGGGAAAAGGTCGACCCGCACCACGTGTCCGCGCTCATTGAGCTCAAGGTCGAGCCCAAACGGGACACCGGCTTTGACGAGATTGCCAAGCGGGTTATGGCCTTCAAAGAGGTGGAGAGCGTTTATCTGATGTCGGGCGGGTACGACCTGGCGGTCATGGTGGGCGGGTCTTCCATCCAGGAAATTGCCATGTTTGTCGCCAAACGGCTGTCCCCGCTGCCGTCTGTGATCTCAACCGCGACCCACTTTGTGCTCAGCAAGTACAAGGACAGCGGCGTGGCGCTTACCGAGGACGAGCAGCGTGACGAGAGGAGGAGCAATATACTGTGATGGACTATGACTCCTTTCTCAACAAAAACCTGAAGGGCTTAAAGCCTTCGGGCATCCGCCGCTTTTTTGACATTGCCAACGAGATGGACGACGTCATCTCCCTGAGCATCGGCGAACCCGACTTTTCCACACCGTGGCACGTGCGCGAGGCGGGCATCGATTCGCTGCAAAAAGGCCGGACGTGGTATACCCCCAACCGGGGCTTCGGCGAGCTTCTCGAGGAAATCAGCAAGTATTACAACCGCCGCTACGGCCTGTCGTACAAGCCGACTACCGATGTGCTGGTGACGGTGGGCGGGTCGGAGGCGATTGACCTGGCCTTTCGCGCCCTGCTGAACCCCGGTGATGAGGTGCTCATCCCTGAGCCGAGCTTTGTGTGCTATGTGCCGCTGGCCACGATGGCGGGCGGCGTGCCCAAAGTGATTGAGACCAAGGCGGAAAACAGCTTCCGCTTAACGCCCGAGGAACTGCGTGCGGCAATCACTCCCAAAACAAAGCTTCTCGTAATGCCCTATCCAAACAATCCCACCGGCGGCATCATGCGCCGTGAACATCTTGAGGCCATTGCCGAGGTGCTGCGCGGCACAAATATCCTTGTGCTGTCGGATGAAATCTACAGCGAGCTGACCTATGGCGGGACACCGCACGTCTCCTTTGCCGCCATCGAAGGGATGCAGCCGCGCACCGTTGTCATCAACGGCTTCTCCAAGGCCTATGCCATGACCGGATGGCGGCTAGGCTATGCGCTGGGGCCGACCGCGATCGTCGACAATATGACTAAGCTGCACCAGTATGCCATTATGAGCGCACCGACCACCGCACAGTACGCCGCGATTGAGGCGCTCAAGCACGGAGACGGGGACATCGAGATGATGCGGGATGAATATGACATGCGCCGCCGCCTGATCGTAGACGGTTTCCGAAAGATGGGGCTCGACTGCTTTGAGCCGGAGGGCGCTTTCTACACCTTTCCCTGTATCAAGAGCACAGGTCTTTCCTCTGAGGAGTTCTGCGAAAGGCTGATCTACGCGGAGAAGGTGGCGGTCGTGCCCGGCACCGCCTTCGGCGACTGCGGGGAAGGCTTTGTGCGCGTGTCGTATTCCTACTCGCTGGGGCATATTACCGAGGCGCTCGGCCGCATTGAGCGTTTTATTGGGGGACTGGGAAAGTGAAGACGGACGCGGCCACGGTCGCGGTACAGCGATGTCCTTCCTACGCCCCGGAGGAGCTCGACCGGGCGGTGGACGCCCTGTTTGACGCACTGTCGCTCGACCGGCTCATACAGCCGGACAGCAGGGTGCTGCTCAAGCCCAACCTGGTGATCAAGCGCCGCCCCGAGGAGGCAACTACCACGCATCCCGAGGTGGCCGCCGGGGTCATCCGCCGCCTGAAAAAGAGGGGGGTGACCGACATTATGATCGCGGAGAGCGGCGGCGGGCCGTATACCGAGGCTCTGCTCAAAACCCTGTACGCAGGCACCGGTTTTGCTGAAATGGCGGAACGGGAGGGCGTGCATCTCAATTTGGACACGGGGGAAACGCCCCTGCGCTGTCCGGCCGGCGCACGCGTCAAAAGGTTTGATGTTCTCGCGCCCTACAAAGATGCCGACCTGGTCATCAACCTGCCCAAGCTCAAGTCGCATTGCATGATGGGACTTTCAGGGGCGGTCAAAAACCTGTTTGGTTTGATTCCCGGCCTGAAAAAGCCCGAACTGCATTACCGGTTTCCCGACGAGGGGGAATTCGGCGAGATGCTTATAGACCTGTGCGAGGCGGTGCGTCCGGCCGTTTCAATCGTGGACGCGGTCATGTGCATGGAGGGGGACGGCCCGTCGGGCGGAAACCCCCGGTTCGGCGGTCTGCTGCTCGCCGGGGAGGATCCCTACACGCTTGACCGCGTGTGCGCACAGGTGATCGGGATCGATTCCGGGCGGATCACCTTTTTATCGAACGCCGTGACACGGGGATTGTGCCCGGCCTCGCTTGAGGACATCGAGGTGCTCGGCGAGGATGTGTCGGCGCTGCCGATTGAGGGCTTTTTACAGCCCCGTTCCAAATCGGTCAACTTCAGTGATCGCCTACCCAAACCCCTGCGCGGGTTGGCGACCGCGATTGCCACACCCCGCCCGGTCGTGCAAAGGGCGAAGTGCATTGGCTGCCGCAAATGCGCCGAGAGCTGCCCGATGAACGTAATTACGGTAAACAGGCGGCGCGCCCGCATTCACAGAGAGAACTGTATCAAATGCTGCTGCTGTCACGAGATGTGCCCCGAAAAGGCCATCCATATCAAGCGTTTTACGCCTTTTAGCTTATAGAGCCACGGGAGGAAAGTACCATGCGAATGTCGGCGGAAGCCTGCGCAAAGCTCAATCTGACACTGGACATTCTGGGAAAACGGGAGGACGGCTACCACCTGCTGCGGATGGTCATGCAGTCGGTGACCCTCTGCGACACGGTCACGGTCTGGACTGACAACGGTGGGGGCATCACTCTGCAATGCAGTCAGGAGGGCGTTCCCTGCGACCATCGCAACACGGCATACAGGGCGGCGGAGCTTTTCTTTGAGACTACCGGCCTGCAAAACGAGGGGATCGGCATCAAGATCAAAAAGCGCATCCCCCATGGCGCCGGTCTGGGAGGCGGAAGCGCCGACGCGGCCGCCGTGCTGCGTTTGCTCAATGAGCTGTTTAGCACATGCCTGTCCGACCGCGCCCTGTGCGACATCGGGCTTCAGGTGGGCGCAGACGTGCCCTTCTGCCTGATGGGCGGAACCATGCTCGCCGAGGGGACGGGGACGCTGCTGTCGCCGCTGTCCGACTTGGAGCCCTGCTATTTTGTCATTGTCAAGCCTGACATCAGCATCTCCACTGCCGACGCCTACCGCAAGTGTGATGAGGTGACGCCGACGCGCCGACCCGACACGGACAAAGTGGTGGATGCCGTGCTGGAGCATGACCTTACGGCACTGGGGAAACAGCTATGCAATGTCTTTGAGGAGGTCATCGGTCTGCCCGAGGCGGAGCACGTCAAGTCGGTCATGCACGAAGCGGGCGCGCTGGGGGCATGCATGAGCGGGAGCGGCTCGGCGGTGTTCGGGATGTTTGCGGAGAAGTCTGCCGCTGAGGATTGCAGGAAGCGCCTGGAGGGCGAGTTTGACGAGGTGTTTGTCTGCCGTCCGGCACAGAGCGGCGTGCTTCTCGATACATAAATATTATTATTGTGAATAACCCTGCGTAAAACCGTCCAGACTTCTTTCCAAACGGAAAAGAAAGGACGGTTTTTACTTATGGTACGTATGGAAAAAGCAATTCTGGCGGGGCTCATTATCAGCTTTGCCTTCGTGATGTGCGGTTTCTCCGCCCAGCGCGACGACATATCCGACCGCATTCTCCGCCTGCACGTGATTGCAAACTCCGATTCGGAGAGCGACCAGGCGCTCAAGCTCAAGGTGCGTGACCGCATTCTGGAGGAGGGCGCCACCTATTTCACCGAAGACGGGAGCAAGGCGCAGGCGCAGGACGACGTCAGGGCGCATATGGACGAGCTCACAAACGCGGCGCGCGATGAAATCAGGAAGCAGGGCTATGACTATCCCGTAGCACTCAGCATGGAGAAAACCCGTTTCGGCACCCGGGAATACAGCAGCGTCACACTGCCCGCCGGGGAATATGATGCCCTGAAAGTGGTTATCGGCTCGGGCAAGGGCAAAAACTGGTGGTGTGTGATGTTTCCGCCCATGTGCCTGCCTGCTGCCGAGGAGAAGGGGGAGCTGGGCAGCGTACTGACCGAAGGGGAAATGGATACGGTGGAAGGCGAGAAGAAGTATGAAATCCGCTTTAAGGCGCTTGAGATATACGAGGAATTTGTCGACTGGGTTCATGGCAATTGATTAAAAATTATGATATAATCTCCCTATCACGCGATAGGGGGATTTTTTATGCTTCAAATGGTATTTGGACGCTCGGGCTTCGGGAAAACCGAGTGGATGCTGAATGAAATCGGGCGTCTGATCCGGGCGGGAGAGGACCGCATCCTGCTGCTCATCCCCGAACAGTTTTCCTTTGAGATGGAGAAGGAGCTTCTTGAACGCCTGGGCCCCCGCGACGCCATGAAGGTGGAGGCCTACAGCTTTACCCGGCTTGCGGAAAGCGTGTTCCGCCGGGTGGGCGGACTGTGCGGTGAGCGGCTGGACGACGGCGGCAAGGCAGTGCTCATGAGCCGCGCGCTGGAAAGCCTCGGGGACGAGCTCAGCGTTTTTACAAAGTCGGCGCAGGACATATCCTTTGTAACGGTGCTCCTGTCTGCGGTTACCGAATGGAAGCAAGCGTGCGTGACGCCCGAACAGCTTTTAACAGCGGCGGGGCAGGTGGAGCGTCCGGCGCTCGCGGAGAAGATGCGGGAAACCGCGCTGATCTATGCGGTGTACGAAGCGCTTGTGCAGGTATCGTACCTTGACCCGCTCGACGTGCTGACGCGACTTGCGGAGGCGCTGCGGGTACACAGGGCGCTTGAGGGCTATACGCTGTTTATTGACGCCTTCCGGAGCTTCACGGGTCAGGAACTCTTGGTGCTTGAAGCGCTTTTGCAGCAGTGCAAATCGGTGAGCGTAGGCCTGTGCATGGACAGCCTTGACACAAAGGGGCTGGGTCTTTTTTATCCGGTGGAGGAAACCGCCCGCAGGCTCATGCGTATGGCGCGTCAGCACGGCATCCCCGTGTCCGCCCCGGTCAAACTGACCGAAGGACACCGTTTTCATTCGCCCGCCCTCTCCACGCTCGAGCACTGCGCCTATCGCAACCTCAACGGCACCGACCTGGCCGACACGCCCGATGTGGAGGTGTTCAGCGCGGCAAACGCCTATGAGGAGGCGGACATCGTGGCGGAGCGCATCCACAAAATGGTACGCACGCGCGGCCTGCGCTACGGAGACTTCGCGGTCATTGCGCGCTCTGCTGAGAGCTACCGCGGGATTATTGATGCCGCACTGGAAAAATACAATGTGCCCTACTACTTGTCCAAGCCTGAGCGCATCGAAGCAAAGCCGCTGTTTGTGCTGGTGTTTTCGGTGCTGCGCGTGCTGTGCGGCGGATACCAGAGTGACGACGTGTTCCGGTATCTCAAGACGGGGCTTTCGGGACTGTCGGTGGAAGCGGTCAGCGAGCTGGAAAACTACACGCTGGTCTGGCGCAAAAACGGCGCACAGTGGAAAGAGGAGTGGCGCGACCACCCGCGCGGCTTTGCGCCCGAGCGAACAGCCGACGACGAGGAGCGCCTGCGCCGCATCAACGCCTCCCGTGAACAAGCGGTACAGCCGATCGAGCGGCTGGGGACGCACATGAAGGACGCGGACGCGACGGCGATGACCGAGGCGCTCTACAATTTCCTGATTGAAACCGGAACCGGCAGACAGCTCAAGGACTTTGAAAAGAAGCTTATGGACGCAGGTCTGCCTGACCTTGCGCAGGAGCAGCCCCGGCTGTGGGATGTTTTGATGGCGTGCCTTGACCAGATGGTGCGCACGGCGGGGGACGCCCCCCTGTCCATTAAAAAATATCTCGACCTGTTCACCATGCTGGCGGCGGCCAGGGACATCTCCTTCATCCCCAAGCGCAAGGACAGCGTCATCGTGGGCAGCGCCGACACCATCCGCGCGGGAACCTGCAAATATGTTTTTTTGCTGGGCGCCAACGAGGGCGTTTTCCCGCAGAGCGGACAAGTGCAGGGACTGTTCAGTGACTTTGAGCGCGAGGCGATCATTCAGGCGGGACTGCCGCTGACCAGTGTGCGGGAAATGGCGGCGGCGGAAGAGCGCATGTACGCCTATTCCGCCATGACCGCGGCGTCCGACGGTCTGAGCGTCACCTATGCCCGCATGACGGTTTCGGGCGAGCCGCTCTACCCGTCCTCCATCGTCACCGAGATCAGGCGCATTTTCCGTGCCCTCGCCGTGCACGACCGGATGCTGGGGCGTGCACGGTCGGAGGCGGTGGAGGACTGGGTGGAGGCGTCCGCCCCCGCCTTTGAATGGACGGCCATGCACTGGCGGGAGGACAGGGAGCCCTTCATCACCCTGCGCGACCACTTTGCCCGCGAGCTTGATTATCGGGACAAAGTGAAGGCGATTGAGCGGGCGGTTGCCCGCTCGCCCTTCTCGCTGTCCGATGGGGCGGCTCAGACGCTGTTTGGGAAGCACATGACGCTGTCCGCGACCCGCGTCGACACCTATGCCCAGTGTCCGTTCCACTATTTTGCCCAGTACGGCTTAAACGCCCGGCCGCGCGAGGCGGCGGAGATCGACCCGCTGGCCTTCGGCTCGGTCATTCATTATGTGCTGGAGCACGCCGTGCGCGACGGCAGGGGCAACCCGGCGGGCTATCGGAGGGAGGCGGACGCGCACGCACGCGCGCTGGTTACCCGCTACGTCGAGGAAAACATGGGCGGGGGGGAGGACAAGACGGCGCGGTTCTCCTATCTGAGAGAGAAGCTGGTGCGCACCGCCCGTGACCTGATTGATCACGCCATGCGCGAAATTGAACAAAGCGCCTTTGTGCCCGCCGATTTTGAGCTGCCCATCGGCGGGGAAGAGGGCATTCCTTTTCCGGCGCTGCCCCTGCCGGGCGGCGGAAGCGTGTCATTGACCGGCAAGGTCGACCGGGTGGACTGCATGGAGCGGGAGGGAAAAACCTGGCTGCGCATCCTCGACTACAAGACCGGCGCGACGAAGTTCGCGCTGTGGGAGGTGCTCGGAGGGCTCAATCTCCAGATGCTGCTCTACCTCATGTGCATCGTCAAAAACGGGGGTGCGCGCTACGGAGAGATGATTCCGGCGGGTGTGCTCTACATGCCCGCGAGCCGCAAGGGCTTTTCGGCGGCGCGCGGCATCGGGGAGGAAAAAGTGCAGGCGGAGCAGGACAAGGGGCTTACCATGAACGGCCTGCTCTTAAACGACCCGGCGGTACTTCAGGGCATGGAGGCGGATCTGAGCGGACGCTTCATCCCCGCCGCCCTCAAAAAGGGAACGCTCAGCGGCAACTCACTGGCGGACGCCGAGGATTTTTCCCGGCTGTTTGTGCGGGTGGAGCGGACGCTGGGCGAGATGGCCTGTGCGCTCCATGAGGGAAAAATTGAAGCAGTCCCGACGCTGGAGGCCTGTGACTGGTGTCACTACCGCACGGTGTGCAAACGGGAGAGGGGCGACCCGGTTCGGCGCATCGTCAAGCTGGACACGCGGGAGGCGCTGAACGCACTCAGAGAGGAGGAAGAAGGCAATGGCACATACATGGACTGACGCCCAGCTCGACGCGATTGAAGCGCGCGGAGGTACCATACTGGTTTCGGCGGCAGCGGGCTCGGGCAAGACGGCAGTGCTGGTCGAGCGCGTCATCCGCCGCATCACCGATGAAGCCGACCCGATGGACGTAAGCCGTCTCCTTGTGGTGACCTTTACGCGGGCGGCGGCGGCGGAGATGAAGTCACGCATTGCGGCGCGGCTGTCTGCCCTCCTGCTCGAGCGCCCGGAGGATATAAGGCTCCAGCGGCAGCAGGTTTTGCTGCCCGGCGCCCAGATCAGCACGATTGACGCCTTTTGCTCGCGGCTTGTGCGGGAGCATTTCGGAAAGCTGGGGATTGCGCCCAGCTTCCGTGTGGCCGAGGGCAAAGAGTATGAGCTTCTCAAAAATGCGGCGGCGGAGGAGGCCATCGAAGAGCACTACCGGGCGCATGAGGCCGGCTCGCCCTTCTACCGGCTGACCGACCTGTTAACAAGCGGTAAAAACGACGACGCGCTGGCCGAACAGCTGATTGCACTCTATCATTTTATCCAGACGCATCCTTTCCCCGATGCTTGGCTCACCCAAAAGCTGGAGGCGTTCGAGACGGCGGCCGAGCCGCTGGACACCGCATGGGGGGCGATCCTCGCCCATTACGCGCAGGACGCCGCTTGTCACTGCATATCGCTGTGTGAAGAGGCGCTTGCCAAGGCGCAGGAGGACGACGAATTTGCGCAGAAATACGCCCCCGCCTTTGCGGGCGACCTGGCTTTTGCGGAAAAGCTCAAATTTGCCTCAGCGCAGTCGTGGGACGGGCTGTATCATACCCTGCGCGGATATGATGCGGTGCCGCTCGCCTCTGTACGCGGCCGGGGCGAGGAGCCGCTGAGCATACAGCTTAAAGCGCTGCGCGCGGCGGTCAAAAAGCAGATTGCGAGCCTGCAAAAAATGATCTCTGGTGACAGCCGGGATTTTCAGGAGGACATTGCCGAGCACAGGGCGCTGTGCGGTGCGCTTTTTGATCTGGTGCGCACGTTTACGGAGAAATATACCGCGCGCAAGCGGGAAAAGGGCGCGCTGGATTTCTCCGACCTGACCCACCTGACCATTCGGCTGCTGGCCGGAGAGGACGGGTCGCGCACACCGCTCGCCCGCGAGATCGCCCAGGGCTTTGACGAGATCATGATCGACGAATATCAGGACACCAACGACGCGCAGGACATGATCTTCCGTGCGCTGTCCAATGAGGAGCGCAACCTCTTTATGGTGGGGGATGTCAAGCAGAGCATCTACGGCTTCCGCGGCGCGGCGCCGGGCCTGTTTCTGGCACGGTGCGAGCAGTATCCCCTCTATGATCGGGCGGCGCCGCGCTTTCCCGCACGCATCACCCTCGACCGCAATTTCCGCAGCCGCTCAGGCGTGACCGGCGCGGTCAACTTTGTTTTCCGCCAGCTCATGACGGCGGAGAGCGGCGGACTTTCCTACAAAGGCGGCGAGGAGCTGGTGCCCGGTGCGCAGCAGTATCCCGGAAGCGAAGCGCCCTGCGCCGAGTTCCACATCATCGACACGTCGGATTTTGAGGGGGAGGACGAGCGCCGGACGCTGGAGGCCCGCCGGATCGGACGCCGCATCAGGCAGCTGATGGAGGAAAAAACCACAGTGACGGTGGACGGGGAGACGCGCCCGCTGCGCTATCGGGACATCTGTATCCTGCTGCGCAAGGGCAAGAGCGTGACGGCGCAATACGTCCGGGAGCTCGAACGGCAGGGCATCCCCGCGTGGGCGGAGGAAACGGGCGGCTTTTTTGAGACCGCCGAGGTGTCCACTGTGCTGTCGCTCATCCAGGTCATCGACAACCCAAATCAGGACATCCCGCTGTTGTCGGTCATGCTGTCGCCACTTTTCGGCTTCACGGCCGAGGAGGTTGCCGGGCTGCGGGCGGCGCATCCCCGCGGCCGGCTCTATTACGCCGTACAGGCCGGCCGGGAAGAAAGCGGGCACGTGCGCGCCTTCCTCGAGGAGCTTGCGCTGTTTCGTACGCTGTCCGCCACGCTGCCCGCCGACCGGCTGATTGCTCAGCTGTACGACCGCACGGGATTTACCGCGGTGGTGCAGGCGATGAAAAACGGGGAGCTGCGCCTGTCCAACCTGCGACTGGTTCTCGAATATGCCCGCGACTACGAGCAGACGGGTGGGCAGGGGCTGTCGGGCTTTGTGCGGTTTCTCGACCGGCTTCGTGAAAAGGGAATTGAACTTGCACAGGCATCGGCGCTGTCCGAGGCGGCCGACGTGGTGCGCGTGATCACGATGCACAAGTCCAAGGGGCTGGAGTTCCCCGTGTGCATTTTGGCCGACACGGTGGTCGGCCTGCAATCCAAAAACGGCTCACGAAACGTCCTGCTGCACCGGTCGCTCGGCCCCGGTATGAAATGCCAGGAGCGCGAAGGGCTGGTGACCTATAAAACCCTGCCCTATGAGGCGGTCGACTTGGGGCTTGCGCTCGAGCAGGCTGACGAGGAGCTTCGGCTGCTCTACGTGGCGATGACTCGGGCGCGCGAACGCCTGATTGTCACGGCGGCAATGAAAAATCCCGCCAAGACGCTCTCGGAGCTTTCGCAGAGCTGTGGAGGAGAGGAAACAATGCCCGGATTTGCGGTGCGGCAGGGCGGGTGCATGGCCGATTGGGTGCTGTCCTGCGTGCTGCGCCACCCTTCGGGAGAGGCGCTTCGGATGCTGGCGGGCGCGGGGGGAGCCGGTGTGCTCCCCTCTGAGGGAGCGTGGCGCGTGGAAATCCAGCCCGCATGTGAGGCGGCGGAGGACGACGGGGAGGAGGTCCGCCTTGCGCCGTCCGCCCCGGCGCATCGGGAGGAGGTCAAGGAGATCCTTTCGTTTGTGTATCCCCGCCAGGAGCTGTCACGCATCCCCGCCAAAACCACCGCGACCGAGCTGGCGCACGAGGAGGAGGGGGAGAAGTGGAAGTACCGCGCCCGTCCCCACTTTGAGCGCCGGAAGGCGCTGACGCCCACCGAGCGGGGCATTGCCGTGCACAAGTACATGCAGTTTGCCGACTATGCCCGTGCGGCGGCCAACCCGGAAGGGGAACGCACACGGCTTGTTGAGGGACGGTTCCTGAGCGCGGAGGAGAGCGCCGCGGTCAGCATGGACGCCATCCGGGGCTTTTTCTCTTCGCCGCTGGGCATACGCATTTTAAACGCGCCTCGCTGCCGCCCCGAGATGCGCTTCCTGTCGAGCATTGACGCGCGCAGTGTCGTGCCCGATGTGGCAGAAGCCTATGCGCACGAGCAGGTTGTGCTCAATGGCGTGGTGGACTGCGTGCTTGAGGAGGAGGACGGGCTTGTGGTCATCGACTATAAAACAGACCGGACAGATAGCATGGAGACACTGGCAGACCGCTACCGCATACAGCTGGAGATCTACGCCAGAGCGATGGAGGACTGCCTTGGAAAGCCCGTCCGGGAAAAGGTGATATATTCCTTCCATCTGGGGGAGAGCGTGTCACTTTAAAAATATTTTTGAGACGGAATCAAGCGCCTGCCACAACGTGGCAGGCGCTTGATTCCGTTCATTATGTAGGCAAATCGCAGAAACAACCCTATCTGGGCTCTACAATTAATTTAATGGCGGTCCGGTCCTCTTTGTCAATGGTCACATTGGCAAACGCCGGAATACAGACTAAATCAATGCCTGCGGGGGCCAGATAACCGCGCGCGATGGCAACCGCCTTGATCGCCTGGTTCGCCGCGCCCGCGCCGATCGCCTGAACCTCCACCTTTCCATTTTCACGGATGACACCGGCGATGGCACCGGCGACTGAGTTGGGAACGGATGTTGACGAGACTTTCAGAACTTCCACTCTAGAATCCTCCAATTCTTCATAAAATGCAGAAACCATTTACTCCATAAACACTACACCACTACAAATATAGCTTGTTTTCCGCAAAAAATCAATACTTTTACGACAAAAGTAAAAAATATGTTGCAGAATCAGGCGGAAATAAAAATTATAACGTTTATTCAAGGACAAAAGCCTCCGCGCTCAGTGTACGTCCTGTTTTTTCATCAACGCAAAACAACACGCAGTTGAGCATGATTGCCCCCTCCGCCAGTTCAAAACGAACCGGCAGTTTGCCCTTCATCTTGGCGATTGCAAGCGCGGGCTTGACTCCGAGCGCCGAAAGCACGGGGCCGGTCATGCCCACGTCTGTGATGAAGCCGGTACCGCCCGGCAGAACCTGAGCATCGCTGGTCTGTACGTGGGTGTGGGTGCCGAACAGAGCGGAGATGCGGCCGTCGAGATAAAAGCCCAGCGCTTTCTTTTCGGCGGTGGCCTCGGCATGAAAATCAACGACAATTACTTTGCAGTCGGCCGCCTCGCGCAGCAGCTCGTCCGCCGTCTCAAAGGGGCAGCGCAGGCTGTCCAGAAACACCGTGCCCATCAAATTGATGATTGCGACCTGAACGCGGCCCATGTCGTGGATCAGCAGCCCGCGTCCCGGCGCCGAGGCCGGGTAGTTGGCCGGGCGAAGGATGCAGGGACTTTCATTCAGCGTGTCATAGACCTCCCTCCGGCGAAAAACGTGGTTTCCGGTTGTGAGGACATCCACGCCGCTTTGCAGCAGGTAATCGGCGGAGGCGGGGGTGATGCCGTTGCCGTCAGCGGAGTTTTCCCCGTTGCAGATCGCCAGATCCACCGCCTTGAGCTTTTTAAAAGCGGGAAGATGGTCGCGCAGAAAGACGCTGCTGCGCATTCCGACGACATCCCCGATGCAGAGAATATTCATGCAGTTCATAAAGTCCCTTCTGTACAATGTATTCTTAGTATACCACAGAAAAACCGCCCGCCACAACAAAATTTTGCTGTGGAAAGCGGTTCTTTTGATTCCTTTTGCCTTTGTGAGACGAACCTGATAACAAAACGATGAGCAAAGTGGAGCGCTTACATTTTATTACGAAGGAACAATACCGATTATTTGGCAAAGTCAACTGCACGGCTCTCACGGATCATGCATACTTTGATTTGTCCGGGGTAATCCAGCTCGCTTTCAATCTTCTGACAGATCTCGCGGGCGAGCAGAACCATCTTGTCGTCACCGATCGCCTCGGGTTTGACCATCACGCGGATCTCACGGCCGGCCTGAATCGCAAAGCAGCGGTCGACCTCCTTGAAGGCGCTCGCAATTTCTTCGAGCTTCTCCAGACGCTTGATATAGTTCTCAAGGTTTTCGCGCCGCGCGCCCGGACGGGCGGCGGAGATCGCGTCGGCGGCCTGCACGAGACAGGCAATCACGGTTTTGGCCTCCACATCGCCGTGGTGGGCGTGGATGGCGTGAATGACCGTGTCAGACTCCTTGTATTTGCGCGCGTATTCGACACCAAGCTCCACGTGGGAGCCCTCCAGTTCGTGGTCGAGCGCTTTGCCGAGGTCATGCAGAAGTCCGGCGCGCTTGGCGACCGCGGGGTCAAGCCCCAGTTCGGAGGCCATGATGCCGGAGAGGTAGGCCACCTCGAGGGAATGTTTTAATACGTTTTGTCCATAGCTGGTACGATAACGCAGGCGTCCCAACAATTTAACAAGTTCCGGATGAAGCCCGTTGACACCGACCTCGATGACGGCGCGTTCACCCTCGGCCTTGATGGTGGCATCCACCTCGCGGCGGGCCTTTTCCACCATTTCTTCAATGCGTGCGGGATGGATGCGGCCATCTGTGATCAGGCGCTCAAGCGCGATCCGGGCGACCTCGCGCCGAACCGGGTCAAAGCTTGACAGGGTGATGGCCTCCGGCGTGTCGTCGATAATCAGGTCGACGCCGGTCAGGGTTTCAAGTGTGCGGATGTTGCGGCCCTCGCGGCCGATGATGCGGCCCTTCATTTCGTCATTTGGCAGCGGGACAACCGACACGGTGGCCTCTGCCACGTGGTCGGCGGCACAGCGCTGAATGGCAAGCGAAATGAGCTCGCGGGCCTTGTTGTCCGCTTCCTCAGTGAACTGGCGGTCGATCTCCATGATCTTCACGGCCTTCTCATGCACCAATTCATTTTCGAGGTTTGTGAGCAAATGCGTTTTGGCCTGCTCAATGGTAAAGCCGGAAATACGTTCCAGCATGTCAAACTGGCTCTTTTTGATCTGTTCGCTTTCAGCAAGCCGTTCCTCGGCCTGACGGGTTTTCTTGAGAATGACCTCTTCTTTGGTCTCTAAATTCTCGATCTTTTTGTCGAGGGATTCTTCCTTCTGCTGAATCCTTCTCTCCTGACGCTGCACCTCGGAACGGCGCTCGCGCAGTTCCTTGTCCGACTCGTTACGCAGCCGGTGAATCTCGTCCTTGCCTTCTAAAATGGCTTCCTTTTTTCGTGCCTCTGCCGCTTTAATGGCATCACTGACAATTCGCTTTGACTGTTCTTCCGCTGATCCGATCGCCGTCTCGGCGACATTTTTTCTATGATTAACACCCAGGAAAAAGGCGATCGCTCCACAAATCGCACCGCCGATCAGGGCGGCCAGCACATAAAATAGCCAACCCAACGGTAAACAGCACCTCCTTTTCAGTTTTCTTTTCAGAGCTTTTAAAAATCATGTAATATCTGATGAAAAAGCGGCGTTTTGGGTGCGTTAAATCCAAAAACGCACATACTTTCACACCTTAACGTTCATTTTATCTCTTTTGCGAAGCTTAGTCAAGTGTAAAAAGGAGAAAAACCTGGTTCTTGACAGATTTTTATGCTCGTGATATAATACAAAAAATTGATTATGGGAAATCGTTGACGGGGAACACCTTCACAAAAACGCGCGGGTCAGAGAGGGCTGCCAAGGGCTGAAAGCAGCTTCGAGTGCGAGTGGGGATGACCGCCCCTGAGAGTGCGTGAAATGAATTTGCTTTCAGTAAACGCATCGGCCGGCATCCGTTACAGGGCCGCTTGAGAGCGCACGGGTCTTTGGACGCGGCGCTGAACAAGGGTGGAACCGCGGAGTTTGTCTTCGTCCCTTTGGGGGACGGGGGCTTTTTTATTGTATAAATTACAGAAAAGGAAGCGAACAGAATGATCCAGATCAAACTCAAGGGCGATGTAATCAGGGAATACGAGCCGGGCACGACGGTCGCCGACGTGGCCAAATCGCTTGGAGCGGGGCTTTTTAAAGCGGCCTGCGCGGGCAAAGCGGACGGGAAGGTGGTCGACCTGCGCACGCCGCTTACCGAGAGCTGTGCGCTGTCCATCCTGACCTTTGACGACGAAGAGGGCAGAAAAGCCTATTGGCACACCTCCTCCCACATTCTGGCACAGGCGGTGCTGCGCAAAATCCCCGGCGCCAAATTTGCCATCGGCCCCGCCATCGACAGCGGGTTTTACTACGACTTTGACCTGCCCGCGCCGCTGTCCCCCGAGGATCTCGCGGGCATCGAGGACGAGATGAAAAGGATCATCAAGGAAGACGTCCTGATCGAGCGATTCACCCTGACGCCCGACGAAGCGGTCAGGCTGATGGAGGAATACGGGCAGCCCTATAAAGTCGAGCTGATCCGCGAGCACGCCGGAAAAGGCGAGCCCATCTCCTTCTACAGGCAGGGCGATTTTACCGATCTGTGCGCAGGCCCCCACCTGCTGTCCACCGGCTGTATCAAAGCGGTCAAGCTGCTGTCAGCGACCGGCGCCTACTGGCGGGGCGACGCGAGCAAGGCCATGCTCCAGCGCATTTACGGCGTCACCTTCCCCAAGGCGAGCGCTCTCGAGGAACACCTGACCCGTCTGGAGGAGGCCAAAAAGCGCGACCACAACCTTTTGGGCCGGCAGCTGGGCTTCTTCACCACCAACGAGCTGGTCGGGCAGGGGCTGCCGCTGCTGATGCCGAAGGGCGCGCGTGTGATCCAGACGCTCCAGCGCTTTGTCGAGGACGAGGAGGAGAAGAGGGGCTACCTTCTGACCAAGACGCCCCTGCTCGCCAAGAGCGACCTTTATAAGCTGTCGGGGCACTGGGGTCATTACAAGGACGGCATGTTCGTGCTGGGCGACGAGGAGAAGGAGGGCGAAGAGGTGTTTGCCCTGCGTCCGATGACCTGTCCCTTCCAGTACATGATCTACAAGGCTGACATGCATTCCTACCGTGACCTGCCCCTGCGCTACGGCGAGACCTCCACCCTGTTCCGCAACGAGGCGTCGGGCGAGATGCACGGCCTCATCCGTGTGCGGCAGTTCACCATCTCGGAGGGACATCTGATCTGCACGCCCGAGCAGCTCGAATCGGAGTTCGCGGGCGTGGTCGACCTGATTAAGTTCATGATGCGCACGATCGGCATTGAAGAGGATATCTCCTACCGCTTCTCTAAGTGGGATCCGAACGACACCGAAAAATACATCGGCACCAAAGAGATGTGGGACGAGACCCAGAGAGACATGCGGCGCATCCTTGACCGGCTGGGTATCGACTACACCGAGGAGGAGGGCGAGGCGGCCTTCTACGGCCCCAAGCTCGACATCCAGATGAAGAACGTCCACGGCAAGGAGGACACCATCATCACGGTGCAGATCGACCATTCGCTGGCCGAGCGCTTTGACATGACCTACGTCGACCAGAACGGCGAGAAGAAGTATCCCTATATCATTCACCGCACCTCCATCGGCTGCTATGAGCGGACGCTGGCCATGCTGATCGAGAAGTACGCGGGCGCGCTGCCGCTGTGGCTGTGTCCCGAGCAGGCGCGCATCCTGCCCCTCTCCGACCGCTTCCAGGACTCCGCACAGGGCATCAGGGACAAGCTGCGCGCGGCGGGCATCAAGGCCGAGGTGGATATGCGCAGTGAAAAGGTGGGCTATAAGATCCGCGAGGCCCAGCTCGAGAAGGTTCCCTATATGCTCATCCTGGGCGACAAGGAGCTGGAGAGCGGTACTGTGTCGGTGCGCTCGCGCAAGGAGGGCGACATGGGCACGAAAACCCCGGAGGAGTTCATCGCCATGGCGCGCGCCCAGATCGACAGCAAGGCGATCGATTGACGTGAGAAAACAGAAAAGGGACAGGCCAAACGGCCTGTCCCTTTTTATGTTACCCTGTAAACCAGATTATGTAAATCGACACCTGCCCGCTTTTCCACAGCGCGCGAAGATTAAGTTGTCCGTAGCCGGAGAAAAGGGCTTTTGAGGACTTGTCCCGCCTGAATGGGGACTGTGGAAAACCCTGTGGAGAATGTGGAGTACTTCACCCCGCGGGTTCATTTGCGTAAATTTTATGTAAAACATAGGCTATGTTACGGAAAATCATAAGACAAAAACCCCGCGTCCGGCGCACAAGGCTCCGGGTGCGGGGTTTGCGTTACAGGGTGAATTCCTCCGGGTCAAACGCCGGCAGGTCGGGAAGCGTCTGCGGCTTCCGGCGCAGCGGGTCATAGTCAAAGCGCCAGCATTTGTCGTGGCTTTGCACAATGCCCTTGCGGGGACAATAGAGGACAGCGCCGTCCTCACTTTTATGCCCTTTCGAACAAAATTCACACGACTGGTACCGTTCGTTTCCAAATAGTTTACGATGCATCATGGCCACGCTCTCCGTTTTTCCGGTTCTTTGTTTTACTTCTGCTTTGATTATACCATCTTTTTCCGTGAAAATCCACGCTTTTTGACGAGGTGCTCAAAAGAAAAACAACCGCCATGGCCATCAGCGCGATCGCGCCCGCGAGTCCGTTTTGCCCTGTCTCGGCGAGCGGCGTGCGCGGGAAGGTGGAAAAAGCCTGTTGGGCAGTGTTTTGGGGGAAGAGCAGCAGCAAAACCAGGGTAAACAGGGCGGACAGCGCGGTCTGCATCATGCGGAGCGCGTAGAAGCGCCCTTTGGCCAGAATCGTGCCCAGCGAGGAAAAAACCTGCAAATGGACACACAGCCCGCCCCAGCCCAGCGCCAGCGCGCAGAAAACGGCGGGCACGCTCTCGGCATGCGCGGCGGCCCGGCAGGCGTCGGTCACCTCAAGCACAAGGGAGGGCAGGACGGCGGCCGCGCTGCCCAGCCCCAGTGTCCTCAGAAAATCGATCAGCGCGCTGACCGCGCCCGTGGCCGACAAAATGGCAAAGAGCGCGCCGCACAGGCACACCAGCCCGCACATCGCGATCATGCCGCGCACCGCGTCGTCCACCGAAGCAATGAGCGCGTCAGAGAGGGCGGGGCGTACCCGCGCGGAGGGGGGCGTAGGTATGTTTTGTTCGTTTTTATGACCGAACCGTCCGGCGACGCCGATCGCGAGTGCGGCCAGAATCTGTGCGGCGTAGAGAAGCACGCCCAGCGCCGCACTGCCCAGCATGCGCGCGCCCACCGCGCTGATCACAAAGGCGGGGCCCGCACACACGCAGAATCCCGTCATGCGCTCCGCTTCACGGGGGGTGATCTGTCCGGTGTCCAGCAGCGCCCGAATGCCGCGCGCCCCGGCGGGGTAGCCGCCCAGGAAGCTCGTGAGGATGGTGGCGGCGGTGCAGCCGGGCAGCCCGAATAAAGCGCGGGTGACCGGCGCAAAGAAGCGGCTGAGCGTGTCCGACAGGCCCGATCTGACCACAAAGACCGAAAATGCCATAAAGGGGAAGAGGGCGGGGATGAGCACGGACGCGCACACGGTCAGCGCGTCCGCCACGGCGTCGGCCACCTGTCCGGCATAGAACAGCAGACTCATGCCCAGCCCCGCGATACAAATCGCTGTGCATAAAAGTGAAATGCGGCGGGAGGAAATGCTTTTGAGGATATCGGTCAAACCAATGCGCCCCCTATCGATGCTGATTTACCCTATTCAATCCATATGCGAAAAACCCGAAGTCATGCGGGGTTTACGATGAAAAGGGGACAATCCGGACATTTTTTTCCCTGTCCGCTCATAACAATAGAGGAGACAAAAGGAGTGATACTATGGGAAAAAAGGGCAGCGCACCTGAGGAAAAAGATCCCCGTCCCGGGAGGGTGACCTCGATCACCGAATTTCATTCAAATCGCTCGGCGGTGGTCGAAGGCTGCCGGGGCATCCTGGAATACGACGACAAGCTGATCCGGGTGTCCGCCGGGCAGATGAACCTGCGTTTTGAGGGACGCAATCTTGAGGTGGTCAGCATGTCTCCCGACGCCATCGCCATCGAAGGGTTTATCCTCTCGCTCTCTTTTGAAACATAACCGAATCGCAAGCGACCCCATGTGAGAAACAGGAGGAACGCAGGTCATGATGGTGGGTTTTATTCGATATTTTGACGGATATGTACGCTTTCGGGCGTCGGGCGCGATGCCCGAACGGCTTCTCAACCTCGCCACGAGGAAGGGTATCCCGCTGTGGGGGATGAAGCGTCAGGAGGGCATGATCTCCGCCTGCGCGCCCGCGCGGCTGTACCCCGGGCTGGCTCGTCTGGGCAAGCAGGCGGGGGTCAGGGTGCGTCTGCAAAAAAAGCACGGGCTTCCCTTTCACGTCAACCGATACCGGCAGCGCAGCGGCATCCTGGCGGGGGCGCTTCTATTTGTGGTCATTCTGTATGCCATGTCCTTTTTTCTGTGGAACGTCGAGGTGTCCGGTCAGACCACGCTTACCGAGGAGGAGATCACCCTCAAGCTGTACGAGCTGAACATAAGGCCGGGCGCTTACCGCGGCAGCCTTGAACCGCAGGAGCTGGCCAATATGCTGATGGGGGATATGCCCGAGCTGTCCTGGGCGGCGGTCAACATCACCGGCAGCAACGCGTATGTCGAGGTGCGCGAGGTGCAGAAGGGCGCGGATCGGATCCCGGTTGACCAACCCTGCAACATCAAGGCGGCGCGCGACGGGCTGATTCTATCGGTCGAGGCACCGGCGGGTTTTCCCTCGGTGCAGGTCGGGGAGGCGGTCACGGCGGGCGACCTGCTGATCAGCGGCGTGTGGGAGGACGACCAGGGCAACTCGATGCTGATCCATTCGTCGGGCAAGGTGATGGCGCAGACCGCCCGCACCGAACGTCTCGAGTACCCCGTCAATCAGGAGCTTTACCTCGCGGCGGGCGATCCGGTCACCTGCCGGAGAATTGATCTGTTCGGGCTGCTGCTGCCGCTGTCCTTCACAGTGCCGCCCGGCGGGGATGTGTCGCTGGACGAGACCGAGACGCCGGTGCACATCGGGAAGATGCATTTGCCGGTCACGGTGTTTGAGGAGAAGTGGACGCCGCTCGTCAGGCATGAAAAGCAACTGACCGAGACAGAGGCGCTTGCCGCGGCGCAGAAACGCGAGCAGGAACTCAAATCCCAATGGGCGGAGGAGGGCATTAAGGTCATCGATGTAAAATGTGACAAAACTCGCACGGCGCAGAGCTTCGTCTATGTGTATACCTTCACCTGTGAGGAAGATATTGCCATAGAAGATGAATTAATCGTGAATTAAATGTATAAATTAAGTGAAAAGTAATGACTAATTAAAAAATATATGGTATAATAACACAGAATTATGCGCAAACTTCGACAAAGGTGTTTTTGCGGACAATTCTATGGTATAATATTTGGAAAAGCCAAAGGTGATGGAATGATCGAACAAATTATCAATGTGGAGCGCATGGAGCATGCGATTCTATTATTTGGAAGCTTTGATGAAAACATCAAGCTGATTGAAACCGAATACGGCATTGACATTGTGACCCGGGGCTCAGAGATCAAGGTTTCGGGCGAGATCGAAAATGTGGCCAAGGCGGTCAAGGTGATCGAAGGGCTGATCAGACTGATCAGCAAGGGCGAGACGCTGACCGAGCAGAATGTCCGCTACTGCATGACCCTGGTGGATGAGGGAAGCCCCGAGTCGATCGACGCGATCATCGGCGACTGCATCTGTGTCAGCGCCAAGGGCAAGCCCATCAAGCCCAAGACAATCGGACAGAAAAGGTACGTAAACGCCATTGCCAAAAAGACCGTGACCATCGGCGTCGGCCCTGCCGGAACCGGCAAGACCTATCTCGCCGTCGCCATGGCGGTGACCGCTTTCCGGGCGCATCAGGTCAACCGCATCATACTGACCCGGCCGGCGGTGGAGGCGGGGGAGAAGCTCGGCTTCCTGCCCGGCGACCTCCAGCAGAAGGTGGATCCCTATCTGCGTCCCCTGTATGACGCGCTGTTTGACATGCTGGGGGCGGAGACCTATCAGAAGTATCTGGAACGGGGGGACATCGAAGGGGCGCCGCTCGCCTACATGCGCGGGCGCACCCTTGACGAAAGCTTCATTATTCTCGACGAAGCGCAGAACACCACGCCAGAGCAGATGAAAATGTTTCTGACGAGGCTGGGCTTCGGTTCCAAAATGGTAATCACCGGGGACGTGACCCAGATTGATCTTGACGGCAAGCGCTCCGGGCTACTGGAGATCATACGCATTCTCAAAGGAATCGACGACATTGCGATCTCTCATTTCGACGGACGGGACGTTGTTCGCCATAGACTGGTTCAGGAAATCATCAAAGCTTACGAAAAACATGAGGAAGGAAGAAAAAACAAATGACCGACAAAATTAAAGTGATTATTGATAACAAACAGAAGCAGGTGAAAATTCCTACCGGTATCAGGATGCTCATCCGTCGGTGCTGCAACGCGGTGCTGCGCATGGAGGGCTTTCCAAACCCGGTAGAGGTCAGCGTCAGCTTTGTGGACGACCAGCAGATCGCCGAGATGAACAAAAAGTTCAGGGACAAGGAAGAGCCGACCGACGTCCTCTCCTTTCCGCTCGGTGAAAACGGCGTATACGACGACAATCCCGCCAACGGCTTCAAAATGCTCGGCGACATCGTGATCTCGATGGAGACTGCCTACGCACAGGCCAAGCAGTTTGGGCACAGCCTGCAGCGAGAGGTGGGCTATCTCACCGTGCATTCGATGCTTCACCTGCTGGGGTATGACCATGAAAAGGGAGGCCTGGAAATGGTACATATGCGGGAGAAGGAGGAGCAGGTTCTTTCGCTTCTCGGCCTTTCCCGCGTATCGAGCTATGTGCTGGACGACGAATAAGGCGGAAACCGGGGTGGCGCCATGACCATCAAAAAGCTCCTGAAGAGCTTTCGGGACGCCTTGCGGGGCATTGTGTTTTGTATCTATAACGAAAGAAACATGCGTATACATACCGTAGCGGTGGTATATGTCTTGTTTCTTTCTCTGTTTTTTGACCTGAGCCGGGGCGAATACGCCGCGCTGCTGCTGGTCATGGCGGTGGTTGTGGCTGCTGAGATGATCAACACTTCGATCGAGGTGCTGACCGACATCGGCGCGCCGCAGTATAACAGCGCCTCCCGCATTGCCAAGGATGTGGCGGCGGGCGGCGTGCTTGTGGCCGCCCTGTTTGCCGTGGGCGTCGGGCTGTGCCTGTTCACCAAGGCGGAGGGGTATGTGCGCCTGTATGACTACCTGACCGGCGCGTTTTACCGCATTCCCCTGCTGCTGTTATCGGGTGCGGTGTCGCTCGTGTTTGTGTTTGCCGGGCCGCAGAAAATGAAAGCGGTGGCGCGGAGACTGAGTAAGAAAAAAAGGAGTAAATAAAGCTTGAACGTAGAAAATAAAAATGGGCAGAAATCGGCCTTTATCGCCATTGTGGGACGTCCCAACGTGGGAAAATCTTCCCTGCTCAACGAGATGCTGGGCGTCAAGGTCGCCATCGTGTCCAAAAAGCCGCAGACCACCCGCACCCGCATCATGGGCGTACTGACCAGAGGGGAAACCCAGCTGGTATTCATTGACACGCCGGGGCTGCATAAGCCGCGTACCCGGCTGGGCGACTACATGGTCAGGTCGATCACCGAATCGATTTCGGGCGTGGACGTGTGTTTGCTCGTTGTGGAAGCGGGCACCGAGCCGCAGAAGGCGGAGCTCGATTTGATGGAGCGCTTCAAAAAAGAGGACATCCCCGCCATTTTGGCCATCAACAAAATTGATACGCTGGGGGACAAGACCCAGCTCGCAGGGCAGATCGCCGCGTATACCGGGATTTTTGCCTTTGAGGCGGTGGTGCCGGTTTCGGCGACAAAGCCGGTGGGCGTGGACACCCTGATCGGGGAGCTGATGGGGCACGCGTTTGAAAGCCCTCACTTCTTTGCCGACGACACGTTGACCGACCAGCCCGAAAAGGTGATCGCGGCCGAGATCATCCGCGAAAAGCTGCTGCGCCTGCTCGACAAGGAGATCCCCCACGGCATCGCGGTGGGCATTGAGCGCATGCGCGAGCGGGAGGACGGCAATGTTACCGACATCGACGCGGTGATCTACTGTGAAAAGGACAGCCATAAGGGCATCGTGATCGGCAAGGGCGGGGAAATGCTCAAAAAGGTGGGCAGCTACGCCCGCGAGGACATGGAGCAGTTTTTCGGCGGAAAAATCAATCTCAAGACCTGGGTCAAGGTCAAGGAGGACTGGCGCAACCGCGACAATCTTTTGAGGAGTTTCGGGTACGACCAGGACTGAGTTTTTTGCCCTAAGTAAGACCGTTGACAGCATTTCCCTACAATAATTGACGCGCCTTTGTGGTACACTTTTTGTGACAGGAGGTGCGAAAATATGGATGATTATAAAGCGTGGGATCGCTTCTTGCAGACGGGAAGTGTCCTGGACTATCTAAACTATAAAGCGCTCGCGGGCCGTGCCGGCACGGGGGAGGAGGACAATCCGTATGCAGATCCGCACCGACGGCGTGGTGCTGAAGGAACAGAAAGTCGGGGAAGCCGACCGCCTGATTACCATTTTGACGCGTGACCGGGGCATCCTGCGGGCCTTTGCCAACGGCGCCTACAACTTAAAGCACAAAAACTCCTCCGCGACACAGCTGCTGTGCTATTCTGACTTTGTGTTTTACCAGTCCAAGTCGGGCTATACAGTAAGCGATGCCGAGGCAAAAGAGCTGTTTTACGGGGTGCGGAACGATCTCGAAAAGCTCACACTCGCCCAGTATTTCTGTGAGCTTGCCCTGATGCTTGTCCCCGAGGAGGTCGAGTCTGAAGGAGTTTTGCGACTGCTGCTCAACGCATTGTTTTATTTAAGCCGCGGCCTCAGGGATGAGGCGCTTCTCAAGGCGGCGTTCGAGCTGCGGCTCACGTCCAAGTCGGGCTATATGCCCGACCTTGTCATGTGCGCGGGGTGCGGCGGCTATGAGGCAGACACCATGTTTTTTCTGCCCCGTCAGGCGAAAATATTTTGCGCGGCGTGCTACACGCCGGACGGGGAAGCAGCCCTGCCGCTGGGGCGGGGGGCGCTGACCGCCCTGCGTCACGCGGTGTACGCCGAGTTTGAGAAGCTTTTTTCCTTCACGCTGCCACAGGGCTCGTCGATCGAGCTTGCGCAGGCGGCGCAGGCGTATATCCTGAGCATCACCGACCGCGTCCCGGGGACGCTGACCTTTTATGAAAGCATCAAAGCGAAACCGTAATTACATATCAGGGAGCATTGAAATATGAACAATCGACACAATAACGCGCTGGAGCTGCCCAAGATTTTGGAGCTGCTTGCGCAGGAGACCTCCTGCCAGGACGCGGCTGAGCTCGCCCGCGCGACCGAGCCCTCCACAGGGCTTTTTGAAGTGAAGCAGATCCTGTCCGAAACCGACGCGGCGCACATGCTGATCGGCCGGTTCGGCAGCCCCTCCTTCGGCGGCGTCAAAAACATGAATTCCGCCCTGCGCCGTGCTGAGGCGGGCGCGGTGCTTTCCATGCTCGAACTGCTGCGCGTCGCGGAGGTGCTGCGTGTGATGCGGGCGCTGCAGGAGTGGCGCAAACATTCGGCGGGCGTGGAGACCGCCATCGACTGGCGTTTTGAGGCGCTGTGCGTCAACAAATATATGGAGGAGCGCATTCTGTCCTGCATCGAGTCGGAGGATCAGATGGCGGACAATGCCTCCCCTGAGCTCGCCGCCATCCGCCGCAAGATCAAGAACGCACAGAACCGCGCGCGCGAACAGCTGGACAAAATGATTCGTTCGCCCCACTATCAGAAATTTTTACAGGACACGCTGGTCACCATGCGCGGCGGCCGGTTTGTGGTGCCGGTCAAGGCAGAGTGCCGGGGCGACGTGCCCGGACTTGTGCATGACACGTCGGCAAGCGGCGCGACCGTCTTTGTGGAACCGATGGGCGTCGTGGAGGCCAACAACGAGATCAAGGTACTGCTCTCCCAGGAGGACGCCGAGATTGAGCGGATTCTGACGTTGCTGTCGGCCGAGGTGGGCGGCTTCGCCGACGCGGTCTGCGAGGGCTACAATGCCACCGTGGAGCTTAACCTTGTGTTCGCGAAGGCGCATCTGGCCTATAAAATGAAGGCGACCATGCCGGTCATGAACGACAAGGGGCGTATTGACCTGAAAAAAGCCCGCCACCCGCTGATTGATCCCGCCAAAGTGGTACCCACCGACATACAGCTGGGGCTTCATTTTGACACGCTGGTCATCACCGGCCCCAACACCGGCGGCAAAACCGTGTCGCTCAAGACCATCGGGCTTTTATCCCTGATGGCGATGTGCGGCCTGATGGTCCCGGCGCAGGACGAGAGTGCACTGTCGGTCTTTGACCACATCCTCGCCGACATCGGCGACGAGCAGAGCATTGAACAGAGCCTGTCCACCTTCTCCTCTCACATGACCAACATCATTCACATCATTGATACGGTGGATCCCCAAAGCCTTGTCCTGCTCGACGAGCTGGGAGCGGGCACCGACCCGGTCGAGGGCGCGGCGCTTGCCACCTCCATCCTCGAGCATCTGCGCAGCAAGGGCGCAAAGCTCGCGGCGACCACCCACTACGCCGAGCTCAAGGTATACGCGCTGGAGACGACCGGCGTGGAAAACGCCTGCTGTGAGTTTGACGTGGCCACCCTGCGTCCCACCTACCGCCTGCTGATCGGCGTGCCGGGGCGTTCCAACGCCTTTGCGATCAGCGAGCGGCTGGGCATCCCCAAGGCGATTGTGGAGCACGCGCAGAGCCTGATCTCCTCGGAAAACTCCCGCTTTGAAGAGGTGGTCAGTGCGCTGGAGGTGAGCCGTCAGCGGCTGGAGGAGGAGCGGAAGGAGACGCGGCGGCTGCGCGACGAGGCCGAGCAGGCGAAAAATGCCTCCCAGAAGCACCGGGAGGAGCTCGAGCGTCACCGGGAAAAGGAGCTCGAGCGGGTACGGCAGGAGGCAGCCGGGCTGGTTGCGAAGGCCAAAGTGCAGGCGCAGGGGCTGCTTGACGAGCTGGAGGACATGCGCCGGGAGGCCAAAAAGCTGGACGCCGCCGAGGCAAAGGCGCGCATAAAAGCAGGGATGCGTCTCCTCGAGAATACCGCCAATCCGGTCGTGGAGAAGCAGACCGACGACGAATATGTACTGCCAAGGGCGCTTAAAATCGGCGACCCGGTGCAGATCCATGACATTGGCAAAAGCGGCACCGTGCTCGAATTGCCCGATTCGTCGGGATACGCGGTGGTGCAGGCCGGTATCATGAAAACAAAGGTGCATGTCAAAAACCTGCGCCTGATGGAGGCACAGAAGGCAAATAAGCCCAAGGCGAGTGTCACCCGCAACGTCAAAAGCAAGATGGAAACCACAGTGCGCACAGAGCTTGACCTGCGCGGACAGATGGCAATTGACGCTGAGTTGGAGCTCGACCGGTTCATCGATTCCTCGCTCGTGATGGGCATCCATGAGTTTACAGTCATCCACGGCAAGGGCACAGGCGCACTGCGCGCCGCGGTGCACCGCTTTCTGAAAACCCACCCATCGGTGCGCACCTTCCGGCTGGGCGCTTACGGAGAGGGCGAGTCGGGCGTCACGGTGGTGGAGCTCAAACAATAGAGGAGGAGACGGCATGAATCAGGAGATCATAGAGGGAATCGTGAAGGACACCCATCCCAAAAAACACCGGACGGGCAAGGCCATCCTGATCACAGTTATTGTGCTGCTGGCGGCGCTGCTGATCGCGGGGGTGGTTCACATCACCCTGCTTTTGCAGGACAATGTATCCCACAGGTACTCGAAGACTCCGAGTCTAAACGCCCTGTCCCGGGTGGTGTTCGAGCTGGGCGACAAAGGGGAGCTGACCCTCACGCCGCAGGAAATGACCGACACGGTGGCGTACTTTCTGGAAAATCAGCCGGCACAGGAGGAATCTGCCCCGACCGACCTCTACTTTGACGTGACCGAGGATGGGGAACGGGCGCTGATCGTCATGCCGTTTACCTACATGAACAATCAGCTTGTCCTGCAAATGGAAGTCTCCATCGGCATCCGAGAGGTCAGCGCGACCCAACGCTATTTCACCGCCACAATTGAAAAGACAAAAATCGGAGAGCTGACCATTCCCCCCTTCCTGGTTGATTCCTATATGAAGCAGGTGAAGTTTGCCGACTTTCTCAGCTACCGCGAAGGGGCGATTCTGGTCGATTCCTCCTTCCTGACGCTGGACATTCTGGGAAAAAAGACCACCTTTCAGGTGCATGAGCTGTCCACCGTCTCTGACGGGTACTTCATCCGCACCGAAAGCCTCAAGGATTTCCTGCTTGAGATTGTGGCGGAGCAGTTTGGCGGTTCGAATTAATTTTAGGTACGTGATTACGCGGCGTGCGTGTCAAGTAAAAATACTTGACATGCACGCTGTTTTATGCTATACTCCCACAGGTAAAGGAAATTGCTTTACATGAAGATGGGGAGAGGGATGAAATGGCGCAAAACTTGGAAATGTCCCTGCTTCTGGACTTTTACGGCGCGTTGCTGACGCAAAAACAGCGCGAAATGATTGAATTTTATCACAATGAGGACCTGTCCTTCTCCGAGATCGGCGAGAATGAGGGTATCACTCGGCAGGGCGCACGCGACGCGATCCTGCGCACCGAGGCGATCCTTTCGGACATGGAGGAAAAACTGGGACTGTGCAAGCGGTTTCGCGAGGTAAGCGAAGCGCTGGAGAGCATCCGCCGCGCGGCGCAGGACATTGAAACTTACAACGACCGTTACGGATACAGCCGGGAGATATCCTCCCGCGCACGCGAGATCATCGCCGTGGCCGACGCCCTGTCTGAGTAGGCGCGGCGAGCCATGAGCCAAGGAGGAACCACATTTGGCATTTGAAAGCTTAGCGGATAAACTGTCGGCCGCCTTTAAGCGTCTGCGTTCCAAGGGAAAGCTGACCGAGGCCGACGTCAAGGAGGCCATGCGGGAAGTGCGTCTGGCGCTGCTTGAGGCCGACGTCAACTATAAAGTCGCCAAGGATTTCACCGCCGCTGTCACCGCGCGTGCGGTGGGTTCGGAGGTCATGCAGAGCCTGACACCGGCGCAGATGGTGATCAAGATTGTCAACGAGGAGCTCACAGCCTTAATGGGCGGGGAACAAAGCCGCCTCGAATTTGCCAAGCACCCGCCGACCGTGATCATGCTGTGCGGGCTTCAGGGCTCGGGCAAGACCACCCATGCTGGAAAACTCGCGCTCATGCTGAAAAAGCAGGGGCACAGGCCGCTGATGGCTGCGTGTGATATCTACCGTCCGGCGGCGATTACCCAGCTTCAGGTGGTCGGCTCCAAGGCGGGCGTGCCGGTTTTTGAAATGGGTACGACCGACCCGGTGACCATCTCGAAGAAAGCGATCACCCACGCGAAGGATCACGGCAACGACTTTGTGATCATCGACACCGCCGGCCGGCTGCACATAGATACCGAGCTGATGGAGGAGCTGCGCCGCATCAAAGAGGCGGTGGAGCCCAACGAAATTCTGCTGGTGGTCGACGCCATGACCGGACAGGACGCGGTCAACGTGGCGAAAACCTTCAACGAAACGCTGGAGATTGACGGCGTGATATTAACCAAGCTGGATGGCGATACGCGCGGCGGCGCGGCGCTGTCGGTGCGGTCGGTGACCGGAAAGCCGGTCAAGTTTTCCGGTACGGGCGAAAAGCTTGAGGATCTGGAGGTTTTCCATCCGGAGCGCATGGCGAGCCGTATCCTGGGCATGGGCGACATGCTCACCCTGATCGAGCAAGCCGAGCAGGAGCTCGACGCTGAGAAGGCTGAGGAGATGGCGCAGAAAATCAAGATGAACAAGCTCGACTTCAACGACCTGTACGACCAGTTTATGCAAGTCAAGAAGATGGGGCCGATCAAAAATATTCTCAGTAAGCTACCCGGCGTAGAAAAGCAGCTGCGCGATGTCGACGTCGATGACCGTATTATGGATCGCACCGTGGCAATTATTCTGTCCATGACGCCCGCCGAGCGCGCCAAGCCCGATCTGATCAACCCGTCGCGCAAGCGCCGCATTGCGGCCGGCAGCGGCATGAAGGTGGAGGATGTCAACCGCCTGATTAAGCAGCTTGAGCAGACGCAGAAAATGATCCGTCAGTTTGGAGGCAAGGGCGGCAAAAAGCGTCGGATGCCCCCGATGGGAATGGACAGGATGGGCTTTTAACCAGCGTGACGCTGGATCCAATCTCTTCTTGCCTTCTTGCGGCAGGGAAGATTAATTTTGTTCACCACAGGATTTCCTGTTGTTGATTGTATGAATATTTTCAGTGGGAGGTGAAAAAGATGGCAGTGAAAATCAGACTGCGCCGCATGGGCGCCAAGAAAGCGCCCTTCTACCGCATTGTGGTCGCCGATTCGAGATATCCCCGCGATGGCCGTTTCATTGAGGAGATTGGGTATTACAACCCCCTTGAGGAACCGTCGGTGGTTAAAATCGACGCGGACAAGGCAAAAAAATGGATCGAAAACGGCGCTCAGCCCACCGATACCGTGAAAGCACTTTTCAAGAAAAACAACATTCTCTAGAGGCGAGGTGAACGAAGTGAAAGATTTACTCATTACGTTGGCGCAAGGTTTGGTTGAAAATCCCGACGCCGTATCTGTGGATGTGGACGAGCCGGCCGAGGACGGCACGGTTGTTTACCATCTGCATGTGGCGGAGAATGACATGGGCCGTGTCATCGGCAAGCAGGGCCGCATTGCAAAAGCCATTCGCATTGTGATGCGCGCGGCGGCCAGCCGACAGGAGCAGAAGGTCTCCGTTGAGATCGACTAACATTGGGGCGGAAGTCCTTTTAGGGCCGGGAGAGGCGGCGCCTTCCCCGGTCTGCCTGCGGGCCGCAATCGCAAAACGGTTGCGGTTTTTTCTTTTAGTGGAGGGGGCGTGAAACAATGAAAAAACGATTCCTGGAGGCGGGAAAAATTGTCGGAACCCATGGCATCCGCGGCGAGCTGCGGGTACAGTCGTGGTGTGATTCGCCGGAGGTGCTCTGCGCTTTGTCAACGCTGTACGGCAAGGACGGCGCGGAGAGATATGCGGTGAAGGGCGCCCGGGTGCACAAGACGCTGGTGCTCATGACCCTTGCGGACGTGGACACGGTGGAGCAGGCGGACGCGCTGCGCGGCAAGGTGCTCTATCTCGACCGCGGCGACTTAAACCTCCCTGAGGATACCTACTTTATACAGGATCTGGTTGGACTTGCCGTGGAGGACGCGGACAGCGGACTGTGTTACGGGACACTGACCGAAGTGCTCGAGACCGGCGCGAACGACGTCTATGAAATCACCGATGAAGGGGGCAAAAAAACGCTCATCCCCGCCATCCCGACCGTAATTGTCTCGATCGACATTGACGTCGGAGTGATGCGCATCAAGCCGCTGGAGGGACTGTTCGACCATGAGAATTGATATCCTGACCCTGTTCCCCGATATGTGCGCGACGGTGATGGGCGAAAGCATCATCGGACGGGCGCAGAAGAAGGGGCTTCTCGAGGTGGTCTGCCACCAGATCCGAGATTACGCCTACGATAAGCACCACCAGGTGGACGGCTACACCTTCGGGGGCGGCATGGGTATGCTCATGCGCGCCGAGCCCATTGCAGCTTGTTTTGAGGCGGTGTGCGAGCAGGCGGGCATGCGCCCGCACCTGATATACCTGTCGCCCCAGGGCGCGCCTTTCACCCAGCGCCGCGCGAACGAGCTGTCAACGCTTGACCACGTTGCCTTTTTATGCGGGCACTACGAGGGCGTGGACGAGCGGGTGATTGAAGAGCTGGTTGACGAGGAGGTCTCCATCGGGGATTTTGTACTGACCGGCGGCGAGCTTCCGGCGCTGATGGTGGCGGACAGCATTGCGAGGCTCGTGCCGGGGGTGCTGTCGGAGGAGGAATGCTTCACCGAGGAGAGCCACTACGCGGGACTTCTGGAATATCCGCAGTACACCCGCCCGGCGGTCTGGCGGGAGAGGATGGTGCCCGAGGTGCTTCTGTCAGGGCACCATGCCAACATTGTCAAATGGCGGCGCGAGCAATCGGTGCGCCGCACGGCGCTCAAGCGTCCCGACCTGCTTCGGCCGGGCAATCTGACGCGCGAGGACATGTATACCCTGTACAAGCTTCGGGAAGAATTACGGAAGAAAGAAAAAGAGTGATAGTCTGATTTCGCTTTCGCAAGTTTCAATTTAGGGATGTGGATTGTTTTTATACATGAGACACAAAAAACTGTCTATAGGATGCTGGAAAAAAGGTGGACAATCCGACAAATATTTTTTGTAATCCTTGCCGAATTATGTCGTTTTTCAAAATAATACACAAAAAAATTCACTTTAATTTAATAACCGCATATTCTGTAACAAAGAAGCCGTATAAACAATTTCAATAATGCATTTTTATGCGAAATTAATCATATTTATGCATTGCAACAAGAGCAATTGTAAAATACTTTTATATATTTTTAGCAGGTTGCACAAATAACACGCCGCGCGCTTGGCGCGAAATTTGACATGTATCCGAAATACTGCGTTTTGATTGACTGCCCCTGCGAAACTGGGTATAATACAAGATATCGTGAACTGTGAACTTGTCCGAAACTATATGAGCCGAAAAAGAGACCAAGTCAGATCAATATATGTAGGGGAGAGATAATAATGTTTTCAAAAGAAGTCGTTGTTCAGAACCAAGTAGGACTGCATGCGCGCCCGGCTACATTCTTTATTCAAAAGGCCAACGAATTCAAATCATCCATTTGGATCGAGAAGGATGAGAGAAGAGTCAATGCGAAGAGCCTTCTCGGCGTGCTTTCGCTGGGCATTGTCGGCGGTGTGAATATCCGGATTATTGCAGACGGCGCGGATGAGCAGGATGCTGTGGACAGCCTTGTGAAAATGGTTGAATCGGGTTTCACAGAGTAAATTTGAAAATTTTACGTATGGCGTACTGCCTTGGAGCAGTGCGCCCTTTTTGCTTCATGCAGGCGTGGGGGAGGAGATCCTGAATCGTGGACAATAAAAAAGCGCAGCTGCGCAAAAAAGCAATGCGGCTGCCCCTCTTGCCCGGCGTGTACCTTATGAAGGACAAAACGCAGAAAATCATCTACGTCGGCAAGGCAAAGCTTCTCAAGAACCGTGTCAGCCAGTACTTCGGCTCGGACAAAAACCACGACGACAAGGTGCGCCGCATGGTGTCCCTCGCCGAGGATTTTGATTTTATTGTGACTGACAGCGAGTTTGAGGCGCTGGTGCTTGAATGCAGCCTCATCAAGCAGTACACCCCCAAATACAACATCCTTTTAAAGGATGACAAGGGCTACAACTACATCCGTGTGACGGCGGGGCCCTGGGCGCGCATTCAGGAGGCGCGTAAAACCGCAGAGGACGGCGCGCGCTATCTGGGGCCGTATACAAGCTCGTGGACGGTCAAGAATACGGTGGACGAGGCACGCAAGATCTTTAAGCTGCCCGCCTGCAACAAAACGTTCACAAAAGGCCAGAAGCAGGGCCGGGCATGTCTCAATCACTTTATGGGCTACTGCGCCGCCCCCTGTGTGGGGAAAATTTCCCAGAGGGACTATGATGAGGCGGTCAAGGACGCGCTGGCCTTTTTACAGGGCGGAAGCGCCTCCACGCTGACCGAAATGAACAGGCGCATGGAGGCTGCGGCGGAAAATCTGGAGTTTGAAAAGGCCGCCCGCATTCGTGACCGCATCAGGATTATTGAGAAGTTCAGCGCGAAACAGAAAATCGTCGAATCCAAAATTGAGGAGCAGGATGTGATCGCGCTGTCACAGGGCGGCGGAAGCGCCTGCTTTGAGGTGTTCCGCTTTGCGCATCGCCGCCTGTATGACAGGGAAAGCTTCCTGATGGACGAGGTGGGTGACGCTGCACTGGCCCGCAAGGGCTTTCTGGAGCAATATTATGCCATGCGAACCCCCATACCGCCCCGCATCACGCTCGACGGCGAGGCGGAGGACGAGGAGCTCCTCGCCCAGTGGCTTTCCGAGAAGGCGGGCAAAAAGGTGCGCATCGTGCACGCACAGATCGGGGATCAGGCCAGGCTTGTGGAGATGGTGCGTAAGAATGCCGCCGAACGGGTGGCGCAGGCGCTGGGGCGTACCGGCCGGGAGATCGAGGCGCTGGACGAACTGGCGCGGCTGCTCGGACTTCAGACCCCGCCCGACTACATTGAGGCCTATGACATCTCCCATTTTGCAGGCAGCAACCACGTTGCCGGCATGGTGGTCTTTCAGGAAGGCAAGCCGCTCAAATCGGCCTACCGGCGGTTTAAAATTCAGGAGGCCGACGCGTCGGATGACTATGGCGCCATGCGGGAGGTCATCACGCGGCGCTTAACTGAATATGAAAAACATAAGCAGGAGGGAGAGGGATTTGGACGGCTGCCCGATCTGATTCTGCTCGACGGAGGCAAGGGGCACGTCGGCACCGTCCGGCCGCTTCTCGCGCAGCGCGGGTATGAGATTCCGGTGTTCGGCATGGTCAAAGATGACAAGCACCGCACCCGTGCCATTGCGGAGGGCGGGGGCGAGATCGCCATACAGTCTAAGCGCCAGGTGTTTACGCTCATCACGAAGATTCAGGACGAGGTGCACCGCTTTGCCATTGGCTATCAGAAAACTGCCCACAAGAAAAGCATGCTGGGCTCAAGTCTGCTTCAGGTGCCGGGCATCGGGGACACGCGCGTCAGGGCGCTGCTCAAGCATTTTAAAACGATCGGCGCGCTGAAAAATGCGACAGTGGAGGAAATGCTCGAGGTCAAGGGCATGAATCGTCCGGCGGCTGAGCGGCTTTACACGTGGTTCCGAGAGGAAAAATAACAAACGAAGGATGATGTCAGTTTGATACAGTTTGAAGAGCTTCGTCTCGCCTTGACGTCGCGCGAAAAGGATCTGAAAGAGCTCAGCGCCGCGTTGGGGTTTGGGCAGATGAAGGAGGAGATTGCGCGTCTGGACCAGACCGCCGCCGACCCGAATTTCTGGAACGATATGGCGGCGTCCCAAAAGGTGCTCCAGCGCGCGAGCATGCTCAAAAACCGGGTGGCGCAGTACGAATCGCTGTGCGCCGACTGGGAGGACGCGCTGACGCTGATCGAGATGGGCGACGAGGAAGAGGAACTCAGCATGCTGCCCGAGGCGCAGATTGCCGTGAACGACGTGATCGGACGGCTGGAGGAACAGATGCTTTCCACGCTGCTGATCGGCGAATACGACGCCAAAAACGCAATTTTAACCTTTCATGCGGGCGCGGGCGGCACCGAGGCGCAGGACTGGGCCGAGATGCTCTATCGCATGTACAACCACTGGGCGGAGCGGCACGGATACAAGGTCAAGCTGCTCGACTACCTCGACGGAGACGAGGCGGGGCTCAAGAGCGCCTCCCTCCTGATTGAGGGGCAAAACGCCTATGGATACCTCAAAAGCGAAGCGGGCGTACACCGGCTGGTGCGCATTTCTCCCTTTGATTCGTCGGGTCGGCGGCACACATCGTTTGCCTCGCTGGAGGTCATGCCCGAGATCGACGACGATGTCAAAATCGACATCCGCCCCGAGGATCTCAAGGTGGACACCTACCGGGCGGGCGGCGCGGGCGGACAGCATGTCAATAAGACTGAGTCGGCGATTCGCATTACGCACATTCCCACCGGTGTCATTGTCGCCTGTCAGAATGAGCGCAGCCAGCACCAGAACCGCGAGGTAGCGATAAAAATGCTCAAGTCCAAGCTGGTGGAGATCAAGGAGCGCGCCCATCTCGACCGCATTGAGGACATCAAGGGCGAGCAGAAGGAGATCGGCTGGGGCTCCCAGATCCGCTCCTACGTATTCATGCCCTATACGCTCGCCAAGGATCACCGAACCGGCTTTGAAATGGGTAACATCGGCGCTGTGATGGACGGCGACCTGGACGGGTTCATCAACGCCTATCTCAAGGCGCAAAGTCTGGGCACCCTTCAGGAGGGTACGGTGGACATCGACTAAAGCGATAGAAAACCCCGCTCCATTCTGTCCAGAATGGAGCGGGGTTTTTGAGACGATTTTATTTGATGTAGCTTTTTGCCGCGGGAAGCAGCTTTTCAATCATGAGCGCGTTGGGCTGGGCGGGTTTGGACACCAGAATGATCCTTGTGGCATTGTCGTAGTAGACGCCGAACCCGAGCGACTGCCCGATGGCGCGCAGCGGCACATACACGCGCTTGGGAGAGCCGAGAAGAACCGGCGGGGAGTCAAGTGCGACGTTTTTCGTTGTGCCGTCCTTGTACTTGACCGTCATGGTCTTGGAGCCGACCTTGCAGGTGACCAGCGTATCCCCATACTTGACGGTGATGGGCTTGTCGTTGGCAACCCAGGTCACTTTACAGCCCAGTGAGGCGGTGACAAAGCGGATGGGCACCATGGTGCGGGTTTTGACGATCTGTGGCTTGACGCCGTCGGCAATCGTGCCCTTGACACCGTTGACGATGTTTTTGCTGTAGCCTACGCGCAGGGAAACCGACTCAAAGACCTTGACGTCGACTTGGGCGGTCAGACCCTTGAGCGTTTTGACGCTGATCGTGCATGTGCCGGGAGCGATGCCCTTAATTACGCCGGCACTGCTGACTGTGGCAATTTTCGTATCGGAGGAGCTCCAGGTCGAGCCTGAGGTCACCGCATAGCTCGGCGTCGGAACCAGAGGCGCGGCTTCCGAGGTGCCCATCGGCACGCTTACGGTGGCAGCGGACATCTTGACCGAAGTGGGGTACATATTCTCCACTGCTTTTTTGAGGTTGACCTCCCCATTGCCGTGATAGTTGTCCCGTCCTTTGGCGCCGAGGTCGGTGGCGGTGCCCTTGAGAAGCGCTTCAATCTCTTTCGAGGTGATGGCCGGGTGATAGGTTTTCAGCACGGCGGCGGAGGCTGCAACGATCGGGGCAGCAAAGGAGGTGCCGTGCCAGATTTCATATTGATTCCCCGGCAGAGCAACCGTGATGGATTGGCCCGGCGCGGACAGGTCTACGCGATTGTTGTACTGGGAGAAGGAGGCGATTTTTTTCTCCATGGTCGTGGCGCCGACCGAAATGACGTTGTCATAGGAGGAGGGGTACGAGTACACGCCGCTCAGCGCATTCCCATAATCATCCTTTGCACCGTTTTCATTGCCGGATGCGGCAACCAATACAATTCCCTTGGAAGCAGCCTTTTTGAGCACGGTATACATCGGGACTTTGTCAGTGTTCATGAGTGTTTTGACCAAAGTGCCATTTTCATAATGCAGATAAAAACCAAAGCTCATATTGATGATGTCGGCCTTTGCAGTAATCGCCTTTTCGATGGCTGCGACGGCATAATCTATGGTGATGCCTTTGGTCGCACCCGCGCGGTAGGGGACTATCTTAATGTTGCGCAGGCCGGCCACACCGGCCATGCCGACGCCGTTGTTGACCGTCGCAGCGATGACGCTGCTCACCGCAGTGCCATGCCCGAAGGTGTCGGTCATGGAAGTGTTTCTCCGGATGTAATCATAGCCGGTGAGATAGCGGCCTTTAATGTCCTCGTGGGCGGTGTCCAGCCCCGAGTCGATGACCGCAACGGTCACGGTCTTACTGCCGGGGGCGACGTCCCAGAGATCTTCCGCGCCGATTCTCGAGTAATACCATTGCAGGTTATAGTTCGCATCGTCGGGCGCTCCGTAATACTGCATCATAAAGTTGCGTCCTACGCTGAGTACGCCGTCCTGGGCGCGCAGCTCGTCCATGGCCGCCTCCAGCTCCGCGTTGTCCAAACCGGAAAACTCGACGACGTCCACCGTTTCGGAGGTTTTCCGGACACCCTCAACCCCCTCCGAAAGGAGGGAAACGCCGCTTCGGTCTTTATGATCCTCGTCGTACAGGACAACCACCTGGTTCTCTATGTTTTCGTCGCCGAGGGTCGTATATGTATAGGTCGGAATTCCGGGAACGATCTCCGCGGCGGACACCGCCACACTGCCGAATGTCCCCAGAATAAGCAGCATGCTGAGGAGAAGTGCAGATAATCTTTTCATGCGTAGGCCTCTTTTCCTTATCTATTGTTTTTTTTGTGATTCTTTTGCGTATAAAACCATTGTAGCATAGACAAAAGACCGGTGCAATGGCTTTTCCTGTCACAAAAAAAATATTTTTACATGGGTGTTGACAAAAGCAAAGGGATCGTCTATAATTGGGGCACAACTTGATCTCAGAAAGCTTTGATGGAGACGGCGGTTTGGAAAACTCCCTCTCAGAGAGCCGGCGGTTGGTGCGAGCCGGCAGGGAAACCACACACGCTTATCACTCCGGAGCAGATGTCCGAACGTCCCGCCGTGGATTAGTAGAGACGTACGTAAGACCGCGTTAAGGTCAGGGGTTTGATTGAACCCTGAGGAGGACGCCTTTTTCGGGCGGATATGGGTGGTATAACGGGCTATAAAGCTCGTCCCATTGGGGACGGGCTTTTTTTGTATGCCTGTGATAATGAAACGGAGGAATTGCACATGGAAACTCGCATCATTGAAATCGCCGAGCGCATCAAGGGGCTGCGCGAAATTCTCGACTATTCGGCCGCGGAGATGGCCGAGGCGACCGGGGTCACTCTCGAGGAATACGAACAGGCGGAACGGGGGGAGCGCGATTTCACCTTTACCTTCCTGTATGCCTGCTCCAAGAAATTCGGGGTGGACATGGTCGAGCTGCTGACCGGGGAAAACCCGTTGCTCTCTTTCTATTCGGTCGTCCGCAAGGCCGAAGGCCTGGATCTCAAGCGCCGGGAGGGCTTTAAGTACCGTCACGTCGGCTACCGCTTTAAAAACAAGCTTGCCGAGCCCTTTGTGGTCACCGCGCCCTATCGTGCGGAGGAGCAAAATGAGCCCATCCATCTTTCTCACCACGCCGGGCAGGAGTTTGACTACATCATCAAAGGCCAGCTCAAGGTACAGCTTGAAAATCACACAGAGATCCTCAGTGCGGGCGATGCGATCTACTACGATTCGGGCCGGGGTCACGGCATGATCGCCACGGGCGGAAGCGACTGTGAGTTTTTGGCCATCATCCTGAAACCGGAAGAGGAGGGGAAATAATATGCTGAACATCCATAACAAATACTGCCGGGAAACTTTCCATGAGGGGCTTCTGGAAAAATTTGAGCCGGTTTGCCCGGAGAATTTTAACTTTGCCTATGACGTCATGGACGTGATCGCGCAGGCCGAGCCTGATCGCCGTGCCATGCTTTGGTGCAACGACCAGGGGGAGGAGCGCACCTTTTCCTTTGCCGACTTTATGAAATATTCCAATAAAGCGGCCAACGTCTTTTTAAAGCACGGCGTCAAAAAGGGCGACACGGTCGTGCTGATCATGCGCCGCCACTACCAGTTCTGGTTTGCAGTGCTGGGGCTTCACAAGCTGGGCGCTATCGGCATCCCTGCCACAGACCTGCTGACCAAAAAGGATCTGGTGTTCCGCTTCGGCGCCGCCGACGTCAAGTCGGTCGTGTGCACGACCATGGGCGAGGTCGCCGCCCACGTGGAGGAGGCGCTGCCCGAGTCGCCCACCGTCAAAACACGCTTCACCGTGCGCGGACAGCGGGACGGCTGGCTGGACTTTGACGCCGAGCTGGAAGCCGCGTCCGACACGTTTGAGCGCGCGGAAACCGCCGCGAAGGATCCGATGCTGCTCTACTTTACGTCGGGCACCACCGGTATGCCCAAGATGGTTGTGCACGACCATGCCTACCCGATCGCGCACATTGTCACCGCAAAATACTGGCACAACGTCAACCCCGACGGTCTGCACCTCACCCTGTCCGACACCGGATGGATGAAGTCGATGTGGGGAAAGCTGTACGGCCAGTGGTTCATGGAGGCGGGCATCTTCACCTATGATTACGAGAGGTTTACCCCCGCCGAGTTGCTGACGCTGTTCAAGAAGTACAACATCACCACCTTCTGCGCGCCGCCCACCATCTTCCGCTTTTTCATCAAGGAGGATTTGTCCCAGTACGACCTGTCCTCCCTCGAATACGCCTGCATCGCGGGCGAGGCGCTCAACCCCGAGGTATACAACCAGTTCCTCGCGGCGACCGGTATCAAGCTGATGGAGGGCTTCGGCCAGACCGAAACCACCCTGACCGTATTCAACCAGGTGGGCACCACACCCAAGCCCGGCTCCATGGGCAAGCCGTCGCCCGCCTACAACTGCGACGTTGTGGACGAGGAGGGCAACAGCGTGACGCCCGGCACGGTGGGAGAGATCGTCGTGCGCAGTGAGTTCGGCGAGACGGTCGGCATGTTCTGCGGCTATCACAAGAATCCCGACCTCGTGGAAAAGGTCTGGTACGATGGTATCTATCACACCGGAGACACCGCCTGGAAGGACGAGGACGGCTATTTCTGGTATGTCGGACGCACCGATGACATCATCAAGTCGTCGGGCTACCGCATCGGCCCGTTTGAGATCGAAAGTGTGCTCATTGAGCATCCGTCGGTGCTCGAATGCGCGGTGACTGGAGTGCCCGATCCCGTGCGCGGGCAGGTGGTCAAGGCGACCATTGTGCTCGCCAAGGGCTATACCGCGAGCGACGCGCTCAAAGACGAATTGCAGGCTCACGTGAAAAAGCAGACCGCACCCTACAAATATCCCCGCGTCATTGAGTTTGTCGCTGAGCTGCCTAAAACCATCAGCGGCAAGATCCGCCGCGTTGAAATCCGCGAGCAGGGCTGAGCCCTGTGTCCAACTCGCGTTTCATTCTCTGCTTGATTGAAACTTTCCTTCGCGTGCAAAAATAAATGATTTATGAAACCTCCCCCGTGGTTTGGGTCCAGCGTCACGCTGGTGAATAGTATGGAATGATTCATCCCATACTGTTTACAACCGAACGGGGGAGGTTTTACCATGAAGAAAACCCTGTGTATGCTGTGTACGCTGCTTTTCCTGCTGAGTGTGCACGTGTCTGCCGAAGGGGAAACCACCGAGGAGCTGATTCCCGACATAAACCCGGACTCCGCACTTCGCCCGGTGGAAAACCTGCGCTTTGCCGCGCGCTACAATGACAAGGGGGAACGCCGCCTGCGTCTTTCGTGGGACGGGCAGGCGGAAGCGGACAGCTACTACATTCTCTATTCCTTTGAGGTGGGGGGGAAGGCGTACCCAAACTCTAAGATTGTCGAACAGGAAAAGACCTACTTTGAACCCACCGTCCTTGGCTCAGGCCGGCACCTCTTTCGCGTGTACCCGCTCAGGAAAAACAGAACCTGCCCGGGTGTTTCCAGCGTAGAGGTGTATGTCGCGGGCAGTGACTTTTTCCCGTCCCTGCTTCCGGAAAGCAGGTCGGTGGACTACTACGCCTCCGCTGACGTCGAGCTGGGGCTCGAACGCTTCAGCCGCATTGTCAAAGAAGAAAAGCTGCTCGAGCTGGATGAATTTCAAAAGGTTCGCAAGATCCACCGCGTCCTGTGCGACATGCTGACCTACTCCGACGAGGAATCGGACGTATTCCGCGCGATCATCGCCGGACGGGGACTGTGCGACGCCTACGCCCGCGGCTTTAAAATCCTGTGCGACCTGTCCGGGCTGGAATGCGAATATATTGTAGGCCGGGCGGGGGACGGCACAAGCGATTTTGAATCGCACGCCTGGAACATGGTGCGCCTGCACGGGGAATACTACAACGTGGACGTGACGTGGGACGACATCGGGCAGAACTACCTGTACTTCCTCCTGCCCGACGCCGAGTTTGTCAAAACCCACTTGGCTGAAACAACGCCCCGCCCCGAAGCAAACAGCACGAAATATATGCTGTCGGGCGGCGCGTTCAGCCAGAGCACCCTTACACTGTCTCCGGAGGAGGAGGGCACGGTCACTCTGGTCATGAACCCAAAGGAGGCCAGCTTCCGTGCCAAGCTAATGATCGAGAACGAGGAGGTCGCCGGGTATACAGTGTCCGAGGAAACCGTACGCATCACCGCTCGCAATACCGGCACGACCGTGATGGAGGTGACCGACGGGGCGCGGGTGTTTGACACGCTGCGCATTGAGGTGCGCACGAAGCCCGGACAGATCCTCCGTCAGGAGCCGGAGCCGCAGGCACCCACCGGCGTCCGGCTTGCGCTGTGGCTCACGCTGCTCGCGGCGGCGGGCGGGTATTTGATCTACTATGCCATTCAGAAAAATAAGAAAAAATAAGAAAATTGGCTTGCCCGGTGCATTTACGGGCAAGCCAGTTTTTTTACTTAAAGTAGTTTACGATCCCGTCCGCAAGCGCCTTGGCAAGCGCCTTCTGACACTGGGGATCGCACAGCTTGACCACCTCAGCGGCATTGTCAAAATAGCCCAGCTCCATCAGCACCGAAGGATATGCGGTCACCCGCGTGACCGCAAAGGGATAATAGCGCACCCGCATGTCGCGTGCGGCCGGCTTATAGCCCAGCGCCTCCGGATAGTGCGTCTCGAGCGATTCATAGAGTGTCTGTGCGAGCGGCTGGCTGAACGGGTAATAGTAATAGCCCTCCGCACCGCTGGTTTTCGAATCGCTGGCGTTGAGATGAATGCTGACAAAGAGATCGGGGTCAAACGTCCGTGCTTTTTTCGAGCGTTCGATCTGATCCATCAGGTCGTCGTTTTCCCGGACGTTCTGTACCGAAGCGCCCATCGCTTCAAGATACTCAATCAGGTAATCGCAGATTTTACGTGTCTGTGCCTTTTCGGTGACCTCAATGCCGTCAATTGTATTGGTCGCGCCGGGCGACTTTCCGCCGTGTCCGGCGTCGAGAGAAATTTTGATCCCCTTGAGGGAGTAGCCAAAGGCGCCCTCCGCCGGGACGGCGGCGGGCTTATGACGGAAGGAAAAGACAGCCTGTCCGTCCTCATTGTAGGTAAAGGAGTAGCCGGACAACGTAGCTCCCGGCTTGAGGTGCAGCCGCAGGATGGTTTCTCCCTGCAGACCGCGCACCCAGTCCGCGCTTTCAAACAGCGGGCTGTCCTCGACGTTGACCGCTTCATTCGGCGGGGCGGTGTAGTAGAATCGGATGTCCACATAAGTCGCCGTGAAGCGCGTCACATTGTAGGGACGGCCCTGATAGCCCGACGTGTACAGCTGCGGGTGCAGCGTGACCGAGACCGGCACCTTCCAGGCACTGTCCAGCGTGATTTCGGTTTTGGCTTTGTTGATCCTGCTTTGACTGTAGCGCAGGACGTTGTCGGCCGGTTTCTTCGCGCTATAGGATCGCACAGGCACAGCGTAATCGTTCGTGTCGGTGTGAGCGGCGATACAGATGCGCCGTCCGCTGCGCAGCCAGAGAAAGGTGTACGAGTTGCCTTTTTTGTCGATGTAGTCATTTTGCCCGTATACGTAGTCCACGGTTCCGGCGGGATAGTGGTTGAGCCCGGTGTTTTTGTTGTCCTCGGCGTCATATTCATAGGTCTCTGCCAGCGCGAGGATCTCCACCATCTTAAAGGTGCCGTCGGCGTTTTTGGCAGGAGCGGGCAGATCTTTACCGGACGAGGAGGCGTCGCGCAGCACACAGGCGGTGACAACCTCGCCGCTGTCGTCGGTTTCTACGGTGAATTCCACCGCGCCGTAGAGACCGTGCTGCACCTCTTTGGGCACGGTCAGCTTGCCGCGGTAGGTGGTGAACTGACCGTTTTCCTTGCCTTCCGAAAGGGGGATTTCCAGCTTTTGAAAGAAGGCGCGCGGGACAGAACCGGTGCGCACGGAGATTTCCAGCGCGACACGATCGCCCGGATGGACAAATCTGTCGGTGTTTGGGCTGTACGACTGGATCGCGCTGCTCTGCGTACGCACGGGGAAGAAATAGTCGTTTTTGCCCAGCAGGTAGTCGCGCAGCGCGGTGTCGGTAAAAAAATCCTCCCGGCTGGTCTCCTGCGGCGGCTCATAGGAGATGCGCACTGGAGACAGCGTCAGCGCAAAGAATCCGGCAAACAGCGCGGCGGCCAAAAGGAAGGAGATCAGAATTTTTTTAGGGATCCGTGTGAGCATATAGTGTCTCCTTTTAAGACTTCTTTTTTATTACTTGTTTCATTGCTTTGCATTCCAAAGCGGCCTCTGGATTGGTCAGATCGGCGTAGGAAAAGACCATGAACCCGTCCCAGTGCAGGGTGTCCCGCCCATAGGCAATCTGGCGGGCAATGATGTCGTGCGCTTGTGCCCATTCGGGCTCCTTCTCAACCTGTGTGCCCGCTTTATATAAGCCCAGGCCGACATAGAGGGCGACCTCGGGACTTTTGACCACCTGCGCCCATTCCTGCGCGGTTTGCTCGTAGGGGTGGGTGTTGTGCGTAAAGGAGAAATAAATCTGGGGACACAGGTAATCGACATATCCCTTTTTGCTGCCCCAGGTTTTCACGTCCGCGGCCATCAGGCGGTCATTTTCAAAGTTCGCGGCAGGGGAGATGCCGAACACAACATCTGCTTTTTCCGCCTTGACGGCGGAATAGACGCCGCTGACCAGCGCATTGATGTTTTCGGTGCGCCAGTCAAGCAGCGAAAGCGCCGGCGAGGCTGTTTCGCAGTACTTGTCGTATTCGGGCTTGTCAAACGTGTTTTCGCCCTCCGGCCCGACCGGGTAAAAATAGTCGTCAAAGTGGACGCCGTCCACATCGTAATTTTGCACGATTTCCTTCACGCCGTCAATGATATAGGCGCGCGCGCCGGGATAGGCAGGGTTTAAATAAGTGCCGTCGGCGATCTGCACCGCCCAGCGGTCGTTGTCCGTGTTGCTGTCGCCGGAGAAACGCGCGGGCAGGCTGCCTGTACTCAGCGTCTGGGGCGTCGTGCCGTGCTGGATGCGCAGGGGGTTGAGCCACGCGTGAAAGGAAAGCCCCGCCTTGTGGGTGATCTCGATCATGCAGGCAAGGGGGTCATAGTCCGGGTCGACGCCCTGCGCGCCGGTCAGCAGGTGTGACCAGGGATACAGCTTTGAGGGGTACATGGCATCCGCATGGGAGCGGACATGTACGACCAGCGTGTTAAAGCCATAGCCCTTCGCCCGGTCGACGACAGCCTGAAACTGATTACGAAAGCCCTGCTCAGAGCGGTTCGCAGGCTTCACGGTGAGCGAATAGAAGGACACCCACACCGCCCTCAGTTCCTGATCGGGCGCGCGGGCAGCGCGTGTGGACGGCGAAGAAGAGGAGACATTGTCCCCGTCGGCTTTCGCGGGAAAAATGGAGGTGAACAGCGTTACACCTACCAGCACCACCAGAAAAACAGCGGCAAGCAAAGACATAAAGCGAACAATCGGCTTCATAGCGCCCTCCGAATATGATTATATACAGTATAACGCAAACCGGCACAAAAGAAAACCACAAATTGCAGTTTGTCCGGGGTTTGGGCGAAGAAAGAGAAAAAACCGTACGGTTATTGATATTCGGGTTGTCCCCGAAATATACGGATAAACAAAACCGGCTGACCTTCATAGAGATCAGCCGGAGGATGGTCAGCCTGCCTGCGGGGCAGCTTCGGGGGTGTTCGGGAGGGGACGGAAACCGCATAGGGGGAGTTTCCTTATTTCTCGTCCTTTTCCTTCATTTCGTCGTTGTACGACAGGAAGGCGTTCTTGCCTGCGCGCTTGGCGTGGTACATCGCGATGTCGGCATACTTGATCAGGACATGGAAATTTTCAGAATGTTCGGGGAACATGACAATGCCGATGCTCAAGCCAACATGGAACTTCTTGATGTTTTTGTCCGACACCTTGGTTTGCAGGCCCTCGATCAGCTCTTTCGCAAAGCTTTCAGACTCCTCGGCCGTCAGCCCCGGCGCGACCAGAATGAACTCGTCGCCGCCGATGCGCGCCGCCACATTGAGTGCGCCGGCTGAGGGACGGAATACCTTTGTGTTGACGTGGGCGGAGGAGAGAAAGTTGCCGATGTTTTGCAGGAGGGCGTCGCCCGCGTCATGACCGGCGGTGTCATTGACCTTTTTAAAGTTGTCGAGGTCAATGAAAAAGAGGGAAAAGGGCATTTTCTTCTTGTCGGCAGTCGCCTTGCCGAGGTGCTCGAGCAGATACTGACGGTTGGGCAGGTCGGTGAGTTTGTCATAATGAGCCTGACGGTAAAGCTTGTCCTGCGCATCCTTAATTTTTTTCAGGAGAATAGCCAGCAGGACGGCCATGAAAAGCAGGGTGAGGAAAATGAGGGCGATCAGGAAGGCCATGTTGCGGAATTGTGCGTCGCGGTGCTGCTCCACAAGCTGGTCGTCAACGTCCGCGCCCACAATGCCCACGACTTTGTTGTCCACAATGACCGGCACTGCGCCGGAGCTGAAGCTGCCGAATTCATCGTTGGCGTTGTATGGTGAGGCGGAATTTTCACCTTGGAAGGCTTTAAGATATACTTCTCCCGGATTGTATTCAGTAAACCGGGTGTCCTCTTTCAGATCAGTATCATAAAGAAAGTAGTATTTACCGTCAATTTCCTTCAGGGCGTACAGATATTTTGCGCCAATGTGGTTTGCGGTCGTGCGCAGTTTTTCCAGCGTTTCACCATAGCCGGAATCCTTCTCCATGTCGCTCAGGCTGTTGTATTCGAGGAAATTCTGAGGGTCAATGATCTCCCTGGCGGTCATCGCCATGGAAATCATGCGTGAACTGATGCTTTCCTTGAGTATATTCTGAGAGTCATTGTAGTTTTTGATGGCCATGCCCGTAATCAGCGAAAGCAGCACCACGCAAAATGCCAGAAAAACAAAAAAGATCCCTGCCCTGTGTTTACCCGACAGTCTCATAATTGCCTTCACCTTCTCTATCAATTGATGACAACCTGCCTTTCATTATAAAACTTTATTTCGCATAAAGCAATCATGGACAGTATACATGGTTTTAAGAAAAAATGCAAAAGAAAAATGGAGAGCCAGTCAAAAAACTGTCTCCCCATATTTGGAACCTGTAGTTACAGGCTTTTCGTGTATAAATCAGGTGCTTGGGCGTGCCAGGATTTCCTGAGAGAGGCTTTCCACAAGACGTCCGACTGCGGCAAAATCCATATAAGGCGTGTAAAAGCCTTCCAGAATGTCGTGGGCGGCCTTTGCCTCCTCAAGAAGTGAAATAGCCTCCTTCATCAGCTCGCGCGACGCCTTGCGGTTAAAGCCGAAACGCTGCCGGTTCTGCCGGAGCACCTCCTCGTCGGTAAAGCGGCGGGCGTGAATGGTTTTGGTGCCCTTAAAGGGGACGTTGTGCCAGGAATTGCGCGTAACAAAGCAGAGGGAAAGGTCGGGGATCAGGAGGTGATCGACCTTATCCTCCACGCTCATAGGACACAGGCAGGTGATGATGTCCAGCCTGCGCGCGTGGCAGGCGGCGCGAATTTCGGCCATAAAGCGCTTGCTGACAACCCCAAACTCATCCTCAATCACATAAATTTTCTCATAGCGGTTTTCAATGTTTTCCCAGAAGCCCACGATCTTTTTGGGTGTGATGCCGGTCAGATAGCGGATTCGGTCGGTGCCGTGACCGGACGCCCTGGCAAATTCTCTGGCGGCAATGTTGCGGGTGTAGTGCTGGAGCTTTTCCACGTTGACACAGTCGTAGCAGTGCCGGGAGTTGTCTGCGATGTGGGTGCCGGCGGCGTCGCGTAGGCGCGCAGAGCGCTGGTGGAGGACCGAGATGGCCTTTGTGTATTTGATGATGTCCTGCGTGTGTGCGGCAATGCCCTCCTGATCCCAATAGTCGCCCAAATTGATAATGGTTTCCACCGCACCGGGGTATTTGGGCTCCATGACGTGGGGCGCTGTACCGTCGGCGATGCACACCTTTTTCTCAGGAAAGATCACGCCGTCCAGCGAATCGGGATCGGAGGAGCAGTAAATGTACTCATGCATCAGCTCAGGGGTATACTCGATCAGGCGCTTCATGAGCCCCGATTTCCCGGTGCCGGGGCCACCTTTAATGATATAGCAGCGCCACCCGTTTTCGGGATCGTACAGCTCATCAAACCGGGATACGAAACCGGAAGGGGCGTTGGCGCCCAGGAAAAAGGAGAGATCCCTGTTCTCATATTTCACAGATAATCAACCTTTCTTTGGCGGTTCTATTCTCTCCAATTTATGAGTGTTTCATGAATTTGGTGCCTGGTTTTGCCGAAAAAAGGCCGTCCCCCCTGCAAATTTCTGCGAAAAAGGGGGACGGCTTTCTTTTTTGAAAAAACATATTACCCTTGCATAATTTTAACATAGAACGATCGCTGCCGCGGCCCGTCAAACTCAAGCAGGTAAACGTTTTGCCAGATGCCCAGCTTGGGCCAGTTGTCCTCGATGATCAGCGTGACCTGACAGCCCACCGCCGAAGAACGAACGTGAGCATGGGAGTTTCCCTCCGAATGGGTAAAATCGCTGTGGGAGGGGAAGGTGCGCTCCAGGCTCAGCAGCAGATCATGCCCGACATTTTTGGGGTCGGTGTTTTCATTGAGCGTGATGGCGGCGGTTGTGTGCGGGCAGAAGACGACCGCAATGCCTTCTTCCACCCCGCTGCGCTTGATAGCGCCGGTGATTTCCTTTGTGATGTTGTACACGCCCTGGTTTTGCGTCTTGATGCTCAATTCCTCGAGATGGGACATACTGATCGCTCCTTTACCTGTTATTTTTCCTAAAAAATAGGATACTACGGACAAAAAGCTATATATATATTCTATCACATTTATATAATATGTCAATTATTGTTAATCCTATGACAGACGTCCCGTTTTTTGGTATAATCAAACTATTCATATAGGATAGGTCAAATATGGAAGGAGGCGTGCGTCATGCGGGAGAAAAAGAATTCGATCGGCCGTGTGGAGCGGGTGTTGCTCTGGTTTGCGCTGGCGATCGGGGTGCTCATTGTGGGCTATAACCTATTGTATGTCCGCGGGTTTTCCGCGCCCGGTCTCGTGATCGCGGCGGAAAATACCGTGCCGGGCACAGCGCAGCCCCAAGAGAACGGCGAGGCTTCCTCCATGCTTTCCGGCGAGGTGCCCGGCGTGGAAGGGACACCCCGGTCATCGGCCGCCTCATCCGGAAAGCTCAACCTCAATGAAGCGTCTGCCAGCGAGCTTTCCGCGCTGCTGCCCGGCGTGGGGGACACACTTGCGGCGCGCATCATCGAATACCGGGAAGCTCATGGCGGCTTTTCGTCGCTTGCACAGCTCAAGGAGGTGCAGGGGATCGGGGAGACGACCTATGAAAACATCCTGCCATACATTACACTTTCGTAACGACCTACACAGTTATATGAGGAGAATTACTCATGCAGAAACTCAAGCTGATCTACCTTTTGCGCATCTTTGAAGAACAAACCGACGACGAGCATGCGCTGCCCGCCGTGAAGCTTGTAGAGGAGCTTCAGAAGCTGGGCATCCGCGCGGAGCGCAAGTCCCTGTATGACGACATCAAGGTGCTGATTAGCGCCGGCTATGACATCATGGTGAGCAGATCTGCGTCCAATGTGGGATTTTATCTGGGCAGGCGCGCCTTTGAGCTGCCCGAGGTGCGTATCCTGATGGATGCGGTGCTGTCTGCATCGTTCATCACGCCAAAAAAATCAGAGGAGCTGATCACAAAGCTCCAGAAGCTGACCAGCAGCCATCAGGCGTTTAACATTGCCCGTCAGGTGTACGTCGACAAACGCGCCAAATGCACCAACGAGGAAATCCTGTACAACATTGACACGATTCACCGGGCCATTGCCATGAAGCGGCGTATTTTCTTCACCTATCATCACACCACCCTGATCGGAAACCGCCCCAGGCTTGGGGAGGGCAAACCCTTTGAACTCAGCCCCTATGCGCTGCTCTGGGAAAATGACCGGTATTATCTGGTGGGAAATTATCATAAATATGAAAACCTTTCCCACTACCGGGTGGACCGGATGAAGCGGGTGGAGATTCTCGGGGCCGACGCGCGCAGCTTTGAGGAGGTCAGCACCTATCGCGGAACCTTCAATACCGCCGACTACGTAAAGCGCAATTTTAACATGTTCGGTGGCCACATGATCACGGCAAAACTGCTGTGTGAAAAACGGGCGTTCGAGATTTTGCTTGACAAATTCGGACAGGACATCGCGGTCAAAAAAATGCCGGAAGAGCGGTACAGCGTTGTAATCCGGGCCAATTTCAGCGAAGGACTGATCGAATGGCTGATCCAGTTCGGCGACATGATCGAGGTGCTGCACCCGCCCGAACTGCGGAGCGGACTGCTTCAAAAACTCGCGGAGATTGCGCAAAATTACGGCATTCGCGCGGAGGGTATTTCAGGCAGTTCTGAGCCGCCCGAAGATTTATTAAAAAAGCATTGATATTTACCGGGGAAATATGGTAATATACTCACAGTGACGTGTTGAAAGGAATGTTAATATGAACTTCAGCAAAAAAATGATAGCGCTGATGGTTTCCCTGTTCGTATTTATGAGCAGTGCGGCCATGCTGGCGCAGGCCACCGAGCCGGACGAGTCTTCAAAGACGTCGACCTCCAGCAAGGAGTCGTCCAGCAAGGATACCCCCAGCAAGGAGTCGTCCAGCAAGCCCTCCTCCAAGCCGCCCTCCTCCAAGCAGCCCTCCTCCAAGGAGGAAACCAGTGAGAAGGAGAAGTCCAGCAACGCCAACCTGTCTAATCTGACGGTGGTGCGCGGCGCCATGACACCGGCGTTTAACAAGAATGTCACCACATACTTTGTGACCATAACCGGCGGCGAAGGTACGCCGGGTGTCAAGCCGACGGCGGAGGATTCGAACGCCAAGGTGAGCAAGAATGTGCCGGTGCTGGCCATGAATGGCAGCGCGACCGCGACTGTTGTCGTTACGGCAGAGGACGGCGTGACCAAGAAAACATATACACTCAATATGAACCGTGTCCCCGGGGAGGAATCCTCCTCCAGCGAGGAAAGCGCGTCGGTTGAAAGCGTAATTGACGTTTCGACCGATTATCCGAGCGAAACCCAGAGCATCGACACAGCCGCGTTGCTTTCCGGCACGGACTCGGAGCTCAGCAGCCTGACCTCGGAGCCCGAGCAGGGCCGCGGCTCAAGCTGGATCCTCTATTTGGGCATTGTGTTGATTATCGGCGCACTGGGCGGCATCGGCTTTGCCATTTACCGTCAGTTCTTCTCCGGCCCGAAGGGACCGCGCGGCGGCGATTACGGCTATGACGACGGCTATGGCGACGGATACGACAATTACGACGGATACGACGACGGCTATGGCGACGGATACGACGATTACGGCCCCGACGGCTATGATGACAACAACGGCGGTTACGGGGAGTATGAGGGCGAGGATTACAGCCAGTACGACAACCGCGGAAACGGCTATGACCAGAACGCCGGGTATACCGAAGGTGAAACCGATCTGTACGACGACGTGACCACCTATATTCCGCCGGCACAGCGCGGCGGCCAGCAGGGTTATACGCAAAACCAGGGATATTCCCGCCGTCCCTCGCGGCAGGATTCCTATGACCAGGGCGGACGCCGCCCCTCTGGACAGAGCGGCCGGAACCCGAATCAGGGCGGCGGACGTTCCTCGGGGCAGGGCGGCCAGGGCCAATACCGGCGCGGAAGCGGCGGCGGACAACCACCGCGCAACCCCAATCAGGGGCGCTACCGTCCGAACAACGACGGATACTCGAACTTTGAGGACGACCGGTAAGCCTCCGAAACGAACGCCTACAAGCCACGCAGGCATGTCCTGCGTGGCTTTTGACTTGTAACCGTTTAAATTCGCATGCATTGAAAATGACGGAATCACGTAAGCACAAATGAGGTGGATTTGTGAAAATTTTACACATATGCTCATATTTTCTCGGACGTCCCGCCCTGTATGGCAATCTTCTGAGTGCCCTTACGCAAAACGGGGCACAGGAGCATGCGTTGGTGGCGCCGGTCGCGTACGGCTCTAAGATGGAAAATCAGGGCATTGGGGACATGCCGAAGGTCCTGATCGCCCCCTGCTATCCGGCGTGGAACCGCGTGCTGTTCCATTTAAAGCATGGTAAAATTTGTGCGGAGATACAAACCAAAGTGAACGTTCCGGCGCATGATCTTGTTCACGCGCACACGCTTTTTTCAAACGGATACGTTGCGCACAGGCTGTATCAAAAATACGGCGTGCCCTATACGGTGACCATTCAGAACACAGATATTTACACCTTTTTCAAAAAAATGCCCCATTTGAGGGGCATGGGGCGGAGGATTCTTCGCGACGCATCGGCTGTATTCTTTATTTCCCTGCCGCACAGGGAGGAGACACTTACAAAATACGTAAAGGAAGCCGATCGTGAGGTCATTCGTCAAAAGTCGCACGTCATCCCACTGGGGATTGACAAATTCTGGCTTGAGAACCTTGCGCCGCCGCGCTCAAAGCCGCCTGAAGGGATGCTTCGGGTGGGCTATGTGGGGGAGATCACCCGCAATAAAAATATTCAGGCGCTCGCCCGGGCGGTGGAGCTCCTGCGGGCGCGGGGGACAGAGGCAACGCTCGACGCGGTGGGAGAGATTGTCGACGCCGGGGAGGTGCGTAAGCTCTCCGCGTATCCCTTTGTGACGCTGCATAAGTGCTGTCCCAAGGAGGAACTGATCGGGCACTACCGGAGGTTTGATTTGTTCGCGCTTGTCTCCAAACGGGAGACTTTCGGGCTGGTGTGCGCCGAGGCGATGACACAGGGGCTGCCGCTGGTGTACAGCCGCGGGCAAGGCTTTGACAAGCAGTTTCCTGACGGCGAGGCGGGCTATCCCGCCGACTGCCGCGATCCGCAGGACATTGTCAATGCAATAGTGCGGGTCATAGAGCAATACGAGGCTCTGTCGGAGCGCTGTGTTTCGCAGTGCGGGCGGTTTGACTGGGACAGGGTGGCGGCCGCTTACAGCGAGGTGTTCAGCGGCCTAGTACAGAAAGAAGAGGTCAAGTAGATATGGACATTGCATTTTCCGCCCCCTGCCTGATGGGCATTGAGGGCATTCTGGCCGGCGAGCTGCGCTATCTGGGCGCACAGCAAGTGGAGGCGCAAAACGGACGGGTGCTGTTTTCGGGCGACGCGGATACACTGGCGCGCATCAACCTGTGCTCACGCTATGCCGAACGGGTGCAGATCCTGATGGGGAGCTTCAAGGCGCTGAGCTTTGAGGAGTTGTTCCAGGGGGTCAAGGCGCTACCGTGGGAGCGTTGGATCGGCAAGAGCGACGCGTTCCCGGTCAAGGGGCGCTCCCTTTCATCCGCGCTGCACAGCATCCCCGACTGCCAGTCGATCATCAAAAAAGCAGTGGTGGAGCGCCTCAAGGCGAAATATCTCCTGTCGTGGTTTGAGGAGACCGGCCCGGTGCATCAGATCCAGTTTTTGATCCTCAAGGACGAGGTCAGTGTCATGCTGGACACTTCGGGGTCAGGCCTGCACAAGCGGGGCTACCGCCGCAATTCAAACGACGCGCCCATCAAGGAAACGCTCGCGGCGGCCATCGTGGATATCGCGCGGGTGCGTCCCTATTCTGCGGTGTATGATCCCTTCTGCGGTTCGGGCACCCTGCTGATTGAGGCCGCGCAGAAAGCGCGGGGCATTGCGCCGGGACTGGGGCGGCGATTTGCCGCCGAGGGCTGGAAGCAGATTCCGCGGGAGGTCTGGCGGGAACAGCGCACACGCGCGCAGGAGAGCGTGCGGCACGACATCGAGTTCGAGGCGTTCGGCTTTGATCACGACGAGGAAGCGGTGCGGCTGACCAGAGAAAACGCCAAGCTTGCGGGTGTGGACGACCTGATCCATGTCCAAAAGAGGGACGTCTCCGCCTTTGAGATGCCCACCGATAAGGGCATCATTTTAACAAACCCGCCCTACGGGGAGCGTCTTTTAGACCTGTCCGCCGCCCGTGAGCTCTATCGGTTGATGGGGACGGTATTCCCTGCACGGCAGGGCGTACAGGCGTACATCATCAGCCCCGACGAGGAGTTCGAAAAGTTTTACGGCCGCAAAGCGGACAAGAAGCGCAAGCTGTACAACGGCATGATCAAGTGTGACCTGTTTCAGTATTTTAAATAGACGGTGTGGAGGCGGAAAACCATGCGGTATGTGTTTATCATCAATCCCACGGCAGGCAAGAAGAATCCGTATGCGCGCGTGACCGAGGAGGTGGAGGGCGTACTGAAGCCTCGGGCGATCCCCTATACGTACCGTCTGACTGAATACCCGGGGCATGCGGCGGCCCTCGCGCGGGAAGAGGCGGAAAAGGGAGATCGCGTACGCATTTTTGCCTGCGGCGGGGACGGCACGGTGTGTGAGGTTGTGCGCGGTATGCACCGTTTTGATCACTGCGAGCTGGGCATCTTCCCATGCGGGTCAGGCAATGACTACGTTAAGACCTTCGGGAGCAAGAGCCGCTTCCGCTCGATGGAGGATCAGCTTGCGGGGCGGAGCGTCCCGGTGGACCTGATCAAGGAGGGCGACCGGTACGCCCTCAACGTGTGCTCGCTGGGCGTGGACGCCAAGGTGGCGATGGAGATGGTCAAGTTCAAGGACATCCCGCTGATCAGTGGCCCGATGGCCTACAACCTTGCCGTGCTCAAGCTTTTTCTGGGACGTATGCGCGACAGACTTCGCATCACGATTGATGATACAATCAAGTATGAGGGGGACTTTTTCTTTGCGCTGGCCGCCTCGGGACAGTATTACGGCGGGGGATACCGCGGCGCACCCGAGGCCATCCCCAATGACGGGCTGCTGGATTTTGTGCTCATCAAGGCGACCAGCAAGCTCAATCTGCCGGGGCTGCTGCCCAAATACAAGCGGGGCGATCATAAGACCGACGACTTCGGCGGGCTTGTGTTCAAGCACCGGGGCAAAAAGATACGGATTCAGTCGCTGAGCCCTGCTCCGGCGGTCGTCAACATCGACGGGGAAACCTTCCGGCAGGGCGAGGTCACCTTTGAGGTTGTGCCAGGGGCGCTCAGGCTTCTGCTTCCGAGGGGCGTTGAGATAAACCAATAGTGTATACTGACGGTTATTTCTCTGTCAAATTGTAAATAATATGTTAAATTCGGGAAATTGAGAAAAAATGTCTTGATTTTTCAAGAACAAGTGATTAAAATATGTTTTAGCACTCGATAGAGAAGAGTGCTAAAAATACCTTACTGCTGCCATGTAGTGCACAAAGATGTTAGGAGGAATTGACATGACCATCAAACCATTGGCCGATCGGGTAGTCATCAAGACGGTGGAAGCGGAAGAGACCACGAAAAGCGGCATTCTGCTTGCCGGCTCCGCCAAGGAAAAGCCCCAAATCGCGGAAATCATCGCGGTTGGACCGGGCGGCGTCGTTGAGGGCAAGGAAGTCACCATGTATGTCAAGGCGGGCGACAAAGTCATCATCAGCAAGTATTCCGGCACCGAAGTGAAGGTGGACGACGAGGAGTACACCATTGTCCGTCAGGGAGATATTCTCGCGATCGTGGAATAATGATAGAATCAGTAGAGAGGATGCGAAGCTATGTCTAAGATTGTTATATACGGTGAAGAGGCGCGCAAGGCGCTGCAAAAGGGTATTGACCAGCTTTCGGATACCGTCAAAATCACCCTCGGCCCCAAGGGCAGAAACGTTGTGCTTGACAAGAAATTCGGCGCGCCGCTGATCACCAATGACGGCGTGACCATCGCCAAGGAAATTGAGCTGGACGACCCGTTTGAGAACATGGGCGCACAGCTCGTCAAAGAGGTTGCCACAAAGACCAACGACGTGGCCGGCGACGGCACCACCACCGCGACCCTGCTGGCTCAGGCGCTCATCCGCGAGGGCATGAAGAATGTCACGGCGGGCGCAAACCCGATGGACATCCAGAAGGGCATCAAGAAGGCAGTCAACGCCGCGGTTGCCACCGTGGTGTCGAATTCCCATAAAGTTTCCTCCAGCGAGGACGTCGAGCGCGTCGCGACGGTTTCGTCGTCCGACGAGCTGATCGGCAAGCTGATCGCCGAGGCGATGGAAAAAGTGTCGGCCGACGGCGTAATTACAGTCGAGGAGTCCAAAACCGCCGAAACCTATTCCGAAGTGGTTGAGGGCATGCAGTTTGACCGCGGCTATATCTCCCCCTATATGGTGACCGACACCGATAAAATGGAAGCGGTCATCGACGACGCCTATCTTCTGATTACGGATAAGAAAATTTCCAACATTCAGGAGATACTGCCCATTCTCGAGCAGATCGTCCAGTCGGGCAAAAAGCTGGTCATCATTGCCGAGGATGTCGAGGGCGAGGCGCTGACCACCATCCTGCTCAACCGTCTGCGCGGCACCTTTACCTGTGTTTGTGTCAAGGCTCCCGGCTTCGGCGACCGCCGCAAGGATATGCTGCGTGACATCGCCATACTGACCGGCGGCCAGGTCATCTCTGAGGAGCTCGGATTTGAGCTCAAGGAGACCACAATCGAGCAGCTCGGCCGTGCGCGTCAGGTCAAGGTGGACAAAGAGAACACCACGATTGTTGACGGCGCGGGCGACCACGAGGAAATCAAAAACCGTGTCGGCCAGATCCGCGCGCAGATCGAAACCACCACCTCCGATTTTGACCGTGAGAAGCTCCAGGAGCGCCTCGCCAAGCTGGCGGGCGGCGTTGCGGTCATTAAAGTGGGCGCGGCGACCGAGATCGAAATGAAGGAAAAGAAGCTGCGCATCGAGGACGCGCTGGCAGCGACAAAGGCCGCCGTGGAAGAGGGCTTTGTCGCAGGCGGCGGCACGGCGCTCATCAATGCGATGCCCGCGGTGGAGCAGCTCATGAGCGGTGTGCGCGGCGACGTCAAAACCGGCGTTGCAATCGTGCTCAAGGCGCTTGAGGAGCCGGTTCGTCAGATCGCCTCCAACGCCGGCGCCGAGGGTTCAGTCATTGTGGAGACGGTCAAGAAGGCGGGTAAGGTCGGCTACGGCTACGACGCCTACAAGGAAGAGTATGTTGACATGATTTCCGCCGGAATCCTAGATCCGACCAAGGTCACCCGGTCGGCGCTGGAGAACGCCGCGTCGGTCGCTGCGATGGTACTGACCACCGAGTCGCTGGTTTCCGACAAGAAGGAGCCTGCCGCTCCGGCCATGCCTCCGATGGATCCCGGCATGGGCGGAATGTACTAAGTTTTAGATTACAGAGGACAGAATACAAGCTGACGGGCGCACTTTGTGCGCCCGTTTGTTGTTGTTGACAAATCATCGGGAGTTCCATTACAATATTGGTATTGACAAATAAAGGGGGCGTTTATTTTGACGGCAGAAAATATCCAGATTCTGCAAACGGAAATGGCGGCAAAGAAATTGACGACGGAAAAGACACGGGACTATCATTTCGATAATGTAAAGGGGATTCTGATATTCCTTATGGTTTTTGGACATATACTGGAGTTTGCCCATACGCGTCCGGGTAATTTTGAGGCTTACGTAATCATATACTCGTTTCACATGCCTCTGTTCGTTTTTATCTCGGGGTATTTTTCAAAAAATGTCGACAAAGTCAGGGAAAATGCTTTTTCGTCGCTGTTTGTTCCCTACCTGCTTTTTACCATGCTCAACGGAATCATCCTGGACGGGAAGGTTTTAATCAATCCGTTCCAGCCGGCCTTTGCGCTGTGGTATCTGCTGGCGCTGTTTGCATGGAGACTGGTTCTGAAAAGTGTGCTGCGCATACGGTTTCTGCTCATTTTGACATTGCTTGTGTCCCTGTATATCGGGTTTATTCCTCAGATCAACCATATTATGGCGCTTTCCCGCATCATCGCGTTTTTCCCCTACTTCTTGCTGGGATATTTCTGCACCGGCGACATGTATAAGAAACTGTTTAAAATTCCATACATTGCTGCGTTGCTGGGCTTTTTAGGCCTGGCCGCCCTGGTGGTATACATGATTCAGGAATGGGGCTTCTCCTTCCGGATTTTCTATTATTCCTACTATTATTTGAGTGACAAAATGAAGTTGGGCTCTAATTGGACGGGCGTGCTCATGCGCTCGGTCGCATACGTTCTTGCTCCGCTCATTTCCCTGTGCTTTATGCGCATTGTGCCGCGGAAAAAGAACTTTGTGCTGTCCGGATTGGGGCAGAGGACATTTCCTGTGCTGGTGCTTCACTACTATCTGGTGCGTCTGCTGTGGAATTCCTCGTTGTTTAAGAGCATGACCGAGCAGCTGAACGCCTATGTGATGATGCTGTGCTGCATGGTGTTTGCCGCCCTGATTTGCCTGATTTGCGGCAACCGTTATGTCAATCTGGGCTTTGAAAAAGTGCTGGAATGGGTCAGAATGATTCTTTTCAAGAAAACTCCGAAGCCCGTGGAGGACAGATGATTTCACACGGTCCGCCTTGAATAAGATTTTGACTCCTGACGCCCTCTTCAAGTATATCGCATATTTGAAGGGGGCTTCTTTCGCTTTTAAGTCGGTAGACTAAACATGTCGAATTGCATAAGTGTAAAAAATGTCGAAAACATATTTTGTGCAAAAAATCGAAAAAATTAAGCGCAATTAAGGTGTTTTTTCAAATCTGAGTGAAAAAAACCAGATTTTGAGATGTTTTTTGTATATTAATCCAATGTCGAAAGGGCATACTAAAGGATGAACCCTACATTTTTTGTTTGGTCTGCATAAATTGACAGGGTTTTGTCAGATGGTCTTTTAAGTAAACAACCAAAAACGCTTGAATTTTTTCCAGAAAATTGGTATGATAAGTGGGAAGTGAATTGCTTTTCACAAATAAGGAGGCAAATATTATAATGCAGGAATCAACGAGTGTACTGGAGGCGCGAAAATCAGCGGTTCTCTTTGAACAGGGAAGCAATTATCTCGCCTATGAATATATGGGGGCTCATCCCGAAACGCGCGGCGATGCCGCGGGTGTGGTGTTCCGTGTGTGGGCGCCTCACGCGCGTTCGGTTTCCGTGGTGGGCGATTTCTGTGACTGGGCGCATAAGGAGTGCCCGATGGCGCGCGTTTCCGACACGGTCTGGGAAGCGTTTGTTCCCGATGTGGAAGAATATACGATTTATAAATACAGCGTGGAGGGTGTAAACGGGAAAATTGTGCTCAAAAGTGACCCCTTTGCCTTTCACTGTGAAACCCGGCCGTCCAACGCCTCGAAGTATTACCCGATTGAGGGCTATGAATGGGGAGACAAAGCGTGGTTTGACCACAAGATCCGCAAGCCGCACTATGAAAACCCGGTCAACATCTATGAGGTGCACCTGGGCTCCTGGAAGCTGTACCCCGACCAGAATGTCTTTTCCTATGACAAGCTGGCCGACGAGCTGATTCCCTACGTCAAGGAGTTGGGGTACACCCACATCGAGCTGATGCCCATGTCCGAGTATCCCTTTGACGCGTCGTGGGGCTATCAGGTGACAGGCTACTTCGCGCCCACCTCGCGTTATGGCACGCCCAAGGACTTCATGCATTTCATTGACCGGTGTCACCAGGCGGGCATCGGCGTCATCCTCGACTGGGTGGCGGCGCATTTTCCGCGTGACGCGCACGGGCTGGCGCTTTTTGACGGGACGCCCTGCTTTGAATATGCCGACCCGAAAAAGGGCGAGCACAAGGACTGGGGCACGCTGGTGTTTGACTACGCCCGCAATGAGGTGCGCAGCTTCCTGATTTCCAATGCCGTATACTGGATGGAAAAGTACCACATTGACGGCCTGCGTGTGGACGCGGTGGCCTCGATGCTTTACCTGGATTACAGCCGCAATGACGGTGAATGGACGCCCAACCGGTACGGCGGCAAGGAAAACCTGGAGGCGGTCGACTTCCTGCGCAAGCTCAACGAGGTCGTGTTTAGCCTCTATCCAGAGGTTATGATGATCGCCGAGGAGTCCACCTCCTGGCCCATGGTGTCCCGGCCCACCTATTCAGGCGGCTTGGGCTTCAACTACAAGTGGAATATGGGCTGGATGAACGACATGTTCCATTATGTTTCACTCGATCCCTATTTCCGCCCTCACAACCATGACAGCCTGACATTTTCCTTCTTCTACGCGTTTTCGGAGAATTATATCCTGCCGGTCTCGCATGATGAGGTCGTGCATGGAAAGGGTTCCCTGATCAATAAAATGCCCGGCACTTATGAGGAGAAGTTCCAGAACCTGCGCGCCTTCATGGCCTATATGATGGCCCATCCCGGCAAAAAGCTCATGTTTATGGGCAGCGAGTTCGGCCAGTTTAAGGAATGGGATTTCAAAGCCGGCCTGGACTGGAAGCTGCTCAGGCTGGAGGAGCACAAGCAGATCCACGACTACTTCAAAACGCTCAACCATTTCTATCTGCAAAACCCAGCTCTGTGGGAGATTGACTTTTCCTGGGAGGGCTTTGAATGGATTGCCAACGACGACTACACACAGAGCGTCATCAGCTTCCGCCGAAAGGACAAGGACGGGAAGGAACTCCTCTGCGTGTGCAACTTCCTGCCCGTACTTCGTGAGAACTACCGCATCGGCGTGCCGCAGGAAGGCATTTACACGGAGGTGTTCAACACCGACGCAAAGCAATTCGGTGGCAAGGGTGTGACCAACGGGCTCAACATTCCCGCAGAGGCGGAACCGATGCACGGACTGTCCCAGTCGGTGTCTCTGACTCTGCCGCCGCTCAGTGTGCTGTATTTGCAGTGTGTGAAGGATAAGTCCGCGGATAAAGTCAAAAAAGCGAAGGCAACGGTGAAAAAGACAAAGAAGCTTCTGATCAACAACTAGCAAAGGGAGGGATTCATATGAATCCAAAACAGGAATGTATTGCGATGCTTTTGGCCGGTGGGCAGGGAAGCCGCCTGGGCGTCCTGACCAAATATCTGGCCAAGCCGGCGGTGCCCTACGGCGGAAAATACCGCATCATCGACTTCCCGCTTTCCAACTGTGTCAATTCGGGCATCGAGACGGTGGGTGTGCTCACCCAGTACCAGCCGCTCGTGCTCAACGACTACATCGGAAACGGGCAGCCCTGGGATCTGGACAGCATGAACGAGGGCGTTCACGTGCTGCCGCCCTATCAGGGCAGTCAGGGCGGCAACTGGTACAAGGGCACGGCCAACGCCATCTATCAGAACATCCATTTTATGGAGCGCTATGACCCCGATTACGTCATCATCCTTTCGGGCGACCACATCTACAAGATGGATTACTCAAGCATGCTCGCGGCGCACAAGGAAAAGAACGCCGACTGCACGATCGCGGTGATTGAGGTGCCCATGGAGGAGGCGTCGCGCTTCGGCATCCTCAACACAAACCCTGACAGCTCGATCTATGAATTTGACGAGAAACCGGAACAACCCAAATCAAACCAGGCCTCTATGGGAATCTATATCTTCAGCTGGCCGGTGCTGAGGAAATATCTGGTTGAGGATGAGGCCAACACCGATTCTTCAAATGACTTCGGTAAGGACATCCTGCCCAAAATGCTCGAAGAGGGCAACCGCATGTTTGCTTACCAGTTCGAAGGCTACTGGAAGGACGTCGGCACGATCGACAGCCTGTGGGAAGCCAACATGGATCTGCTCAACCCCAAGGTGGAGTTGGATCTCAGCGATCCGGCCTGGCGCATCTATTCCAAAAATCCGATCAAGCCCCCGCACTATATCTCTGGGGGCGCCGTCGTCCAGAACTCCCTGATCTCGGAGGGGTGTGAGGTTTACGGCGACGTGGATTTCTCGGTGCTCTTCCCCGGTGTGACGGTGGAGGAGGGAGCCACCGTGCGCGACTCGATCATCATGCCCGGCACGGTGATCAAGCGCGGCGCGACGGTGCAGTATGCCATTGTTTCGGAAAATGCCGTGATCGGAGAGGGCGCCAGTGTCGGCGAGCGCCCGGAACATATGACCGAACGCGACCAGTGGGGCGTCGCGGTGGTGGGCGACAAGCTGACCATTGGGCCGGGCGTCAAGGTTGCGCCCAAGGCCATGATTTATGAGGATATCGCGGAGGTGAAGGTGTAATGCGCGGCAATAACATTGTGGGGATTATATTTTCCAATATGCACGATGAAATGGTACGGGAGCTGACAGATACGCGCACGATGGGCTCAGTTCCCTTCGGCGCACGCTACCGCCTGATCGACTTTCAGCTTTCCAATATGGTCAATTCGGGCATCACCAAGGTGGGCGTCATCACGAAGAGCAATTACCAGTCGCTGATGGATCACCTGGGCTCGGGCAAGGCGTGGGATCTGTCCCGCAAACGGCAGGGGCTTTTCATCCTGCCGCCCTTCGGCCGGGGCAACGCCCTGTACAAAAGCCGCGTCGAGGCGCTTTCGGGCATCAGCGGCTTTCTCAAGCACTGTAAGGAGGAATATGTGCTTCTGACCGACTGTGACGTCGTGTGCAACATCGACATCCAGGCCTGGTTTGCCAAACATATTTCGTCGGGTGCCGACGTATCCATGCCCTATAAGCGGGGCGTGCTGCCCGAGAAAATGGACGATTCGCTTGTGTTCAAAATGGATGAACAGGAGAACATCCATGAGATTCTTTTCAACCCGGTGCAGGAGGGCGAGTGCGCCTACGGCCTACGGATGTGGATGATGAAGCGGGAGTTTCTGATGAAGATCGTCTCCGACGCTTACAGCCGCAACCAGCTGAGCTTTGAGCGCGATATCCTCCAGCAGAACATCGGACGCTTTTCGCTCGTGGGACACGAGATCAAAACCTTTACGGGCGTGATCAGCACCGTGAACGACTACTTTGCGGCTAATATGAGCCTGCTTCAGAGCGGCGTGCGCAGGGAGCTTTTCCGCGACGCCAAGCCCATCTATACCAAGGTGCGCGACGACATGCCCGCCCGCTATGGGCTTGGTTCCCATGTCAGCAACACGCTCATCGCCGACGGCTGTGTGATTGAGGGCGAGGTGGAAAACAGCGTTCTCTTCCGCGGCGTGCACATCGGCAAAAATGTCAAGGTCTCAAACTGTATCCTGATGCAGGATACGCAGGTGGGGGACAACGCCGCGCTGTCCTATGTCATCACGGACAAAAACGTGGTGATCAAACATGACCGCAGTGTGTCAGGCTATTCCTCCTACCCGGTCTTTATCAGCAAAAGAAGCATTGTATAGGAGGTTTTTCAATGAGAGTTTTGTATGTAGCCAGTGAGGCGCTTCCCTTTGCCGCGTCGGGTGGGCTTGCTGAGGTGGCGGGTTCGCTGCCCCAGGCGCTCCGGCAGCGGCTGATCGGCTGCCGCATTGTGATGCCCCTGTATGACGACTGTCCCGCGCACCTGCGCGAGAATATGCGCTTTGTCACGAGCCTTTCAGTGCCGGTTTCGTGGCGGCGGCAGTATTGCGGGATCTTCGAGGCGCGCCACAACGGTGTGATCTATTATCTGCTCGACAATCAGTATTACTTTAAGCGCAAGGATCTGTACGGGCACTATGACGACGCCGAGCGCTTCGCCTTCTTCTCCCGCGCGGCGCTGGAGATGCTGCCCCACGTAGATTTTAAACCGGACATCATCCACGCCAACGACTGGCAGGCGGCGCTTGTCCCCATCTTCTACAGCCTGTATTACAGCCAGAACGAATGGTACAGTGACATAAAAACCGTATTCACCATCCATAACATCCAGTACCAGGGCAAGTATGGGTTGGAGATCATGGAGGACGTGTTCGGCGTCCCCGAGGCGCAAAGCAGGCTGGTGGAGTTTGACGGGTGCGTCAATCTGATGAAGGGTGCGATTGAGACCGCCAACCGCGTGACCACGGTCAGCCCGACCTACGCGCAGGAGATCCTGGATCCGTGGTTCTCCCACGGCCTTGACCCTATTCTGGCCGAGCGGCGCTGGAAGCTGTCGGGCATCCTCAACGGCATTGACGCCGACGGGTACAACCCCGCGACCGACCAGCAGATTTACTTTAACTACAATCCCGACGACATGGGGGGCAAGGCGGCCAACAAAAAGGCGCTTCAGGAGCGTCTGGGGCTTGAACTGGACGCCGAAACGCCCGTACTGGGCATGGTGACCCGCTTAGTGGCGCACAAGGGGCTGGACATCGTGCGCAGCGCGATCGAACGCATCATGAACGAGGAGCGCGTACAGTTTGTCATTCTCGGCTCGGGCGACTGGGAGTACGAAACCTTCTTCAGTGAGATGCAAAAACGCTATCCCGGACGGCTCGTGTTCTGCCATGGTTTTGTGCACGAGCTCTCCCGGAAGATTTACGCCGGCGCAGACCTCTTCCTGATGCCAAGCAAGAGTGAGCCCTGCGGCCTGTCACAGATGATCGCCCTGCGCTACGGTACGATTCCGATCGTGCGCGAGACCGGCGGCCTCAAGGACTCCATTCAGGACAGCGGCGACGGAAACGGAAACGGGTTTACCTTTAAAAATTACGACGCGGACGATATGCTGGGCGCGGTGCGCCGCGCAATTGCCGGATACTGGCAGAAGGACGGCTGGCATGTGCTCATGCACCGTGCGATGACCTGTGACAACAGCTGGGGCAAATCGGCCAATGAATACATTAAGCTGTACCGGTCCATGCTCAAATAAGTCTCATTTGAAAGCACGACGCCCGTGTGCCGCAATCGGTATACGGGCGTTTTCGTATATTTCTTAGGAAAAAACCGGAAATTCCCTGAAAAAATCAGGAAATTCATGGAGGATTTTACAAAAAATCAGTAGTGTGCTATTTTAAAATAAAAAAACATTGACAAAACACATAAAATCATTTACAATATTATCGATATGCGTAAAGTGCACTACAAGGCGGTACACCAATGGACAAGAGGCAACCCGAAATCGTACCTGAGGTAAGCGACGAGCAGCTTGTGCTTGAAGCAGCTGAAGGGGATGAGCACGCGTTCGCGGCGTTGTTTCTACGTTATGAGAAGGTCATTGAGCTGAAGGCCGCCAGATTCCGCCATGTCGGGCTTGGGCAGGATCAGCGGGATTTCATGCAGGAAGGCACCATAGGTTTTTTGAGCGCCGTGCATACCTACCGGGTGGACGGAGGCGCTTCCTTCGCATACTATGCGTCGAGGTGCATGGAAAACAGGATGCTGTCCCTGTACAAGAGGTCGGCCGGACAGAAGCATATCCCTTTAAACAGCTTCATCTCCCTGAGCGGGGATGACGATTTGGACATCCTCATGAAGGACGTCCCCCAACATACCATCATTGATCCTGAAGCGGCGCTCATTGAGCGCGAACGAATCGAAACCCTTATGGCAGGCATTCGTGGATCGCTTTCGGACATGGAGTACAATGTGTTTACCCTTTATTTGCGCGGGATGACCTATTCGGAAATTGCCGCAGCGCTTGAAAAATCCGTAAAATCGGTGGACAATGCGTTTCAGCGCATTCGTCGCAAGCTGTGAAGGGCAGGCGCGTCATGGGAATCAACAAACGGACAGTACGGCTTTTGCCGTAATGATATGCCCAGGTAGCTTAAAGTAGAGCGTTGTGATGATCAAAGGAGACGGTGCGAACCCGTCCAAGGGCAAAAAAATTTTTAGCTAAGCAAAGCGAGGTAAACAGTATGTTCGAAGACAAGACTCTCATCTGCAAGGAATGTGGCGGCGAATTTGTTTTTACTGCCGGAGAACAAGAGTTTTACGATGCCAAAGGTTTCGTAAACGAGCCGCAGCGCTGCAAAATCTGCCGTGATGCGAGAAAGAACGCGGCGAAGCCGGACCGTGAGATGTTCGTGGCGATCTGTGCCGATTGCGGCCAGGAAGCCAAGGTCCCCTTCAAACCCCGTGAGGATCGCCCGGTGTATTGCAGCGAGTGTTTCGCAAAGCAGAAGGAAGAAATATAGATCGGCAGATCCATATGTGCTTCGGCGCCCCGGAACTTTTAGTTCCGGGGCGTTTCTCTATATATTGTTAACCGATTTTTTAATTGTAATGAAGAGGCAAGTATGGTACAATGAGCACAGCAAACCGTGAAAGGACGACAGATACAGCATGGATGTTTTTGTGGAACAAACCGTCAAAAAAAGAATGGACAATTTTGACTACATTAAGGTAGTTTTGATCATCGCGGCGGCGCTTCTGGTGCCTCTGGCGGTGATGATCGCGATGGAACAGCTCGGCCTGGGAGACCTGGCAAACCTCTATTCCACGGTTATCATCATTACCTGCGCAACCGGTGCGATCTACCTGTTCAAAAGCCTTGGCCGCACGCTGGAATACAGCGTGGTCAACGGTGTGATCACGATTGATATTTTTGCATCGCCGCGCAGCCGCAAGCGGTTGGCGGAGGTGGACACCCGCACCTTTGAGGAAATGGGCGTCTATGACCCTGCCGCTTTTAAGGATCGCACCAAAGTCAGAACGCTGATGTGCGCCGCCCCCGAAATCAACGGGGACGCCTGGTATGCGCTGTTCCCGGAGGAAGCCGGCCAGACCCTTTTGGTTTTTTCGCCGGACGAGCATGTACTCAATGCCATCCGGCCTTATCTAAAAAGACAGGTGGAAAGCGATGCTTTTGGTGGGAAATGATCTCGTTGAGATCCGCCGGATCGAGCGGGCGATGCGCAAAAGCCCCCGCTTTTTGCGGCGGATCCTTGGGGAGACCGAATATGCACAGCTTGAGAAGAGGGAATTCCCGCCACAGAGCGTGGCGGCAAGCTTCTGCGCCAAAGAGGCGTTTTCCAAGGCGATTGGCACAGGGATACGCGGTTTTGCGATACATGAGGTAGAGCTGCTGCGTCGGGAGAACGGCGCGCCCTACCTGCATTTTACCGGAGGGGCGGCGCGTCTTGTACAGCGCGCCGGCGCACGGTTCGCGGTCAGCGTGACCCACACGCGCGAATATGCGTCGGCGGTCGTAGTCGGAGAAATGAATAAAAAGGAAGAGTGCCATGAGAGTGTTGACCTGTGAGCAGATCCGCTCCATTGAGAAAAACGCGGCGGCTAAGGGCCTCGAATACCTGCGCATGATGGAGAACGCTGGGGCGGCGGCCGCCAAACGCCTTGTGGACAGCTACCCCGTGCCCGACGCCCGGATTGTGGTACTGTGCGGCAAGGGCAACAACGGCGGCGACGGCCTTGTGGTCGCGCGCAAGCTGCACGATGCGGGCGCCGAGGTCACCGTTATTCTGGCCGAGGGCGACCCGCAGGCCGAAAACGCGAAACAGATGTATACCCGCGCCCGCAACAAAATGACATCCTTTTTAAACACCTCTGACAAGCAGAGCCAATGGGAGAATGCCATCATTGCCGCTGAAGTGGTGGTGGATGCGGTGCACGGTATCGGCTTCCGCGGCGAGCTGTCCAGGGAGTTGATCGAACTGTTTGAGGTGGTCAACAAAAGCCGTGCGGTGCGCATTGCCATTGATTTGCCCAGCGGGGTGGAATGTGACAGCGGTGCGGTGGCTGGGGGCTGCTTCACGGCAGATTATACCCTGAGCTTTATTGCGCTCAAGCCCGCCCACGTACTACGCCCCTCCAAAGAAAAATGCGGCGTGGTGGAAAACCTTTCGATCGGAATTCCCAAAAAGGTGCTGGACGCGGAGCAGGCCAGACTCTATGAGGTTGATCCCGGCTTTGTGCAGGAGCAGTTCTCGCCCCGTGCATGGGAAGCCAACAAGGGCACTTTCGGACGTCCCCTGCTCGTGTGCGGCAGCACCGGCATGGCGGGCGCGGCGAAGCTCGCGGCACTGGGCGCACTGCGCAGCGGCGCGGGCGTTGTGCAGATGGCGGTGCCCGACTGCATTTACCTCGGAGCGCTGGCGGCCTCGCTGACCGAGCCGGTGTTTGCTCCGCTGCCCTGTCATGAAGGGGGCGGCATTGCCCGCAGTGCGCTTGAGCCGCTGCTTGCGCTGACCGAACGCTCGACAGCCTGCCTGATCGGACCCGGTATGGGGCGAAGCGAGGATACGGAGGTGCTGGTGAAGGGACTTGCGGACAAAGCAAAAATTCCGCTTGTGGTTGACGCGGATGGTATAAATTGCCTGCGTGACAGTATATATAAAGAGAGGACCGGGAAAGCTCCCATGATCCTGACCCCCCATCCAGGCGAAATGGCTCGCCTGACCGGGCAGATGGTTGCCGAGGTTCAGGGCGACCGCATCGGCGCTGCACGGACGCTTGCGAAAAAAGCGGACGTGATTGTGGTGCTCAAGGGTGAGGGGACAGTCGTAGCACAGCCGGACGGCATGGCCTATCTCAATACCACAGGCAACCCTGGTATGGCCACCGGCGGAAGCGGGGATGTGCTGAGCGGTATGATCGTGTCGCTGATTGGGCAGGGTTTGCCGCCCGAAATGGCGGCGGTGTGCGGCGTATACCTGCACGGCAAAGCGGGGGATCGCGCGACGCAGCGTCTGTCCCAGCATGCCATGCTGCCCACAGATCTTGTGGAGGAGCTTTCGGACGTGTTCTTAGAAATTGAGAACGTGTATTCATAGGATCAATCAATACAGGTTCTGAAAGTTAGGGGGCTGATCATACCAAGATGCGTTTGGCGATCTGCTGCGCGCTCTCGGCCGTCCTGATGCTTTTTCTGACCTCCTGTGCGCCCTCCGGGGAAAACGCAAGGGAGGAAGCGCCGCAGGAATTTGCCTGTGAGGTGTCAATCACCTGCCGCGATTTTACGGCACAGGCGGTGCTGGAGCGAACCGTGCGCGGGGAGTATGCCCTGCGCTATTTGAGCCCTGAGACCATACAGGGGCTCTCCTATTCCTGGATCGCGGGGGAGATCAGCTGCGGGCTGCACGACGCCGGTGAGGTGACAGGTGTTGTGTCTGACAGTCTGTTCCCGCTGCTCATAGAGGCGTGTGAAGTTTATTACCGCCCCGAGCAGGAGTGCCTGTCCATGGAAAGGGGAGAGGGGAAACTTCGATTTGTTCACAAAGAGTTTACAATTGAGGCAAATCCGCAAAATGGGGCAATTCTTTCGATTACCTTCCCCGATAAGGGGATAACCGTGCAAATGAAAGAAGAAATGAAACCATAAAAAATACAGGAGCCGTCCGCTTTAGAAGCGGGCGGCTTTCTTGGTGCCATTGTGTCCTTCTAATTAATAATATGAAGTGGAAAAAGAACCCGGCTCATGTGTTTATTTAGTGAGATTCGGGCAAAAATATGATTGGAAACAAACAAGGGCGCATTGAAGAAGTGAATTTGCGTTTTCAACACGCCCAAGACAAAAAACGATTTCGGAGCGTGAATACAATGAGTATCAAAAGAGGAGACATTTATTACGCGGATCTAAGCCCTGTGGTGGGCTCTGAACAGGGAGGCGTCCGGCCGGTGCTGATTGTACAAAACGACATCGGGAACCGCTACAGCCCGACTGTGATCGCGGCCGCTATCACAAGCCAGACCGACAAAGCGCGGCTGCCCACACATATCCAGCTGCACTCGGAGGGAAGCGGCCTTTCAAGGGATTCGGTGGTGCTTCTGGAGCAGGTGCGGACGCTGGACAAACGCAGGCTCAAGGAGAGAATGGGCAAGCTGGACGATGACTCCATGTACCGGGTCAACCAAGCGTTGTCGGTCAGTTTTGGTCTGCCACAGGAGGAAAATGAAATTCGCACGGCTACATAGGAATAATTCTGAAAATAACAGACAAAATATTCCTATGGACTGTACGAAACAGGACATAAAAAAACTAGGAGATGAAAACATGAACCTGTCGTCAAAAGAACTCACCGGCATTGAGGAACAGCTCAATGCAGAAAGCATCCTGATTAAGAAAAATCAGACTTATGCCGAGCTGTCCAGCGACCCCCAGATCAAAACCAAGTGTGAGCAGATTGCGGCCAAGCACCAAATGCACTACAACACCCTTTTACAGCATCTAAAATAAGGAGGACGTATAATATGGATATCAACTGCATTCCGATGAAGGACATGGAAATCATGACCGATGTGCTCACCTCGCAGAAAACCATGACCGAACATTACAACAACTATGCCAACGAATGCGCATCTCCCGAACTTAAAAACTCGTTTCTGAGCATCCTGCGCGAGGAGCACCAGATCCAGGCCGACGTATTCACCGAGATGAACAAGCGCGGCTGGTACAAGGTTCAGCCGGCCGACCAGAGTCAGGTTTCCACCACCAAGCAAAAATTTGAGAGCATGCAGCAGCAGCTCCAGAGCGGCGGGCAGTCGCAGGGCTAAGCCTCCCATACAAAAGAGGACCGGCGCACAGCCGGTCCTCTTTTCTTCACATATTTATCGTCCGCTCAGCCCGATCGCCTCAAGCACTTCCCCCGCCGCGCCAAACAGTGCGGCGTTGTTGATGCGTTCAATGACGCCGCTGTCACAGTAGCGCGAGCTGTTGTTGTCAAAGGGAATCTGAGCCAGAAGCGGAATGTCAAGCTCCGCGCACAGCTCATCCAGCCCCCGTTTACCAAACACCGAATGCCTGTGCCCGCAGTCGGGACAGACGGTATAGGCCATGTTTTCCACCATGCCGAGCACCGGCACGTGAGAGAGAAGCGCCATGTTGACCGCTTTCATCACGATTTTCTGGATCATCTCCTGGGGCGTGGATACAAAGATCACCCCGTTGAGGGGGAGGGACTGGTAGATCGCCTGGGGGATGTCGCCGGTGCCGGGCGGCATGTCGATGAACAGCACATCCAGCTGCCCCCAGTAGACATCCGACCAGAACTGCCCTACCATGTTGGACACCACCTCGCCGCCCCACATCACCGGGGATTCGGTGTTGTCAAGCAGGAGGTTGACTGACATGATGCGGATGCCGCTGTAGGTCAGCTCAGGGTAAACGCCCCGCTGATCTACGCGGGCCTTCCGTTTTACGCCAAAGGAATAGGGAATTGTGGGGCCGGAGATGTCGGCGTCCAGAATGCCCACGCGATACCCGCGGCGACGAGCCATGATGGCCATACAGGAGGTGACGAAGGACTTCCCGACGCCGCCCTTGCCGCTGGCGATCCCCACTACTTTTTGAATGGAACTGTGCCGGTTGAGGGGCAGAAACCCTTTCCGGACGGAATTTTTCGGTTCAAGGGGGGACATGCCACCGTCGCCTTTCATTAAAAAGTGTCAATTTTGTAACAATTATGACAGTAGTATAACAAATATTTTTTGTTATGTCAATTGAAAAAAAGCATTAAATGAGTATTGTTTTTGTATTTTTTCACAATTTAGAATTGCTTCTGTTAAAAAAATAAAAGAATTAAATGGAAAAGATTTCTTTTCATCATACCGTGTCTGTGCTATAATATGAAAAACCCTGAGGCGTGGGAAAATATATGCCGCGCTGCGATTTTAAGCACTTGCAAGTGCATCCTATATATATAAGGAGATGATCAATTTGTCCGACAAAAAAAGCGCCGTGACGCGCACCCCTTTGTGCCCCGGCGCGTTTTTCACGGCAACGCAGGATGAACGCTTCAAAACCGGCCAGATGACCGTCAGTTTTCTCGTGCCGCTGGAGCGTGAGACCGCGGCCCGGTATGCGCTGGTTCCCTATTTGCTTCGCCGTGCCTGCGCCGCCTACCCGGACTTCACCGCCCTCAACCGTCGGCTCTCCGAGCTGTACGGCGCCCGCCTCCATGCGGACGTGGGTAAGATTGGCGAGGTGCAGACGCTTTCGCTGTGGGTGTCTTCGCTCGACGACCGGTACACCCTGGCGGGCGACCAAATCGCGGGGGAGCTGTGCGAGCTGCTGTGCGACATGACGCTCAGCCCCTCCTTTGGCGACGACGGGCTGTTCCGTGACGAGGACTTTGAGCAGGAACGCCGTCAGTTGCTGGAAAAACAGGAGGCAGAAAAGGCCAACAAGCGCGTCTATGCCCGGAAGCGCTGTGAGGAGGTCATGTGCGCCGACGAGGACTTCGGCGTCAGCCGTCTGGGTACACCCGAGCAGGTGGAGGCGTTGACGCCGGCGCAGGTCAAGGAAGCGTGGGAGCATCTGCTTGCGCACGCGCGCGTGGAGGTGTTCGTGCTGACCGGTGGGGATGTGGAGGCGTGCCGTGCCATTTTCACAAGACGGTTTGCCTGCCTGCGCCGCGGGGAGATTGAGCCGTGCGAAACGCTGGTCGTGGACAGTGCCGAGGACGTGACCGAGGTCAGCGAGACCATGGAGATTTCCCAGGCCAAGCTGGTGATGGGCTTCCGTGCGGGTACGGCTGAGCCGGACGATGAGGTGATGTCCGCCCGTCTGATGGCGGCGGTGTGGGGCGGGACGCCCCATTCCAAGCTCTTCCTCAATGTGCGCGAGCGGCTCAGTCTGTGCTATTACTGCGCGGTCAGCTATGACCGGAATAAAGGGCTGTTCTTCGTGGAGAGCGGCATTGAAAAACAAAATAAACAGGCGGCGCAAGAGGAAATCCTGCGCCAGCTCAAAGCCATTCAGGACGGCGACGTCACCGACGCCGAGCTGGAGAACGCCAAGCTCAGCATGTCCAACAGCTTCTGGTCGCTGACCGACTCGCCCCACGGGCTGCTGGCCTGGATGATGGGGCAGTGCATGGATCGTGAGATGATCACGGTCGAGCAGGCGGTGGACAAGCTGCGGGCGGTCAGGCGCGAGCAAGTGGTCGAGGCGGCAAACAAGCTGACGCTCGACACGGTATATCTGCTGTGTGACGAGGGAGGGGACGCGTAGATGGAACTGAAGAAGATTGAAAATGCCCGGCTTCAGGAGGCCTATTACGAGGGCAAACACCCCTCCGGCCTGCGCATCCGCCTGTACCCCAAGGAGGGCTATGTGTCCACCTATGCGATGTTCGGGACGCGGTACGGCTCCGTGGACACGAAGTTTAAGCGCTCGGACGAGGACGCCTACGTCGAGGTGCCGGAGGGCATTGCCCATTTTCTTGAACACAAGCTGTTTGAGAGTGAGGATGGCGACGCCTTTGCCCGTTATGCGGCGACCGGCGCGTCTGCCAATGCGTTTACCTCCTTCGACCAGACCTGTTACCTCTTTTCCTGCACTGAAAAGTTTGCAGAGGCTTTCGAGATCCTGCTTGACTTTGTACAAAGCCCCTATTTCACCGAACAGACGGTGCAAAAGGAGCAGGGCATCATCGGGCAGGAGATCAAAATGTACGACGACAGCCCCCAGTGGCGGGTGTTCTTCAACCTGCTAGGCGCGCTGTATCAGAAGCACCCGGTGCGGACGGACATTGCCGGTACGGTGGAGTCGATTGCAAAAATTGATGCCGACCTGCTGTATCGTTGCTACCATACGTTTTACAACCTCAACAACATGGTGCTGACCGTGGCGGGAAAATGCGACATGAATGAGGTGCTCGCCCTGTGCGACAAAATGCTCAAACCCGCGTCCAACGTGACGGTGGACAGCGTGTTTGCCGAGGAACCGGCGGACATCCGTGAGCAGCGGGTGGAGCAGCGGTTTCCCATTGCCGTGCCTCTGTTCCAGATGGGCTTTAAGGAGGCGGCGGGACGTGACCCCAAAACGCCTGCCCAGCTGGCCGCGACCGACATCCTGCTTGAGTGCATCGCCGGCAACCATTCGGACTTTTACCGCGGCCTGCTTGACGCCGGGCTGATCAACGAGTCCTTCGGCAGCGAATACTTCCACGGGCCGGGCTATGCGGCGGTTATTTTCGGGGGCGAGTCGCGCGATCCCGACGAAGTATATCGCCTGATTCTCGCCGAGGTGGAGCGCCTGAACCGGGAAGGCGTGGACAAGGATGCCTTTGCGCGCGCCCAAAAGGCGGTATATGCCCGCCGGGCCGCCCAGTTCGACAACGTCGAGGTCATCGCGAGCGGCCTCATGGAATCAACATTTGACGGCCATTTGATTTATGATATAATGGAAGCGGCGGCAAGCTGCACTTATGAGGACGTGTGCGCGCGGCTGCGTGAGCAGCTCGATCCCGTACGTGCGGCCCTTTCGGTGGTGCTGCCGCTTAATACGAACCCCAAGTAGAAAAAAGAATAAGAATGGGTGCTTTTCCCATCCTGCGGGGTTGTCGTCCTAGGCGGGCGCCAGCCCGCCGACGTCTTCCGCCTTGCAGGACGAAAAAATCCCTCCATTCTTTTTATTCATATTTCCACATGGGATTCGTATCGAACAAATAAGGGGGCTTTAACCATGAAGGTTTCTTTTCCCGGTCTTGGAATTGATCTGAATGTAAACCACACGGCGTTTACCCTGCCCGGCGGCTGGCCGGTGCAGTGGTACGGGCTGCTGATTGCCACCGGTTTTTTGCTGGCGGTCGTCTACGCCTTCCGCCGCGCCAAAAAGGATTATCACATCAACACTGACAAGATGATCGACGTGGTACTGGTCGGCACGATCGCCGCTATCATCGGCGCGCGGCTGTATTTTGTACTCTTTGACACAACAGGGCAATTTGCAAAGAACCCCATCTCCGCCCTGTACATATGGGAGGGCGGTCTCGCCTTCTACGGCGCGTTGATCGGCGCGGTGGCCGCCGGATATTTTGCCTGTAAGTGGCGCAAAATCAACCTGTGGTCGATGTTTGACCTGGCAGGGCTGGGCTTTTTAATCGGACAGGCGGTGGGACGCTGGGGCAATTTTTTCAACCAGGAGGCCTTCGGCAGCAACACGACGCTGCCCTGGGGCATGATCAGCCCCGCCACCACCAGTTATTTACAGACACAGCAGGCGACCCTCGCGGCGGCGGGCGTGACGGTGGATCCGAATCTGCCGGTGCACCCCTGCTTCCTCTATGAGTCGCTGTGGCTGCTGATTGGGTTTGTCGTGTTGCATTTCGCCAGCAAGAAACGCCAGTACGACGGGCAGGTCTTTTTCCTGTACATCATCTGGAACTGTGCGGGGCGCATCCTGATTGAGTCGCTGCGCACCGACAGCCTGATGATTTTCGGCGCGGTTAAAGTGTCTCAGCTGGTGGCGCTGCTCGGCATTCTGATCAGCCTGCTCATTCTGTTCCTCTGGAGAAACAAAAGGAATGCGCCGGTTTATGCAGAGGGCACCGACTTGAGCGAGCAGAGCGAGGCGCTCCGCGAAGAGGCGGCCGAGGATATCATGGAAGAAGAGCAGGCCTATCTTGAAGAGCTTGACGAACAAAACGAAGAGAAAGAGGAGGAATAAACATATGGCATATATCATTGACGGAAAGTCCGTTTCGGCCAAGGTGCGCGCAGAGGTCGCCGGTGAGGTAGCCGCGCTCAAGACACAGGGCGTTACGCCCGGACTCGCGGTGGTGATTGTCGGGGACGACCCCGCATCGCGCGTGTATGTCAACAATAAGAAGAAGGCGTGCGCCGAGGTGGGCATCTATTCAGAGGAAATTGCCCTGCCCGCCGACACCGCGCAGGAAGATCTTCTTAAAGTGATCCGGTCACTCAACGCCCGCGACGACATCCATGGCATCCTCTGTCAGCTGCCGCTTCCCAAGGGTCTCGACGAAAAGGAGATTATCGAGACCATCCTGCCCATCAAGGACGTCGACGCCTTCCACGCCTCCAACGTGGGCAAGATCATGATCGGAGACTTCCATTTCCTGCCCTGCACCCCGGCGGGCGTCATGGAACTGCTGAAGGACGCGAAGGTGGATATTGAGGGCAAAAACTGTGTCGTGGTGGGCCGCAGCAACATCGTGGGCAAGCCCATGTCCATGCTTCTGCTGCACAAAAACGGCACGGTCACCATCTGTCACAGCCGCACCAAAAACCTGCCAGAGGTGTGTGCCGGGGCGGACATTTTGGTTGCGGCGGTGGGCATCGCCAAGTTCATCAAGGGCGATATGGTCAAAGAGGGCGCCGTCGTGATCGACGTGGGTATGAACCGCGACGAGAACGGCAAGCTGTGCGGTGACGTGGACTTTGCGGAGGTAGAGCCAAAGGCGTCGGCGATTACGCCCGTGCCGGGCGGTGTAGGCCCCATGACCATTGCCATGCTCATGAAAAACACTGTCATGGCGGCGAAGCTCCAGAAAAAGTAAAAATTCCTTGACTTTGGCGCGTAGAAATGATAAAATTGTTAGGCCGCGTATTGTGGGCATGCAAGCGGGCGAATGCCCCGCCTACGGTAGCGAGTCTAAAGAAAGAGGCAGGTGCCTTATATTCATGTATGCAGTAATTGAAGCCGGCGGGAAGCAGTACAAGGTAGAGAACGGCGACGTGATCTACGTGGAAAAAATGGACGCTTCCGAAGAAGCCAATGTCGAGTTCAAGGTGATCGCGCTGGGCGGCGAGGGCGGTTTGAAGCTCGGGAATCCGACAGTCAAAGGCGCGAGTGTCACCGGCAAGGTGCTTAAAAACGGCAAGGGCAAGAAAATTACCGTTTTCACCTACAAACGCAAAAAGGGCTGCGCACGCAAGATGGGTCACAGACAGCCCTATACCAAGGTTCAGATCGAGTCGATCAACGGCTAAGAGATGACCAGAGCCGAGTTTTTTAAGCGCGACGGGCTGCTTTCCGGTTTTTTGATCCGGGAGCATACAGGGGCCGGACAGGCGGGCGAGGATATCGTCTGCGCCGCCGTTTCCTCCGCCGCTTATCTGACCGCGAACACGGTGACCGAGGTGATTTCGGCCGACGCGTGTGCCGGGGTCGACGAAGAAAACGCTGTGCTGCGCCTGACCATTGAGCCTCACGCAAGGGAGGCCTGCCGCGCAGTGATGGAGGGGTTTCTCCTTCACATGCGCTCGCTCGAAGCGCAGTATCCCCAAAACATTCAAGTGATCTGTACGGAGGTGTAAAGAATGCTTACAATCAATATTCAGCTTTTTGCGCATAAAAAGGGAATGGGTTCCACCAAGAACGGCCGTGACTCCGAGTCCAAGCGTCTGGGCGTCAAGCGTGCCGACGGGCAGTTTGTGCTGGCGGGCAACATCCTTGTCAAGCAGCGCGGTACCCACATCCATCCCGGCGAGAATGTCGGACGCGGTTCGGACGATACGCTGTTTGCGAAGGTTGACGGCAAAGTCCGCTTTGAGCGTGTAGGCCGCGACCGCAAGCGTGTCAGCGTCTATTCCGTGGAGCAGTAATTGACCGTAAAGAAAAGCTGGCTCGCTTGAGTCGGCTTTTTTTGTTTTCACAGGGGTAAACCTGTAGAAGGAGCAGAAATTTTATGTTTGTAGATACCGCAAAAATAACCATCAAAGCGGGGAACGGAGGAGACGGCGCCGTCTCCTTCCACCGTGAAAAATACGTGGCCAACGGCGGCCCGGACGGCGGAGACGGCGGCCGGGGCGGCAACGTCGTCTTTCTCGTGGACGACAACGCCTCCACACTGAGCGACTTCCGTTTCAAGCGCAAGTACGCCGCCGAAAACGGCCAGAATGGGCGTGCTGGGCGAAGCTCAGGCAAGGGGGGGCAGGATCTCGTCATTCGGGTGCCGCGCGGGACGCTGGTGCGCGAGGAGGAGAGCGGCCGCATTGTCGCCGACCTGTCGGACGACGAGCCCCACGTGGTTGCACGGGGCGGCCGGGGCGGCTGGGGCAACAGGCACTTTGCCACCCCCACCCGTCAAATCCCCCGTTTTGCCAAGCCGGGCACTCCGGGCGAGAGTCTGTCGGTGGTGCTGGAGCTCAAGTTGCTGGCCGACGTGGGGCTGGTGGGGTACCCCAATGTGGGAAAATCCACGTTAGTTTCGGTGGTCAGCGAGGCCAAGCCCGTGATCGCCGACTACCATTTTACCACGATCACACCGGTGCTGGGCGTGGTGCACATGCCGCACGGAGGCGCGTTTGTCATGGCGGACATCCCCGGACTCATTGAGGGCGCGGGCGAGGGCGTCGGACTGGGACATCAGTTCCTCCGTCATGTGGATCGCTGCCGGATGCTGGTGCATGTTGTGGATGTGTCGGGCAGCGAAGACCGCGATCCCATTGCCGACTTCGAGTCTATCAACGCTGAGCTGCAAAAATTCAGCTCTGAGCTGACCGAGCGTCCCATGCTGGTGGCGGGCAACAAATGCGATCTGGCGACAGACGAGCAGATTGAGCGCTTCCGCGCTTATGTAACCGGCAAGGGCTATGAATTTTTCCCCATCATGGCCGCCATCCGGCATGATGTCGATCCGCTTCTCCAGAAAATATCCGAGCAGCTCTCCAAGCTGCCGCCGGTCAAGCGGTATGAGGAGGAGCCTGCGCCGCTCAAAACTGAGGAGGAGATCGGCCGTCGGGACGTGCAGATTACGAAGGAGGACGACGTTTTCTTCGTGGAGGGCGAATGGCTGTTGCAGGTCATGCGTTCGGTCAACTTCGATGACTACGAGTCCCTCCAGTATTTCCAGCGCGTGCTGATCAGCTCGGGCGTGATCGATGCCCTGCGCGCTCAGGGTGTCTCACAGGGCGACACGGTCAGCATCTATGACCTGGAATTCGATTTTGTGGAATAGGAAGGCCGGAAATATGGAGCGATTTTTGGACAGGGACTGCGACGTCAGCCTCCTGAGCCCGCTGACCCTCGCGTTTGTGGGGGACGCGGTGTTTGGACTGCTGGTGCGCGAAAGCTTGGTGTGCGAGGGAAATTGCCCGGTGGGCAAATTGCACAGCCGATCGGTGGAGCAGGTGTGTTGCACGTCGCAGGCCAGGGCTGCCGAGCGGCTGTTGCCCCTGCTCAGTGAGCGTGAAGCGGCGGTTTACCGCCGGGGGCGCAACGCAAAACCCAAAAGCACGCCCAAAAACGGAAACCTCGCCGATTATCATGAGGCGACCGCGCTGGAGGCTCTCTTCGGGTATCTGTATTTGTCGGGGGAAATGGTGCGTATCCGGGAATTTTTTGATAGTATCACCTCCTGACGCGCATACTAACAGGAAAGGCGGTGAGTGTATGGGCAAACTCAAAAAGAAGAGCAGGGCGAAAGAGCTGATCGTGGATGTTCTCGCCTATTTGTTCGGAAGCCTTCTGTTCGCGGTGTCGGTCAACGCTTTTACGGCGCCCAACCACATCGCGCCCGGCGGGCTTCTGGGCGTTTCCACCGTGCTCAACTACCTGTTCGGGCTGCCGATCGGTGTGATGATCATGGTGCTCAATGTACCGCTGTTGATTCTGGCGGTGGTCAAAAGCGGCTGGAAGTTCGTTGTGCGCACGATCGTAGGCATTGTGGTGTCCTCGGTGACCATCGACGTCGTGGGGCTTTTTCTCCCCGCCTACAGCGGCGACCGGATTTTGTCGGCCATTTTCGGCGGTGTTTTTTCAGGGCTTGGGCTGGCGTTTATTTTCATGCGGGGCGCCACAACCGGCGGAACCGACATCGTGGCGCGGCTGCTGCGCAAGAATTTCCGGCACATCCCGCTGGGACGCCTGATGCTGTCCATTGACCTCGTGGTGGTCTGCCTGGCGGCGCTTGTCTACTGGAATATTGAGAGCGCCCTCTATGCGATCATCACCATTTACGTGTCCTCCACACTGGTGGACACCGTGCTGTACGGCACGGGGAGCGGCAGCGGCAAGATGCTGTTCATTGTGTCGAAGAGCAACGAACGCATTGCGCAGACCATCCTCAGTGAAATGTCGCGCGGGGTGACCAAGCTTGTGGGCAAGGGAGGCTACACGGGCACAGAGGGGGAGGTGCTGCTGTGCGCCGTACGGCGGCACGAGATCACAAAAATCAAGGACATCGTCTATTCCATTGACCCCGCGGCGTTCCTGATTGTCGGGGACGCGGGCGACATCACCGGAGAAGGGTTCGGCCTGTTCGGCAGCGACCTATAGCAAAAAAACGGGGCTGCATCGCAGCCCCGTTTAGATATATTTTTACGGCCGCCGCCGGTTTCGCGGGTGGGAGACTTTGCGGGAATTCTTATGGTTGGCAATCAGGAAAAGAAGGGCGTAAATGCCCAGACCGAGCACGATCACGCCGATGCCGACGTACAGCCAGACCGAGGTGAAGATGTCGTCCAGGGTGTCCGAAATCACCTGCATGGTGTTTTTCTCTGCTGAGGCGCTGGCGATGGCGTTGACCGTGCCGATTTTTTTGCCTGCGTACATGATGTCGGCCGTCCCGATGACATCGCCCTCCTGAACCGGCGCCTCCAACTCCTTGGGAACGTCGGGAATCAGGAGAATACTCTTGGGATCGACACTTTTGGGCAGGATGGCGGAGAAGTTTTCCGCCGCGACCAGAAGGATCTGATCCTGATTCCAGGCATACTTGATGGGGATCTGAGAGATCGGGTCGCCCTCCTTGACAATGGTCTTGAGCTCAAGGTTTGCAAATGCCCAGGAATAGAGCGCTTTTGTGTCCTTAAATGCGCCGTTTTTGCTCAGCAGTTTTCCGTTCTCGTCATAGGCGGGTGCGCCCATCGTGACGCAGAAAAAGCGGTCATTCCCCTTGACGGCATAGGAGACGAAACAAAAGCCTGAGCTTTCGGTGCGTCCGGTTTTGATGCCCTTGATGGGCTGGTAGTAATAACCCGTCCCCGTCATGTTGTCCATCATCAGGTTTGTGGTGTTGTAGGAGCGCGCCTTGTCCGACATGTTGGTGGGCTCAAGCCGGTAGCGCAGGGTGGCAACGATCTCCAGAAATATGTCGTACTCAAGGAGGGGCTTGGTGATTTTATAGATGTCACCGACGGTGGTGATCTGCTCGGGATCGTGGAAGCCGTGTACATTGGTGAAAAAAGTGTTTGTCGTGCCCAGCTGTTTGGCGCGCGCATTCATTTTATCCACACAGCTTGGTATGCTGCCCTCTCCGAGGCGGCGGGCAAGCACCATGGCTGCGTCATTGCCCGAGGGAACAAGCAGCAGGTTAAGAAGCTGTAACAGCGACAGGGTTTCCCCGCGTTTGATATTGGGCGCTGAACTGCCAAGACTGGTCAGCTCGTCAAAAATTTCGTCGGGTGCGGTGATTTTGATACCGTCAAGTTCAGTCCGGGAGGCTTCCAGCTCCTTTGACTGGATGGTTTCGAGCGTCAGGAGCGCCACCATCAGTTTGGTCAGAAAGACCGGCTCAACCTCCAGGGTGGGATCCTTTTCATACAGCACCGTCTCGGTGTCCAGATCAATCAAAAGCGCAGAGGCGCTTTCCAAGGTGTCCATAAATTCCCCTGTGGAGGGCGCGCTTGAGGTCGCTGCCACCGAAAGGGGAGACAGCAAAAGAGCCATACATAGTAAAAAAACGAATATCGAAAAAAGTAATTTTTTCATAGACCTTTTGCCTCCAAAATGGTATGATATATAAAATGGACGGGAATTATGCCCAGTATCGTTATTATACCAGCTTTACAGGGCAAGATAAAGCCTTAATTCGATTAAATTATAACAGTTTTTGATTCAAATTCATTTTTTGCATACAGGGGGTCGTTGCATGATTTATATTACCGGGGACACACACGGGGACATTGGGAGATTCGAGGACAAATACATCCGCAGACTGACGAAGAGTGACCATCTGATCATATGCGGAGACTTCGGTTTTCTTTGGGCGGGCGGCGCCGCAGAGGAGCGGCTTCTCGAAAAGCTCAGAAAAAAGAAATACACCATTCTCTTCATCGACGGAAATCATGAGAACTTTGACCTTCTTGAGCGCTACCGCGTGATTACGTGGAATGGCGGCAAGGTGCACCAGCTGGGGGACAACCTCTTTCATCTCATGCGCGGGCAGGTGTTTGAGATCGAAGGGAAAACCATCTTTACCTTCGGCGGGGGAGAGAGCGTCGACAAGGAGATGCGTCAGGCGCAGGGCACCTGGTGGGAGCAGGAGATGCCCACACTGGAGGATATGCAGGAGGCGGTGGTGTCGCTCAACCGCGTCGGTCGGCAGGTGGATTATATCATCACCCATGAGCCGCCTGCGCGGGTCAAGACAATCATGAACCACCGTCCCGACAGCATCAACGCGCTCGACGCTTTTTTGGAGGAGGTCTCCAAGGAGGTTAAATTCGAGAAGTGGTTTTTCGGCTGTACCCATCAGGACAGAAAAATTACGGCCAAGCACTATTCTGTGTTTGCCGACCTGATTCCGGCCGAACCAAAAGTGAAGAAGAGCCGCAAGGAACTGAAGGCGGAAAAAGAGGCTCAATAAAAGCATGAAACGTCATGGGGGATAACGCCATGACGTTCCTTATATCAGCGTGCGCCGAAAAGAAGAAGTAAAAAAGGTAAAAGAGGGATTGTACATGATCAGAATTGCAATTTGTGACGATCAGAAAAGCTTTACGGAGATCATCAGAAACCATGTGGCTTCCTGGGTGCTGAGAAAAAGGATGGACAATGAAATCTGCGTTTTTTACAGCGGAGAAGAATTGTTGCAGTCCTTTGAGGCAAAGCTCAGGGAGCGGGAACGGTTTGACCTGGTGCTGCTCGACATGAAAATGGGAGAACTCAACGGCATTCAGACGGCAAAGCGGATTCGTGCGCTCGATCCGCGCGCTTACATCATTTTTGTGACGAGCCATTTCACCGAGGTGGTTTTTGACGCCTTTGAGGTCAGAGCCTTCCGCTATATCATGAAAAGCAAGATGAATGAGGTGCTGCCCAAAGCACTGGACGACGTGATCAACGACATGGAATCTGACCGGGAAAAGAGCATTTACGTCACTTTCAACAAGACGCATATGCGCATTGTCCTTGCAGATGTTCTTTACTTTGAAACCAGCACACGTCTTGTGACCGCGCATATGGTGTATGGAGAGGATTGCCGTTTCACCATGTCGACCGGCGAGATGGCCGCGGTGCTGGAGGGAAAAGGCTTCACACGGTGTCATCAGAGTTTCTTTGTCAACTGCAAATACATACGAAGCATCCGCAACTATATCGTGTATCTGTCCGACGGAACCGAACTTCCGGCCAGCCGTATGCGCTATGAGCAGGCCAAAAAAGAGTTTGCCTGGTCAATGAGGTGAGAATATGGCTCCTTGGATTATAGAGGGAATGTCTTACGCCGTATGCCTTTTTGAGAGTATCACCCTGATCTATCTGCTGCGCGCCCTGCTGGGCGCCCAATATAAATGGAAATACCTGTTTGTCGTCGGCGCGCTGGTTGAGGCGGTCATCAACTCGCTTGTGCGCCTGGGCAATCAGAATGTCGTCATCAGTATTTTCGTTTCGGCTTTTTTTCTCTTTATCTTCAGTGTTTTCTTTTGCAATGGAAGCCTGGTCAAAAAGCTGTTTGTGGTCTTTGCGGGAGAGGGAATCCTGCTGTTGTCCGATTTGGTGACTGTGGCGCTGATCACCTTCTTTTTTGACGCTAAGGCGGTTGAATTGAGGGAAACCAGTAATGCCTACAACATGATCGGCATGGTCATTTCCAAAACCATATGCTTTTCACTTTACGCGGTCATTCAAAGGATTTCCCGCCAGGGCGAAGAAAAAATGGACATACGAAGCTGGCTGCCCCTTCTTGTAGTGCCGGTGGTCAGCCTGCTGTCCTTTATGATGGTCACCGAATATGTTCTTAGAATCGAAAAAATTAACGGACCGTTGGTACTGATTTCCACACTGGCCATTTTCTTCATGAATGTTCTGGTTTTCTTTATCTACCAGCGGTTACAGGAAAACGCTACGGCCAAGGAAAAGCTCAGCCTGATGGAGCAGCAGGCCGAGATACAGGCGAAGCACTATAGCGATATCGAAATCGCCCACACGAACACACGAGCCATCTGGCACGACATGAACAACCACATGACCGCGCTGTCGAGCTATGTGCGGGGCGGGGACCTGGAAAATGTGCGCGCCTATCTGGAGGAGATCGGCAAAACCGTCCATGAGATGGCGCTCCCCTCCTGTACGGGCAACCCGGTGGTGGACGCCCTGCTCAATGAAAAACGCCTCCGCGCCCAAACGCTCGGCATTGAGATGGAGCTTCCGGTGCTGGTGCTTCCCGAAAACGCCATCCGTCCGATGGATTTATGTATTGTACTGGGCAACGCACTGGACAATGCGATTGAAGCGTGTGAGAAGGTGCAGGGCCGAAAGTTTATCCTCGTTCGCATGGAGAGATATGCGGAAAACCTTTTGCTCGTGATCCATAACAGTGCTGTGGATGACGGGAACACAGAGCTCAAGACGACCAAAAAGGATAAGTCCAATCACGGTTTTGGGCTCGGAAATATTAAAAAGGCGCTGGAAAAATATGACGGATCGTTTGAACTGGGTCTGGAGGGAGACGTGTTTAAATTCTCCGCGGTTTTCCCGATTCAAAATAAAAAGTGAATATTTATGAATAAATCGTCGAAGTTATTACTATTTTTAGCAAAAAATGTCGATCATCACAAAACGTGAAAGCACTATGCTACCATGTAGTCAAGGTCAGCAGCAATACTCTTCCGGACTGCATTGTTTTCTGTATCGTGTAAAAAAGAAAGGAGCAGAAAGGTAGCATGAAAAGCAGAATTTTACGCGCGCTCGCCACAATGGCGTTCGCCTATGCCGCTGTGACAGCCATGAGCACCAGCCACTACTGGTTCAATGAGCCCGAGATGCCCAAGGCGCTTCAAGCAATGAAAAAGTAAGAATGCACGGTGTTGCAAAAAACCGCTATGTTTCAGAGATGAAACATAGCGGTTTTTGTTTTACATGAGAATTAAGTTGCGGATTTGCCGGAAAGATAGCTGTCAATAGACCTCGCAGCCTGCTTTCCGGCGCCCATGGCCAGAATGACCGTGGCCGCCCCGGTGACCGCGTCGCCGCCGGCGTAGATGCCCTCACGGGAGGTCTGCATGGTCTCTTCGCTTACCACAATGCAGCCCCAGCGGTTGCTTTCAAGCCCCTCGGTCGTGGTGCGGATCAGGGGATTGGGGGAGTTGCCGATCGCGATGACCACCGTGTCCACCGGGAGCGTAAAGTTGGAACCCGGCTTTTCAACCGGGCGGCGGCGTCCCGATTCGTCGGGCGCACCCAGTTCCATCTCCACGCACTCGATGCTCTGCGTGTTGCCGGCCTCGTCGGCGTGGATTTCGACCGGGTTGCACAGGAGCCTGAAGATAATGCCCTCTTCCTTGGCGTGCTCAATCTCCTCCCGGCGGGCAGGCATTTCAGCGTCCGAGCGGCGGTAGATGATATACACATGGTCGGCGCCCAGCCGTTTGGCGCTGCGCGCCGCG
>JAVBNA010000008.1:0-16208 GCA_031551875.1 Oscillospiraceae bacterium | reverse complement strand
GTTGCATTTTGGGCATCTGAATTGGTATACTTTCTGCATGAGAACTCCTCTTTCTTTTGGGAGGTACGCGTTTTGTAGCAGAAACATTGTACCACTAAGGATGAGGGGTTCTCAACTTTCATTTAACTTTACAATACGCGTCTTTTGAAAGGGAGGAGAAAAAAAGGAAAAAGGAGTTATAAAAAAGCCATATTGGCGTTGTACTTGGTCTGCCGCTCTGAGCGGGCAGTTGCTCTCTTGACTGTCTATAAGTATAAAGGTTCTTTGTTACAAGAATATGCAGGGCGGGTGAATCATTGGTAAAGGGTAAATGAAGGTTTTGTGAAGGAGGTCTTTTTCTTGTCCGTTTCTGCTGGTTGCAGCCAAAACAAGGCTCATTCGGACAAGGGCGTCGCACAGGTCTCCTCCAGCAGCGCGACAATCTTTTTTGGATTGCCCCGAAACAGCCAAAAGGCCCCCGTCCCGATCCCGGCCATGGCCAGACAAGGCAGGGCGGCGACCCATTTTCCAGCTAACAATGCCGAGAACAATATGAAAATAAGTGCTCCAAACCAGAGAGTGAAAAAAGCCAGGGTAAAGGGATGCACCAAAAAGTGCCCGGAAACCCTGAGACCGTCCGCGGTTTCCTCCGCTTTTCCATAGAAGAGCCACTTGAAAGAATTGCTGACAATACCCTGCTGATATTCGATCCGGAAGCGGTTGTTCCGGGATCTCTTGACAAAAAAGCAGAATTCACCCCAGTGTTCGATGTGGCAAAAGGGCCTCGCTTCATACGCCTTTGTCCCCAGCTTCTCAAAAAAGCCCTCAACGCTGTCTCTCGCTGTCCACACATATTTTTTCATAAATTTCCTCCCAATGTCACAACTGTAACCGTGCAGCACGACTTAGTCCTTTTCCGCCTTCTGAAAAAAAGTATATACAATTAAGTAGGTAAACAGGATGCATAAGGCCATCAGCAGCGTAAACTTTAAGGAAAAACCGCCTGATGCGCCGCCAAGCTTCTCAAAAAATGAGAGCGGATGAAGGACATCCCAGGAATTGATGCGCAGAAAACGGCCGATGTAGATCGCAAAGCCGCTGAGCAGGCATACGCCGCCCAAAAAGCAGTAGCCGGTGATTTTCCCTTTCCACTGCGCCACTTTTTGCTGCATGATATACAGAGAATAGAGTCCGGTCATGACACCCAAAAATATGCAGAGCCATGCATGAAAAAGCTTGAACCAGATTCCGAATTCGGTTATATATCCGGCCGAACCGTAAAATTTCATGCCGCCGATATGGAGCAGGTCTGTGATCAAATAGGGGGCGTTGGGGAAAAACAGCAGCCACAAAAGTACAAACAAAATACTGAGTGCTTTTTTTGATTTGACCTGACACCAATGGGCGAGCAGGGTGAAAAAAATCGGCAGCCAGGATAAAAAGATGTTCCAGGTCAGGAAGCGATAGACTTTCCAGGGCAGCAGGAAAATGGTTATAAGGTAGAGAAGGGCATAACCCAGCGTGCACAGGCAAAGCCAACGCGTTCTCCGATCCATTGTTTTTAGCATAGAAAGCCTCCTTATGCAACGAGAGAACCCGTTGGGGTTCTCTCGTGATGGTTGTATTGGGTTATGCTTATTCCGCTTCCGCCGTTTTGGCTTCTTCAATCACCTTCTGGGCGACGACCGGAGGTGCTTCCTCATAGCGCTCAAAGGTCAGCGAATAGGAACCGCGGCCCTGGGTGGACTGACGCAGGAAGGTGGAGAAATCGTACATCTCCGCGATCGGGGCCTCCGCCTCGACAATCTGCTGTCCGTCCTCGCCGGGGTTCATGCCCAGAACGCGTCCGCGGCGTTTGTTGACCTCGCCGATGATGTCGCCCATGTACTCGTCGGGGATAAACACCTTGAGCGTGCCGTACGGCTCGAGCAGAACCGGGTTTGCGATGGGCATACCCGCTTTATAGGCAATGGACGCCGCCATTTTAAAGGACATTTCGGAGGAGTCAACCGGATGGTAGGAGCCGTCGTACAGCGTAGCTTTGAGCCCCACAACGGGATATCCCGCGAGCGGACCCTTGAGAATGCAGTCGCGCAGCCCCTTTTCGACCGCCGGGAAGAAGCCCTTGGGTACCGAGCCGCCAACCACGCGGTCGGCAAACTCGAAATCGCCCTCGCTCGGCTCGAACTCAATCCACACATCACCGAACTGGCCGTGGCCGCCGGTCTGCTTCTTATGACGTCCCTGCACCTGAACCTTCTTGCGGATGGTCTCGCGGTAAGCGACGCGGGGCTGCTCAAGGCGGGTTTCCACCTGGAACTTGCTCTTGAGCTTGGAGGTGACCACATCAAGATGCTGCTCGCCCAGGCCGGAGAGAACCAGCTGATGGGTCTCCGCGTTGTTGAGGAACTGGATGGTCGGATCCTCTTCAATCAGGCGGGCGAGACCCTGTGCAATCTTGTCCTCGTCGCCGCGGTTTTTGGGGTAAATCGCCATTGAGAGAGAGGGCGCCACAAAATTAATCCCCGGCAGAATGACCGGACGGGACGGCGCGCAGAGGGTGTCGCCCGTGTTGGTGCCCTGAAGCTTGGCCACACAGCCGATGTCCCCGGCGACGATCGCCTGGGTGTCCTCCTGCTTTTTGCCGCGTATGTACATGACCTTGGAAATGCGCTCGGGATGGTCGGTGCGCATGTTCACAAGCTGGGTTTCCGGAGAAATTTTGCCCGAAACCACCTTAAAATAGGACAGCTTGCCCACAAAGGGGTCAACGATGGTCTTGAAGACGATGGCAGCCGCCGGAGCTGTTTCGTTCACCGCAATCTCCACGGTGTTGCCGCTCTTGTCCTCGCCGGTTTCGGCGCCGTTGTCGGCTGCCGAGGGGGCAAGCTCCGCAAGCCCGGACAGCAGCAGATCTACGCCCGTGCCGGTCAGGCCATCGCCGCAGAACACAGGGCAGATCGCGCCCTGCTTAACGCCGCTGCGCACGCCTGCGATCAGCTCGTCGGCGGTGAACTCCTCACCGCTGAAATATTTATCCATCAGATCCTCGGAGGTCTCAGCGACCGCTTCGTTGATGGCGGTGCGCAGCTCCTCGAATTGTGCGGCGTCGGGCATGGGCACTTCGGTTGCCTTGTTGCCGGCGTATTTAAAGGCTTTGTTTTCGAGCAGGTTGACGTAGCACTGTACGACGCGGTTCTCGACCACCGGCACAACCACGGGGAAAACCGAGGTGCCAAAGGCGGTCTTGAGGCTTTCAAACGCTTTATAGAAATCGGTGTTTTCCGATTCAAGCTTGGAAACAAAGAAAATTTTGGCGATGCCGCGCCTGGAGGCCGCTTTAAAGGCTTTTTCAGTACCGACCGAGGCGCCCGATTTGCCCGAAACGACGATCAGCGCGCTTTCCGCCGCACGGATGCCCTCGGAGACGCCGCCCTCAAAGTCAAACAGACCGGGACAGTCGATCAAATTGAGTTTGTTGTTTTTCCACTCGAGCGGTGCAACCGCTGTGGAAACAGTGCCCCTGCGCTTAATCTCTTCCGGATCATAGTCGCAGAAGGTGTTGCCGTCGGCCACTTTGCCCAGCCGGTCAATCGCGCCCGAAAGGTAAAGCATGGCCTCAGCGAGGGAGGTTTTGCCCGCGCCGCTGTGTCCTGCCAGGGCGATGTTGCGGATATTACCTGCAGAATATTGTTTCAACTTGGTTGTGCTCCTTTCCAAATCCGGCCGGCCTTTGCCGAACGGACCGTGCATGTCCCCAAAAGTCATGCACAGTAGAGATTTTCTTATCAATTGTAGCGTATTTGTTGTGCAATTGCAACCTGTATTTTGTTAAATTTTTACGTGATTATTTATGAAATTCGCTGTGACGGCCTTCGGCATGGTTCGGGAATCTTCTTGTGGGAAATAGCAGAATTGACAGAAAAGGGATAATCACGTATAATTATTATGAAAAATATCGATATTGGCCGAAGCGTGAAACGGGGTGGATGATTATGAGGGTTCGCAGAAAAAAAGGTGCGTTGTTTTTGACGTTGTGCTGTCTGCTTCTGGTTCTGGGCGCGGGCGGCTTTTTTGTGTTCACCGCACTGGGCGGCGATCTGCTTCTGAGTTCCCTGACGATAGAGGATATGACCCCGACGCTGAAGAGCGCGGAGACCACCCTCCAGAAAGCGTTTGACGAGATGTCCGGTCCGCAGAGTGTCGAGGCAGAAGCAAAGACGGTGCGCGCTGGCGCTTTTTCCGTGCACGCCAAAGCGACCCTCGCGCCGATGGGGACGCTGCAAAGCATGACCTGTGAGGTCTATTCTGCGGGGAGCGGGGAAAAGCTTTTGTCTGAGACAACAGACCAGACCGAAAAAGAATGGGCGCTTTCGGCGGAGGAGAAGGAGCTCAAAATCGTGGTGACCGCGACCACCGAGAGCGGGAAGCAGCGTTCGCAGGAGCTTTCCTTTGAGAACAACGCGCCCGCCGAGCGGTTTATCTGGCCGATCGAGCTGACCGCAAAGCCGCTCATCCACGACTACTATCTGGTCAAAACCGGCGCGTCGAAGTTTGCGGGGCTGACCCACAACAACGGCAAAATGCGCATTCGCCACTATGTACAGATCCGCGGGCGCGAGCATTTCGGCTTCGACATCACCGCGCCTTCCGACACGGAAATCCGTGCGGCGGCGGCGGGCAGGGTGGTGTTTGCGGGATCAAGCTCGTCCGATGGAACCGACAGCTCGGATTACGGCAAATACCTGACCATTGAGCACGACGAGCGCTATGAGGGGCAGAAGGTTTATACCCTCTACGCCCACGTCAACACAATGAAAGTGAAAAATGGCGACCGCGTGGAGCAGGGCGACATTGTGGCGCTGAGCGGCAACACCGGCGGCTCACGTATCCCCCATTGCCACCTCGAGTTCCGCATCGGTATCAATAAACACAGCAACAATGTCGATCCCCTGGAGCTTCTGCCCGAGCGCGACTTTGACGCGCTGCCCGACACCCTGCCCGGCGACAGCTATCCCGCCTCCTCGGTCGATCTTTACAACAGCGTCCGGGACAAGCAGTGGGACTTTGTCGTGAGGGCAAAGACACGCGTGGCGGTTTCGGGCGTTCCCGCTGGTACGGTGGTCACCCTGACCAACCGCACCAAGAGCGCCACGACGTTCTCCTATAAAGGCAAAATCTATTCCTGTAAGCTGACCAACTTAATCTATACTTTTTAACGGAGTGAAAAGAGAATGAAAATGAGAAAAACTGTACTGATCGCATTGGCCATTTCCATGCTGCTTTCTCTGACCGCCTGCGGCGGTGACAAAGCGCCGGCCTCGACGCCGTCGGCACCCTCCGCGGTGGACGCCGCCAGCCTTTCCGAGAACCCCGGCAACGCTTCGGTCGAGTCCATTCAGGCCGGAAGCTTCTCGACGGAGGACATCGCGCTGGTCATCTCGGACAAAACATTTGCAATCAACGACCCCATCGACGGGGTCCTCGAAACGCTGGGCGACAACTTTGAGTATACCGAGGCGCAGAGCTGCGCCTATGCCGACAAGGGTATGGACAAAACCTATTCCTATGACAACGACACGCTCTTTTTCTCCACCATTCCCCCCGAGGGCAAGGACATCATCGCCGAGGTGTATGTGCGCGGCGGTGACGCGGCTACCTCCAAGGGCATCAAAATCGGATCGGCCCGGGAAGAGATTGAAGCGGCCTACGGCGCCGGTTATACCTTTGATGAATCCCAGGGCATGCTCACCTACCTCGACGGCGAGGTCAACGATGTCAAAACCCCCCGTCTGTACTTTTTGCTGGACGGCGAGGGTAAGGTGACCGAGATGTGTATACAGAGCGGCCGCATGGCCGGCTAGCCTTTTTGGCGTATTTTGCGCCTGTGCGCGTTGTCGTCGGTCGGCATATATACATATTGCCTTCCTTCTCCGCCGCGCACCCGCATCAAAATCCGCGCAAAAAGGTTAATGGCGTATTTTGCGCCTGTGCGCGTTGTTTTAATGCTCGGCACACCTCCGCATTTACCTCAATTATGATGATCTGGAGGGGGCTTGTGTGGTTTTCAGTTCACCCGTCTTTGTCTTTTTGTTTCTACCCTTCGTATACATATCCACGCTGATCCCAAGTATTAAAATCAAAAATGTCATCCTGCTGATCGCCAGCCTGCTGTTCTACGCGTGGGGCGAGCCGGTCTACGTGTTTTTGATGATTGCGTCGGTGTTTGTCAACTATTTGCTGGCGCTGCCCGCCGCAAGTGAAAAGACAACCCGGCGCCGCAAAACGCTTTTTATCGTGCTGACCGTCGTGTTCAACATCGCGCTGCTCGGCGTGTTCAAGTACGCCGATTTTCTGGTGGGGACGCTCAACGGGCTTTTAGGGCTGGGGATTCCCATGCCCTGCATCCAGCTGCCCATCGGCATTTCCTTTTTCACCTTTCAGACCATGAGCTATGTGCTTGACGTCTACATGGGCACAACAAGCGTACAGAAAAGCTATTTCAAGGTGCTTCTGTATGTGAGCTTTTTTCCGCAGCTCATCGCCGGGCCCATCGTTAAATATCATGACATCGCCGCACAGCTTGACGACCGGCATGTCACCCCGTCCAGCATGGCGTCGGGCATCCGCCGCTTTGTGATCGGGCTTTCCAAGAAGCTGTTTGTGGCCAACGCGACCGGCTATGTCGCCGACCAGGTTTTTGCTCTCGCGGCGTCCGACGTCAACCTGCCCATCGCGTGGATCGGCGCGGTGGCCTACTGCCTGCAAATTTACTTCGACTTTTCCGCCTACTCGGACATGGCGATCGGCCTGGGCCGCATGGCGGGCTTCGAGTTTCTCGAGAATTTCAATTTCCCATACATCTCCCAGAGCATCCAGGAATTCTGGCGCAGGTGGCACATTTCACTGTCCACCTGGTTCAAGGAGTATGTCTACATCCCGCTGGGCGGAAACCGCAAGGGCAAAGCCCGCGCGGGGCTCAACAAGGTCATCGTGTTTTTTCTGACCGGTTTGTGGCACGGCGCGCAGTGGACCTTTGTGGTGTGGGGGCTTTTTCACGGCCTGTTTATCATGCTGGAGGCCTACGGCGTCATTCAGCCGCAAAAATGGAGATGGAGGCCGCTGCGGCATATTTATCTGCTGCTTGTCGTGCTGGTAGGCTTTGTGCTCTTCCGGGCGGAAACCTTCGGTACGGCGCAGAACATGATTGTGAACCTCTTTGCCGGTTTCCGCGCGAGCCCTGCCTTGCCAAAAGTTGTAGGGGAGCTCTTCACGCGCGGCACAATCTACTTTATGCTTCTGGGCGTGGTGTTTTCCGCGCCGCTTGTGCGCTTTTTGCAAAAAACCATTGCCGAGCGTCTGCCGCAAAGGCAGCGGTTTTTCAACCGCTGCGGCTACGCGGTGACCATGGCTGCCTTTTTGCTGAGCATTTTGTCCCTCTCCTCGACCACCTTTAATCCGTTCATCTATTTCAGGTTTTAGGGGGGCGGACAGATGAAACATAAAAAGAACGCTCTTCCGATTCTGTACTGCGCGATTTTTATCCTGCTGTGCCTGATCCCGTCAGCCGGGATGCTGATCCTCCCCGAATCGCCCAATTTTGAGAAACGGGAGCTGGCTGAATTCCCCGCCCTGACCGAGAACGGCACTTTCAATGAGCATTTTCCATCCCAGTTTGAGGACTATTTTTCCGACCATTTTGCCCTGCGTTCCTACATCGTGTCAGCCGACGCTGCGCTCAAATACTACGGCGCGGGCTATTCGGGAAACCCCGCGGTTGTCGCGGGACGGGAGGGATGCCTCTTCTTTTCCAGCACAATGGACGACTATTACCGCACAAACGCGGTGAACGACACCGACCTGTTCCGCCTGGTGCAGACGGTGGAGCTCATGAACGGATACTGTCAAAGCAAGGATATTCCCTTCCTGCTGATGGTCGCGCCCAACAAAAACTCAGTCTACCCCGAATGGATGCCCGCGGCGGTCAGTCCGGGGGAAGGGAAGAACAACCTCGAAAAATTGACACAGGCGCTTTCAGGGAGGGACTACTTTTTGGACGTGAAAAGGCTGTTTGATAATACACGGTACGATCCCGTGTATTATCACAAGCTGGACAGCCACTGGAACAACCTGGGCGGGCGCAGGGTGTATGCGGCGGTGATGCAGAACCTCGCGGCGCGCCGGGGCTCCTTTGCTTACGACGACTATGCCGCGGTCATGCCCGCCCCGGTGGAAAACTGGCAGGGCGACCTGGATCAGATGCTGCTGCCGACGCTTGGACGCCGGGACCTCCAGTACGACTTTGGGATCCAAAAGGAGTACAAAGCGCAAAAACCGATCACCGATCCCATGGCGTTGTCCATTTCCACGACCTCCGCAAAAAATGACCGCAGCGTTCTCTTTTTCCGCGATTCCTTTTTTAGCAACCTGATCGACTTTTTCTCAAACAATCTGGGCGAAGCTGAATACACCCGCGCCGTGCCCTACCAGTTTGAGCTGGCGGAGAAAAAGGAATATGACGGCGTGGTACTGGAAATTGTAGAGCGCAACCTGATGAACCTGCTGGGCTCGACGCCCGTCTTTGCCGCACGGGAAGTGCAGGAGCCGCTCTATGCAGACAACGAGCGGGAGGATGTCCTGCCCTGCACGCTGACCCCAAAGGGCAAGCTGACCCTCGTGTCGGGCACAATCCCCGAGGGATGGATGAAACCGGGGGTACATATATACCTCGCAATTCAAAACGCGGAAAACCGACGCCTGTATGAGGCTTTCCCCATCTGCTCGGATCCGGACGGGACGCTGGAGGAAAATGCAAAGGTGTCAAATGGCTATTCACTCTATGTGGACACGCAAATCCTTGGAGACAACGATACCATTTCAGTGCTGGTGTACGGCCCGGAGGGCACGGTGCTCTTTCCGACCGATGCGGCATAAGGAACATGAAAGGTGTGAGAGACTTGAAACAAAAATCATCTCGCAAAGGGTTTTCCCTGATCCTGGCAGCGCTTCTTCTCTTCTCCATGGGCACGCTGACAGCCTGCACGAAAAAGCCGTCGTCCGAGACAACCTCGACGGCCGTGGAGTCCGCGTTTGACGCGGTAAACTCTTTTAACCCCGCCGACATTCAGTTTGAGTCGGAGCAGGTGGACGAAAGCGAAGTGCCGGAGGGCACCATTGCGATCGGAATCCTCAAGGAGGATGCCGACCTCTTTGAAACCCTTCCCGCCAAGGGCGCGGCGTCCACCGCGCTGCTCAGCCTCAAGACCGGCGACCAGATTTATATTTTCGGCGTCGAGGGCGAGTATGTCAAGGGACAGCCGGTGAATTCAGACAAGATCGGCTACATAAAAAAGGCCATCATCGACACGGGCGGAATCCCGCTTGACAAGATGGCCAGCGCGGCGCAGAGTAGTTCGTCCAACGCGTCGAGCAAGGGAAGCTCAAGCGGCAGTTCCTCCAACACCTCAAGCAAGGGAAGCTCAAGCGGAAGTTCTTCGAGCGCCGTTAGCTCCAAGGACACCACGAATCCCAACTCCCCCGAAAACTTCCCCGTCAACGGCTCCCCCTATCTGGTATACGTGGAGAAGGGCTCACACACCATTACGATTTACGGCAAGGACGAGGACGGAAAATATACCCGTGCGCTGCGCACCTACTTGACCGCGACCGGTCGGTCGCCCGGCATGACGCCGGTGGGCGTGTTCAAGATCGGCGGCAAGGAAAAGTGGCACAAATGGGGATCAAGCAGCTTTTCGCCCTACGCGAGCTATTATTACGGCGGCCTGTTCATCCATGGGCCTCTGTACCGCTCCAAGAGCTTCGGCGCCCTGATTGAAAGCAGTGTGTCCGCCATCGGTACAAACGCTTCGTCGGGATGTATGCGCACAAGCGCTCAGGCGGCCTACTTCATCTATGCCTACTGTCCGTCCGGTACCTACATCAAGATTGTCAACGGCTCTCCGTTGGGGCGCGGCGCGGGGCGTCCCGCCGTCAGCACCCAGTATGTCGACCCGGCGACCGGCCGTGTGCCTGCCACCGGTGTGGACATTTCACCCGACAGCACGACTCTCACCGTGGGCGACACCAAGACGCTCAAGGCGGTGTTCAGCCCGCCGAGCGCCTCTGAAAAGGCGTGCAACTGGAGCTCAAGCGACCGCAAGGTGGCGACGGTCAGCACCAAGGGTCTCGTGACGGCGGTCGCCAAGGGAACCTGCACCATCACAGTCAAAACCGTCGACGGCGGGTTTACGGCGACCTGCAAGATTACGGTCAATCCAAAGGAGGTCAAGGTGACCGGCGTTACGATCAGTGCCAAGGACGTCACGCTGATTGTGGGCGGAACCAAGAAGCTCAGCTGTACCGTTTCCCCCAGTGACGCGACAAACAAGGCGGTAACCTGGTCGTCGAGCAACACAGGCGTCGCGACCGTAAGCTCGGACGGCACCGTTACTGCCAAGAAGAAGGGCACCGCAACCATCACCGTCACCACAAAGGACGGCGGATTTACCGCCAAAATGACCATCACGGTTAAGGACGCGGCGACGTCGATCCCACCCAGTTCCAAGCCCCCGTCCTCCTCAACGCCGTCCTCCTCCAAACCGCCGATAAGCTCTGAAGAATCTTCGTCGCCTCCGCCGGTTTCCTCGGAGGAGACGTCGCACGAATAAAAAACACAAAGAAACCCACCGGTTCTCACCGGTGGGTTTTTCTTACGAAAAGGAAAGCTGTTCAAAGTCCTCCTCGAGCGGGATCGCGCCCGACGCGGGCAGGGTTTTGGTGCGGTAGCGGTGCTCTTTCTGCAAAAGCCCCTCCTCATAGGGGATTGCCTCGACGACCTGATGGCCCTTGCGCTGGGACATCACCGCGACGCCCTGCGTATTCTTGGTGGTCTTGGCGGAGACAGCGCCCGTGTGCAGCAGCAGCATCCGCCGGGAGGTGGAGCGCAGCAGGAAGTCCCGGTCGGCGGGGATATAGGCGGCGCAGGCCAGCGACGCTTTATCCGAGTAAGCGCCGATCAGCTTTTTACGGTTTTGTTTGGTGGCGTAGGCGCCCATGGCCACCTTGGCCACCTTGCCGTTTGTAAAGAAGAAGAGCATGTAACCGCTGTAATCGCCTGTCACAGCCATGTACACCGCGTTTTCCCCCTCGTCCATGCCCAGCTTGGCGGGGATGAAGTCGCCCAGCACGCTCGCTTTGGTGTCGGAGAAGTCGGCCGCCTTGGCCTTGTAGACCTGACAGCGGTCGGAGAAAAACAGCAGGTCACAGGCGTTGGAAGCCTCCACATGCTGCGTGATGCTGTCGGTCTCCTTGAGCTTGTGCTCACCGCTCATGCGCAGCGACAGCGGGGTGATTTTTTTGAAGTAGCCTTCTCTTGTAAAGAAGAGATTGACCGGGTAATCGGGAACAGGCTCTTCCTCATCTTCGATTGCCGTCTCGTCGGGGTAGATGATCTGACTGAGACGGGGCTGCCCGTATTTCTGCGCGACCTCCCTCAGCTCGCCGATGATGATGGTGTTGACCTTGCTTTTGTGCTTGAGGATGTCCTCAAGCTCGGCGATGTCTCTCTCGAGCTGCTCGGTTTCTGCGGTGCGCTTTAAAATGTATTCGCGGTTTAAATGCCGCAGCTTGATTTCGGCGACGTACTCGGCCTGGATCTCGTCGATGCCGAAGCCGATCATCAGGTTGGGCACGACCTCGGCTTCCTCTTCGGTTTCGCGTACGATGCGGATGGCCTTGTCGATGTCCAGCAGGATTTTTTCGAGACCCTTGAGCAGGTGGTACTTGCTCTTCTTTTTTTCCAGGTCAAAATAAACCCGCCGACGCACGCACTCCACCCGGAAAGCGATCCATTCCTCAAGCAGCGCCTTCACACCCAGCACGCGGGGCATCCCGGCGATCAGGATGTTGAAGTTGCAGGAGAAGGTGTCCTCCAAAGGGGTCATCTTAAACAGACGCGCCATCAGCCGGTCTGGGTCGACGCCGCGCTTTAAGTCAATCGTGATTTTGAGGCCGTCCAGCCCGGTTTCGTCGCGGATATCGGCGACCTCGCGGATCTTGTTCTGCTTGACGAGGTCGATCACCTTTTCAATGATCGCCTCAATGGTTGTGGTGGGGGGGATCTGCGTGATGTCAATGCAGTTGGCCGACTTGTCATAGGCGTACCGCGCCCGCACGCGCACGGGGCCGCGGCCGGTGCGGTAGATTTCCTCGAGAGCGGAGCGGTTGTATACGATCTGCCCGCCGCCGGGGAAGTCGGGCGCGATCAGCGTGGAGAAAATGTCGAAGTCCCCGTCGCGCATCAGCCCGATCGTGGTCTCGCAGATTTCACTTAAATTAAAGGGGCAGATGGAGGACGCCATGCCTACCGCGATGCCTGTGTTGGCGTTGACCAACACCGAGGGAAAGGTGGTGGGGAGGAGGGTGGGCTCCTTCATGGTGCTGTCGTAGTTGTCCTGAAAGTCCACCGTGTCCTTGTCGATCTCCCGGAAGAGCTCATTACAGATCGAATCCAGCCGCGCCTCCGTGTACCGGGAGGCGGCACAGGCCATGTCGCGGGAATAGGCCTTGCCGAAGTTTCCCTTGGAATCGACATAGGGGTGCAGCAGCGCCTCGTTGTCGCGGCTGAGACGAACCATCGTGTCGTAGATCGCCGCGTCGCCGTGGGGGTTCAGGCGCATGGTCGCGCCCACAATGTTGGCCGACTTGGTGCGCGTGCCGTTTAAAAGGCCCATCTTGTACATGGTGTACAGCAGCTTGCGGTGAGAGGGCTTGAAGCCGTCGATCTCGGGGATGGCGCGCGACATGATCACGCTCATTGCATAGGGCATATAGTTTTGTTCGAGGGTGTCGGTGATGCGCTGCTCGACCACCACACCCGCCCCCTCGATCACGCCTCTGGCTTTGGGGCGCTTTGCGGGGGTGCTACCTTTTTTTCTGGGCGGCATACAGGGGATCAGCTCCTTTTGGGATAGTGAATTTAACTGACGTCAGCCATGTCAATGAATTTGCTGCCGTTGACGGCGATGAACTCCTTGCGTCCGGCGAGATTGTCCCCCAGAAGCAGGTCGAACATGTCCGAGGTGGCCGCCGCGTCGGTGTGGCACACCTTGATCGCGCGGCGGGTTTCGGGGTTCATCGTGGTCAGGTTCATCATGGCCGGCTCATTTTCGCCGAGCCCCTTGGAGCGCTGGAGCGTATATTTCTTGTCGCCCAGCGCCTTTACAAATTTTTCCTTTTCGGCCTCCGAATAGGCGAAATAGGTCTCGTCCTTGGCATTGATCTCAAAGAGGGGCGATTCGGCGATGTACACCTTGCCCGCCTCAATCAGGGTGGGAGTCAGGCGGTAGAGCATGGTCAGCACAAGCGTGCGGATCTGGAAGCCGTCCACGTCGGCGTCGGTGCAGATGATCACCTTGTTCCAGCGCAGCTGGCTCAAATCAAAGGTGGCCAGATCCTTGCTCGCCTTGTTGCGCACCTCGACGCCGCAACCCAGCACCTTGAGCAGATCGGTGATGATCTCATTTTTGAAAATCTTGTCGTAGTCGGCCTTGAGGCAGTTGAGAATTTTGCCCCGGATGGGGATGATCGCCTGAAAGTCGGGGTTGCGCGCCAGCTTACACGCGCCCAGCGCCGAGTCGCCCTCGACAATAAAGAGCTCGCGCTCGTTCACGTCCTTACTGCGGCAGTCGACAAACTTCTGCACGCGGCTTGTGATGTCCATGCCGCCCGACAGCTTCTTTTTGACGTCCACCCGCAGAGAGTCGGCCTTTTCGCGGCTCTGCTTGTTGATGAGCACCTGCATGCAGATTTTTTCCGCGTCGATGGGGTTTTCGATGAAATAGACCTCCAGCTGATGGCGCAGAAACTCGGTCATGGCTTCTTGGATAAATTTGTTTGTGATGGCCTTTTTGGTCTGGTTGGCATAGGAGGTCTGGTTGGAGAAGGAGGAGATGACGATCACGAGGCAGTCCTCGACGTCCTGGAAGGTGATTTTGCTCTCGTTTTTATTGTATTTTCCGTTTTTCTTGAGATAGGAATCCACCTGATAGACAAAGGCGTTGCGCACCGCCTTTTCAGGCGCGCCGCCGTGCTCGAGCCAGCTTGAATTGTGGTAGTATTCGGTCAGCTTGACCTGGTTGGAGAAGCCCAGCGCCACGTTGATCTTGACGTTGTAGTCGGGCTTGTCCTCACGGTCGCGCCCCCGGCGTTCACATTGCCAGAGCTGGGGCGTCCCGATGGTGTTTTCGCCCACCACCTCGCGCACGTGATCCATAATGCCGTTTTCATAGCAGTAGGTGAAGCTTTCCCCCGATTGCTGATCCTTCAGCACAAAGGTCAGCCCGGCGTTGACGATGGCCTGCCGGCGCAAAATATCCTGAAAATAGGCGAGGGAGACGTCGATGTCGGTGAACACCTGCACGTCGGGCTTCCAGCGGATTTTCGTGCCGGTGTCCTTTTTGGGGTAGGGCTCCTTCTTGAGTCCGCCGACGTTTTCCCCGTGCTCAAAATGCAGGGTGTAGCGGAACCCGTCGCGGCGGATGTCCACGTCCATGTACTCGGAGGCGTACTGGGTGGAGCACAGACCGAGGCCGTTGAGTCCGAGCGAGTACTCATAGCTTTCGCCCCCGTCGTTGTTGTACTTGCCGCCCGCGTACAGCTCGCAGAATACCAGCTCCCAGTTAAAGCGCTCCTCGTTGGGATTATAATCCACCGGAATGCCGCGCCCCTGATCCTCAATCTCCACCGAATGGTCGGAGAACCGGGTGATAAATATTTTTTTGCCGAAGCCCTCGCGCGCCTCGTCAATCGAGTTGGAAAGAATCTCAAACATCGAGTGCTCACAGCCCTCAATGCCGTCCGAACCAAAAATGACCGCAGGGCGTTTGCGCACCCGGTCGGCGCCCTTCAGGGCGGAGATGCTTTCGTTGCCATAGGAGGCCGCCTTTTTGACCATGCTGTTCCCTCACTTATCGTTGTGACCTCTGGAATCTCAAGAGGCCTGTTGTATCAAAATTCATTTTATTATACCATATCTTGTATTGTTTGGCAAACAAAGGGAATGTTAAACAAGTAGAACCCGAACCGCGCACAATAAAAGCAGGTGAAGCGGGTAAAACGCGTAGAAAAAATACTGTCCGAAACGGGTGACCCTGCCCCGCTGTCCGTTGTAGAATCCGAGGGGCACAAGCGCTGCGCAACCGAAAAACTGTATGGACCACCCGAATTTCAGCGTGAGCGCGAGATTTGTTGCCGCCATCCCGCCCAGCCGCAGCGCCTTGTTCCTGCGCAGGAGGTAGGCCAGCGTAATCATCAGTACGCCCAGCGCGCCGTAGTCGGTGCGGAGAAGCCACGCGGCCGCCATACACAGCACGGGGAAAAGCAGCGCGCCATACTGGAGCCGGGCGGAAAAGCGCTCATAGAGCACAAGTCCCAAAATGCCAAGTGTCAGCGTGAAAAACACATTCTGGTCGTCCAGCCAGTGCGCGGGGCCGGCGCTGAAGGCGAGGTCGAAAGGGATTTCCGAAAGCAGGGCAAAAAGCGCCATGCGCATCAGGTAGTTTTTCCGGTTTTTCGTGTAGAACACGCCCTCGGCGATTAAAAAGCAGAAAATGGGAAAGGCAAAGCGGCCGATGATCCGCATAACGGTGTGCAGAAGCCAGGTATCAGAGACCAGGACACAGGCCGTGTGGTCGATCAGCATGGTGACAATGGCAATCCATTTGAGTGCGTTTCCGCTCATTTTTTGCGCTCCCTTTCTATTTTAAGGTTGTTTTTTTGTGGGTATCGCATAATTACAAAAGAAAATGTAGGATTTTCCGATAAAAACTCCTGAGAAGGTTTAAATTTTCCGTGAGATACGTTGCAAATGGAAAAAAATATGGTATAATAAATGCAATGTTTTTTGATATCATCTGAGGAGGTATTCAAATGATTTGTCCAAACTGTTCCAACGTGATTCTGGATGGCAGCACCTTCTGTGGCTTTTGCGGACATCAGGTGGCGAAGGCTGAGCCCGCGCCGGTTGTAGAAGCCGCGCCGGTCGCCCCGCCCGTGGCTGAGCCCGCGCCGGTCGTGGAAGCCGCGCCGATCGCCCCGCCCGTGGCTGAGCCCGCGCCGGTCGTGGAAGCCGCGCCGGTTGCCCCGCCCATCGCGGAGCCCGCGCCGGTCGTGGAAGCCGCGCCGGTCGCCCCGCCCGTGGCTGAGCCCGCGCCGGTCGTGGAAGCCGCGCC
>JAVBNA010000047.1:0-23193 GCA_031551875.1 Oscillospiraceae bacterium | reverse complement strand
AAAATTAATTATAGCACAATATATAATTAGCGGCACCGACTACGTTTCATAACTCGTTGGTGCCTGAAAGGAATGGTCATATCATGAAAAAATATGTTTGTTCAGTGTGCGGATATGTACACGAGGGCGACGCACCGCCTGAGTTCTGCCCTCAGTGCCGCGCGCCGAAAGAAAAGTTTAACGAGGTCTCGGAAGAAATGCACTGGGCTGATGAGCACCGTGTCGGTGTGGCCAAGGGTGTGGACGAAATGATCGTCGCCGACCTGCGCGCCAACTTCATGGGCGAATGCACCGAGGTGGGCATGTATCTCGCGATGAGCCGTCAGGCCGACCGGGAGGGTTACCCTGAGGTCGCAGAGGCTTATAAAAGGATTGCGTTTGAAGAGGCGGAGCACGCGGCGAAATTTGCCGAGCTGCTGGGTGAGGTCGTCTGCGATGATACAAAAAAGAACCTCCAGTTGCGTGTGGAGGCCGAATACGGCGCTACCGACGGGAAGCTCAAGCTTGCAAAGCGCGCCAAAGAGCTGGGTCTCGACGCCATCCATGATACCGTTCACGAGATGTGCAAGGATGAGGCCCGCCACGGCAAGGCCTTCCAGGGTCTCCTCGGAAGATACTTCAAATAAAATACATAATTGTTCACAAAAGCGGACATCTCGATTCATGAGGTGTTCGCTTTTGTTGTTTGAGTAAAATAAAGACAAGGCTTGCAAAGAAGCGCGGAAAAAGGTAAAATAACAATATATTGTTTGGTATTATGTGTCTTTCGGTAAAAACGGGGGAAAAACAGATAAAAGGGTGGAGAAGGTATGGCAAAAAAATGTCCCGACTGCGGAGCCTCCCGCGTTGTAAAAATGACTCATTTGCTGGTATGTCCGGCGTGCGGGTATCATGAGATCCCGCCTGAGATTGATAAGGGTTGGTTGCAGGGCGTTGTGAATGATACTAAGCTTTGGGACAAATCGGTCACCACGTCTATCCCCGAACCGATTGTGTCTCAGTACGAAGAGATCTGTGCCGCGGCCACACAGGGCAGCGCCTACCGTACGCTGCACGCGGCGGAGGAATTCCTCTCCCTGCTCATCCGCTTTCCCGTGCTTTGCGCGGCGGCGGTACTCGCGGAGGAGGGCATTGACCGTCTCCTGACCGAAAAGGAGCTGACAACTGCTGACTGGGTGCGCATTGCACAGGCGGAAATCGTACAGGCGGGCAAAGTGCCAGGCGCGATGCCCCAGCCGCTGACTGAAATTCTGACCAAAACCGTTTCCCTGTTTTTGGAGCAGGGTCTCGCCGAAGAGCGTGCGGACATGCGCTACCGGCCGTCGAGAGAGTTTGTGGAAACAACCGAGCTGTGTGAGTTTATCCCTAAGACGCTTGCCTATGCCGCGCGTTACTTCCGCGAAATCAGGCCCTTTTATGAAGAGCTTTCCCTTGCGCACAAAAAGCTGCGTGGCAAGGAGGGAAAATCACAGGAGAATATTGTGCTGTCGCTGTGCGAATTCAAGGGCTCTGCCCATCCCTATTTTTTGCTGCAGCAGGGGGAATTGTCCCTGCTGGAGGGCATGCACCGCGACCGTAAGCGGAGCATATACCGCAATTTTACGACCGGACTGCTGCTGGAGCGGGTTGTACCGCTCTTCCGTGACCTGTACGCTGGGAGCGCGAAAGCCCCCTTTGCGCCGGCGTATGATATGACGCTTGAGACCGCGCAGGCACAGCTTGTGAGAAATGGCGCGCTGGCTGAATTTGCCGGTGCGGAAGGCTTTGAAAAATGGCTCAAGAGCTCCTTGCAGGATCGGGGTGTGCTGCTGTACCGGGCGCCGGCGCTGTCGGGGAAAACGGTGCAGTGTGATGTGCTGTGCTCGCCGCAGGAGAACAACCCTCTGCGGCCAGAGGGCTTCAAAACGCTTTTATATCGGTGCGAGCCGCGCACCGCGCGCAGTGTGGGCGCATTTTTGTCGGGGCTCTATCACACGCTGATGGACCGTCCGACCGCGCCCTACGCCGAGGACGAGATTTCCGACACCCTCGCGGCTCAGCCGACCCTGTCTCTGGACAGCCCCGGGGCGCTTGTCGCAGTTTTACAGGAATACAAGTCCATTTTCCCGGAGGAAAAGCTCCTGCTGGTAATGGACGGCCTGGATAAAATTCCGCCAAAGGCGGGGGACATTTTCGCCTGTCTGCCCCGGAAGGAAGACCTTCCCGAAGGGGTGTTCCTGCTGCTGACCTGCCGGGATGCGGTCAGTGACGACAACGCGCCGCTCAAGGCGTTTTTGGAAGGGCTGGGCGACGTTACCCATACCGTGACCGAAAAGTCCCCTGAATATGAGGCCATGGTCAAAAACTACATAGACGCCCATGTCCGCCTGCGTGACGGACGGCGCTTCCGCCGCCTCACCGAGGAGGAAACGCGGCGGCTGATACAACTCTCTGAAAAGCACATTCCTGACATCAAGCTGTATGCCGTCCTGCTTTCAGAGGGTGTGACGGTCGATGAGCTGCCGGTGCGCGCAAAGCTTTTTGACGCGTACATCAGCGCCATGCATGAGCGCATGGGCAAACGGCGCTTCCGCCCCGCTGTGCGAACCCTTGCGGCGATTGCCAGTGCGGTGGAGCCGATCAGCGTCACCGAGCTGTGCGGGCTGTTTAAATACAACAGCATTCCGAAGGACGTCATGGCACAGCTTGAGGAGTGCGCGCCCTTCCTGCGTGTCGTTGCCGAGGGAAAATCGGTGCGCCTGACGCTTGCCGACCCGGCCTGGGCGGACAAAATTCTGGGCATTTTTCCCGAGATGATCGGCGATGTGCTAGGGCATGTGGCCATGTGCGTGATTGAGGCGTCTGAGGAGAGCATCGATCATCCGAGCGATGTGATCGCTTTCTGCTTTGCGAACATCGCGGAATATATCCACACCTACGGCAACAAAAGTATGCTGGATGTGCTTTGCAAGTACAAGGTCTATTACCGGCAGATCAAAATGTCCAAAAACCTTTTTGGCGGCAAGCCCTTTGCCCTGACCCGCCGAGAGACGCTTCTGCACGCGGCGCTCCAACTGCTGGGGCACGCCGGAGACCGGGACATGCTGCGCGCGACCACCTTTAATACCCGCGGCAATTTCTACACCTCGCTCTGCCGGTACCGCGACGCGCGGGAGGACTACACCACATCGGTCAAGCTAGGAGAAAAGTGCTGCCGTGAGTTCCAGATGACCAACGAAAACATTCTGGCCTCGACCTATATCAACCGGGGCGCGATCCACCGTCTGCTCGGAGAAACCGACCCTGCGGTGGCCGACTACGCCCGTGCGATTGAGCTGAGAAAGCGCCTCTTCCGCTCCAAGCGCATCACCGACGAAAAGGAGCTCGCCATCGTGTACCTCTATTATGCGCAGACCATGTGTGACAAGGGCGAGTGGCCGCAGGCGGTTGAAAATTACTCGAATGCAATTGAAATCTGGGAAAAGCTCTACGCAATCGGCTACTATAAGGACGCCTACACGCTGGCGAGCGTATATTACAGCCGCGCCGAAGCGCTCCATGAGGAGGGGCGCGCGTTTGAGGAGGTCATTGACTACTCACGCGCGATTGAGGTGCTGCAAAAGCGTAAGACGCTCAGTTTTTCGGAAAAGGGTCTTTTACGCACCCTCTACCAGTGCCGCGCGGAACTGCATGAAGAGCTGGGCAACTCGCCCGCCGCCGGGCAGGACCGCGAAAGCGCACAGTCTCTGTAACCATAAAAACTTGACTTCGAAAGGAAGGTAAGCTTCATGATTTGCCCAAGCTGCGGAGCGCAGGTGTCCGACAACGAATATCTGTGTCCCAACTGTTCTGCCCCTCTGACCACACAGAAGCTCAATTCCTTTTACGGCTATGCGCCCGACACCCGGAGAAAGAAGAACACCGGCGGCGTGGTTCTGACCGTGGTGATGGTGCTCGTGCTCTTTTTCGGGCTTCTCAGCGTCGGGCTGTACTTTTTCGGCGGGCACGGCCAGCGCGGGGACGGAGGCACGGATTCAGATACGCAAAGTAAGGCGCCTTCTATGGCAAATACAGAGGATCCGACCGTGAGCGTGATGTTCAAGGAGGGGCTGCGCGCCCAGCAGATCGCCGAGCTTCTGGAGGAAAAGGGCGTGTGCGCGGCGCAGGACTTTCTGGACGCGTGCGAGCAGATGGATATCTCGGACTATTCCTTTGCGCAGGACATTGAGCAAAACCGCACGGAGCGCTATTACCGCCTGGAGGGATATCTGTTTCCCGACACATATGAGTTTTTCCGGGGCGAGGCGCCTGAGTCGGCAGTCAAACGCTTTTTAAACAACTTTGAGAAACGGGTGAGCGAGGAAATCCGGTCGCTGGCGCGCGACAGGGACATGACCGTGGATCAGGCGGTGGCGCTTGCCTCCATCATCACCAAGGAGGCGGGCAAATCAGAGGAGATGCCCATGGTGTCCTCGGTTTTCCATAACCGGATCAAGACCGGGCAAAAGCTCCAGTCCGACCCCACCTTCTGGTACCCCTATCACAACAAGGCCGCCGTACCGGACAATCTGCGCGAGACTTTCCGAAGCAGGTACAACACCTACGACATCAAGGGTATCCCGCCGGGCGCCATCTGCAACCCCGGCCTGGACGCCATTGAGGCGGCAGTCAAGCCCACTGAGAGCGAATACTATTATTTTGTGTATGACATCAACGGGAAATATTACTTCGCTAAAACATGGGAAGAACATAAGGCAAACGTAAAAATTATCGAACAAATCAAAGCGGTGGCCAGCTCAAAGGCCTCACAGTAGAGATCAAAAGGAGAACGGAAAAACCGCTCTCCTTTTTGTTTTAAGGAAATTAAAGACCTATATCTAAGGGATTCCACTGAATTTAGCGCAAATTGTTGTATTTTCACGCACTTTTTGTTATACTAATCTGAAATGGATTATAATGGATTACCATATATGCTTTTGGAGTGAATGGCTTGTTAAATGAAAAGATGACCCCCCCTGAGGAGACCCAGCGCCAGAGGGAATTTTCCCGGCTCGTGGGGGAGAGAAACGCGGAGCGCGAGGACGTGATGGGACATGCGCGCAGGGCATTTGTGCGCACCTACGGCTGTCAGCAGAATGTCGCCGACGGGGAACGCATACAGGGGCTTCTGCTTTCAATGGGCTTTGCGCTGACAAGCTCGGAGGAGGACGCCGACCTGATCCTCTTTAACACATGCTGCATACGCGAGCATGCGGAGGACCGGGTGTTCGGAAACATAGGGGCATTAAAGCACCTCAAGCGCCGCCGTCCGTCGCTTGTGATCGGGCTGTGCGGCTGTATGATGCAGCAGGAGCACGTCCGGCAGCGCATTGAGAACAGCTTTCCTTATGTAAACCTCGTGTTTGGGACACACGTAATTCACAAGCTGCCCGAATACCTGTACTCGATTTATTCGGGACAGCGGCACGTATACGACACGCCGGACAGCGAGGGCGAAATTCATGAGGGGCTGCCCGTGCATCGTGACGGGGATTTCAAGGCATGGCTGTCGGTCATGTATGGCTGTAACAATTTTTGTTCATACTGTATTGTGCCCTACGTGCGCGGCCGGGACCGCAGCCGTGCGCCTGAGGCCATTTTGACTGAAGCGCGGGAGATCATCGGGAGCGGCGGGAAGGATATCACCCTTCTTGGGCAAAATGTCAATTCCTATGGGAAAACCCTGCCGGGAAAGACCAATTTTTCTGCGCTGCTGCGTAAGCTCAGCGCGCTGCCCGGCGAGTTCCTGCTGCGCTTCATGACCTCCCATCCCAAGGACGCCACCAGAGAGCTCATTGACACAATGGCGGCTTCACCGAAGATTGCGAAGCATCTCCATCTGCCCTTTCAGTCGGGCAATGACCGGGTGCTCAGGCTCATGAACCGGGGGTATACCCGGGAGCACTATCTTGAGCTGATTCGATATGCCCGGAAGAAAATGCCGGGGCTGTCGATTACAAGCGACGTGATCGTGGGCTTTCCAGGGGAAACCTATGAGGAGTTCTGCGATACGCTGAGCCTGATCCGAGAGGTGCAGTTCACCTCCCTCTATACCTTCATTTTTTCCCCCCGCAAGGGCACGCCGGCGTCCGAAATGGACGACCCGGTGCCCGCGGAGGAGAAATCCAGATGGTTCCGAGAGCTTTTGCAGGTGCAGGAGGGCATCTCGGCGGCTCGGTGTGCCGCCATGGTGGGGGAGACGGTGTCTGTGCTCGTGGAGGAGGAAACACCCCAGGGAACCTACAGTGGACGGACACAGGGCAACATCGTCGTTGGCATCAGCGCGCCGCAGTCACTGGTCGGGCGCTTTACCGATATCAAAATCACCGCTGCGCGAAATTGGATTTTGCAGGGCGAGCTTGTAAACGAAAAGGAGAACGAGACATGGACATCATTGAAATCACAAGAAATTTAGGAATGGCCATTCAGCAGGATGAGCGCTTCATTAAGCTGCGCACCGCCGAGCAGAACAGCGACAACGATCAGACCCTCCAGAATCTGATCGGGGAGTTTAATTTAAAGCGCATGGCAATCAACAACGAGGCGGGCAAGGACGACCGCAACGAGGAGAAAATTGGTACGCTCAACGAGGAGCTGCGCGGGGTGTACGCCCAGGTGATGGCCAATGAGAGCATGGCGGCCTACAACAGCGCCAAGCAGGAGATGGACGAGCTGCTCAAGCGGGTCAACGCAATCATCCAAAAGTCGGTGGCCGGGGAGGATCCGCAGACGGCCGATTATGTGCCCTCCAGCTGTGGAGACGGCTGTGAGAGCTGCTCGGGCTGTCACTGATTCACACGAAATTAAAAGTAACCGAGGTGGAAGCATGGCCGATTTGTCGCCGATGATGGTTCAATATGTGGAGATGAAAAAGCAATATCCCGGTGCGGTTCTGTTTTTCCGCCTCGGCGATTTCTATGAGATGTTTTTCGAGGACGCCGAAAAGGTGTCCAAGGAACTTGAGCTGACGCTGACCGCCCGCGCGTGCGGACAGGAGGAAAAAGCGCCCATGTGCGGCGTGCCCTATCACTCGAGCGAGGCCTACATTGCGCGGCTGGTGGCCAAGGGCTATAAGGTCGCGATCTGTGAGCAGACCGAGGATCCCGCCGCCGCCAAGGGCCTTGTCAGGCGTGAGGTGGTGCGTGTGGTCACGCCGGGCACCCTGATCGAGGGCAGCATGCTCGACGAGATGCGCAACAACTACATTTGCGCCCTTTATCTTACGGGGGAAAAATGCGGCATCTGCTTTGCCGACGTGTCCACGGGCGACCTGCAGGTGACCGAGCTTGCGGGCGCCGACCTTGAGTCGCTCATCCAGGGGGAGCTGGCGCGGTTTTCTCCCAGCGAGATCCTGATCAATCCTGCCGCGCTCGACATGAAAGGGCTGACTTCGTTTGTAAAGGAAAAGCTGTCGGCGGCGGTGGAACTGCTCAGCGATGAGGAGTACAGCCTTGAAGAGGGCAAGCGTCGGTTGAGCGCTCACTTTCAGACGACCAACCTGGGTCTGCTGGGCTTTGAGCAGAGCGAGCTTGCGGTCTATGCGGTAGATGCGCTGCTGGAATACCTCAAACGAACGCAGATGTCGGGGCTTGAGCGCGTGTGTGAGGTCAGCTTTTACAGCGACACGCAGTACATGCGCATCGACCTGTCCTCACGGCGCAATCTGGAGCTTCTCGAAACCATGCGGAACAAAGAGCGCCGGGGAAGCCTTCTGTGGGTGCTGGACAAAACAAAAACCGCGATGGGAAAGCGGCTCATCCGCATGTGGATCGAAAAGCCGCTGCTCAGCCCTGCGCAGATCATCAAGCGTCAAAATGCGGTGACCGAGCTTTTTGAGGACAACATGCTGCGGGCGGAGATGGTCGCCTGTCTGACCGGCATCAACGACCTTGAACGCCTAATGACGCGCATCGTCTACGGCACCGCCAACGCCCGCGAGCTGCGCGCGCTGTGTGCGACGCTCGGAAAGCTGCCAGGACTGAAAGAGACGCTGAAGGGGATGCCACAGGGGCTCTTAAGCACGCTGGAGCAAGGCATCGACGGTTTGGGAGACGTTTACGAATGGATCGATTCGTCCATTGTGGACGAGCCGCCGCTGACCGTGCGCGAGGGCGGGCTGATCAAAACCTGCTACAACGAAGAGGTCGACCTGCTGCGTGCCGACATGACCGACGGCAAGGGTTTCATCGCCCGGGTCGAGGAGGCGGAGCGGCAGAAAACCGGCATTCCCAAGCTCAAGGTGGGCTATAACCGGGTGTTCGGCTATTACATAGAGGTGACAAACTCATACAAGGATCAGGTGCCGTCCGAATATATACGAAAACAGACGCTGGCGGGCTGTGAGCGCTACATCACCGAGGAGCTCAAGCAGCTCGAAGGGCGTGTGCTGGGTGCGCAGGACCGCGCCGTACAGCTGGAATATAAATTGTTTGAAGAAGTGCGCACGAGGGTGGCCGCGGAGCTTCACCGCATACAGGCCACCGCCGCATGCATTGCGCAGCTCGACGTGCTGTGCTCGTTTGCCGAGACGGCGTCCGAGCGTGAATATGTCTGCCCGAAAATCTGTGAGGACGGGCGGATTGTCCTTAGGGAAAGCCGCCATCCGGTGGTGGAGGCTGTGCTCAGGGGCGCGCCCTTTGTGCCCAATGACGTTACGCTTGACATGAAGGATGACCGCGTGGCGATTATAACCGGCCCGAATATGGCGGGCAAATCCACCTATATGCGCCAAACAGCGCTCATTGTGCTCATGGCGCAGATGGGTTGCTTTGTGCCTTGCGCATCAGCCGAGATCGGCATTGTGGACTCGATTTTCACCCGTGTGGGCGCTTCGGACGATTTGGCGTCGGGACAGTCCACCTTTATGGTTGAGATGGTTGAGGTGGCGCATATTCTGAAACATGCCACCGAAAAGAGCCTTCTGATCCTCGATGAAATCGGACGCGGCACATCCACCTTTGACGGCATGAGCATTGCGCGTGCCGTGCTTGAGCATGTGGCAGACAAAAAGAAGCTTGGCGCAAAGACTCTTTTTGCTACGCATTATCATGAACTATCTGAGCTCGAAGGGCTTGTGCCCGGCGTCAAAAACTATAACATCGCCGTCAAAAAGCGCGGTGACGACATCACTTTTCTCCGCCGCATCGTGCGGGGTGGGGCGGACGACAGCTACGGCATTGAAGTGGCCAAGCTGGCGGGCGTGCCCGACAGCGTGGTCGCCCGCGCGAAGCAGGTGCTGAGGGTGCTTGAGGATACCGAGCAGGTCAGTGTCCCCATGAAAAAGAAACGCACAGCACAAAAGGCAGAGGAAACCAATGAAGCGCAGCTTTCGCTGGCCCCCACGCCGGAGCAGATTGTGTGTGACAGCATGCGGACGCTGGACGTGACAACGCTGACGCCCATTGAGGCGATGAATAAGCTTTTTGAACTGGTGAAAACACTCCAATCATAGGAATTTAATGGATAGAAAGCGAGGTGACCGGCATGGGAAAAATACAGGTGCTCGACAGGCACACCGCTGAACTCATTGCGGCGGGTGAGGTTGTCGATCGTCCGGCTTCGGTCATCAAGGAGCTTGTGGAGAACGCCATCGACGCCGGTGCGACCTCCATCACAGTCGAGACCCAAAACGGCGGCACAACGCTCATGCGCCTGACCGACAACGGTACGGGGCTGGAGAGGGAGGACATCCCCACGGCGTTTTTGCGCCATGCGACCAGTAAGGTGAGAAGCGAGGCGGATCTGGAGGCGATTTCTACACTTGGCTTTCGCGGGGAGGCGCTGGCCTCCATCGCGGCGGTGTCCAAGGTGGAGGTGCTGACCTTCACCGGCCGCGAGCCGACAGGCTACCGCTATGTGATCCAGGGCGGGGAGGAGGTCTTTTTTGAGGAGGCCGGCTGCCCCAGGGGCACAACCATCTATGTGCGCGAACTTTTTTATAACACGCCCGCGCGCATGAAATTTCTCAAGAAGGACGTCACCGAGGCCAACGCGATCTCGGGCATGCTTGACCGCATCGCGCTGTCCCACCCCGAAATCAGCATCCGCCTGCTTCGCGACCGGAAGGAAGAGCTGCGCACACCGGGGGACGGAAAACTCAAATCGGCGGTTTTCGCGGTGTATGGGCGGGAGTTTACCGAAAACCTTTTGGAGGTTGACTACGCGCTGAACGGCGTGGTTGTCAAAGGTTATGTGGGAAAACCGGCCGCCGCCCGTCCCAACCGCAATATGCAGGTCTTTTTCCTCAACGGGCGCTATGTCAAGACGCTGACCGGTATGGCGGCGCTTGAGCAGGCGTTCAAGGGCGCGATCATGACGGGCAAATTCCCCGCCTGCGTGCTCCATCTTGAGGTTCCGCCCGAGGCGGTGGATGTCAACGTCCACCCCGCAAAAATAGAAGTGCGCTTTTCCAACGAGAAGCCAATTTTTGACGCGGTTTACCACGCGGTTAAATCGGCGCTGCTGACCGGCGACAAGCCCGACGAGCTGACGCTTCCCTCCCCCGTGGCGAAGCCGCCCGCACCTGTGACGCCCTTGTCGGCTGACGAGGTGCAGACCAGGCTGAGCGACATTGCTTCGCAGAGAAAGACCACCGCGGCACGGGAATTTTCAGTGCTGCCGGGCATCCCGGTGGGCAACCCTGACGCTTGGACACCGGCGCCGCCCCCACCGCCCGTGCGGTATACCCCTCCGACGGTTTTGCCCGACATTGACGTACAGGAAGAGGACGTTGAGCCGCCCGTGTCACCGCCGCAGACGCAGGTTGTATCGGTGAGGGCGGTGGTGCAGGAGGCTCAACCGGCGCCGTCGCCAATTAAAGAGGAAATCCCAATCTGTTTCGTGGGGGAGGCCTTTACCACCTACGCTATTTTTGAGGCGGGCGACAAACTGATTTTCCTGGACAAGCACGCGGCGCATGAGCGGCTGCTTTACGAAAGGCTCAAAAATACGCAGGAGCAGCCCGAAGCGCAGATGCTGCTTTCTCCGATTACAATTACGCTCCCCAAAGAGGAATTTGCGGCGCTCCTTGAGCACCGGGCGCTTTTAGATAGCGCGGGCTTTGAGCTTGAGGAGTTCGGGCCGGGTACAGTGCTTGTCCGCGCTGTGCCTTCCATGCTGGATCAGGAGGATGTCGCGGGGCAGGTAGCCGAGCTCGCGGGCGGGCTTTTGACCGAGAGCCGTGCGGTGACCACCGGGCAGCTCGACTGGATTTATCACAACATAGCCTGCCGAGCCGCGATCAAGGCCGGCACAGGCTCAAGTCCCGAGGAGCTGCTCACATTGGCGCGCGAAGCGCTCGACAACCCCGACGCCCGCTATTGTCCCCACGGACGGCCGACGTCGATGGTGTTGACCCGCAAGGGGCTGGAAAAACAGTTCGGCAGAATACAGTAAATATAGAGGTACAGGAATGGGAAAAATTCCGCTTCTTGTGATCGCCGGTCCAACCGCGTCAGGCAAGACAAAGCTGGCCATTGACGTTGCGCAAAGGCTTCATGGGGAAATCGTGTCGGCCGATTCCATGCAGATATATAAAGGCATGGATATTGCCACCGCAAAGCCGACCCAAAAGGAGCTGGCTGCCGTGCCCCACCATCTGGTGGGCGTGCTTGAGCCGGACACCCCTTGCAGCGTGGCTTTGTATGCTCAGCTGGCTCACGCGGCGATCGCAGACATTCGCAACAGGGGAAAGCTGCCGGTGCTGTGCGGCGGCACCGGGCTGTATATTCAGGCGGTTGCGGACAACCTGCAATTTGCCGAGGAGACGCGCGACCCCGCTGTGCGGGAAGCCTTGTATGCGCAGGCGGACGCCGAAGGGGCGCAGACGCTTCTGGACGAGCTTTTCGACATTGATCCCGAAACTGCACAGCGCCTTCATGTGGGCAACTTGGGACGGATTGTGCGGGCGCTTGAGCTTTACAAGACAACCGGCATCCGCATGAGTGAGCAGCTCAGAAACTCCACGGCGGTGCCCTCGCCCTACGACGTTTGTATGCTCGCGCTCGACTATACCGAACGCGCGGCGCTCTATGACCGCATTGACCGCCGTGTGGACATCATGCTGGAGGACGGCCTTGTGAGAGAGGCGGAACTGGTGCTGACGGCAGGAGAAATGCCCACTGCCGGGCAGGCAATCGGCTATAAGGAACTCGCTCCCTTTTTCCGGGGAGAGAAGCCTTTTTCGGAATGCGTAGCCGATCTCAAACGGGAGACACGACGCTATGCCAAACGGCAGCTGACCTGGCTGCGCCGGGACAAGCGTGTACAGTGGCTTTATCCCGACCGGTTTGCCTCCTATGAGGAGCTTTTGGATTATGTCATATCCATTTGTTTCAAAAAAAGCCAATAATTACAAGGGTTTTGTGATAAACTAAGTATCTGTATTCAGAGACAGGAGGAACGAAGGATGAAGAAAAAGTCACTCAAATCACTGCTGCTCGCGTCGCTGGCCATTTTTGTGCTGGGCTTTTTCGCGTATCAGATCATTCAGTCCTTCTTCATCCCGCTGCGCACCGAAACCGCGCTTTACACCGAAGAAAAAGAGTTCATTGAGGCAGAAGGCGTTTTTATCCGTGATGAGCACCTTGTGTCCGAAACGTCGAAGGATGTACTGTATTACATCGTGGAGGACGGCGGGCACGTGGCCGACGGCGGCGTGATTGCCAAACGGTATAAAAAGGAATCCGATGTGGCGGCGCAGCACAGGATCGTTCAGCTGGACAGCGAGATTGGGCGGCTGGAAAAATTCAGCGGAATGCAGGAGCGTGTGGCGGTCAACCCCGAAGCGCTGCAATCCAAGGCGGATGAAAGCATGGTTGCCCTGTTGAGCGCGACCCAGTCGGGTGCCTATACGCAGGCGGAAGAGAAGCGCGAGGATATGCTGTATGTGCTCAATGAGCAGCTGATTATGTATGAGAAAATCAAGGACTTCAGTAAACGCATTGCCTCGCTCAGGGAGGAAAAGAACAAGCTGGAGTCCCAGAGCCAGGGGAGCACGGGGGAACTGTGCTCTGAGCGTGCGGGTTATTTCATCAGCTACGCCGACGGCTATGAGGGCGCGTTTGATTTTGCGCAGGCCGCGTCCCTGACACCCGAAAGTCTATCCCTCACGGAAAAAACAGCCGGGCAGGTGGGGGACGATGTGATCGGAAAGGTTGTGTCAAGCTACGGCTGGTATACCGGCATAACCGTTTCCGAGACCGATGCCCGGCGCATCAAGGAAGCTTCTTCCATCAAGCTGAGTATTCCCTCTGCGCAGGATCAGGACATCCCGGTCACGCTGGAGGCGATCAATTATAATAAGGATCATAGTCAGGCGGCGGTCATTTTCCGCTGCGATTATATGAACAAGGCGCTGTCAGGGCTCCGGCAAAGCGATGTGATGGTTGTGCTGGGCACGCACAGGGGGCTGAAAATCCCGCAAAAGGCCATTCACATGCGCAAGTGTACGGCGCGTGTGCTCGCAGAGCAGACGGGTGAGGACGAAAAGCAGGTCTATGAAGAAAAGGAGCAGGAGTATGAGGGTGTGTATGTGCGCATCGGCGACCGCATGTACTGGCGCTTTATCGAGCGGCTTTTTACACAGGGTGATACGGTGATCTGCGCGCTCCAGCCCGCAGGCTTTGACCCGCAGAGTACGGATTTCCTGGATTATTACGACGAGGTCATCGTGGAAGGGAGGAATCTCGAGCATGGAAGCTTTATTCGATAGATACAGCGCGGTGGAGGAAAACCTCCGCGATATTCGGGCGAGCATAGAGCGCGCCGCCAGATCGGCGGGGCGGAGCCCGGACGAGATCCTTTTGCTTGCGGCGACAAAGACAGTGCCCGCCGAGGTGATCAACCACGCGATTTCGCTGGGCGTTACCTGTATCGGGGAAAACCGTGTACAGGAATTTTTGGAGAAGTACGACAGCGTCCGGCATGAGGAGGTGCAATGCCACTTTATCGGGCATTTGCAGACAAATAAGGTCGCGGCGATCATCGACAAGGTGAGTATGATCCACTCGGTCGACCGGCTACGGCTCGCGGAGGAGATCGACCGGCAGTCCGAAAAAGCGCACAAGGTGATGGATGTGCTGGTGGAGGTCAACATCGGCGGGGAGGAGAGTAAATCGGGCGTTTCGCCCGATGAGGCCGAAGTGCTGATCCGCGAGATGGCAGGGCTGCCCCATATCAGAATTCGCGGCCTTATGTGTATTCCGCCCTTTTCCGACGATATGGAGCAAACTGATGGATATTTTTTCAAGATGCGCAAACTGTTTATTGACATAACGGGTAAAAAAATAGATAATGTTAGTATGGATATTTTATCCATGGGTATGTCGGACGACTATGAGCAGGCAATTTGTAAGGGCGCGGGCATTGTAAGGATCGGTTCTGCGCTTTTTGGCAGAAGACAATAAAGGCGGTGTGAGCAATCATGTATAAAAAAAGAATGGGCGAACGGTTCTCTGATTGGGTTCGGGGCTACAGAAGCAGGCCGGGCGACGAAGGCGACCTCTATGACGAGGAGTATTACGAAGACGAATATGACGACGAGCCCGAATATGAGGAATACGATGACGGCTATGAAGGTTTTTCGGACGATGACTATGACGGGGACGAACCGGATACGAAAAGTGACCGATTTTCCTTTTCCCGCCGCACGAAAAACCAAAAAAATAAGGGCCGTTCCGAGGAACGCGCACCCCGGCAATCGGCTGAACAAAGCGCGCCTAAGCTCTATTCCATGGCGCGCGGCGGAAACGCCAACATCAAAATTGAGACGCCCATACGCTTTGACGGTGTGACCAAGAACATCATCGACGTCATCCGCTCCGGCTCCGCGCTCATTGTCAATTTAGAGCGGGTCAGCCGACAGGACTTCGTCCGTTTTGTGGACTTTCTGGCAGGCGCGGTATATATCATGGAGTCGGACATGCAGTATGTCACCGACCGCATCCTGATCATCGCCCCCAAGAGCATCACTCTGGCGGGCGGCGAGCACAAAGAGGTGTATGAGGTCGAGCCGCTGTCCACCGCCTACTAAAAATGTATTGAGGGAATAACGTGGCACATTCGGCAGATCCCAAAAAGGGGGAGGACGCTCTCTTCCTATCCAAAATATCCGATGCGGTCGAGCTCTGTGAGCGGCGCGGCATTCCTCAGTTTACCGCCTTTCTTGACCAGAGGCAGGCGGCGTTTGCGCAGGCACAGCTGAACCATCTGCACCATAAAAATGCGCTGTTTTTCGGCGGGTTTGCTGAGGCGGAGCGCACGGTGCTCGGCGTATTCCCCGAAGGGGACGAGCCAAGCGGGGAAATTTTTCCCATTCGGCCGCTGACCATACGCTATCGGGTCTGTGATATCCTGACCCACCGGGATTTTCTCGGGAGCCTAATGTCCTTTGGCATTGAGCGGTCGACCATCGGCGACATTTTGATTGAGGACGGACGCACCGTGATTTTTGTCCTATCCGAGATGGCCGGCTATATCATGACCCAGATGGAAAAGGTGGGCAGAGTGGGCGTTAAACTGACCGGGGGCGCGCAGGAGCCCTACCCGCCCGGCCGCGGCTTTGAGCGAATCGAGGGAACGGTGTCCTCCATGCGCCTGGACGCGGTGCTGGCCGCCGCGCTGCACATCAGCCGGGAAAAGGGCGCACAGCTGATTCTTTCAGGACAGGTGCAGAAAAATTCCCGGCCTGTGCTGTCGGTCTCCGCGCCGGTGGGTGAGGGCGATAAGCTTTCGGTGCGCGGATATGGACGTTTTCTCATGGAACAAACCGGTATAATGACCCGAAAGGGACGATATAAATTTTCCATCCGAAAATACAACTAGGAGGCGCAGGCATGCTGACGATTACCGACATTAAGAACATCAATTTCAGAAAAGCGAATTTGGGCGGTTACCGTCCGGAGGACGTGGACGAGTTCATCGATGAGGTGACCGTTTCCTACGACCAGCTGCTGAAGGACAACGCTGAACTGCAAAAGCAGGTGGAACAGCTTGGCCAAAAGCTCGAAACCTACCGTGCTGATGAGGACAACATCCGCGCCGCGCTGATGAATGCCCAGAAACTCGGTGAGGCGTCTATCCGCGAGTCCAAGCACAAATCAGATATTATTTTGAAAGATGCCGCGGTCAAGTCGGAGCGCATTGTGACCAACGCCCAGAATGAGGTCGCCAGGGAAGAGGAAAAGGTGGACTCCCTGCGCCGGCAGATTGCGGCCTTCAAAACCCGCCTCACGGTGATTTATAAAGAGCATATGAGCCTGATTGAAGCGCTGCCCGACGACGATCCCGAGCCCGCCCGGGGGGAGCGCTCGGTCGAGAGGGTTACGCGCATTACCGATGTGATGGAGGACGAGCCCAAGCCTGTCACAAGTGTATATCCGGACGACGACGAGGATGACGACGATTTTGATGCCGACGTGCTCAGATCGTTTTCCACCCCTCCGGCGAAAGCAGCCGAAAAAGAGGACGATGAGGATGACAATGACGTCCCGATTCCGCCTATGGGCAAGGCCTCCAGCATGGAAGAGGTGATCAACCCCTTCAATTCCTTCCTGTCCGGACAGAAGTTCCCGGTCTCCCCGGTTTCCTTCGGGGACGCAGGGGAGGCGGAGAAGCCCGCTGACCGGCAGCCCGACCGCAAGGAGCGCGAAGAGCCTTCTGAGGTGCGCGCGGACAAAAAACGCCGTAAGGAGCCCGAAGAGCCCGCGCCCGAGAATGTGAGGCGGCGCGACCGCGGCGGACGCCGCGGTATGGCCATGGACATCGCCGACCGTGAGGACGGCCTGAATAACGACGGGCGCAAGATTGGCGCTCCGCCGTCTGACAAGGCGCAAAATGACGGGGAATCCCGCTTCGGGACGCTTAAATTCGGGCCGGAGTATGAGGAAGAGGAAGACAAGGACGATATGCCCATGGGCATGTTCCGCCGTCGCAGATAAAGGATATTAAGGAGAGAACAGGATGCCGCAGGACTATAACCAAACGCTCAACCTACTCAAGACCGAGTTCCCCATGCGGGCGGGGCTTCCCATAAAGGAGCCCCAGATGCTCCACGAGTGGGATGAATACAGGCTCTATCACATGCTGATGGAAAAAAATGAGGGCAAGCCGCTTTTTGTGCTGCACGACGGCCCCCCATATGCCAACGGCGATGTCCATCTGGGCACCGCACTCAACAAGGTGCTCAAGGACTTTATTGTCCGCTATAAGAACCTGTCCGGCTTCAAGGCGCCCTATGTGCCCGGCTGGGACACTCACGGTCTGCCCACCGAGCTCAAGGCGCGCAAGAAGGTGGGGGAGGCGAAGGCCGCCACCATGACCGAGGTCGAGCTGCGTGAGGAGTGTCGGGAATTTGCCATGCACTATCTCGATGACCAGCGCACCCAGTTTAAGCGCCTGGGCGTGCTCGGAGAATGGGAGAACCCCTATATCACGCTGACACCCGACTTTGAGGCCAAGCAGATTGAGCTGTTTTGCGAGATGGCGTGCAACGGATATATCTACAAGGGTCTGAAACCGGTCTACTGGTGCCCTGAGTGTGAGACAGCGCTTGCTGAGGCGGAGATTGAGTACGCCGAGGATCCATGTCATTCGATTTACGTGAAGTTTAACGTGGCAGACGACATGGGCAAGCTCTCCGCACTGGGCGCTGACCCGAAAAAGACCTCCTTCGTGATCTGGACAACAACCACATGGACGCTGCCCGGCAACGTCGCCATCTGCGTCGGGCCGGAGTATGACTACGCGGTGATTGAGTCGGACGGGGAATACTTTGTCATGGCCGAGGCGCTCTACGAAAACGCCTTTACAGCCGCGAAAGTAGAAAATTACCGCGTGGTCGGGAAGCTGAAGGGCGCGGATCTCGAACATATGAAGACCGCGCACCCCTTCCTGGATCGCGAGTCGCTGGTCATCGTGGGCGACCACGTGACACTGGAAAGCGGCACGGGCTGTGTTCACACGGCACCCGGCCACGGTGTGGAGGACTTTGAGGTGTGCCGCAACTATCCCGAGCTTCCCATTGTGGTTCCGGTGGACAGCCACGGCAGGCTGACCGCCGACGCCGGGCCATTTGCAGGGCTGACCACCGAGGAGTCGGGCAAGGTGATCGCCGAGGCGCTCAAGGCATCGGGAAATCTCTTTGCCATCGACAAGATCATTCACCAGTATCCCCATTGCTGGCGGTGTAAGGATCCCGTGCTCTTCCGGGCGACTGAGCAGTGGTTCTGTTCGGTAGAGGGCTTTAAGAAGCGTGCGATAGAAGAGATTCAGGGCGTCGAATGGGTGCCTGCGTGGGGCGAGGAGCGCATCACCTCAATGGTGCGCGACCGCAGCGACTGGTGCATTTCCCGCCAGCGCCGCTGGGGCGTTCCCATCCCGATCTTCTACTGCAAGCAGTGCGGCAAGGAGCACATTGAACGCGACGCGATCATGGCGGTGTCGAAGCTCTTTGGAGAAAAGGGCTCGGACGCGTGGTATGCAATGGATGCCGGGGAAATCCTGCCTGCGGGGACGGTCTGCAAGGAATGCGGGCACACGCAGTTTGACAAAGAAAAAGACATTATGGACGTCTGGTTTGACTCGGGCGTGTCCCATGCCGCTGTGTGCGACGTGCGGAAGGAGCTGCACTGGCCGGCCGACGTCTATCTGGAGGGCGCCGACCAATACAGAGGCTGGTTTCAGTCGTCACTGTTGACCTCGGTTGCATGGCGGGGCAAAGCCCCTTATAAGACGGTGGTCACCCATGGCTGGGTTGTGGACGGCGAGGGCAAGAAAATGTCCAAGTCGCTCGGCAACGGCATCCTGCCGCCTCAAATTGTGGGCGAGTACGGCGCAGATATCCTGCGTCTGTGGGTGGCGTCATCCGACTATCACAGTGACATCCGCATTTCCAAGGACATCCTCAAGCAGCTGTCCGAGGCCTACCGGAAAATTCGCAATACGGCGCGCTTCATACTTGCCAACCTTGCGGATTTTGACCCCGACACGGACTGTGTGTCCGAAGAGGCGCTGCTGCCCATCGACAAATGGGCGCTGCTCAAGCTGGACGAACTGAGCGCGAAGGCAAAAAGTGCCTATGATCGCTTTGAATTCCACCAGGTGTACCATTCGGTGCACAACTTCTGTGTGGTTGACCTCTCGAACTTCTATCTCGACGTGCTCAAGGATCGGCTGTACGTTGAAAAAGCGGGCAGTGTCACCCGCCGCGCCGCCCAGACGGTCATTTACACCATTCTGGACACCATGGTTCGGCTGGTCGCCCCGATTCTTGCGTTCACATCGGACGAAATCTGGAAGTATATGCCTCATAAGTCAGGCGACGACCTGCGCGCGGTGATGCTCAATCCGCTGTGTACGGCAACGAATCCCAAGGTTGCTGACGACTTTGCCGCCAATTGGGACAGGATTCATGCCCTGCGTGAGGATGTGCAGAAGACGCTTGAGCTGGCGCGCACGGAAAAGGTGATCGGCGCGTCGCTGGACGCGAGCATCGTCCTCTATGCACAGGGCGAGCTGCACGCCTTTCTGAAAAGTGTCGAACAGGAGCTGCTCGCCGTTTTCATTGTCTCTGAAATGGAGATCAGGGAGGGCGCCGGCGAGGGTGTAACAGGCGACGTGGAGGGCCTTTCTGTGCAGGTGTCCAAGGCGGAAGGCGATAAATGCGCCCGCTGCTGGAGCTACAGCGGCACGGTCGGTAGCGACGCCGCACATGAGACGCTGTGCGCACGGTGCGCTCAAATTATGAACACATAACGTTCGATTCGCCGCACAGATGTCTGTGCGGCGAATCGGATGTTGCCGGATAATTTCTGTCTGGAAGGGGTTTATTGCATGAATATTGTGATTGCTTTTGTATCTGTCGGCCTTCTCGTGCTGGCCGACCAAATCGCCAAAATTATTGCGACACTGGCTCTTGCCGATGGCACGGTTGTCCCTGTCCTCGGCAGCTTTCTGGAGCTGAGCTACACCCGAAACACAGGCGCGGCCTGGGGCATGATGAGCGGGTCGAGGTGGCTTTTGATTGCTGCGCCCATTGTGGCGATGCTGATCTGCCTCTGGGCGCTCTTTGCGAACAAGGTCAGACACAACACAGGCATTTTTGCCATCCTGCTGGTCACAGCGGGAGGCCTCGGTAACCTGATCGACCGCATTTTCCAACCGGGCGGTGCGGTGGTGGACTATATTCATTTCAATTTTGCCCCGCTGTTCGACTTTCCCGTCTTTAACTTTGCCGATATCTGTGTGACCTTCGGAGGGATTTTCCTGGTCATCTATCTCTTTTTCTATTTTGAAAAGGATCACCCCTCCAAAAAGAAAGCCGCTGTCACGGCGGAAAATGGAAGTGATGCGAGTGAACAGGGTCACACTGTCGGTCTCTGAGGAGCAGGGGGGACAGCGCATTGACAAAATGCTCAGCGAAGCGCTGCCCGGACAGACGCGTTCGGGCGTGCAGCGTCTGCTGATCCTCGGTGCAGTTACGCTTGATGGCGTGCCTGCGGGTAAAAACCTGCGGGTGCGGGAAGGAGACTGCATCACGGTGCAAATCCCCGAGCCGGTGGCATGCGAAGCGCTGCCGGAGGACATCCCGCTGGACATCGTGTATGAGGACGGCGACCTGCTGGTGGTCAACAAGCCCAAGGGCATGGTGGTGCACCCGGCCGCCGGGAACAGCCACGGGACGCTGGTCAACGCGCTGCTCTGCCACTGCGGCGACTCGCTTTCGGGGATCGGCGGCGTGCTCCGACCCGGGATTGTCCACCGCATCGACAAGGACACCAGCGGGCTTCTGATCGTCGCGAAGAACGACGCAGCCCACACATCGCTCGCGGGACAGATTGCCGAGCACAGCTTTACGCGTGAATATGAGGCGGTGGTATATGGGCGCATGAAGGAGGACGAGGGGGTCATCGACCTGCCCATCGGCCGTCATCCCGTCGACCGGAAAAAAATGGCGGTCACGGAAAAGGGGAGACAGGCGGTAACGCACTACACCGTGCTTGCGCGTTACACGGAGTTCACCCACCTGCGTTTGCGTTTGGAAACCGGGCGCACCCATCAGATCCGAGTGCATCTGGCCTATCTGAACCGCCCTGTGGCCGGGGACCCCGTGTACGGCCCCAAAAAAGTGATCACGGCGCTGCAGGGACAGTGCCTGCACGCCAAAACCATCGGATTTATGCATCCGTCAACTGGGGAATGGCTGTCCTTTGACAGCGAGCTTCCCGACTATTTTAAGCTGTTTCTGGCGAAAATTGACTGTCAAACTTGAAATGTGAGGAACTATGCAGAAAAAAACACTGGAAGGCGTTCTCTTGGCCACAGATCTGGACGCGACGCTCATCGCGACCAATTATACCGTGCCGCCCCGCAATCTTGAAGCGATTGAACGCTTTAAGGAAAAGGGCGGCCAATTCACCATTGCCTCGGGACGGGGCGTTCTCTCCGCGCGGAAGTTCGTAGGGCTTGTGAAGCCCAATGCGCCCTGTATTCTCAACAACAGCGCGATTATCTATGATATGACCATTCCTTTCAGGCACCAACGAGTTATGAAACGTAGTCGGTGCCGCTAATTATATATTGTGCTATAATTAATTTTGAAGGGGACAGGCATACTACAGAGCACGTGGAGGTAGGTGGTGCGCGCAAGCGTAAGCCCGCCATGATATAAGTCGCCGGATGCTCTTTCAAGCACCAAAGAGTTGGATATGCACACCCGTTGTGCAGTAGCCTGTAACCTTATCTTTGTAAAGACATTACTCGTTTTTAGGCTGAGCGTCCAGTCCCTGCCTGAGCCTTCAAATTTAATTTGGAGGTATGCTATGGGAAGGCTCAAAATTGTTTATCCAATCTGCTGTGGAATGGATGTGCATCGTGATTTTGTCATTGCGTGTATAGCATCTACAAATGCGAAGGGAGTCACGGACTATGCCAGCAAGCGGTTTTCAACCTATTCGGGAGGGTTGCGAGACTTGCGGGACTGGCTCGCAGAACGAGGTTGCCGTGACGTGTGTATGGAATCGACAGGGAAATACTGGTTTCCGGTTCACAACATACTAGAATCCACCTGCAACGTGGTGGTCAGCCATCCGAAATTCGTCAAAGCTATCAAAGGTAAAAAGACGGACAAGAAGGACGCCCAATGGATTGCCGACCTGTTCAAGCACGATCTCGTGAGGGGGAGCTTTATCCCGCCGGAGGATATCCGGCAATTGCGCGACCTTTGCCGCTACCATCAGAAGTTGACATGGTGTGCCACCGGAGAGAAGAATCGCGCCCAAAATTGCCTGACGGTTTCTAATTTCAAGCTCGACAGCGTGTTCAGTAACGTGTTCGGCAAGAGCGCGTCCGCTATCATCGGGCAGATGTTAGAACACCCGGGGGAGCAATTTGACGTCGCGCCGTTTGTTGATGGCCGCTGCAAGACTCCAATCCCACAGATTCAGGAATCGGTTGACGGTGCGTTCAGTCCGTGGCAAGCAGAGAAACTCAAAATCATTCGCGGGCACATGGATGACCTCGACAAGAGAAAATCTCTGACGGAAGACTTAATCCTGCGCCTGGCTGAGCCTTATTTCCACCAAATCGAGTTACTCCTTACCGTTCCCGGCATATCCGATGCGATGACCGCAATTCGCATAATCGCGGAAATTGGGACGGATATGACACAATTTGAATCCTCAAAGCATCTTTGCTCTTGGGCGGGACTAACGCCTCAGAACAATGAGAGTGCCGGGAAAAAGAAAACCACTCGCATTGGTAAAGCTGGGCAGTACATCAAGCCACTTCTCATTCAGTGCGCCCTCGCCGCGAGCAATCCGCGCTCTAAGCTACACCCGGAAATTTTAAGCAAACATCAGCAACTTAAAAAACGGCGTGGTTCAAAGAAAGCAAGGGTTGCCATTGCCCGACGTCTCCTTACCGCCTGTTATCACATCTTGCTCAAGGATGAGGTCTATACGCCATTCATCGCTCCAGCAAACGAATCCATCCCCGAAAAACGAGTCTTATCTCCCGAACAGGCGCTTGCGATGCTTCGTTCCAAAGGGTTTATCATTTCAGATCCGATAACTTCCATCGAATAACAGCCTATTGAAATTTGAAATCTTGACTGCTTTCGGCGGTCTGCTTTGCTTTGCCCCTTTTTAGCGCGGGGCTGCTGTGTTTTGTTTCAACCTT
>JAVBNA010000026.1:0-118199 GCA_031551875.1 Oscillospiraceae bacterium | reverse complement strand
AGAAAATGCGTTCCTCAAGCTAAAGAGGTGGCGCGGTGTGGCTACACGGTACGCGAAGACGCTGCTCGCTTTCCTCGGAGCTGTGAATCTAGCGGCTATTGTGCTTTGGTTAAGGATTATTGCTTAACTTGTGTAGACACTGCCTAGGTCTTATTATGATTACTGTGATTCTTATGTTGTTAGGATGTAGTTTTAACAAGTCATTTAGTCAAGCAAAAGAACAGACAGTTAAATTCTTCGAAAAAAATCAGAATGATTTTGAAACAGCTAAAGATACCATACTGACTGCCAAATCAGCAGATGATGTTTCTATCAAGAATATTAGCTATATTAGTTTTGACACCGTGGAAACAAGCGATATGATAACCTTTGATTACGATGCACAGGGTATGCTAGGAGGACAATATTGGGGAATTGTTTTTTCTTCTGACGACATTCCGGGAATTGATAATAGCATTCCGACCTTGACTGAATCTGAAACAAAAGGAATATATTATTGGGAAGAATCAGATGGCAATAACATTTTTGCAATGGAACGTATTACCGAAAACTGGTTTTTCTATTATTTTGATTATGATGGCCATTTAAATATTTCTGATTTTCGCACAAAATAAGTATTGTAAACGAAAAGACGGTTTGAGAAAATGTTTTCTCAAACCGTCTTTCTTTACACCGCCGCAGTGCGGTCGGCTTTATGTCGTTCCATCTATTCGAAAGGGGTTCCTTTCCGTTTTTTGAGAAAGGAAGCCTGTGAGAAAAATCGGTGCAAACGATTGGTGAGTGAAAGCCAGACGGTTAAGTTTTGTTTGAATCACCGGCTTAACGGCTTCGGGAGCTTTTACTTCGCGGGAACCTCACCGTAGAGGTTGAAGCGGAACAGGCGGCTCTCGTCCTCGGGTTTTTCACAGACGATGTAGGCCTCGGCAATTTTTCCGCCCTCAATCAGCTTGGTCAGCCCGACAAGCTGGCAGAGCTTGCTCTTGAGATTGAGGTGGTCGCCGTCGCGCGATACTAGGAAAACATTTCCCTCACAGGTTTCGAGAACTTTCAGAAAATCCGGAACATTGACATTGTGCAGTTCAATCATGGGTGTCATACATATCATCCTTTCGTCGTGGACTGGCTTCTTTTTTGGAAGCCCATCCGGTAAGCCACATGGTGGAACCGTCTGCGTATAAGAGCGTTCTCGTTTCTCTCACCGCCCCTATCATAACACGGTTTATGGGCAATGTCAACAAGCAAAGTTGTTAACATTTGTGGAATTGAATAAAAATAATCACAAGTTAAATGAAATGGAGATAAACAAATTGTGAGTTAGCCCAAAAGTGAGACGGCGGTATGGCAAGAATGGATAAAGGAGCCAAGCGGATTCTGGAAAAATCTGTGTTTGATCACGGTTCCCAGATCGTCCCTTTACACAGAGAGTTTACAGAATTTTTACACAGACGGTCAAAAATAACCAGCGAGGGGGCGCGCAGCGGGCGCAGCGTGACCGGGTCGTGGACGGTCAGGGTGAAGCGCAGGCGGCTGTTTTGTTCGCGGGGGGCGCAGGCGGCAAGGTGGGGGAAGAGGGCGTCCAGCTCGCCGGGCGTGTCCAGAAAGGCGCGGATCAGCGTCTGCTTGTCCCTTTCGTCCTCGGACGGCAGGCCGGGTATTTGGCCGGTTGCCCCTGCTGCGCACTGGTCATAGCGCAGCAGGTCGGCGAGCAGTGTCCGATCAGCGCCGGGCAGCGTCCTGCCTGTATCATACACGAGGGCGTAGAGATCGAGTGCCGAAAGCGGTCGACCGGCGGATTTTGTACGGAGGGAGGCCCCGAAGAATTGGTACATCGCGAAGGGGGCGGGGAAAAACCGCTCAAGATAGCGCAGGGTGCGCGCAAAGCGCCCGCTGTTGTACAGGCGGTCAAGCGCCTCCTCAGTCTGCTTGAGGGCGAGCAGCGTGTGCGCCGGCATCCATGGCGTTTCAAGCACCTCATAGGGCGGGTAAGCGCGGAAGACGATGCCGTATTTGTCCGCGTCGCGGCGCAGGGCGGAGCCGTGCAGGAGCTTGAGAAAGCCCAGCTGGAGCGTGTGTGGCCGCACCGCGTACACCGTGTTGAAGGACGCTTCCAGCTCGGTCTCCCCCTCGAAGGGAAGTCCGGCGATCAGATCCAGGTGCAGATGCACCCGTCCGCTGTCCATGAGAAGCCGGGCGCCCCGCAGCAGCTTGTCGGTGTCCTCCGCCCGCCCGACGGCGGCAAGGGTGGGGGTATGAGTGGACTGCACGCCCATTTCCAGCTGAAGCGTGCCGGGCGGGAAGGCGCACAGCGCCTCAATCACTTCCTCGTCCAGAAGGTCGCCGCCGATCTCGAAGTGATAGCGGGTGTTCCCCGGCAGCGCGCGCAGCAGGGAGAGCAGGGCGAGCGTGCGGCTGCGGTTGTGGTTGAAGGTTCGGTCGACAAATTTGATCAGGGACACCCCCGCTTCGGTCAGCGCGCGCAGGTCAAGCGCCACGCGGTCAAGCGAAAAAGCGCGCACCCGCCCGCACGCCGGGGAAAGGCAGTAGGCGCAGCCGAAGGGGCAGCCGCGGCTGGACTCATAGTAGATGATGCGCCCGCCCAGGCTGCGCAGCATGTCGGGCGTGTAGGGGGAGGGCAGCGCGTCAAGGTCGGGGACAACCGGATAGGTGTCCGGCGGTTCGCCGGCCGGGATCGTGCAGCCGGTTTCAATGCTGTGCAGGAGGGAGGGGTACTGCGCTTCCCCTTCGCCGCAGAGCACAAAATCGATATAGGGGTGGTCAATCAGCAGCGTCTGTGCGCGAAAACTGACCTCCGGGCCGCCCAACAGGATTTTGACGCCCGGCATTACAGACTTGAGGTCGCTGCACAGCCGCAGCGCCAGCTCAATGTTCCAGATGTAACAGGAGAAGGCGGCTGTGTCGGGCTGTAAATCTACAATTTCGGTCAGCAGCATGGCCGAATCCTGGTTGACGGTGTACTCCCGCACGTCTACGGAGAGCCCCTGTACAGCGCAGGCGGCGTGCAGGTACCGCACGGCGAGGTTTGTATGTACATATTGGGAGTTCAGGGCAATGAGAAGATGCTTCAAAAAGGTTCACTCCTTACAGAATGAATTGTACCACAAACTCATATAAAATAGAAAGCCCCTCTCTAAAGTCGGGCGCGCACTGCGGACATCAGGCGTTGCCATGCGTGAGTAAATGTGATACAATAAAATGAACACAAACGGAGGAAAGCAAATGGGCTGGATCATCTTCATCATTCTGTTTTTTTGCCTGTGCGGGAGTATCGCGGCATGGCTGATCACACAGTCGGCGGTTCGGGCGCTCTCAGAGCGCAAAACCCCCGCTGTGCTGTTTGGGGTGCAATCCCTGCCCGACTGTGCCGAAGCGCCCGACGGGCGGCTGCCCGAACCCGAGCGCGTTCAGCTGCGCTCCCCCTACGGCTATACCCTGTTCGGTGAAGTGTACGCATGCGAGGATTCGGACAAGGGCGTCGTGCTCTGTCACGGCGCGGGGGCGTCCAAGGAGGCGCTCCGTCCCTATGTGCAGATGTTCCTCGAACGCAGTGTCACCGTGCTTCTTTTTGACCAGCGAGGTCATGGGGAAAGTGGGAAGTCACCGTGCAGCTTCGGGCATTTTGAGAGGTATGACGCGCGGGAGTGCGTGAATTTTCTGCGGGAGCGCCTGGGTGTGGACAGCCGCGTGGGCGTTTGGGGCATGGGGATGGGCGCTGCGGCCGCCGCCGACCTCTTGAAAGAGGACGGATGTCTCGCGTTCGCCATACTGGATTCGGTTTATACCGACCTGAAACCGGTGTTTGAGGGGTGGCTTCAGAGAAAACTGGGAAAGCTTCCTCTGGCTGTGCCTGCACGGGCTGCGGCCGATCTGGTGCTCCGGTTCAGATACGGATGGCGGCTCGCCGATGTACAGCCCTTGTGGGGTATGCAGAAAACTACCGCCCCGCTGCTGCTCATCCACGGCGCGGCCGACCAGCAGGTAAAGGCGGAACATGCCTACCGGTTTGTGCTTGCGCGGCCGGACGCACAGCTGGTCATTTTTCCCAAAGCGGCGCACGGCGGCTGCCGGACGTCCAATCCGGCCGAATACCGGCGGACGGTACAGCAGTTTTTAATCCGCGCGGACTTCTGAGCGCGGTTTGAATGGACACAATGCAGGACAAGAAAGGACGAAAGCGTACATGAAAATCATTGGAAGAAAAGGTGTGTCGGGCATACTCTCCATCCTGTTCCTCCTTTTGCTGATTGCGGGTGCCGTGATCTACGCGACCATTCCCTTCTGGCTCAAGGGCTATCTGGATTGGCGCAAGGTGGAGTCGGTGCAGTATTATTACGATATGCTGCTGCTCCTCTATCTCGCGGGCATCCCCGCGATGGCCATTTTGTGGCAGTCGTGGCGGCTGATGCGCAACGTCAACAAAGGGAAGGCGTTTTTGCGGGAAAATGCGCGCTACCTCTTCTGGATCGGGGTTTCGAGCGCGGTGATCTCGCTGCTGTTTATCATTTTTATTCCCCACATTCTGTCGATTTTTTCCGTGGTCATCGTCATTATCTTTATCCTCCTTTCTCTGATCGGGTTCGTCCTCTCGGAGCTGTTTACCATTGCGGTGCGGTATAAAGAGGAAAATGAACTGACCATTTAACTTTAAGAGATAAGGAGGGGTTATTCATGCCGATTGTGATCAATTTGGATGTGATGATGGCAAGACGGAAAATCAGTGCGTCTGATTTGGCGGTCAAGGTGGGCATTACGCTGCCCAACCTGTCCATTCTGAAAAACAGCAAGGCCAGGGCCGTCCGGTTTTCCACCCTCGAAGCGATCTGCCACGCGCTCGACTGCCAGTCGGGCGATATTCTGGAATATGTGCCGCCTAAGGAGGAAAAGCCGGAGGCGGAGAAAAAGGAATCGTAAAAGCTTGACGGGAGAGAAGGGCATGATCAAGAGGATTTTGGCGGCGAGCGGTGATGCGGCCGACCTGCCGATGCTTTATGAAGAGCTCAAAAGGCGTTTTCCGGAGGAAAACCTGCACAGCTATGCACAATTTGACGCCCTGTTCCGTGAGATGGGCTACTGTATGCTGCTGCTTGAGCGGGAGAGCGACCGCAGCCTGATTGGATACTGCCTATCCTTTCCGGTGCTGGGAAGCGGTGTGGTCTGGCTGGATTATTTCGCGGTGCGGGAAGAATATGAGCGGCAGGGCTATGGAAAGGTTCTGTTTCAGATGCTGACCGGGTTTTACCGGGAGCATGCCGACGCGTTCCTGTTTCCCGCCAAGCACATCGGCGGGGCGCAGGAGGCCGAGCGCTGCGCCCGGTTTTACGAGGCACAGGGTGCGCGGCGCTGTCAGGGACAATTTTTTCCGCCCGAGGGAACCGGTGTAGGAAAGCCGGTTGACCTGTATCAGCTGCCCTTTTCACAGGGCTATTGTCTGACCGCCCGCAAGCAGAAAACGGTGCTGGCGGCGGTGTACAGCGTGCTGATGCGCGACGCCGACCGGGAGGCCTGCCGGGCGTGTGAATTGCGCAGCGCGGAAACAATTTCGGACGAGCCCCCCTTTCTGTTTGCATAATTTCATCCGGGCTTACATATCCATGGAGAGAAAACAAAAATGGGATGTGAGCCTATGTTTATCATTTCTGTAAAAACCACCAGAAAAAAGCTGTTCTTGATTCTCGGAGTCGGCCTGTTTGTGCTCATTCTGCTCGGCGTAATTATTTCGGGACTGGGCACCGAGGCGGACACCTTCACGGTGGGCGGCCGGGAATACTCCCGCAAGGCCAAGGACAACGAGGAGCGCCGCACTTTCCTGACCCAGCTGGGCTGGACGTGCGGGGAGGAACCGGTCGAGGTGATGGACATCCGTGTCCCCGAAGCGTTCAATGACGTGTATGAGCAGTACAACGAGCTGCAGAAATCGCAGGGCTTTGACCTCGAGAAGTACGCGGGAAAGCGGGTCAAGCGCTATACCTATGAAATCACCAATTACCCCGGCGAGACGGAGGGCGTGCGCGCCAACCTGCTGGTCGCCGACGGCGTTGTGATCGGCGGGGACATCTCGTCGGTCGCGCTGGACGGCTTTATGCACGGGCTTGGGGAGGGTGCGCCCGCTCAGACTTCGTCCGACACCGGCAGCGTGACCGACGCACAGGCCGGGCTGCCCATCCAGAGCGGGGCGGGCGATGGGGCAAGCAGTGCGGTGACAAGCGCTGAACAGCCGGCCGGCACAATACAGGTCGCCACCGATGAAAGCGACGCTGAGCCCGCCGAGCCGACCGGCACGGGCGTGGGAGAAGGGGTGCAGGACACGGCGGGGCAGCCGGCCGAGACCGAGGGTATTGAGGCGGGGACATCCGGCCTGAACAGCCTCAAGTAAACCGCCCAGAGAAGGAAGTGAAACCGGTGCAAAGCCAAAGACTGGACAAAATACTTGCGTCACAGGGACTGGGCAGCCGCAGAGAGGTGTCCGCCCTGATCAGACGGGGCGGAGTGACGGTGGACGGCGCGGAGTGCCGGGATCCGGCGCGTCACGTGGACGCTCAGAGCGCTCACATTGAGCTTGATGGGAAAAATTTGCTGTACCGCAGCCATGTGTACCTCATGATGAATAAGCCGGTGGGCGTGCTGTCCGCTGCGCGCGATCCCAAACAACCCACCGTGATTGAGCTCATTCCCCCGCCGCTTCGGCGCCGGGGGCTTTTTCCTGCGGGCCGGCTGGACAAGGACACGGAGGGACTGCTCATTATCACGGATGACGGCGGTTTTGCCCATCGCTTTCTCTCCCCGAAGAAGGAGATTTTCAAGGTGTACGAGGCCGAGCTGGACGGGGGCGTCACACAGGGCGACATGGAAGCCTTCCGAAAGGGCATTGTGCTTGAGGACGGCACGGTCTGCCGTCCGGCGCAGCTTTCGGTTCCGAAGGAAAACCCCGGGAACATTGTGCACGTCGCCCTGTGTGAGGGGAAGTTCCACCAGGTCAAGCGAATGCTGCACGAGGTTGGGCGGGTTGTGGTGCACTTGACGCGCATCAAAATCGGAAGGCTGCCGCTTGACCCCGCGCTGGAAAGCGGAGCGTGCCGCGAGATGACCGAGGAGGAGATCGGGCAGATTTTTCAGTGAACGTGAAAACCCCCGCCAACCGGCGGGGGTTTGTCTATAGTTAGTCCTTCTGATGCTGACCGAAGGTAAAGGCGGTCGTGTGGTGGTAGAGCTCGCCCGCCCGCAGGATGGGCTTTTCAAAGCTGTCGATCGCCATGGCGTTGGGGAAATACTGGCTTTCCAGGCAGAAGCCCCAGCGCTTGTCATAGGGCGCCCCCCCTTTGCCAGCGGCGGTCAAACCGATATAATTGCCGGCATAGAAGTGCAGGCCGGGCATGGTGGTGGAGGCGGTCAGCGAAATGCCCGTGCCCTCGTCATAGGCGTAGGCGGCGGGGCGGAGCGTGCCCGGCGCACCGCGCGGGATAAAGTTCTGGTCATAGCCGCCCGCAAAGCGCAGCGCGTCAAAATCGTCGTCGATGTGCGCGCCGATGGGTGTGGGCGTGCGCAGGTCGAGCGGGGTGCCCGCCACAGGACGGCGGGTGCCGTTGGGCAGCGACTGCTCGTCGGCGGGGGTGTACTCATCGGCAAAGATCTGAATATACTGGTTTAGCATGGGGCCGCTCGCGTGACCCGCCAGATTGAAATAGGTGTGGCTGGTCAGGTTGCACACCGTGTCGGCGTCGCAGGCGGCGGCAAAGTCGATGTTCAGTGTGTTGCCGCCCGGCAGGGTGTAGGTCACCGTGACGGTCAGCTTGCCGGGGTAGCCCTCCTCGCCGTCGGGGCTCACATAGGTCATGACCAGCGCGTCGCCTTCTGCCTTTGCGTGCCAAATCTTTTTGTCGAAGCCGCGCTGTCCGCCGTGCAGGTGGTTGTTTCCGTTGTTGCGGCAGAGGGTGTATTCCTTGCCGTTCAGGGTAAATCGCCCGCCGCCGATGCGGTTGGCGCACCGTCCCACGACCGCGCCGAAGTAATATGTCTCGCGCTCATAGAGTTCGGCTGTGTCATAGCCCAGCGTAACATCGGTTGCAGTCCCGTTTTGATCGGGAACCTCGAGGGAAACCACGGCCGCGCCCAGTGTGCAGATACCCACTCGAATGCGTCCCTCTTCCAGTATATACAGCGTCACTTGTTCGCCCGACTCAGTTTGTCCGAACGGCTTTTGCGTAATGGTCATATATCCGCTTCCTCTCCCTGTCAGATAAGTAAAAGCATAGCATACCGGATCAAAAAAGGCAAATTGAAATTTACCGAACAGTGTGGTAGAATAATACCATTCAACTTACAGTGACAGGGGACATGACATGTTTTTTGAAAACGGTAAGCCGGTGGAGACGGACAGTCTGCGCGCCGGGCAAGATGACCGCGTCCTGTGCCTGGCGGCGCAGTGTGAGCGAGCGGCTGTTTTAAAATTGCTGGGCATGCCCATGACCCAGCAGGCTGTCGAGGATATTGGACTGGAAAGCCACGCGGACGTGGATTATATGTCCGTGCACACGCTGGATTGGAACAACGGCGCATGTCCGGCGGGGCGGGTGGAAATCTATTTCGCGCAGGACAGGCTCGCGTTTTTTTATGACCGGCCGGAAACAATCGGCTTTTTCCTTCACGCCCTCAAAGAGGAAAAGACCGACAAGGCGGCGCTCGGTGAGATGCTGTATCTTTTTTTCAGCAAGCTGACCGAGGGCGATGCGCGGGGGCTTGTGAACCTTGAAGAGGAGATCGCCGACCTGGAGGACGACGTGGCGGAGGATGTCAACATGAGCTACCCCGCCGTGGTCAGCGCCCTGCGCAAGAAGCTCCTGCGCCTCAAGCGCTACTACGAGTCACTGGTCGCGCTGCTCGAGGATCTCGAGGAAAACCGCAACCGCATCCTGACCGAGGAACAGCTGCGACTTTTCCACTTCCAGAAAAACCGGGTGGCCCGGCTTTTCCAGGGTGTGCAGAGTCTGCGCGATTATGTCACTCAGGTGCGGGAGGCCTATCAGGCGCAGTTTGACATCGACCAGAACAAGGTGATGAAGCTGTTTACGGTGATCACTACAATTTTCCTGCCCCTGACCCTGATCGCAGGCTGGTACGGCATGAACCTGAAAATGCCCGAATTCGCTTCCCCGTATGCGTATGCAGTGGTCATTGCGGTGTCTGTGCTTGTCGTTATACTAAGCATAGTGTTTTTCCGGAAACGCAAATGGTTTTAACCAGCGTAACGCTGGATCCAATTCACGCCCTTCGGTTTTGCAGGTGGAAAGAAGTTGTCCCGCGCATTGCAGTCTTCGCTGCGGGGAGATTCATTTTTGAAAGGAACGTGCCCCCATGGAACAACAGCTGATAAAGAAGTTTGAGGATGTCGGCGGGCTGGTGGGCAACACCCCCCTGCTCGAGATCCATTTGAAGTATAAAGGGCAGCCGCGCGTCATATATGCCAAGGCTGAATATTATTCGCTGACCGGAAGCGTCAAGGATCGGGTGGCCTATCACATCCTGAGGCGCGCCTATGAACGGGGGGAGATCGCCCCCGGCGACGTCATCGCCGAGGCGACCAGCGGTAACACCGGCATTGCCTTTTCGGCGGTCGGACGCTATCTGGGGCACCGTGTGGCCATCTACATGCCAAACTGGATGAGTGAGGAGCGCAAATCGCTCATCACCTCCTTCGGCGCCGAAATCCGTCTGGTCACAAAAGAGGAGGGCGGGTTTCTGGGCTCCATTCGCATGACCGAGGAGCTTTGGGAAGGCGGCGGGGTTTTCCTGCCCCGGCAGTTTTCCAATGAGGACAACATCGAGACCCACTACCTCTACACCGGCGGGGAGATCTCCCGGCAACTCGCGGCCATTGGCAAAACCGCCGACGCGGTGGTTGCGGGCGTGGGCACCGGCGGCACGGTCATGGGCGTCGGGCGGCGTCTGCGGGAGGACAATCCGGATTGTAAGATGTACCCCCTTGAGCCGCTCAATTCCCCCACGCTGTCCACCGGCTATAAAGTGGGCAACCACCGCATTCAGGGCATCTCGGACGAATTCATCCCCAGCATCCTTACGCTCAGCGAGTGCGACGAGATTGTTTCGGTCAGCGACCTGGATTCCATCGTCATGGCGCGCATGCTGTCCGACCGGCTGGGTATCGGCGTGGGCATCTCGTCGGGAGCGAACTTTGTGGGCTGTCTGGACGCGGGCGACCGCATCGGTGGGGACAAGGTGATCACAACCGTTTTTGCCGACGACAATAAGAAGTATCTGTCCACCGACTACAGCGGCTCGTGGACCGAGTGGGACAGCCCGATTTTGACCGATGTGGAACTGCTGCACTACAGGGTGATCGGGGTATAATACGCTAACTATGTACAAAACGAAGAACCGCCGCCCAGAGGGCGGCGGTTCTTCGTCCGTTAAGGAGAGTAGAGACTTTTATGGCACATACTTGTAAGCAATATTTAACGGGTCGCCCGGAGAAAAAGCCCCGAAAACTGTTCCCAAATAATACTACCACTGCTTGCAAAATGTTGCAAGGATTTCCAGAAAAAAAGGCACTGACATATTTGCCAAACTTGGAATCTCATTTTTTGACAATATATGAATATATAAATAAAATAGATATTATTCAAAGCTTGAATAAGTAAATCATGCAAACTTTTACAATATTTCGCTATAATAGTGCATAAAGAAAGGGGGTGTTTTATTTTTAAAATCACGAATTGTCAGGACGATTGATTCTCGCTCTTCCGCGCTGTATTTTTATTCCTGCTGCAAAAAGTCTGCAAAGCACGCTGCCGCAAGCGAGAGGCTTTTGCCCCGCCGCGTGATGATACCGATGTCGCGCGGGGGGATGGGGGGCGACATGGGAAGCGCCACAAGCGAGCCGTCACGCAGCTCAGGTTCGACCAGATCGCGGATGACGTGGGCGACGCCCAGTCCAAGCCGGGCCATCTCAATCAGAAAGTCCATGTTGCTGGTTTCCAGCTCCGCGCTCAGCCGCAGGCCGTTGTCCTGCAGGTAGCGATCGAGGTACTGGCGGGAGATGTTGTCCGGCTCAAGCAGGAAAAGCGCCGCGCGCGACAGAACATCCTTTGTGCCGTATGCGCGGAGATTCTCCAGATACTCCGGCTTGGCGACAAAGACGTCGTGGATGGTTTTCACCGGGGTGAACCGAAACTCCTTGTCGTGAAAGGGACGGCTGACGAAACCCAGGTCGACCCGGTCGCTTTCGATCAGCCCTAGGGTGGAATAGGTGCCGTTGTCCATAATTTTGATGTGAAAATCGGGGTATTTCTCCATAAAGGGCTTGATGGCGGGCAGCACAAAGTGCTTAAACAGGGTGGTGCTGACGCCGAGGGAAAACTCTCCCGCCTGAAACGATTTGAGGCGCTCGAGCACAGCCTCGCCCGAGCCGATCTGCTCCATTGCGGCCGCCACGTGCCGGTAGAGCACCTGCCCCTCTTCGGTCAGCGCGACACCGCGCGACCCGCGCAGGAAGAGCACCACGCCCAGCTCGTCCTCCAGCTTGCGGATGGCGCGGCTGATGGCGGGCTGTCCGACGTAGAGCTGTTCGGCGGCCTTGGAGATGTTCTGCTGTGCGGCGACGGTGTAGAAGATGCGGTAGAGCTCCAGACTGGCGGGCATGAGACATTCCTCCCGATAATAGTAATTATATTTAATATGCATTTGCATTATAACACATGGCGCGGTATAATAAAAGAAGAAATTAGGAAGGGCGGGAAACGCATGGGCATGACAATGTCGCAAAAAATACTCGCCGCGCACGCGGGGCTTTTAGAGGTGCGCCCGGGGCAGCTGATCGACGCGGCCCTTGATATGGTGCTGGGCAATGACATCACCTCTCCTGTGGCGATCAACGAATTTGAAAAGGCGGGCGAGGATGCGATCTATGACAGGCATAAAATCGCGCTCGTCATGGATCACTTCACCCCCAACAAGGACATCAAGGCCGCCGAGCAGTGCAAACAGGTGCGTGCGTTCGCGGACAAATATGACATCGAGCACTTTTTCGACGTGGGAGAGATGGGCATTGAACACGCGCTGCTGCCCGAGCAGGGGCTTGTGGGCCCCGGCGACCTGATCATCGGCGCCGACAGCCACACCTGCACCTATGGCGCGCTGGGGGCCTTTTCCACCGGCGTGGGATCCACCGATATGGCGGCGGGCATGATCTCCGGCCGTGTATGGCTCAAAGTGCCGTCCGCGCTCAAATTCACCCTGACCGGTGCACTGCCCGAATGGGTGTCAGGCAAGGATGTCATTCTGCACATCATTGGAAAAATCGGCGTGGACGGTGCGCTCTATCAGTCGATGGAGTTCGCGGGCGGTGGCGTGAGAAATCTCTCCATGGACGACCGACTGTGCATCGCCAACATGGCGATTGAGGCGGGTGCGAAAAATGGCATTTTCCCGGTGGACGACGTCACACGGGCGTACGTGCAGGGCCGCTTCCGCCGCACGCCGGTAGAATATGCCGCCGACCCCGACGCGGAGTATGACAAAGAGTATACCATTGACCTGTCGGCGCTGCGGCCGACAATATCCTTCCCCCACCTGCCCGACAACACCCGCACCATCGACGAGGTGGGCGAGGTGCGCATTGACCAGGCGGTCATCGGCTCGTGCACCAATGGGCGCATGGAGGATCTGCGCGCCGCCGCCGCCGTCCTCAGGGGCAGAAAAGTGAAAAAGAGCGTGCGGTGCATCATTCTGCCCGGCACGCAGACCATCTGGCTTCAGGCGCTACGCGAGGGGCTGATGGAGACGTTTGTGGAAGCGGGCGCGGTGGTGTCCACCCCGACCTGCGGCCCCTGCCTGGGCGGGCACATGGGCATTCTGGCCGACGGCGAGCGGGCGGTTTCCACCACAAACCGCAACTTTGTAGGCCGCATGGGGCACACCGGCTCGGAGGTCTATCTCGCGAGCCCGGCGGTCGCCGCCGCCAGCGCGGTCACCGGCTTTATCACTGACCCCGCGGCGATTGAATAAAAAGGGAGGCATCATACATGCAAGCACAGGGACGCGTTCATAAATACGGGGACAACGTGGACACCGACGTCATCATTCCGGCACGGTATCTCAACACGGCCTCCCATGAAGAGCTGGCAAAGCACTGCATGGAGGACATTGATCCCGAATTTACCCAAAAAGTGCGCCCGGGCGACATCGTCGCCGGGGAGAAAAATTTCGGCTGCGGCTCGTCGCGTGAGCACGCCCCCATTGCCCTCAAGGCGAGCGGGGTGTCCTGCGTAATTGCCGCCACCTTTGCGCGTATCTTCTACCGCAATGCGATCAACATCGGGCTGCCCATCCTCGAATGCCCGGAGGCGGCGTACGGGATCGCCGACGGAAACGAGGTTACCGTGGACTTTTCGACGGGCACGATCACCGACAAAACCACCGGAAAAACCTACCGTTCTGAGCCTTTTCCGCCCTTTATCCAGAACATTATCGCGTGCGGCGGACTGCTCAAAAGCCTGAAATAGGAAGAAAGACGTGGAAATAAGGCATAATTTGGAATTTTACCGAAAAATTACCGCGTTTTCTCAGAAAAAAGGGGTTTATTTTTTGAAAGATTGTTGTATAATGTAACGAAAGTGCCTGGCAGAGCATTTTGAAGATGGGAGGAGAATCATGTCAAGGCTGGAAGAGCTCTATGAAGAAATGCATGCACTAAAGGACGAAAACGCCAGTTATACAGTAAAGCTGGATTTTGGTGAAGATGAAAACCCCTATTATGCGATTAAGATTTTCGGGGGACGGGTGCCCGAAGGCGAAACGCTGCTGCGCCGCACCCTGATGATTGAAAAGGGCATCGAGGAACTGCTGAGGGAATATTATGCGCTGCCGAAACTGGGATAGCGCCGCGGGTCTATAAACATCTGCCGGTCCGCGCCGGAAGCGAAAATCAAAAGCCAAATCCAAAAGAGCCGCGCACTGTAAGTGGCGTGTAATGAAGAGGGTTTAGGAAATGTATTTCCTAAACCCTCTTTCATGTATATAAGGCTTATACTATGTGGTAACAAAATGATCACACATCATGATAAAACCACTGAATTTTTACCTCATCTAACATACCATTTTTATCAAAATAATACAATATATATCCATGGAATTCACTGTCCGCTCTACTGCTGTCACTTAGAAAATCATAATCGTAACATATTACATCAAATTCATCATATTCACTAATAAATTCTGACCCCTCGGGATAAGCAGCGAGAACCCGCGCTTTTTCCGTTCCAATCGTGATTCCACGCGGAAATTTTGCATTTTTATCCGAAATGGTGATACAAAGAATTTTTAAATCGATGTTTTTTTGCTTTTCTGAAAGTTTAGGCCGCACATCGCTTGAAGAAAGCATATCAAAATCATTATAATTTTCAAGAGGCAGAAACATAAAAAAGCTGAAACCGTTAAAATTCACTGACAAGGGCGGAAACCCTGGAGCGGTGACGAACTTGATGCTAACAGGCTCTCCATATTTTTCAAACAGCTGATTCAGTGTGGTATCTGGATATGGATATTCCCCCTGAGGCAGTTCATTAAAATCAAAAACCTGATGATTACCTTCAGTCTCTCCAGAGCTTGCTTGTGACTCCAAATGATCCGAGCTATCAGCGAAACTTGCGCTTTCTACGCTTTCGTTTTCAATAACAATAGCACTTTTTACGTTTGTTGACGTTGTTGGAGAACTTTTATGTTGCGTACAACTTGAAAGAATTATTAAAAAAATAAGCATGAAACCTAAAATCGTTTTTTCCATCTCAATATACCCCACTGTAACAAAAATATAAATAATATTCAAAACAAAGTTAAATACCCTCCGAAAAGAGTTGTTTGCAAGGAGTTCAGGGAATTTTCCTGAGCTTTGCGGCCGGGCATACACAGCGATGTTTGTAGGGCACAAATGGCAATGCTTCCTTTGTATGCGGCTCTTTTTTTTGCGGATTCCGATTACGGGTGGGGCTGATCCTCCCGGTAGGCCAACATGATGCTTTTAAAAATCTCGCCGTTGGAGGGCGGCGTCCAGGTGATGGCATTGGCGCCCGCCTCAATGGTTTCGAGGATGCTCTCGTCGGTGGGGCCGCCGGTGGCGATGATTGCGGCGTTGGGATACGCCTGACGGATTTCCCGCACGATAGAGGGCGTCTGGCTCGCGGCGGACACATTGAAAAAGGAGGCGCCCGCCTTGATGCGCTCGCCGATGTCCTGCGTGCGGTTGACCACCGTGACCACGATGGGCAGGTCGATGTGCTTTTTGAGCTCGACGATGGTTTCATTTTGAGTGGGTGCGTTGACCACGACGCCCGACGCGCCCTGAAATTCCGCGTGACGTCCCAGGTCCACCACCCGCTGGCCGCGGGTCAGCCCGCCGCCCACGCCGGCGAACACCGGCACATCACTGGCCATCATGACCGACTGGGTGATGACCGGCTGGGGGGTGAAGGGGTAAACGGCAATCACAGCGTCGGCGTTGCAGTTTTTGATGATGCAGGCGTCTGTGGAAAAAACCAGCGACTTGATCCTGCGTCCGAACACGCGGATGCCTGAACACTGGGAAATGACCTCCGGAACCTTGAGCATGAAATTGCGCAGAATGCCGGTAAACTCAGGGACATACTCTGAACTCATCGAGACAACCTCCTTTTTTATCCATTATACCAAAGGAAAATGGAAAAATATAGGTTCAAACACAAATAATGTGTGATATAATAGTATAAGATAAGAAATATTTTTGGGAGTGTGATTGATTTGAGTTGTTTTAAGGAGCGCCCGATCGGGGCGCTGAGCTTCAACCCCTTCACCAAAATCGGGAGCGAGTGGATGCTGCTGACGGCGGGGGACGAAAGCAAATACAATACCATGACTGCGAGCTGGGGCGGCGTGGGTGTGATGTGGAACAAAAACGTGGTGTTTGCGTTTATCCGTCCCCAGCGCTATACCTTTGAATTTTTCGAGCAAAACGACCTGTTTACGGTCAGCTTTTTTGACAGCGAATACAAATCCGCGCTGGCCTTCTGCGGCAGCCATTCAGGACGCGACTGCGACAAGGCCGCCGAAACCGGACTGACGCCCTGCTTCACCGAGGGCACGGCCGCCTTTAAACAGGCGAAGCTTGTGCTGGTCTGCCGCAAGCTGTCGGGGCAGTTCATCGATCCCGAGGGCTTTGCCGACGGGGGCATCCGGGACAATTACGCCGACGGCGATTACCACAAGATGTACGTGGGCGAGATTGTCAAGATTCTTGAACGGGAATAGAAATACGCTGGGGGGAATCGCCAGATTTCCCCCCTTTTTATTTGTTGTCAAAGTCCGCCATGATGTGGTATGATAAAAAGAATAAAATCTCCGAAAGAAAGGGATGTGCGGGTTGAGGAAGATTGTGTGTGTGCTGTTGACGCTCCTGCTTTTGCCGGGGGTGCTGGCCGGGTGCGGCCAGAAGAATCCCGCCGATAAAAATTTCCGGTACTGGATCCCCGCCGAGCCGGCGACGCTTGACCCGCAGGTTGCCGCCGGCGACACGGCGCAGATCCTGATCGACAGCCTCTACGAGGGACTTGTGCGGCTGGACGCTTCGGGCGCTGTGATCCCGGGTATGGCGCTCAAATGGGAGGCGTCGGAGGACTATAAGATATACACGTTTTACCTGCATCACAGTTCGCGCTGGTCGGACGACAAGACGCTGGTGACGGCCGACGACTTTGTATTCGGGGTGCAGCGCGCGCTGTCGCCCGACACCGGATCGCTCACCTGTGAGCCGCTCTACTGCATCAAAAACGGCAAGGATGTGCGCGAGGGGAAAAAGCCGCTCGGGGAGCTGGGCGTTAAAGCGCTCAACACCTTTACGCTGGAGGTCACGCTGGAGGAATCCATGCCCGGCTTCCTGGAGGTTACATTGCTCGCCCCCTTTATGCCCTGCAACAAGAAGCTGTTTGAATCCTCGGGCGGCAAATACGGCCTCGAAACCGAGACCACCCATTCAAACGGGCCTTTCCGGGTGGCAAAAAACAACGGCTGGCGTCACGACACCAGCATCCGCGTGGTGAGATCGGCTGCCTATCAGGGCTCACAAGAGGTTCTGCCCGCGCAGGTGATGTTTTTGATGGGGGATCCGCCCGCCGACCCGGTGGCAAATCTGGCCGACTATAAATTCGATGCGCTTGAGCTGACGCGCGAAACCGCCGACCAGGCCAGGGAGAAGGGCATGGATGTGCTCCACTTTGAGGACACCACCTGGGCGCTGTGTTTCAACACGTCGGAGGAGCCCTTCGGCAACGCAAATGTCCGCAAGGCGCTGACCTCCTCGATCAACCGGGAGGAGCTGCTCACCGAGCTGGACAAGGGGCACGACGCCACCGACAGCATCCTGCCGCCCATCACGACTTTCTCGGGAAAGCCTTACACCGAATGGAACAGCCCCGTCCCGCCGCTGTCAGCCAGTGCAAAGGAGTGCCGCGCCTTTTTGGAGGAAGGGCTGTCGGAGACCGGGCTGGACGCCCTGCCCGCCATCAAGATTCTGGTGCTGGACGACCTGGAGCACCGCAAAATGGGGGACGTCATCCTCAAATACTGGCAGGAGTCGCTGGGCTATGCGATGAACGTCGAGCCGGTGCCTCTCGAGAAGCTGCAGCAGCGCGTGTCCGACGGGGACTATCAGGCCGCCATCTGCCCGCTGCGCGCTGAAAAGGACGGGCCCTACAGCTTTTTATCTATGTTTACCACCGACAGCCTTTCAAATCCCGCCTTCCTGCGTGCGGAGACCTACGACAAGCTGCTTGACATTTCGGACGAGGACGACCCCGAAAAGCAGGCTGACGCCTTCCTCAAGGCGGAGGACTACCTGAGCCGCAACGCCGTTGTATACCCCCTCTATAACCAGGGACGCTATTATGGGCTTGCGCCCTCCGTGACCAATATTGTTTTCCGCCCCTTTAAGAACAGCGTCGACTTTGTTTCCGCCGGTAAACTGGATTAGCAGTCCGGGAAGGGAGGATCACGTGGAACTCAATGTACTGCTTAACGGCTTGATTGAAGAGGGACTTGCAGGGTATGGCTTTGCCTGCGTGAAGGGGCTGTCCCATCCGCGCTATGCCCATCTGCCCTATGCGGTCAGCCTGGTGTTTAAGCTGTCCGATGCGGTGCTCGACGAGGTGGAGACGGGACAAAAGCCCACTTTTTCCTACTTCCAGCATTATCGCACAGTCAACGCTTATCTGGACAGCTGTACCCTGCGTGTGGCCGCCCTGCTTGAGCGGGAGGGCTATAAAGCGATGCCGGTCGCCGCGTCGCAGACCGTGCACGACCTCGGCGGGACGTTTATGGGGATTTTCCCGCACAAGACCGCTGCGGTGCTGGCTGGGCTGGGCTGGATCGGCAGGAGCACGCTGTTTATCGCGCCGGGGGCGGGGCCGCGCGTGCGGCTGGCCACCGTGCTGACTGACAAAATGCTGACCGCCGACCATGAACCGCCTCCCGCGCCGCCCTCACGCTGCGGGTCATGCAGCGCCTGTGTGCAGGCTTGCCCAGCTCATGCAATCACCGGCGAGGACTTTGTCTCCGGCACCCCTCGCGGGATCATGTTTGACGCGCAGGCGTGCAGTGCGCACATGCGCAGCGCCTACATGGAGATTGGCCGGGGCGCGGTGTGCGGCATTTGCGCCGCGGTTTGCAAATTTAGATAACAGACGACAGCGTACAGACATCAGAACCCCGCCCGCGCTGACGCGGACGGGGTTTGCTGTAAAGGCGCTCTGCATAATATTCATAATTATTGAATATTATGCGACGGGAGGACACTGGATACGCAAAGAAAATAGCATGAAATTCCCACGATTTGTGCAGAGTTACAAAGGGAACAGAAAATGAATATTTATTCAATAAAATGCTTGCATTAATCCATAGAATGTGTATAATGATAGTATTCTATAGTGAATCAGGAAAGGACTGGGATATTATGAGTAAGAGCATTAAAAAAGTGGTTCTGGCTTATTCGGGAGGACTGGACACCTCGATTATCATCCCGTGGCTCAAGGAGAATTAGGACAACTGCGAGGTCATCGCCGTGTCGGGGGACGTCGGACAGGGCACCGAGCTGGACGGTCTCGAGGAAAAGGCGCTCAAGACCGGCGCGTCCAAGCTGTATATCGAGGATTTAAAGAAGGAATTCGTCGAGGATTTCATTTTCCCCACCCTCAAGGCGGGTGCGGTTTATGAGAACAAATACCTGCTGGGCACCTCCTTTGCCCGTCCGATCATTGCCAAGCGCATCGTCGAGATTGCTCTCCAGGAGGGCGCCGACGCGATCTGTCACGGCTGTACCGGCAAGGGCAACGACCAGGTGCGCTTTGAGCTGACCATCAAGGCCTTCGCCCCCCACATGACCATCATCGCCCCGTGGCGCGAGTGGGAGCTCAAATCGCGCGAGGACGAGATCGACTATGCTGAGGCGCACAACGTGCCCCTGAAAATCAACCGTGAGACCAACTATTCCAAGGACAAGAACCTCTGGCATCTGTCCCACGAGGGGCTTGATCTGGAGAATCCGGCCAACGAGCCGATGTATGACAAAATTCTGGAGATGGGCGTCACCCCTGAGAAGGCGCCCGACCAGCCGACCTATATTATCCTTTCGTTTACCGATGGCGTGCCCACCGCCCTCAACGGGGAATCGATGGACGGCGTGACGCTGATTGAGAAGCTCAACGAGGTGGGCGGCGCGAACGGCATCGGCATCGCCGACATCGTCGAAAACCGCCTTGTTGGCATGAAATCGCGCGGTGTGTACGAAACGCCCGGCGGCACGATTCTCTACCACGCGCACAATAAGCTTGAGGAGCTTTGCCTCGACCGCGACACCTACCACTATAAGCAGGGCGTGAGTGGCCGCTACGCCGAGCTGGTCTACTTCGGCCAGTGGTACACCCCGCTGCGCGAGGCGCTGGACGCCTTTGTCGCTCAGACGCAGCAGGGGGTGTCCGGCGACGTCAAGCTCAAGCTTTATAAGGGAAACATCATCGACGCGGGCGCCACGTCGCCCAACTCGCTCTATGACGAGGAGATCGCCACCTTTGCGGAGGACGACGTCTACGACCAGAACGATTCCAAGGGCTTCATCAACCTGTTCGGCCTGCCGGTGCAGGTCAAGGCGATGAAGCAGCAGAAGCAGGGGAAATAGACATGAAGTTGTGGACAGGACGGTTCGGGAAGGAGCTCGACCAGACGACCAACGATTTTAACTCCTCCATCTCCTTTGACTGCCGGATGCTTGCGGAGGACATTGAGGGGAGCCTTGCCCATTCGCAGATGCTCTGTGAGTGCGGCATTATCAGCGAAGCCGACCGCGACGTCATTCACGCGGGGCTCAACGACATTCTGCGAGAGGTGCAGGACGGCACGCTGTCCATTGATAGGGGCGCGGAGGACATCCACACCTTCGTGGAGGGGGAGCTGACCAAACGCGCCGGCGACGCGGGCAAACGCCTGCACACGGCGCGCAGCCGCAATGATCAGGTCGCAACCGACCTGCGGCTGTACCTCAAGGGTCAGTGCGCCGAGCTGGAAGCGCTGCTGCGCGGGCTGCTGACCGTGATCGCCGAGCAGGCGCGGGATAACGCGGGCGTGATCATGCCCGGCTACACCCATCTTCAGCGCGCCCAGCCGGTCACCTTCGGCCACCACCTGCTCGCCTACGGGGAGATGGCGCTGCGCGACCTCGGACGGCTGCGCGACTGCGTGGTGCGCATGGATGAGCTGCCGCTGGGCTCGTGCGCGCTGGCAGGGACGACCTATCCACTGAACCGCGCGCGCACAGCGGAGCTTCTGGGCTTTTCGCGCGTGTCGCGCAACAGCCTCGACGGCGTGTCAGACCGGGACTTCTGCCTTGAGCTGGCAGCGGCGCTGTCCATCATCATGGTGCACCTTTCCCGCTTTTCGGAGGAGATTATCCTCTGGTGCTCGTGGGAGTTTAAATTCATCGAGCTGGACGACGCCTTTTCCACCGGTTCGTCCATCATGCCCCAAAAGAAAAACCCAGACATTGCCGAGCTGGTGCGCGGCAAGGCGGGGCGCGTGTTCGGCGACCTGACCGGGTTGCTGACCATGATGAAGGGACTTCCGCTCGCCTACAACAAGGATATGCAGGAGGACAAAGAGGCCATCTTCGACGCGGTGGACACCGTGAAGCTGTGTCTCTCCACCCTGACGCCCATGCTGAAAACCATGACAATACTGCCGGAGAATATGCGCAGAGCGGCGGCGGGCGGCTTCATCAACGCCACCGACGCGGCCGACTACCTCGTGGGCAGGGGCGTACCCTTCCGCGACGCCTATAAGGCGACCGGGAGCCTGGTGGCGCGTTGCCTCGAGCTGGGCACGACGCTGGAGGAGCTGCCGGAGGAGGAGTACAAGGCGGCGCACGAGGCGTTTGACGGCGACGTGTACGCGGCCATTTCACTGGATACGTGTGTCGGCGGGCGGCAGGTGTACGGCGGGCCCGCGCCCGACAACGTGCGCGTCCAGGCCGAGATGCTGCTCACATGGCTTAAAGGAGCAAATTCATGAAGATCAAAGCAGGAATCATCGGTGCGACCGGCTACGCAGGCGCGGAGCTGTGCCGCCTGTTATACGCCCACCCCGGTGTGGAAATTGCCGCGGTCAGCTCGGTCAGCTTTGAGGGCAAGGCGCTGTCGGAGGTCTACCCCGCTTACTTTGGTATGCTGGACGACGTCTGCGTGACGCAGGACGAGGTGATCCGGAAATCGGACGTTGTGTTCGCGGCGCTGCCCCACGGACTGTCCGAGCCGCTGGCCGCGGACTGTGCGGCGCAGGGCAAGCGATTTGTCGACCTGGGCGCCGACTTTCGTCTGGAGGACGAGGGGGACTACAGAGAATGGTACGGCCTCGAATACACCGACAAAGCGCTGCACAGCGAAGCGGTGTACGGCCTGCCGGAGTTTTTTCGAAGCGACATTCCGGGCAGGTGCATTGTCGCGAACCCCGGCTGCTACACCACCGCTGTGCCGCTGGCGCTTGTGCCAGCGCTGCGCGCGGGGCTGATTTTGCCGAAAGGCATCATTGCCGACTGCAAGTCAGGCGTGACCGGCGCGGGGCGCGCCCTTTCGCAGAACACCCATTTTGCCGAACTCAATGAGGGATTTTCGGCCTATAAAGTGGCGGTACACCGTCACACCCCCGAAATCGAGCAGACGCTTCGCCGGTGTACGGGAGAGGCGGTCACGCTGACCTTTGTGCCCCACCTGCTTCCGGTCAACCGCGGCATTCTGGCAACCTGCTATGCGCCGCTGGCCGGGAATTTGACGATGAAAAGCGTGCGGGACGCCTATGAGGACGCCTATGCGGGCGAGCCCTTTGTGCGGCTGCTGCCCGAGGGGAGGTGCGCCGACATCAAGGCGGTGCGCTATTCCAATTTCTGCGACGTTTCGCTCCATGTGGACGGGCGTACGAACACGCTGATTGCGATCGCCGCGCTTGACAACATGGTCAAGGGCGCCGCAGGGCAGGCGGTGCAGAATATGAACCTGCTGTACGGGCTGCCTGAAACAGAGGGGCTTCGCATCCTGCCCCCGGCGTTTTAACTTTGGCTTTAGAGAGGATGGTAACCATGAATTATACTTGGCTTCCGGGCGGTGTCACCGCTCCGGCCGGGTTCACCGCCGCCGGTATTCACTGCGGGGTTCGGCGGAACAAGAATAAAAAGGACTTGGCGCTGATCTGCGCCGACACGCCCTGCGCCGCTGCGGCGGTTTACACGCAAAACCTCGTCAAGGGCGCGCCGCTACTGGTCACGCAGAAGCATCTCACAAACGGCACGGCACGGGCGCTCATCTGCAACAGCGGCAACGCCAACACCTGCAACGCCGACGGTGAGGAGAAAGCGCGGGCGATGTGTGACCTGACGGCGAAGGCGCTGGGCATTGACGCGGACGACGTGATTGTCGCGTCGACCGGCGTGATCGGGGAAATCCTGCCGCTTGAGCCCATCGCACAGGGGATTGCCCCCCTGACGGCCGTGCTATCCAGGCAGGGCGGCGGGGATGCCGCCGAGGCGATTATGACCACCGACACGATCAAAAAGGAGTGCGCCTTACAGGCCGAAATCGGCGGCAAAACCATCACGATTGGCGGCATGGCCAAGGGCAGCGGCATGATCCATCCCAATATGGCGACCATGCTCTGCTTTGTGACCACCGACTGCGCGATTGCCCCCGCGCTGCTGCGCGACGCGGTGAAAGCGGCGGCGGACGACAGCTTCAATATGGTCAGCGTGGACGGCGACACCTCCACCAACGACATGGCGGCGGTTATGGCGTCGGGGTTGGCGGGCAATGCCGAAATTGCCGAAAAAAATGAGGATTACGCTGCGTTTACCGCCGCGCTGACCGCGCTGATGGTGGTGCTGTCCAAGGAGATTGCGTGCGACGGTGAGGGCGCGACCAAGCTGCTCATCTGCCGTGTAACCGGCGCAAAAAGCAAACCTGACGCGCGGGCGGTCGCCAAGGCGGTCATCTGCTCCAGCCTGTTCAAGGCGGCCATGTTCGGCGCTGACGCCAACTGGGGCCGGGTGCTGTGCGCGATCGGCTATGCGGGCTGCCCGGTGGACATCGGCGGCGTGGGTGTGTCCTTCTCTTCGGAAAAGGGCACGATCCAGGTGTGTGTGAAGGGCGCGGGCGTCAAGTTTGACGAGGACACCGCCAAGGAGATTTTGCTCGAGAATGAGATTACGATTGAGATCACGCTGTCCGACGGCGACGCGTCTGCCGAAGCCTACGGCTGTGACCTGACCTACGACTACGTCAAAATCAACGGAGACTACAGAACCTGACAGGCAGAGGGAGAAAAGACACCATGAACATTTCAAACACCGACCGGGCGAATATTCTCATTCAGTCGCTGCCCTACATCCAGAAGCTGTCGGGGAGGACGGTGGTGGTCAAATACGGCGGCAACGCCATGACAAGCCCTGAACTGAAAAACGCCGTGATGAGCGACATTGTCATGCTCCAGCTTGTGGGGATCAACGTTGTGCTCGTGCACGGCGGAGGTCCGGAGATCACCGATATGCTGTCGAAAATCGGCAAAGAGAGCAGGTTTATAAACGGCATGCGCTACACCGACGAGGAGACGGTGAACGTCGTCCAGATGGTGCTCGCGGGCAAGGTCAACAAGGATCTTGTGCAGATGCTGGGCTCACGGGGCGGGAAGGCGATCGGACTGTGCGGCATGGACGGCAACATGATCCGCGCCGAAAAGCTGGCCATGGGCGACGATCTCGGCTTTGTGGGGGAGATCACCCAGGTGGATGTCTCTCCCATTGTGGACATAATTGACAAGGGCTATGTGCCGGTGGTCGCCACGGTGGGCACGGGGTTTCAGGATGAGGTGTTCAACATCAACGCCGACATTGCGGCCGCCCGCATTGCCGCGGAATTAGGGGCGGTCAAGCTGATACTGATGACCGACATTCAGGGGCTGCTGCGCGACCGGGAGGATGAGTCCACGCTCATCCCGGTGGTTAACGTGTCCGAGGTGCCCCACCTCAAGCGGGAGGGCATTGTCTCGGGCGGCATGATCCCGAAAATTGACTGCTGTGTGGAGGCGGTGCGCCGGGGCGTCAGCCGCGCTCACATCATCGATGGGCGCATCCCCCATTCTATTTTGATCGAGCTCTTTTCCGACGAGGGCATCGGCACGATGTTTTATTAAGTAAGGAGGTTTTTTTATGTCCGAAGCCGAACACATCATGAAGCGCGATAAAGAGCATGTCATGCCTGCCTACGCGCGCTATCCGGTGACGCTTGTAAGGGGGGAGGGCGTGCGGGTGACCGACGCGGACGGCAAAACCTACCTTGATCTGGGAAGCGGCATCGGCGTCAACGCGCTGGGCTTCTGCGACGAGGGCTGGGTCAGGGCGGTCTGCGAGCAGGCCGCGACGCTCCAGCACGTGTCCAACTACTATTATCAGCCCGTGCAGGCGAAGCTGGCGCAGGAACTGTGTGAGATCACCGGCTTTTCGAAGGTGTTTTTCACCAATTCGGGCGCGGAGGCCAACGAGTGCGCGATCAAGCTTGCGCGCAAGTATTCGCTTGACACCCACGGCAGCGGTCGGAATGAGATCGTAAGCCTCAAAAACTCCTTCCACGGCCGGACTGTGACCACCCTCTCCGCCACCGGGCAGGAAGCCATGCACAACTATTTCTTTCCCTTTACGGAGGGGTTTGTATTTGCCGAGGCGGGAAACTTTGACGACGTGCTGGAAAAAGTGAACGAAAACACCTGTGCGGTGATGCTGGAGCTGATCCAGGGCGAGGGCGGCGTGTTGCCCCTAGACAGGGCGTTTGTGACACAGGTCGCGCAGCTGTGCGGCGAGCGGGACATCCTTCTGATTGTTGACGAGGTGCAGACCGGTGTGGGCCGTACCGGCACCTTTTACGCCTATGAGCAGTACGGCGTCACGCCCGACATCATTACCTCCGCCAAGGGTCTGGGCGGAGGACTGCCCATCGGGGCCTGCCTATGCGGGGAAAGGCTTGCGGGTGTGCTGTCAGCTGGGATGCACGGCACGACCTACGGCGGAAACCCGATTGTCTGCGCGGGTGCACTCGAGGTGGTGAGCCGTGTGCGGAACGAAAACTTTCTCAATATTGTGGCCACCAAAGGGCTTTACCTCCGCAACCGACTTGAGGACATGGATAATGTAGCCGAGGTGCGGGGGATGGGGCTGATGATCGGCTTCTCACTGAAAAAAGGGACGGCGAAAGACGTGCTGCTGAGATGTCTGGAGAAAGGGCTGCTCGTGCTGACCGCCAAGGAGAATATCCGGCTACTGCCCCCCCTGACCATGACCTATGACCAACTGGAGGAGGCGCTCGTGATCCTGGAGGACGCAGTGCGTGAAATCGGAAAGGAGACGGTACAGTGAAACATCTTTTAAAAATGCTTGATCTCTCGGGAGAGGAGATCATCGGGCTGCTCAATTTGGCCGACCAGCTCAAATATGAGCAGAAACACGGCATCCCTCATCGCCATCTCGAGGGCAAAACCCTCGGCATGATTTTCCAGAAGGCGTCCACGCGCACACGCGTGTCCTTTGAGGTGGGCATGTATCAGCTGGGCGGAATGCCGCTGTTTTTGTCGTCCAACGATTTGCAGATCGGGCGGGGCGAGCCGGTGCAGGACACGGCGCGTGTGCTGTCGCGCTATCTTGATGGCATCATGATCCGCACCTTCGCGCAGAGCGAGGTGGAGGATCTGGCGCGGTACGGCTCCATTCCGATCATCAACGGCCTGACCGATTTTGCCCATCCCTGCCAGGTGCTCGCCGACCTGCTGACCATCCGCGAGTTCAAGGGGCATTTCGACGGCCTCAAACTGTGCTTCATCGGAGACGGCAACAATATGATGAATTCGCTCATTGTCGGCGGCCTCAAGGTGGGCATGTCCGTTTCAGCCGCCTGCCCGGAGGGCTATGATCCCGACGGACGGGTGTTCGAATTTGCAAAAGCATACGGCGAAAAATTCAGTCTGGTGCGCACCCCCGAGGAGGCCGCCAAAGACGCCGACGTCGTGATCACCGACGTGTGGGCATCCATGGGGCAGGAGGGCGAGGCGCAGAAGCGCCGCGCCGCCTTTGCGGGGTATCAGGTCAGCGCGGAGCTGATGTCGGCCGCAAAGCCCGACGCGATGGTGCTCCACTGCCTGCCCGCCCATCGGGAGGAGGAGATCACCGCCGAGATCTTTGAGGCGCACGCCGCCGAGATCTTCGAGGAAGCGGAGAACCGCCTGCACGCCCAAAAGGCGGTGTTGGTCACCCTGATGAAGGACTAAAACAAACGCCTCCTGTCCGCGGACAGGAGGCGTTTTGCTATTGGTAGTGCTTTTTGATGATGTGGGCATAGATAGCATTCTGCAGAAATAAAGACAAGACGCCAAATAGAAGAGAATAGGTAGGAACGCTAACATACCGGGGGACATGCCAGTCGTCGGCAAACAAGACTTCGCATATTATACATCCATTGGCGATCATGAAAAGGATCAGATTTCGGAACCAAAACAGGCCGGATCTCTTTTCTAGCAAATCAGTAGAATGCCCGCAAATCGGGCATTTGATCAGCCGCGCCAGCTCAACGTAGACCCTTTCCCGGCACGCAGGACAAACCATATCGCGTTTCACTGAAAATCCCTCCAATTCAAACAAAGTATACTTGATTTTTCGATTTCTGTAAAGGAAGTGTGCTTGTTTTTCAGGGAAAAACACCCAGCAAAAAAACGCAAACAATGCATTATTTTGCTACTTTTAGTGAGCATCATGCGAAAAAGAGATAATAAAACCAGACATTTACTTGACTTTTTGTGAGTTTTGATATAAACTGCTTTTGTATTATGTTTTGCGTGAAATCAATATTCGGCATCTTCCGGTGCGGGAGGGCGAAAAACGCGGAGGGGAGGGGACTGAGATCGATTACTGAACGGCGGTTTCCGGCGAATTTGAAACGTTTAAGCAGAAGAGTGAAAAGACGAGAGGAGAACATAGGGATTATGAAGGCATCACTGAAAAAATGGGGACTGGCGTTGTTGACTTTTGCGCTGGCCGCGGCGATCCCCTTCACGCTGTCCGCTTCGGCGACCGACGGCTATGCCGCGGTTGACCCGGTATTTACCGGTCATGAGTGGTATGACCAGGAGACAGTGGTGGAGATCAACCGCGAACCCCCCAGAACCCTGTTTGTGCCCTTTGACACCAAGGAGAGTGCCAAGGCCAACCCGACCTACAGCAAGCTTTCGAGTTCTACCAATTTTATCAGCCTGAACGGAACGTGGGATTTCCGTCTGGACATGCTGACCACGAACCTGCCCGAGCACTTTAAAGCCGACTATACCAAAGAGGGAGACTGGACAACCATTCCCGTGCCGTCCTCCTGGCAGGTGGCGGGGCAGTATGCCGGTGTGTACGGTGACTATCCCATTTATCAGAACCAAAACTATCCGTGGCAGGCCTACGGCATGTCGATGGGGCAGCCCAAAGCGCCCTCCGGCCTGACCACCGCCACGAGAAATCCGGTTGGTTCCTACATGCGCGAGATCTTTATCCCCGCAGACTGGGGCAACAAGCAGTGCATCATCTCCTTCATGGGCGTGGGACAGGGGATGTATCTCTGGGTCAACGGCCGTTCGGTCGGTTATGCCGAGGACAGCTGGACCGCCAAGGAGTTTGACATCACCCCCTACATCATCCCGGGTCAGAACAACAAAATTGCCGTGCGTGTCCATCGCTGGACAACGGGCGGCTTCTGGGAAAACCAGGATCAAATCGATGTTTCGGGCATCTGCCGCGATGTATTTATGTTTGCGGCGCCCAAAACCAACATTAAGGATTATACGCTGGTCACCGACCTCAGGACCTTTGAGGAGAGCGCCGACGCCGACCTCAATGTCAAGTTTCTGATGTCCAACCGGTACGGCGCTGCGGCCAGCAACTACAAGCTTTCGGTGAGCCTGTACGACAAGGACGGCGCCGTGGTGTTCGAGAACGAGGAGCAGACCTTCTCCATGGCCGCCAATGAGGAGACCAAGGAGCTGAATGTGTCCAAGCTGGTCGCGAACCCCAGAAAATGGTCGGCCGAGTCGCCCTACCTCTACACGGCGGTATTCTCTGTGTATGACGGCACAGGCGCTCACGTTGAATCGATCAGCCAGCGCGTCGGCTTCCGCCAGCTGCGCAGAGTGGGCGGCGGCACGACCGATTCGAGAGGCTGGAACACCGTCGGCACAGCAGCCGATCCCAACCGTCTGCGCATCAACGGCCGGGTGCTCTACCTCAAGGGCGTCAACCGCGGCGAAGTGGACGCGACCGGCGGCAAGACCATCTCCCGCGAGCGTATGCTCTTTGAAGTCAAGACCATGAAGCAGAACAACATAAACTCGGTGCGTACCTCGCACTATCCGCACGACCCGTATATGTACGAGCTGTACGACGAGTTCGGCATCTATGTGCAGGACGAGTTCAACGTCGAGAGCCACAACGGCCGTAACTCAGGCATTGACGGTTCGGTGCAGACCACCAACGGCAGATGGTCCAACTCGCTGTCCGACCGCTGTCAAAACGCGGTGCTGCGCGACAAGAACGTCACGTCGGTCATCATGTGGTCGATGGGCAACGAGTGCGGCGCGGGCACCTACCACGGCAACAACTATGCCTGGATCCGCGCCAATGACCCCACCCGTTTCATCCACTTCCAGGCCAACTCCTCCGCCTATTCCGACATGCAGACCCGCATGTACGAGACGGCGGCCACGGAGGGCAGCTATTCTGATAACAACAAGCCCAACATCCCCTGTGAATATGAGCACGCCATGGGCAACGCCGGCGGCGGACTGTTCGCATATACCCAGGGCTTTGAAAACAACCCCCGCAACCAGGGCGGCTGGATCTGGGACTGGTATGACCAGTCGATCCTGACGAAGAAAGCCGACGGAAGCTTCTATTACGGCTTCGGCGGCGACTGGGGCGACACGAGCAATTCGGGCGCCTTCTGCGGCAACGGCATCGGCATCCTGGCGGACGGCAAGCCCAACCCGGCGCTGTCAGAAGTTCGCGCGGACTATCAGGACATCAAGATCTCCGCGGCGGACGACGCGGCGATTCTGGCCGGCAACTTCACCTTTAAGAACTATGCCCTTTTCACAAACGCGAACGCCTATGACTTCGTGTGGGAGGTTATGGAGGACAATGTGCGCATCGGTACCGGCACCATGTCGCTTGATATCCCGGCCATGCTCCCCTCCGACCTGACCGCGCAGGCGCACACCCTGAATGTTCCCTATCAGATGCCCGGAACGCTTAAGGCGGGCGCGAAGTATTACCTCAATCTGTCCTTCCGCCTCAAGACGGCGACCTCGTGGGCCAGCGCAGGTTATGCCGCCTCCTACGAGCAGTTTGAGATCCCGGTCAGCGTCCCGTCGGCCGGAGTCGGCCTGGCGAGCGTCCCGGTGCTGGGCAGCCTGAATGAAACCGCCTCCGACGTCACCATCACCGGCGTAAACGGCGGCAAGGCGTTCAGCCTGAACATCAGCAAGGCCACCGGTTTAATCACCAACTATACCGTGGAAGGCAAGCTGCTCATTCAGAACGGCCCCATTCCGAACTTCTACCGTGCTTTGACCGACAACGACATCGGCGGCACCTATTCGTCCACCTCCTTCGGTTCCCTGATCGGAAAAGCCTGGCGGTATGCGGGACGCGATAAGACGGTCACCGACGTTAAGGTTATGCGCCTCAACTCGAAGACCGCCAAAGTCATCGTCACCGGTACGCTGCCCTCCAAGAACGGGAACACCTCTTATCCCTCCACCTATGCCATCGAGTACACCGTGTACGGAAACGGCGACATCACGGTCAACAACCGCGTCAGCCCCAACAGCTCGGCTTACGTGATGGGCATGGTGGGCAGCTATGTGCAGCTCCCGCTGGAATACCAGAACGTCAAGTACTTCGGCCGCGGCCCGGAGGAGAACTACATTGACCGCCGCACCGGCACCGACGTGGGCGTATATTCCGCCGCCATTCCGGAAATGTATACCCTGCGCCTGCGCTCTCAGGAGACCGGCAACCGCACCGACACCCACTGGGTTTCGGTCACCAACAACGACGGCTTCGGCCTGCTGGCGGTTGCGGAAGACGTGATGGAATTCTCCGCGCTCAACCACACGGCGGAGGATATGTCTACCTGGAACACCAGCGATGCGGCCACCGGCCCGCGCCATCCGTCCGATACAAAAACCCCGACCGAGGTCACGCTGAGCCTCAACAACATCCAGATGGGTGTCGGCTCTGAAAACTGGCAAAGAGGCCCCTACGGACAGACCGGCTCCATGGCCTACGGCGACTATATGGTACGCCCGGACAAGGACTACAACTACACCTATACCCTCCGCGCGATCCTCCCGGCACAGGATCCGATGGCACAGAGCAAGACGCTCGTGGTCGGCTCTCCGATGCTCAGGAAAATCTTCGTGGACGGCGTGGAGCTAGCCTCCTTCAACGAGAAGGTCAAGAGCTATGACATCACGCTGGCGGCAAACACGCCCTTCCCGGTCATCTCAATTGAGACCTATGAGGGTGTTACCCCCGTCATCGTGCAGGCGACTGCCGCGCAGAAGTACTGCACCATCAACCTCTCCAAGGGCGAGGAAGAGGATGCCTATGTCATCAACTTTGCCCGCGACCTGGATTTCCTGACCGACATTCAGGCAAATGGCACGCAGATCAAGGGCTTCAACCCCATCGTGCGTGACTTTACCATCCAGTGGCCGCAGGGCTCCGCCCTCCCGAACTTTACGGCGGCCGCGGTCAACGGCGTCACTGCGGTGATCACACAGCCGACCGAAGCGACCATGAAGGCGACCTTCGTCGCGTCCAACGCATTCGGCGATGCGCAGACTTACACGGTCACGCTGGTCTGGGTCAACGACTTTGACACCCAGCGCCCGGCGGCCTGGGGCACCAAGATCGACGTGCAGACCTTCCCGCTTGGCGACGTGATCTGGAGCAACTATCCCGCAAGCGGCAACACCAACAACTATTATTACGTCAACAACCCGCCCGCCGGCGTCAATGAGCGCGGTGACCTGCCCTTCGTGGGTCTGTATCCCAACCGCCGTATCGTCGGCTCGGGCAAAACCACCGCCTCCAAGGTCATCATTGATGAGGACACCGGCAAGAAGGTGTTCTGGCATAAGAACGGCAACGGCTCGAGCGGCAACGCGATCGGCGATACGCTGGTCGGCCTGGAAACCCAGAACACCACGAACATTGCCGGCAAGACGCTTGTCATGTACGCCAAGGTGCGCCCGGTCGCCGGCAGCTTTGCGCTGAGCTTCCGTGACGGTAACGCCGAGTGCCGCAACGCAGCCGAAATCTTCAAGGTTTCGCTGTGCAACACCGGTATCCGCTATTCCACCACAACCGGAAGCGGTTCCAACAACGGCGTTTCGGACAGCGCGATGACCGCGTGGCAGACTACCCTTGACCGTACCCGCTACTACGAGATTTGGATGCTCGACACCCCGAATATGGGCGGCACAAACGGCCACCATGTTTCGGCCTATGTCAGGTTTACCAACGCGGCGGGTCAGGAAGTCCTCTACAAAATGGAGAACCGCCGTCAGACCACCGCGTCGGCGACCACGGTCAACTGGCCGGTCTTTGCCCTCTATGAAGGCAACGTCACTGCCAACGCATACATCGAGGACTTTAACGTATATGTCATTAACACAGCAAGCCCCCTGATTACCTTTGATGTCACCGGCCCGACCTCCATTTCCATGCCCAAGGACGTCAGCGGCAGCCGCTCCGTTCAGCTGTCGAGCGCCATCGTGCACACCGCCGAGGATCGGATTCCGGTTCCCGGTGTCACCGGAACCAAGTGGGAAATCCTCGGACAGGAAAGCATCCAGGGCGCGACCATCGATCAGACGGGCAAGCTGACCATTACGGGCGACTGTGTGGACAACTACGTCGACATCAAGGTTTCGAACCCCAGCGACACAAGCGAGTGGAAGCCGGTTGTCTACCGCGTCAACATCCTGCCCTACGTGGCGCCCACCGCGCTTGCGCTTGACCAGAGCACGCTGACCGTGCGTGTGGGCAAAGGCACCGCCGCGCTGGCGCCGGTCTTTATCCCCGCCAATGCTTCCGACCAGTCGGTTACATGGGTTTCAGGTGATCCCTCAATTGCCACCGTATCCGAGATGGGCGTTGTGACCCCGGTTGCGCGCGGCACGACAACGATCACGGCGACCTCTGTGGACGGCGGTCTGACCGCCAGCTGCGCCGTGACGGTCGAACAGCCTGCCACCAGCGTGACGCTTGACAGAACGAGCGCGACGCTCTATGTCGGCGGCGACACCCTGACGCTCACCCCGACCGTGAATCCGGCCAACGCCAACAATAAAGAGGTCACATGGTCCTCGCTGAACACGGCGGTTGCCACCGTGGAAAACGGCGTGATCACCGCTGTGGCCAGAGGCACCGCGACCATCCGCGTCACCACCGTGGACGGCAGCCTTACCGCCAACTGCTCCGTGACCGTCGTCCAGCCGGTCACCGGTGTGGAAGTGAGCCCCGCCACGCTGTCTCTGACCGAAGGCGACGAGGGCATACTGACCGCGGCCATTCTGCCCGCCAACGCGAACAACCAGAACTACACCTGGTCCTCGAGCAATGACAAGCTTGTCTCGGTTGACCAGACCGGTAAGGTCACCGCGCTGCGGCCCGGCGCCGCCACCATCACCGCCACCAGCGCGGACGGCGGACTGACTGGCTCCTGCGTGGTCACGGTAGGTACCAAGTACACCTATACCGCGAGTACGGGCGACTCCATTGCGGTGCCCATCACGGCCGAGAATTGTGACAGGCTTTCTGGCGTACGCGGCACGATCCACTATGACGAGGAGCTGCTGACCCTCGAGTCGATCACCGCGAAAAACGGCTTCACGGTTGTCAGCGATGACACGCGCTTTGTCCTGGTTACCCCGCAGGGCGCGGGGGTCAGCGGCGACGCCGTGGTCGGCTATGCCGTGTTCACCGTCAAGGCCGGCCTGCTCGACGACATCAGCTCGTACGTAACCTTTGAGGATGTGTCGGGTACCAACGAGGATCTTGCCGATGTCAACGCGGACATCCCCTCCATTGAAATCAGGATTGTGGGAATCCCGCCCGTGCCGGGCGACATCAGCCTAAACGGTGAAGTGGATGTATCCGATGCGATCATGCTGATGCAGTACCTGGCCGGCAACCGCGAGCTCTCTCCCAGAGCGCTCAAAGCGGCCGATGTCAATAAGGACGGCAGAGTCAACGTCGGCGACGTAACCATCATCATGCAGATGTGTCTGTAATTAGAGAACAGATAACAGAGAACAGATAAAAAGCTCCGCCCGGCACAACCGTGCCGGGCGGAGCTTTTTATACAGCTGGCTAGGAAATACGGCAGACGCCGTAAGAAATAATGTGCTTGTCGGTAAGAGGAAGGCTGCGCTTACGAATCTGTTTGACCTTGTCGGTGGGAATGTTGCCCTCAATGGTCAGCACGTACGTGACGCCGTCCTTTTTTTCGGTTCCGATGACGAGGCCGGTGTGGTCGGTGGCGCCGCCGGTGCCGTAGTCAAAGAAAATCAGATCACCCTTTTTAGGGACATAGCCCGATGAGCGGGTTTTGAGCCGGGAGCGGTTCTTAAACCAGGAGACACAGCCACCGGAATAGCTTGACCAGGGGTAGTTGGTGCGGATATAGCTTGTACCCAGGCTGTCCTCCGCCGATTTGAGACACCACATGACGAATTCGGTGCACCAGGCTGACGTTGGGGTTCCGAACAGCGCGCCGTATTTGGTGCGCTTGTTATTGTCCACCGGGTACTGTGGCTGCTTTTCGGCGGTGCTGACCACAAGGTCGACAAACTCCTCGAACGCCTGCGCTTCAAGCTTCTTGAATTCGTTGATGCGGGCATCTTTTTGCGCGTCGCTTAGTGCAGGGTTTGACACCACGATATACTCACCGCTGGCTTTGTAGTAAACCCCGAAGCCGAGCGACTGGCTGACCGCGCGTAGCGGGATGTAGGTTTTGCCTCCCTTTTTCTGCGCCGCGACGTCCAATTGGACAGTTTTGGAGGAGCCGTTTTTTTCCACCGTCATTGTCGTGGATTTCAGGGAAAAACGTACTGTCGTGTCCCGGTAGGTCATTGTGATGGGGGTCTTGTCGTTTACATAGCTGACCTTGCCGCCCATTTTTTCACCCACAAAGCGCAGCGGCAGCATGGTTTTGCCGGAAATTTTGAAGGGCTTGGTGCCCGCGTCGTCCACCGTAGTGGGGACACCGTTCTGGATGGCCTTGGGACTGCCGATTTTAAGGGTCACATAAGAGGATACCGTGATGGCCGCAGAGGCGGATACCCCACCCGCCGAAGCGGTGATGGTCACGGCGCCGGAGCCGGTGGCGGTCACCTTTCCGGTCTTGTCCACCTTGGCGGCATAGGGGTCGGAGGAACTCCAGCGTACGGTCACCGCCGTGCCCGCGGGGCTTACCGCCGCCTTGAGTTGTGCGGTTTCGCCGCGCAGCATGGCTTTGGGCGCGCCGGTCAGGGCGATGCCTGTAACGGGCACCGATTGTTCCCAGATCTCGCCCATGCTCATCTGCTCGCTTGATGCGACGGCGGCCAAGGCGGGGGATTCCTGCATGGCAAGCGGGCTGAAGGTCAGCGAAAGGGCTGCCAGCAGGCTGACAATTTGTTGCAAAAAAGGACACCTCCTTTGATAAATATACAAATATTTTAAAATTATTTTATGACGCACGCCCTTGCATGTCAATGCATATTTGCGTTTTTCCTCAAATTTCCCCAAAAAATTTTTTTAAGCGTTTTCTCATTGCCCCATTTTAAAGTAACTATAACGATGTATATTGACATAAAATAGCATCTCTGTTACCATAATTACTATATGTGTATTCTATGCTTTGAAGGAGGGTACTACTGATATGCCAGAGCCCAATTATTCCCCCCAGCGGCCCTATTCCTATGAGAAACGACACCGCCCCTCAACGCCGACCTATTCCTCGCGGGGGCGGAAGCCATATACCCCGTCCAGCCGTTCTTCGGGCGGCGGGGGCGGAAAATGGTTTGCGCTCATACTCCTGGCCCTCGTGATCATCGCCGGTGCGGTTGTGCTGGGCATCACGCTTGAGAGAGAGGGCGTTTTTGAAGCGCCGCCCGCTGATATTCCCAGCGACACGCAGATCATCGATGAAAACGAGGGGGTGTCGAGCGCACAGCCGTTGCAGGAAGGGATCAATCTTTTGCCGCTTGAAAAGGTCAAATGCCAGTCGTATATTGTGATCGACAAGGCGACCGGAAAGACCATTCTGGAAAAGAACTCCGCGGAAAAAGTATTCCCTGCTTCCACCACGAAGATTATGACCGCGCTGGTCGCCGCTGAGCAGGGCAAACCCACCCAGAAAATAACCGCCTCGCAGCAGGCGATCCGAAGTCTGCCGGCCGATGCCTCTATGATGGGACTGCTGGAGGGCGAGGAGACGACACTTGGTGACCTGATGTACGGGCTGATGCTGCCGTCAGGCTGTGACGCAGCCAATGTGATCGCCGAGGGGATCAGCGGAACACAGGGCAAATTTGTGGAGGCGATGAACCAGAAGGCTCAAAAGCTGGGCATGAAGGATACCCATTTTGCCAATCCCAGCGGCCTGCACGACGAGAATCTCTACACCACGTCGGCCGACATGGCGAAGCTCGCCGCCGCCGCCGCCCGCAATGCCTGGTACAGCAAGGTGGTCGACTCGGGCGACTACGCTTACGCCGCCACCAACAAGCACAGCTATGACGGCTGGCGTATTGCCTCGAACTCCAACCGCCTGCTCGACAAGGCCTATCTGTTCGGCAAGGACGGCCTGATCATCGACGTGACGGGCGCCAAAACCGGCTCCCATTCCCTCGCGGGCTATAACCTCGTATGCACTGCCACCACCCGCAACGGCACCGAGCTGGTTGCCGTCATCAACAACGTGGCCTATGACCAGGGTAAGGGCGCAAACTTCCTGGCGCCCTACATGGCGGGGCTTCTCAACGCCGCCGCCCGCGAGACCGAAAAGGGCACCGCCACGGCCTACCTGACCGCCGGAGAGCCGATTCCGGAGGAGCTCCTTATGCCTTCGATTCCAACCCGTGACATTATCCTGGTGCCCGAACGGTCGTTCAGCGCCGTGGGCGGCACGCCGCTGCCAGTCGAGGAGACATCCTCACAGCCGGTCACGCAGGCCGGGGAGGGGCAGAAACCCACACTGACGGCGGGGAACATCACGCTGACCTTTGTGCCCGACCTGCGCTACGACCTGAAGCTCAAGCAGCTTGATCCCGGCGAGGACAAGCGCGTGGGCGTCATCACCGTGACCGACGAAAACGGGAACAGCCTGTGCAAGGACATTGTGATTCATGCGAAATATCAGGGGTAACTACAAATTATTTTGCATTTCCTTGTAAAATCAAGTATAATCTGGTAGAAAAAATCAAAGAGCCTGTGATTACAGGTTCTAAGTAAAAAGATGAAGGAGACAGTGAATTTATGGAATTCTTAAACGGGCTTTCCTTTCTTCTGGACGGGCTGAAGGCGCTCGACTTGCGTATGGCGGTTATGTGGCTGATCGGAGGACTTCTGATCTGGCTGGCCGTCAAGAAGGATTTTGAGCCGGCGCTTTTACTGCCCATGGGCTTCGGCGCCATTCTGGTCAACATCCCCTTTTCGGGCGTGCTGACCGCTGTGGACAGCGCCGTGGGCGGCGCAGGTCATGTGCAGGGCATCATCCAGTGGCTGTTTGAAAAGGGAATTGCCGCGTCTGAGGCGTTTCCGCTGCTGCTGTTTATCGGCATCGGCGCCATGATCGACTTTGGGCCGCTGCTCTCCAACCCGCGTATGCTGCTGTTCGGTGCGGCGGCGCAATTCGGCATCTTCTTTGCCCTGATGGTAGCGCTGCTGCTCGGCTTTCCGCTCAAGGACGCGGCGTCAATCGGCATCATCGGCGCGGCCGACGGACCGACCTCCATTCTGGTTTCACAGGTGTTTAAAAGCAGCTACATCGGCGCGATTGCCGTGGCCGCCTATTCCTATATGGCGCTGGTGCCCATCATACAGCCCCTGGCCATCAAGGCGGTCACCACAAAAAAAGAGCGCCAGATCCGCATGCCCTACAATCCCAAGAGCGTGTCCAGAACCACAAAGATCCTGTTCCCGATTCTCGTGACCATGATCGCCGGCCTGATTGCGCCTGACTCGGTGGCATTGGTGGGATTCCTGATGTTCGGCAACCTGATCCGCGAGTGCGGCAAACTTGAATCGCTGTCTCAGACGGCGCAGGGACCCCTTGCCAATTTGATTACGATTCTTCTCGGCATCACGATCTCCTTCCAGATGCAGGCGGATAAGTTTATCACGTGGGAGACGGCGATGATTATGGGGCTTGGCTTGGTGGCCTTTGTGTTCGATACGATCGGCGGCGTGATGTTTGCGAAGCTGCTTAACATCTTCCTGCCGAAAAGCAAAAAGATCAATCCGATGGTCGGCGGCGCGGGCATCTCCGCCTTCCCGATGTCGGCACGCGTCATTCAGAAAATGGCGCTTAAAGAGGACAACCAGAACCACATCCTGATGCACGCCGTAGGCGCCAACGTGGCGGGACAGATCGGCTCGGTCATTGCCGGAGGAATCATCCTTTCGCTGGTGCCGGGTTTGCTGAAGTAAGGGGGAAAAGATATGCTGTGGACGATTTTATGTACGTTTAAAAGCGTGTTCGGAAACGTTGAGATGGATACTTTGATGTCGGGGCTTAAAATCATGCTGTACGGCATGGTGGGAATTTTTGTGGCAATGGCTCTGATTTTCCTGGTCATTGTCATCCTTAACCGTGTGGCCAAGGACAAGAAAGAGGACAAAGAATAGGAGAGGCGGAACGTTATGGCGGAGCAGAAAAAGATGGTGGATGCCATCACTTCAATGGAGGTGGATTTTGCGCAGTGGTACACCGACATTGTCAAGAAGGCGGAGTTGATGGACTATTCCAGCGTGCGGGGCTGTATGGTGATCGAGCCTTACGGCTATGCGCTGTGGGAAAATATTCAGAGGGATCTGGACGACCGGTTTAAGGAGCTGGGGCACGAGAACGTCGCCATGCCGCTTTTTATCCCCGAAAGCCTCCTGCAAAAGGAGAAGGATCATGTGGAGGGCTTTGCCCCCGAGGTCGCGTGGGTGACCCACGGCGGCAGCGAGCCGCTTCAGGAGCGGCTGTGTGTACGCCCGACGTCTGAGACTCTGTTCTGTGAGCATTATTCTCGGGTGATTCATTCCTACCGTGACCTGCCCAAGCTGTACAACCAGTGGTGTTCGGTCGTGCGGTGGGAAAAAACCACCCGTCCCTTCCTGCGCTCGGTGGAATTCCACTGGCAGGAGGGTCATACCATGCATGAGACCCAGGTGGAGGCGCGGCAGGAGACCGAGCAGATGCTTGGCGTATACGCCGATTTCTGTGAGAGCGACCTCGCGATCCCTGTGATCAAGGGACAGAAAACCGACAGCGAAAAATTCGCCGGCGCGGAAGCGACCTATACGATTGAGGCCATGATGCATGACGGCAAGGCACTGCAGTCGGGTACCAGCCACTATTTCGGCGACGGCTTTTCCCGCGCCTTTGACATTCAGTTTCAGGGACGCGACAACACCCTACAATACCCCTTCCAAACCTCATGGGGGCTGTCCACTCGCGTCATCGGCGGTATTATCATGACCCACGGCGACGACAACGGACTTGTGCTTCCGCCTGCCGTCGCGCCCATCCAGCTCATCATCCTGCCCATCGCCCAGCACAAGGAGGGCGTGCTGGACAAGGCGCGTGAGCTGCTCGGACGCCTCAACAAAAAAGTCTGCCGTGTGCGTCTGGACGATTCCGATCAGTCTCCCGGCTGGAAGTTTGCCCAGTATGAGATGAAGGGCGTGCCGCTCCGTCTTGAGATCGGGCCCAAGGACATTGAGCAAAATCAGTGTGTCATTGTCCGGCGCGACAACCGCGAAAAATATTTTGTGCCGCTCGACGAGCTGGAGACCAGGATTCCCGAGCTTTTGCAGGCCGTGAGAGACGGGCTTTATGACAAGGCGCTCAAGCGGCGCGAAAGCATGACCTATGCGGTGACCACGAAAAATGAGCTAAAACAGACCGCCGACACCAAGCCCGGCTTTATCAAGGCCATGTGGTGCGGAGAGGAGGCCTGTGAGGACGCCCTCAAGGCGGAGGCGGGTGTGTCGTCCCGCTGTATACCCTATGCGCAGGAGCACCTGTCCGACGAGTGTGTGTGCTGCGGAAAGCCGGCCAAGGCCATGGTGATCTGGGGAAAAGCGTATTAATGAATGAAAATCCCCCCGCGAAAGCGGGGGGATTTTGCGTGCCCCTAAGTCGTGCGGTCAAAACCGATTCCGGGGGCGGGAGAAAAGGGAAAGAGGTGGAAAGGGTTACTTTTTACGCATGCCTTCAATGGGGTCGATCCATTTGCCGCCTTTTTTCATGCCGAAATGCAGGTGGATTTCGTCGACAATCTCACAGGGGATATCGCCCAGCGTGCCCAGGTCGTCGCCCATGAGCACCTGCTGCCCTTTTTCGACCTGAACTTTTTCGTCCATGCCGCAGTAGTAAGATTCCATGTCGCCGTGGTCAATGACGATGACCGTGCCGTACATCGGATCCTGGTAGATGTCCTTGATCGTGCCGTCGCCCGCCGCGCGCACCATTTCGGTTTTGCCCGCTTTAAAATCGACGCCGTCGTGTACGCGCCAGTCGCCAAAGGTCAGTGAATAGACCAGGTTGCCGCCGCTGTATTCCTTGAGCACCTCGTTGCCGACGGGAAGCATATAGGTCTTGGCAGCCGTCTGCTTGGCGCCGGCGTTAAAGCTGGAGACCTCCTTGTCCACATCGCGCTTGCTGCTCGCGGCGGCGGAGGAAGCCGGTTGGGCGGCCGTCTGCTTTGCCCCATCCTTTTCTTTGGATGAGGTGTCCGCTGCGCTGTCCTTTTTCTCGGAGGAGACGGGGGCGCTTGACTCGGCGCTGCTGATGCCCTCCATAATGCTCTCGTATTCCTCCGTCAGCTCGTCCCCCCAGTCAAAGCCGTCAATGTACTGATTGGGGATGGCGCCGGTCTCCTGCGTGTTGCTGGCGGAGTCAGACGACTCCAGGGCCGAGCTTGTGTCGGGGGACACCGAATCCAGGTTTCCGACCGCCGTCCAGGTGACGGCCACGATCGCGGCCAGACAACCGACCAGCGCGATATAAAAGCCCGTGCCTTCCTTCTTTTTGCGGGGTCGCTCAAATCTTAAATTACTCATGTGTATCACACCTCCGATTCTATTTTTGGCGCCCCATACATGGTTTATACACGTATAGGGCGCAGAATTTGGAAAGTTTAGGGTTTAATAAACATCTGAGTCCAGTAGGCGGTGCCATTACTGCTTTTTGCATACCCCACCCCGAGCTGGGTGAAGTTTTTGCTCAAAATGTTGGCGCGGTGTCCGGAGGAGTTCATCCACGCCTTTACCACCTCGGCCGCGGTTTTCTGCCCGTAGGCGATGTTTTCCCCGGCATAGGAATATTTGATGTTAAAGCTCTTCATCATGTCAAAGGGGCTTCCGTAAGTGGGAGAGTCGTGGGAGAAATATTTTTTGGCGATCATGTCCTCCGATTTATAGCGCGCCACACGCGCCAGCTCCCAGTTCATGGTCAGAGCCGGAAGGCCGTTTTTGGCGCGCTCGGCGTTACAGAGGCTGAGCACCTGCCCCTCAATGCCCTTGACCTCGGTGAACAGCGGCACGGTGACCTTGTCACCTGGATAGATGAGCGCGGGATTCTTAAACTGCGGGTTGGCGCCGATGATTTCCGACAGCCCGACCTGATATTTGACGGCGATTTTCCAGAGGCTGTCCCCCTTCTGGACGGTATAGACGTCGGTGTCGGCTGCGTGTGCGGGGACACAGAGCAGAAGAGTGAGCGCCAGACAAAGGGGAAGGACGCGTTTGAACCATTTTTTCATGGGAATTACCTCCTGTTTACGTATAACGATTGTAGCTTTGCGGGCCGCGGCGGTAGGGGGGCGGACGCTGTCCGTCGCGCCGGAGAACCGGTTCGATTGTGCGGCGTCCGCTTATACGCAGGCCACGGTTTTGGATGACCACACCCATGAGCCCCAGCCCCAGCGCGATTGTCAGGATGAGCAGGGAAACCATCGGGTCAAAACGCAGGTTGGGGAGGCCGAGGATGCTTGCGTAGAGCACAAGCCCGGACAGCACCATCAGGTAGCCGCCCTGTAGCGCCGACCCGAAAACCACAAGGGTTTTGCTGAAAATGGCGCCCAGTACGGCCCCTGCGACGGCAGCCATCAGGATGACCCACCAGAGCGACGACAGCCCGAACCCCTCCAGGAGAAATACGACGATGAGCCCGAAGAGAAAGGCGCTGGACAGCGTGACCCCGACCGGAGCCAGTATGGCGAAAAAGGCGGCGAAGAGAATGCCGAGCACCAGCGCGGCGATCAGTCCGGCGCTCTGGCTGCCGAAAAAGGCAGGACCAATCTGATAGCCCGCAAGAACGCCGGTCAGCAGCCCGACCAGCCCAAACCAGAAACGGTACAGCCGCGCGCCGAAAAAACACAGCGTGCAGCCCGCCAGAAATAAAAGAATACAAAAAACGATGCGCAGCAAATTGCCTCAGCTCCTGTCGTAGGTATAGGGTTATTTTGACGCGTACGTGTGCCATTATTCTTCAAAAAGAAAAATGGGTAAAAATGACATAAAAGGGAACGCAAAGGGGCGGTTTCCCGGCATAAAAAACCGGCAGACCGCAATTTGCGGTCTGCCGGGGCAGGGATCAAATAAATTTTATTGGCCGAACAGGGAGAGTAGGCGATCGAAAAAGCCTGCTTCCTCCTCGGGAATTTCAGGAGCGGGATCCTCCTCCGCTTTGGCAATTTTGTCGGTTTTAAAGACAAACTGCACCGACGATGTATTTTTGTTGCCGGGGGACAGGAAGGAGATGGGGGTGAAATCGGAATAATCGTAGTCGGACATCAGCTCGTCAATCTTACTTTCCATCTGCCCGGGCATGTCTTTGGTCTGGGCGTTCAGCTCACGCATGCCGTTCGCCAGCGCATTTACGCCGCTCTTAAAGTCGGACGCGCCCGAGGCAAGGCCCGAAATGCCGCCCTGTAGGCTTTTGTAATTGTTGTTCAGTGTGCCGACGCCGCCGGTGTAGGCGGACAGGCCGTCGTGGAAGTCGCCGTAGTTTTGGGAAAGCTGGCTGATGCCGTCGGCCAGCGCGGCAAGCCCCGCCGCGATATCGTTGGCTTGCAGGGCGCTGCTGACCTGTCTGGAGGTCGAGCGCAGCCCGCCCGAGATCGTGTCGAGCGACCCGGAAAGCTGCGGCAGGGTGCTCTTCACAGCCGAGAAGGCGTCCTTGACCGACTGGTAGGTGCCTTTGGCGGTGCAGGCCGCGTTGTAGGCGTCAATGAGCGCGTCCAGCGTCGGGTCATCGGGGTTGTTTTCCTTCAGGGCGGCGATCCCGGCACCGGAGATGCCCCCGCCCGGCAGCTTCTTCATGGCGCCGTCGAGCGCAGAGTAGGCCTGCGAATACCCGCTGCTGAGTTTGTCTATGCCGCCCGACACCTCATCAATGCCGTCGGCCAGCTGAGAGAGCCCGCCGGGCAGCGCGCTCAGCTGTGACAGGTCAAGGCCGCCGGTGTTTTTCAGTTTGCCCGACAGGGTGGTTAAGGCGTTTTTGATCTGCGAGGAGGCGGAGAGAAGTTCGCTTGACTGGCCGCTGAGCGTGTTCAGGCCGCGCCCGAATTCCCCTGCACCGCTGCTCAGTCTGGACGCGCCGCTTTGCAGCGAGGCCGCGCCGTTATTCAGCTTGCGGATGCCGCTGTTCAGCTGACTGATCGCGCTGCTGAGCGCGTCCAGATCGTCTGTCATGCCGCCGGTGTCGGGCAGCTCAATGTCCATGGAGAAGGGGATGGCGGCGAATTCGGCGCCCGCCATTTCGAAATCGGTGACGTCGGCGGCGAAGGAATGGGTGGCGTCCTTGCCCGGCATGACCGTAAAGGTCAGGATTTTATCCGCGCCGGCGCTGGCGAAGGAAGCGCTTTCCGAGGTAATGTTTTTGCACTTCTCGGTGTCCAGCCGGAGCGAGATTTGCAGCAGGTAATTTTTCGCGAACACGTCACTGACCAGACGATTGACGGCCACGCGGATGGTCACGCCCACTTTGCCGCTCTGCCCGCCGAGGGCTTTCGGATCGGTTTCTTTGCCGTCCAGCGTATAGGAGAGGCTCACATTCCAGGGCAGCTCACGGGTTTGCAGGTCGCCCTGGTAATAAAAGTCGGTGTCCGCGGGAGAGACTTCGACGCCGCCCGGAATCTGGGAGATGGCCGAGGTGTCGGTCAGGTTTTTGACCGAGGAGTAAGCGCCGAAATCCACAACGCGCCCCGAGGCAGACAGCATAAGATGGTTGACCGCATAGACGTTTTTCACCGTCCCGTCCGCCGAAAGGTTCGCGTAGATCACCTCTTCGCGGGAGGTTACGGTTCCCGACGCCCCGCTGGTCTTGGCGGTTGACTGCCCTGTGATGTCGGGCGCGGTTTGGGCAAAAACCGGATGGGCAGCGATGCCCGAGACGACTAAAGCGGCAGTCAGAAGGGTTGCCCACAATTTTTTATATCTCATTTTCGATCACGTTTCCTTTCCCTAAAGAAGTTTGGATGAAGTGTGGTCACGCCCACCAGCCGGTCGAGCACAATCAGGAGGGCGGGCAGGAAGCAGCAGACCATCAGCGCCGAGAGCATGGTGCCGCGGCCGATCAGCTCGCCCAGCCCCTGGACGATGCGGTTGGTGGAGGTCAGCTGCATGGTAAAGCCCGCCATCGCAAGGGTCGTCGCTGAAACCAGGATGGATTGCAGGGTTTGTCCATAGGTCTTTTTCACCGCCTCTTTGGCCGGAAGCGTCTTGCGCAGCTCACGGAAGTGGTCGGTAAACAGGATGGCGTAGTCGACCGTCGCACCCAGCTGCACTGTGCTGATCACCAGATACCCGATGTAGCTCAGCGGCATCCCCATAAAGTAGGGGAAGGACATGTTGATCCAGATGGAGGTCTCAATGGTGAGCAGCAGGATGAGGGGCAGGCTGATCGACTTAAAGGTGAACAGCAGCACGAGGGCGATCGAGATGACCGCCAGCAGGTTGACCAGCGCGTTGTCCTTTGTGACGACGCCTTTCATGTCATACAGCGTAGAGCTCTCCCCACAGGTGTATGATTCCGAATAGAATTCCGAAGTTTTGGCTCGTATGCTCTCCACCGCCGCGAAGGCATCCTCACCCTCGGCCTCGGTGTCGGTGTTGAGGATAAAGCGGGCATAGTGCTCGGAATAGAAGTTAGAAACAATGCTTTTGTCGAGATAGTCGGGCGGGATGGCCGCGCCGACCGTGTTTGCGTAGGACATCACCGACGTCACGTGGGGCAGCGCAGAAAGAGCTTCTCCCAGCTGCTTTTCCTGCGCCACATCTCCTTTGGGCACCAGCACCACCATGGGCATGGACTTTCCGAAGGCTTCGTCAATGCGCGCGGTGTCGGTTTCCACTCTTGTGCCGGGCGCCAGCCCGCCCATGCCGTAGGAAAAGGTGTTCTGTCCCTGAGCAAGAAAGCAGGGGATGGCGATGACAACCACGACGAGGAGCGCAGGGATACGGATGGCGGTAAAGAAGCGTCCGGCGTTTTTAAAGCTGGGCAGGAAGGGACGGTGTCTGGTTTTGTCAATCCATTTATACGCCCAGAGCGTGACGGCGGGCAGGAAGATCATCACTGAACCGAAGCTCAGCAGAATGCCCTTGACCAGGTTGAGCCCCAAGTCAACGCCGATGCCGAATTCCATGAAGCAGAGCGCCAGAAAGCCAAAGAGTGTGGTCATGGCGCTGGCGGCCACAGCCGGGAACGCCCGCTTTATCGCGAGGCGCATCGCCTCGGTGACATCGTCGGTCTGTGACCGGAAGTCCTGAAAGCTGTGCAGCAGGAAAATGGCGTAGTCAAGCGATACGGCGAGCTGTAAAATCGGACTGACCGAACGGGTGACAAAGGAGACCTCACCGAAAAATATGTTTGTGCCCATGTTCATAAACACTGCCACGCCGATTGTGAGCAGAAACAGGAGGGGTTCCAGCCACGAGGTGGTGGAGATGGTCAGGATGAGCAGAATGAGCGGGATCAGGATGAGCATGGCGCGGAAGGTTTCATTTCCCGCCGTGCTCTGGGCGATGTATGAGGAGACCGCGTCGCCCGAGGCAAAGTTTTCGGTTCCGATCAGCGCGTAGACCTTCTCCATGATCGCGACCTCTTCTCCTTCGCGCACCGCAAAGGCGATCACCGCGTCGCCGCCTTTATAATAGGTCTCTACTATTTTGGGGTCGGCGGTTTCAAGAGGCTGCTTAACGTCCATGACGTCGTCCAACCACATCACATCGGATACGCCGTCGATGGCCGCGAGCTCCGCCTTGCGTTCAAGCGCCTCGGTGACCGACACGTTCGGGAACATCACGCGTGTGTTGGGGACCGCGCCTGAAAACTCCTTGGACATCACGCTGATTCCGGTTGTGGACGGGGCGTTTTTGGGCAGGTAATCCACCACGTTGAAGTTGACGTTTACGCCGAACTGTAAAATGACGCAAACGACGACAATCACAAAAACCAGGATGGTTATGAACTTGTTATGACGCAGAATGGAGCTGGAAAATCGTTCCATACACAAATCCTCTCCCAACTTACGATAATTTTCATGCAATACACGCAGATTATTATCAGACAAAGTGTTGACTATCTTTCGCAAAATAAGTATACTAACTATATGAGAAAATGACAACACACAGATGGCTTTTCCGTGTCAGTTGTGCAACATGAGAAGCCAAAGTGTTGAAAAAATAGCAGATAAAAAAAGAAAATTTTTTATGAACGGAGGGCCACAAATGGAAGCCCAAAAAACCGATCGCCGGGTCAAGTACACAAAAATGGTGGTGCGCGAGAGCTTTATCAGCCTGCTCAAGGAGAAGCCTCTTTCCAAAATCACGGTCAAGGAAATCTGTGAAGGGGCCGACATCAACCGGGCAACCTTTTACGCGCACTATACCGACCCCTATGACCTGCTGCACCAGATCGAGGCCGCGCTGCTTGAGGATGTCCATAAATATCTCGCGGAGTATTCCTTCAGCGGGGAATATATTGAGGACGCCGTGGAGATCATGGAGAAAATTTTCGGGTACATCAAGGAGAACGCCGATACCTGCGCGGTGTTGCTCAGCGCGCACGGAGACATTAGTTTTCAGCAGCAGGTGACCATGATTGTGGGCGGACAGTTTGTCTCCGCTTTGACCGCAAACAAATCGGTCAAGAAGGAGGACGCCGAATATATCTATTATTTTCTTGCACACGGCAGCGTGGGCGTCATTCAAAAATGGCTTGACGACGGCATGAAAAAGCCGGCCAGCGAAATGGCGAAGATTATCATTCAGATGGCCGGACGGGGTTTTCTGTCGGTCTGACGTAAAAGCTCTCCCGGCATATACCGGGAGAGCTTTTTGCATATCGGGCACAAACGGGCTCAATCATGGCTATTTTTGCCGCGTTTTGCGATAACTTTGTCCGTATGTACCGGATTTAGGGCGTCTTGTTCTCGATCTCTTGTGCCTGTCCGTGTTTGTGAGTAAACTGTTGTAAAGAAAAATTTTTGTTTTCCGCTTTTCCTCTCCTTCTAAATACATTCCCTGATCCTGCCCGCAGCATTTGCTGCGGGCAGGACACATTCACCCAGTATTTTCGCCAAAAATGGAGACGAGCAGGGCCTCGATTTATGATTGCAACTCCCCCTGCGATGTGGTACAATATGAAAAATGCAAGACGGGAGAAGCTGAATTGCATGGACTCAAAATTGAAGGGAGAGGCTCTGATGAAAACTCTGTATGACGGTAAGACAAAGTCCGTACTGGCGGACGAGGGAACAGGGGATGTGTACCTGTTTTTTAAGGACGACGCGACCGGTGAAAACGGTGTGTTTGACCCCGGCTCCAACACGGTGGGCGGAAGCGTGGCCGGTAAGGGGAAAATCGGGCTTCAAATCTCTCAGCATTTTTTTGCGTTGATGGAGGAAAATGGGATTCCCACCCACTATCTGGGCGCTGATGTGGAAAAGGGTCTGATGCAGGTTCGAAACCTCACGGTGCCGCCGCTGGAATTTGTACTGCGGTATTTCACGGCGGGCAGCATGTGCCGCCGCTTCACGCTGGAGGAAGGCGTTCCCTTTGACCCGCCCTATCTGGAGGTGACCCTCAAGGATGACGAGCAGGGTGATCCCCTGATCAGCGAGAGACTGTGCATGATGAAGGGCATTCTGGCGAAGGGACAGTATGACGAGGCGCTGGATATCCTCACAAAGGTCGGCGAAGTTCTGAGAAAAGAGCTGGCGGGAATGGATCTGACCCTGATCGATTTTAAAATCGAGGTGGGCTATGACCAGAACGGCAAAATTTACGTCGTGGACGAGATCACCCCTGACATCTGGCGGGTGCGCGGCAAGGACGGCACGATCCCCAATCAGATCGACTGCGCGAAGCTGATTCTGGAAAAAATTTAGTTGGCGACCGGTAAAAAAAGGAGCGTCGGGCACGGTATGGTGCCCGACGCTCCTTTTTCATGGAGAATTATTTGACCTGCTGCTTTTGTTTGGACACCGCCAGTGCCGCCGCCAGCAGAGCCGCGGTGAACACAAGCTGCAACACGATGCTTTCCAGGATCGGCTGAAGGCTTTGCAGGGACACCTGCGTCAGCCGGAACGCCTGCTCGGTGGCCTGCACATACCAGTAGGTGGGCAGGAATTTGGCGGCGGTTTCGATCCCGCTGCCCATCAGCTCCATCGGTACAAACACGCCGCACAGGAAGCACTGTGCCAGCACGGTCACGTTGGCGATGGCCGAGACCATGTTGACAGTTTTGCAAAGCTGCCCGATCAAAAACGCCATAGAGGTGGACAGCAGCAGGAAAACAAGCGCGTTGCCCATGCAGATCAGTGCGGCGGCTGTCAGCATTTTCTGCCCGTACAGCGCGAACCCAAACAGGAGGAACACCGCAAGGCTGGCCGCGGCCAGCGTCGCCGCGCCCGCGAACAGCCCGCGGTTGCGGCTGCGCAGCGGCAGGGGGGAGCTGTGCAGCCGCAGGGAGAGGTTGCGGTTGCCGAAGACAATCAGCACCGGGCACAGCCCGAAAATCATCAGCATCATAAACGCATAGCTGAGAAATTTGAAGAAATAGTATTCAGCCGGGAGATCAGTTCTGGCCTGTGTCTGCATGGAAACCTTCACGGAGGCAGACAAATCCTGTGCCGCCGCGTACAGCGCCTGTGCAGCCGGCGTCCCTGCCGAAAGGTATACCTGCACGGTGGAGATAAAGTTGTTTACCTGCCGGTCGACGTAGGCGCCCGCATAGGAATCCGGCACCTGCGCGACGTCCAGACCCAGGGGCTCGCCTGTCCCCAAAACCGACTGCTCATACCCCGAGGGCACAATCAGGATGTATTCGGTGCTGCGCTGATAGAGCGCGTCCTGTAGGGTTTCGGTGTCGTCCGAAAGCGGGATCTCGGTGTGCCGGTCATAGAGGTAGCCGGTCAGCGCCCTCGAAAGCGCACTGTGATCCCGGTCTATGACCGTGAGCTTGACCTTGGCGTCGGAGAAGGATCCGATCGGCTCCTGGAGGTTGAGGTTGGACATGGAGACTGCAATGCCCGCAAAAATGCCGGTATAGAGGAGGAGCATGCCCAGATTGCGCCGGAGGATTTTCATAAAACAGTTAAACACTTGCATATTGCTTCCTCCTCAGTATAAGCAGGTTTCCTCCGCACAGAAGCACAAAAATCAGGAACAAACTGGCGACGTTTACATAAAACCGGGTGCCAGCGCCGTAAGTATCTAATACGTAGAAGGAGTCCACCATCAGGGCGGCGGGATTGACGCGATTCAGCAGGGGGATGTTTTGTTCCACGATGACCCGAACCCGGGAATCCATCATCCCGCCCAGAAAGCTCAGCGAGATGGACAGAGCGATCAGGATGCCGCTTTTAACGCCCTCCCGCACCGGGATCGCCAAACCGACCAGCATGCCCAGCGCGACGCCGACGGCGCTGCCCAGCACACATAACAGCAGGATGGCGGGGATTTGGACGCCGAAGTCGACGCCCAGCACGAAGCGCAGATAGAGCAGCAAAATGAGAACTTCCCCCAGAGATACAGTCATGGCCGCTGTCAGGTCGCTCAACACCACAGCCGACTTGCGGGCGGGCGACACACTGCGCCGTACGCCCAACGCCGAAAGACGCGGTTCAGAGGACAGCACTCCGTTGAGCCCGAAGAAGCCGCCCATGATACAGGTCATGGCGATGACGGCATAGAGGCTTTGCAGGAAATAGTTGAGGCTGCCGCTTGAGAAGGACACAGGATGAATGGCCGAGGCTTCGTGTGTCAGTGCGTCGACGGCGGCCTGAATCTGAGCTTGATCAGTTGCGCCGAGGCTGGTCACGGTGGCCTCCACCTGCACATACCGGTCGAGCACGCTTTTGAGGATGCTCTGTTCCAGGCCTTCCTCCTGGCACAGCAGGGCGGGGATGCCGCCCTCTTCGATGACGCCCTTGACTGTCCCCTCCTCCAGAAGCCGCAGGGCTTCCTCGCGGTCAGTGCGCTGCATGAGGAGCAGGGGGCTGTCTCCATCCGAAAGCCCGGTGAGCAGCTCGCCCAGGGCGGTGTCCTGTCCGGTTTGCACATAGGCGACCGGGATGGATCTGAATTGTTCGATGTTCTGGGTCAGTGAGCCGATGCTCAGCTGCATAAAGGTGCACAGCAGCAGCGGGAAGGCAATCGTCCAGAACATGTTGACCCGGTCGCGCAGATGGGAGCGCAGCCGGTAGCGGTAGAGATGGCTCATTCGCTTTCGCCTCCGTCCCGCAGTTGACGGCCGGTGATTTCCAGAAATACGTCGTTGAGGGTGGGTAGCTCGGAATAGACGCGCCCGAAGGGGATTCTGGCCGTTTGCAGGACGTCGAGCACACGGATCAGGTTGTGCCGGCCGCTGCCGCATTTCACAATCAGCCGGCCGTCGTCAAAGCTGACCGAATAGACATGCGGCAGACCTTTGAGCGTTTCCATCTGCGCGGCGTCGATGGCCGGCAGGTCGACCCGGATGATCTCCCCCGCCTTGATCATTTTCTTGAGGGACTCGCTGCTTCCCTCGGCGAGGCTGCGTCCCTTGTCCATGATGACAATACGCGTGCAGATCTGCTCCACCTCCTCCATGTAATGGGAGGTGTAGATCACGGTAGCTCCCTCCCGGTTGAGACGCTGGATGCCGGCGAGGATGTGGGCGCGGCTCTGGGGGTCTACGGCGACGGTGGGCTCGTCGAGAATGATCAGCTTCGGTCTGTGCGCGATGCCGCAAGCGATGTTGAGGCGGCGCAAAAGCCCGCCGGACAGCTTCTTAGGGATGAATTTGCGGTAGTCCTCCAGTCCGGCGAAGGTGACCGCCTCGTCCACGTACTGCTTGCGCTGCGCTTTGTCGCGGATATACAGGCCGCAGAAATAGTCGATGTTTTCCTGTACGTTCAGTTCATCAAATACGGCCACCTGCTGCGGCACAATGCCGATGTTCTGCTTGATCGAGTAGCTGATGGGCGTCATGGGCTGTCCGAAGAGCTTCACCTCGCCCTTGTCCATGGTCAGCAGAGAGAGCAGACAGTGGATGGCGGTGGTTTTGCCCGAACCGTTGGGACCCAGAAGACCCAGAATTTCCCCTTCCTGGATTTCGAGACTGAAATGGTCGAGCGCGATCAGTTCCTTATATCGTTTGACCAGGCTGTTTGCCGATACGATGGTTTGCATATCATCTGCCTCCTTTGTCGTTCTGGCCTGAGTATAGCAGACCGGCGGCTCGAATCACAGTGCCGCGTGTCAGAAGCTGTGTGACAAATGTCATATTGCAATCGGCCCGCCCCGAAAAGCTTTTTCATGGAATTGAATATCTGCGGGCGGGGCCGGCGGCGATTGTCCCTCGCAGCGTTTTGTAGTATACTGAAAAAAACAGGTGAGAGGGGGAACGCAGATGAAATGGGCGGATCGGGCAGTCCTATTGATTTTGGGGCTGTACTGTCTCACCGGGCGGCCGGTGGACGCGCTGTCGGTGGCGGCTTTGCTGGCCGCCGTCACCGCCGGATGCCTGCTGGGCGAGCTTTCCGGACGGTGGGTTTCGGCGGGGATCGGTCTGCTGTGGGTCGTGCTGACGATTCTTTGGCTTCCCTTCGGGTTTTTCTGCGCCCTGCTCCTGTATGACCTGTTGTCCGTGCCGTGGACGTCCCGGCGGGGACATCTGGCGGGAAGGGCGGTGTGGCTCACAGCGTCGGCACTCCTGCTTGTGGGCAAACAGGCGTATACTGTGCGCGAGCTTCTGGTGATGCTGTTTGGCATGGCGCTTGCACTCCTGCTGGAGTCGGCGCGCACACGCGTGACGCAGCTTGTCAGGACGGTTCGCACGGTGCGGGATGAGGCCACCGAGATGAACCGCCGGCTCGACGACCAAAACAAGCGGATTCTGGCGGCGCGCGACGATAGCATGAAGCTGGCTACCCTGATCGAGCGCGGACGGATCGCACGGGACATGCACGACAGCGTGGGGCACATTCTGGCGCGGGCGCTGCTGCAGACAGGCGCGCTGATGGCGGTCTCCCGGGAGGAAAAAACCGCCGAGGGGCTCGGCGCACTGAGAGACACGCTGACACAGGCCATCAACTGCGTGCGGCAGAGCGTGCATGACCTGCGGGATCAGTCGATGGATCTGTACACGCTGGTGCAAGCGGCGCTGCGCGACTTTTCGGCGTATGACTGCAACCTGAACTTCGACATGGGGGAGGGAGTGCCGCAGGCGGTTCAGTCCTGTTTTGCCGGTGTCATTCACGAGGCGCTTGCCAATGTGGCGCGCCATTCAAACGCTACCCAAATTCGCATTGACCTGCAGGAGCACCCTGCGTTTTATTGCCTGACCTTTGAGGACAACGGGACGCCTCGGCCGGAGAAATCAACCGGCGCGCATGAGGGAATGGGGCTGGATGATATGCGCGAACGCGCCTTTGCTCTGGGAGGGCAGCTCTCCATTCACCGTGAGCGGGGCTTCGGGATTCACGTGACCATACCCAAAACACAGGGAGGTGAACCGCGTTGAACATTGTACTGGCCGACGACGATCCGGTTGTGACCGCGGCGCTGAAAACCATACTGGAAGCCGATCCGCAGATTCATGTTGCAGACGTCGGATCGAGCGGGGAAGAGGCGGTTGTACTTTACCGAAAGCACAAGCCCGATCTGGCGCTTCTGGATATCCGGATGCAGGGGATGTCCGGGCTGGAGGCGGCCGAACAGATTCTCAGGGAACACCCGTCCGCAAAGATCCTGTTCCTGACCACGTTTTCGGATGATGAATACATTCTTTCCTCCCTGCGTATGGGTGCGATGGGCTATATGCTCAAGCAGGATTTTGACCGCATTGTCCCCGCACTCTATGCGGCGCAGGCGGGACAGCGTGTGCTGGGCGGGGAGGTGTACGCCCGGCTGCCCCAGCTGATCGGACAGCCCGAAATGAAGGATTTTTCGCGCTTCGGCATTGAGCCCCGTGAAGAACGCATCATTGAGCTGGTGGCGCAAGGGCTTTCCAACCGGGAGATCGCCGAAAAAGTGTATCTCAGCGAGGGAACCGTGCGCAATTACCTCAGCGTGATTCTGGAGAAGCTGGATTTGCGCGACAGAACCCAGCTGGCGGTGTTCTATTACCGTCACCAGGGGGGATAGGGATGAAAAAAGTACGGCGCACGTGTTGTGCGCCGTACTTTTTTTATTACCCCACCGTGTGTGGTGCCGCTGACCGGGATCGAACCGGTACGATGTTGCCATCACGGGATTTTAAGTCCCGGGCGTCTGCCAGTTCCGCCACAGCGGCATGACACAGTCAATAGTATAAAGAATACCTGCTTTTTTGTCAATACAAAACTCGGATCCTGTTCTAGAAAAGGCCGCCTGTCTTATTCTTCTATAGGCGGCCGATTGTAGCCGGTTTCACCGTATGGGTTCAAACGTCCGAGCCAGGCCTTTTCCAGCTGCTTGACTTCCCACCGCACGTCGGCGACGTCTTCGGTGTCGATTTCTTCCAGCACCTCGTAAGAAAAGGCGTCCCCGCCGAATTCATTCCAGTCCTTTTGCAGGGCGAAGTTGGGATGCCGGCCGGTTTCCAGCTGCATTTTTTGCGTCAGCCACTTGTTTTTAAGATTAGGGAAACCGGCGACGAAAACCTTTCCGTTGGTCTGGCAGGTAATCCGGATGACGCCCATGTAGGTTTTAATCTGCTTGTAATCCTCCTGTAAGGCCTTCCGCCTCTCCTTGTCCATTGACATTTTGCACCTCTTTCTGTCCCTCACAGACCTCCGGTTTTTCCTCTGTGCCGATTGCCTGTGTCAGTTTGTTTCTTTTAGTTTTCGTTTTATTAAAAGTTTATCAATGTATAGTCGAACCACGTATAGCACGGCAGACAGGCCGAGCATCGACCCGTATGTCGCCGCGGACGACCATGTCATTGTAGCAGGAAAAGCACAAAAAGACAAGATGAAGGAAGCAAGGGCACGAAACCGGTTGTGGGGGGGGCGATGGCGGAAAAGGCAAGTTTTCTCTTTTCAATTGAACACAGCGAGCCCGATTTGATGACAAAACTCAGCCCGCCGGTGTCCTCTGCCTCGTATGACACAAAAGCGCTCGCAATTCTATTCGCCGTTCTGACGGGAGCTTCATATTAGATGCCCGCACAGGAAATTGCAGAGAATTTTGCAAGTGTAATGGACCGTGAGGGACGAAATGGAATGCTTCGGGTGACTGGCGGGCGGGGGGAGCAGCCGTTTTTCCCTGCGGCGGATTGATTTCGCCTGGGGCGGAATTGCCGGAATGATCGTAGGGTAAGCGCATATAATTAGTAAATAATTTTATAGAACAATAGATGCCGTAACAAAAAGTTGTAAAGGAAGCCGGCGTCAAGAACCGTAAAAAAATAATTTTTCTCGCTATAAATACAGTATTTATTCCAATAAGAATGTAAAAACCATTAATAATAGAGTATAATGTGCCAGTCAACAAGTAATTTTTAGTGTTTTATTAAAAAACAACTATCACTGGTGGGGTTCATTAAGTTTTTATAAACTGTATATTGGGGAATATTTATGCATCGATTTTACTATCGGTGGCAATGCATAACCAACCCTGAGCTGCAGCTTATAAAAATTTGTGAAGAATATTGGAAGGGGCAAAGCCCTTTCCAGGAAAATGTTAGGGAGTGAAAGGAATGAGACAAGCAATCAAAAAGGCATCATCCCTCGCGGTCAGCATTATTCTTATGCTGATGGTCGCACTGTCCGTGCCTCTCGGCATCCTCGCGGAGGAGCCGCTCGCCGCGCTCACGGTAGTCACCGACTTTGAAGCAAAGACGGTGCAGGTGACCGGCACAGTGGACGCATCCCTCGGAGACGAAGTTTCGGTGTTCATTTTAACGCCGGCCTTCGGCGGGGATTTTGACCATTTGCTGGACAGCCCCGAAGTCGCGGCCATGGAGCAGGCGATCGTTGTCGACGGCACAATCGACATTACGATTCCGCTGCTTACGGTTCTGGAGGGCAGCTATTATGTGTGCCTGAACGGCCCCACCGTGCTCGAAAGATTCGCGTTTGACTATGTTGCGGCGACCGGCGTTGCGCTTGACCGCGCGGCAGCCACACTGACGCCCGGCAAGTCGACAAAACTCGCTGCAAGCGTGCTTCCCGAGGATGCCACCGTCGGAGAAGTTGTTTGGGCATCGGAAGACGAAGGGGTCGCCACCGTGGACGAAAACGGTGTTGTGACCGCAGTGGCGCCCGGTACAACCGCGATCACGGCCGAGACCGTGGACGGCGGATTAACCGCGGCCTGTGCGCTGACCGTCAGAACGGCGCTGTCTATGACCGTCGGAACCGGTGAAACGGTGATTGTGCCGATCACAGCGGCCGACTGTGTCAAGCTCTCCGGTCTGCGCGGAACGATTCAGTATGACGAATCGGCACTGACGCTTCAGTCTCTCACCGCAAAGAAGGGCTTCTCACTTGTGTCCGAAGGCAACCGCTTTGTCATTATCGCACCGGATGGCGCAGGCGTGACCGGCGAAGTTGTCGTGGGCTATGCGGTGTTTGCCGCCAAGGCAGACCTTATGTATGACGAGACCACCCTTGTGGACTTCTCAGTTATCAATGCGAACTCCGAGAATCTTGCGCCGGCGACGCCCTTTATCCTGCCGGTCGAGGTTAAGATCACCTCTGTACCGCCGATGCGCGGAGATGTCAATCTGGACGGCCGTGTCGATGTGTCAGATGCCATCATGCTGATGCAGTATCTGGCAGGCAGCCGTACGCTTGACGAGCGGCAGCTCAAGGCGGCCGATGTCAATGCAGACAGTAAGGTCAATATCGGCGACGTCACGATCATCATGCAGATGTGCCTGTAATTCGGACGAAAACGCATAAAATAACAAGGGAGTGAATACAAAGTGAGAAAGAAACTATTCGCATTGATTTTGTCCGCTCTTCTGGTGGCCGGCACATTCGCGACATTTACGGCGGGTGCGGCGAGCTTCGCCGGAGAAGAGTGGTATGACGGCGTCTCGACGGCGTATGTCAACCGAGAGCCGGGACGTACATATTTTATCCCCTATCAGGACGCGCAGACCGCACTCGACAATGAGGAATCGGCGCTCACCAGAGATTTTGCCAGATCGAGCTACTTTCAGTCGCTCAACGGCGACTGGAAGTTCAAGCTGGTCACCAAGCCGGAAAACCGCATCAGCGGCTTCCAGGAGACGGGCTATGACGACAGCGCGTGGGACACCGTGACGGTGCCCAGAAGCTGGCAGACTTACCGCAACGCGGATGGAACCCTCAAGTATGACCATCCGATTTATGTGAACCAGCGCTACCCTTGGACCAACTACGAGCCGCTGTCCCGGCTGACAGACCCCAAGGCTCCGACCGTGTACAACCCGGTCGGACACTACCGCAGGAGCTTCACCCTGCCGGAGAACTGGAACGGCCGTGAGGTATTCGTCTCCTTTCAGGGTGTGGAATCGTGCATTTATCTGTACGTCAACGGGCAGTATGTCGGCTATGCGTCCGACTCGTACACCGCCTCGGAATTCAACCTGACCCCCTACCTGCACGCCGGTGAAAACCAGATTTCAGCGCAGGTGTACCGCTGGTCGGTTGGAAGCTTCCTGGAAAACCAGGACTTCATCCGCCTGTCGGGTATCTTCCGTGACGTATTCCTTTATTCGAAGGACAAGGTCGAGCTGCGTGACTTCTTCGTTCGCACCGATTTTGACAACTTCAATGAAAATGCGAACCTTTCGGTCGAAGCGTCCATCCGTAACTTTGCCGCCGACAAGAGCGGAAAGTACTCGGTCGAAGCGACGCTGATGGACATGGACGACAACCCGGTGTGGAATGCGCCCCTTACGATTCCCGCGAGCGTGACCGCGGCGGACTCAAACCCCTCCGAGGTGACGGTCAAGGCGAGCAAATGGGTACAGAATCCTAAAAAGTGGTTTGCCGACAGCCCCAACCTCTATAAGCTTCTCATCCAGCTCAAGGATCCGCAGGGAGGCGTCGTGGAAACGGCGGTCGAGCGCGTGGGCTTCCGAACTGTTAAACTGGTTGAGTTCAATGCAGCGGGACAGCGGGTCATGCAGATCAACGGCCAGAACATTGTTCTGCGCGGCGTAAACCGGCATGAGATCAGCCCCGAAACCGGCCGTGCCCTTTCGCATGAGGACATCCTGAAAGATCTCAAGATCATGAAGCAGCACAACATCAACGCCATCCGTACCTCCCACTATCCGGAGGATCCCTTTACCTACGCGCTGGCGGATGAGCTTGGCTTCTACATCTGCGACGAGGCCAACATCGAATCGCACTACGGTGCGACCGCAGGCGACCTGCCTTCGGGTCTGCCTGTATGGAAAAACACGGTGCTTGACCGTATGCAGAGCATGGTGGAGCGCGACAAGAACCACCCCTCGGTTGTGATCTGGTCGCTGGGCAATGAGGCCACCTACAAGACCTATGCCCTCAATGACAACTACTGCTTCTATGTCGGAAGCAACTGGATCAAGGCGCGCGACCGCAGCCGCCCGGTCAAGTACGAGCGGGACAACCGCAACGCGCTGGTAGACATTTACAGCGTGCAGTACCCGTCGGTGGGCTATGCGTCGAGCTATGCAGGCAACACCGCCAACAAAATGCCCTTCATCATGTCGGAATATTCCCACTCGATGGGCAACGCGGCGGGTTCCTTCACCGAGTACTGGGATGAATTCCGCAAGTATCCCAACGCGCAGGGCGGTTTTATCTGGGACTTCGTCGACCAGTCGATCTGGATGCCCACTGACCTCACCCCGCCCAACTACTTCACCACGGCCGCCGTTCCCGCCGCTCTGAAAAAAGAGATTACGGGGACTTTCGCCGTGGGACGCAACGGCACCAAAGCCCTCAGCAGCAGTGTCCTCAAATACGACGTGGACTCCCGGCTCAACGCCGCTTCCAACCAGCTGACCATTGAGGCTTGGGTCAAACCCGGCACAAAAACCGCGAGCCACAATGACATCGTCTCCAAAGGCGACAACGGCTACACGCTCAAGGTTGACGCGAACGGCAAATTTGAGTTTTTCGTGGACAGCTACGGCGCCGGCACCATTTCGGCCGCTGTTCCGGACGACTGGTACGACGGCACGTGGAAACAGCTGGTCGCCGTGTTTGACGGCACCGCTGCCGAGAATCCCCGTATGAGTATTTACGTCAACGGCACGCAGGTCGCCACGGGCAACCGCACCAATGTCTTGGCCGACTCCACCGCTTCGGCCACGACCTATCCGCTGACCATCGGCGACAACCCGCAGTATCCCGGCCGCAAGTTCAAAGGACTGATCGACGGCGTGCATATTTACAAAAAGGCGCTGACCGTCGAGGAGATCAACGATCAAACCCGCACCGCCGCCGACGCAGGCGTGGTGTTCTGGAATGATTTTGACAGCGTCCGAATCGAGCAGATCGCCTATGATGACGAAAGATATTTTGCCTACGGCGGCGACTGGGGCGAAACCGTCACCGACAACAGCTTCTGCGGCAACGGCATACTCTTTGCCGACCGTACGCCCAAGCCGTTTGCCACCGAGGTGAAGTACGCTCATCAAGAAGTGTGGTTTGAAGCGGTTGACCTCGCCAAGGGTAAGGTCAAGGTCACCAACGAATTCCTCAACACCTCACTTGACAAATACGCGCACAACTGGACGATCACTGAGGACAATAAGGTGGTTAAATCGGGCACGCTCAATCTTGATCTGGCGCCCGAGACCAGCGAGGTTGTCACCATTGACACCACCGGCATCACGGCAAAGCCGGGCGCGGAATATTTCCTCAACTTCTCCACTGCGCTCAAAGCGGACACATGGTGGGAAAAAGCGGGCTTTGAGATTGCCCACGCGCAGTTTAAGCTGCCGATCCGCGCGAAGAACGAAGCCTTCAAGCTGGATGTGGACACCATGCCCGGATTCAGCGATGTGATCAACAATGAGACACAGGTGGTCGCGGAAGGCGAAAACTTTAAGATCACCTTTGACAAAACAAGGGGCGAAATGACCAGCTTTATTGCCGGCGGCAAAGAAATGATCGACAAGAGCCTGATCATCAACCACTGGCGCGCGCCGGGCAACAATGACACAAGCTATGACTCCACGTTCAAAAAAGCGTGGGCCAACAAGACCATTACCGCCCTCGACGTACAGGCCGAAGCCAAGGTGATTAACATCTCCGTAACCTCCCGCCTGACGGCAAGAAGCTCCACGAACGTCACCAAATACTCCATTTATTCGAGCGGTGACGTGGTGGTCAACAATTCTCTTACCCCCGGTTCGGGTGCAAGCAACCTGCTGAGAGTCGGCATGGAAATGAAATTACCCGCCGCCTTTAAAAACATCGAATACTACGGCAAGGGCCCGGGCGAGAACTATTCCGATCGTAACGTTGGCAGCTTTGTCGGCGTATTTGGAAGCACGGTTGACAAACAATACTCCCCCTATCTCATGCCGCAGTTCTTCGGCAACCGCACCGACGTGCGCTGGATGTCGCTGACCGACGATGCGGGTGACGGCCTGTTGGTCACCACTAAGGATCGCGCACTGAGCATGAGCGCAGTGGGCTATGACGCGGCTGACTACGAGGGCAAGCGTCACATGTACATGGTGAAGAAGAGCAATCCGATTCTGTCCATCGACTATGCCCAGGCCGGCATCGGCAGCGCAGCGTGCGGCCCCGGCCCGCGTTCGCAGTACCTGCTGCCCGGCAGCGGAACCTACTCGTACACCTACCGTCTGACCCCCATCACCGCTTCGATGGATACGGCCGCCAAGATGACCGAGAGCAAACGCAGCTTCGACATCATGAGCAAAGCGGTCAACGCGATCTACGTCGGCGGCAAAAAGCTGGCCGGATTCAATGCGGGAACACAAAACTACACCTACAAGTATCTCGAAGGCGTTTTTACGAACATTCCGCAGGTCTCCGTTGACGCGTCGGCGGGTGTAGACATTGAGATCACCCAGCCCGCCGCCTTTGACGGCACAGCAACAGTCGTGGCGACCATCGACGGCGTCGAGAAAACCTACACCATTACCCTGATCCCGCAGGCACAGGTCTACGCGAGCGACATGGAGTGGCTGCCTGAATCCTATTCCGGCTATGACTCGCTCCAGAGGGATCGCAAGGTCGAGCACAACCAGCCTCTGACCATTACCAATGCGGCGGGAACCGGAAGCCAGATCTTTGCGAAGGGCATCGGGACGCACGCTTACTCAGAGGTCTATATCGACATCGAAGGCATGGGCTTTGACATGTTTGAATCCTGGGTGGGCGTCGACGTCTACCAGAGATCCCCGAATGCCGACGTGTCCTTTGAGGTCTATGTCGACGGCGTGAAAGCCTACGACAGCGGCTCCATGAAGTATCTGACACCGGCTAGGAAAGTGGAAGTGCCGGTTACGGGCGCGAAGCAGGTCACCCTTGTGGCGACACTGGGCAGCGACAACCGCAATGCCAATGACCACGCCGACTGGTGCGATTCGAAATTTACCAAGTTTACCCCCACCACAGTCAGTGAGCTCAGGCTGAATGAAACGACCAAGACTGTCACTGAAGGCGACCAATTCAAACTGAGTGCGGTCAGCGTCTGCGACGATGGCAAGCCCGCCATGCTGCCCGTCACCTGGACGGTTGAGCAGGGGGATCAGGTGCTGCGCATGGACGACGGCAACCCCGCTTCGTTTGAAGCGCTCAAGGCTGGTACTGCGATCATCAAGGCCACCTCGGTTATGGATCCTACCAAGTCCGCGACCTGTGCGGTTACGGTGAATGCCGCCGGTCAGGTGATCACAGGCGTCACCGGTATGCAGGTCAATCTGAGCAGCGTGAGCCTCAAGGTTGGCGAAACCTACACCATTAAGGGACGGGTTCTGCCGACCAACGCGGAAAACCAGGGCTTTAGCTGGTCTCTTGCATCGGGTGAAAGCGTTACCTACACAGCGAACGCCGACGGCACGGTTACAGTCAAGGCGGTCGACGTGGGCGACAGCGTGATTCGGGCAACCTCGGACGAGGGCGGCTTCAAGGCCGACTGTAAGTTTACGGTTGAGGCGAGTGATTTCTTCACTGCCGCGCATGCGGACGTAAAGGAAAACAACATCGTCACGGTCCGCGCATCTGTGACCAATCAGCTCAGCGAGCCTGTGCCGCTGAACCTGATCGTCAGCCTGTACAACAAAAATGGCGCTCTGGTGCAGAAGAAGTATGTCTCGCTGTCCGCGGACGACGTCCATCCCTATACCTTTGACTTTGACGTCACCGGACTTGAGGACGGCTACTACTTCAAGACGTTCACCTGGAGCCAGGGCACGTACCGTCCTCTGTATGAGGCCATCACATTGTCTTAACTCCTTTTTCCCAAGCACCCATATACAGGAACCGCCCGCAGCAGAAGCTGCGGGCGGTTCCTGTATATCAGTTGAAATTTGCTTCTATTCTAAAAGCAGTTAAATAGGATTGCATTTAGATAAGCAGTAATATTTGATTGATTTTTAGTTGTGTGTGTGCTATAATGGGGACGAGGTGATTCCAATGGAGCAATACACTGCGCTGCTTATGGACGTAACCGCGTCGCGGCGTTATGACGACGCAGGGCGGCTGGACATCCAGCGGTTTATGATGCAGAGCATATCTGTGCTCAATACGCTGTTTTCCGCTTCCCTTCGGTTTGAAGTTGTGTTCAGCGCCGGAGACGAGCTGCAGGGGCTGTTTTGCTCCCCCGAAGCGGCCTATCTGTATTACCGGCTGTTTGCCATGCTGGTTTTTCCGGTGGGGATCCGGGCGGGTATCGGCGTGGGGGAATGGAGCGTCCAGCTTCCGGAGGAGCGCTCCACCGCCCAGGACGGGCCCGCCTACCACCGGGCGCGCGGGGCGCTTGAGCTGACGCGGGATTCACTCGGATACAGGGTGCTGTACGATTCGGACAGCGTGAACGACCTGTTCATCAATTCCCTGCTCAATGCCTCGTCTGAGCTTGTGCAGGGACAAAGCAGCCTGCAAAACCAGCTGTATGTGCTCAGTGAAGCGCTGTGTCCGATCGTGATGAACGACGCCTTTGATACGGAACAGATGAAAGAGGTCGGTGCGCTGTTTGCGCGCAAGAGCGAGTTCGGCTATTATGCGGCGGACAACCGCGCAGCGGCGGATCAAGTGCCCGGCCGTGCGCTGCGGCCGGTGGACGCGCTGGCGGAAACGTCCCGTTTGTACATCACTTCGGGAAAGCTGCGCGGAGTCCCGGGCGTCCTGTCCGAGATGCTCGGACGGAGCCGGCAGAGCGTCGACGAATCCATGCGGTCGGGCAACATTGTGCAGGCGCGCAACCTGACCATTTCGGCGCTGAGGCTGATGGAAAAGAGTAAGGAGGGTATGCTGTGACAATCATCCTGCTGCTGATCGCCCATTTTCTCGCCGATTTTACGTTTCAGTCCTCAAAAATGGCAGAGCAAAAGAAGGTGCAGCTCAAAAGCCTTGCCGCGCACACCGCGATGTACGGGGTATGCATGGCCGCGGCGCTTGCCCTTTCGGCGGATATACGGTACATCTGGTGGCCGTTGCTGACGCTGACGGCCGCGCATTTTGCCGTGGACTTTGTGCGTATCAGGCTTGAAAAGAAGGCAGACAAGTGGGTCGGCCTTTTGCTGTTTTTCTGCGACCAGACCGTACATATTGCCTGCCTGTTTCTCGTGTGCTACGGCTTTTCACTGCCCGGCTCTCCGGGGCTTCTGGATACACTGGGTGTGAGAATGTACGGAAGTATATTTGGGGATGTGCTGCTCTATGTGATTGTGCTCTGGCCGACGGCGGTTATGATCAAAAAGGTGCTGTGCTACTTTTCGGAGGGAGAGATTGCGCTGCCCCGGGCAGGCTACCTGATCGGGATGCTCGAGCGGTGCATTGTGGTGACACTGATCCTGCTGGGGCAGTACGGCGCGATCGGATTTGTGGTGGCGGCCAAGAGCCTCGCCCGCTTTGAACAATTTAAACAGCCGGACTTCGCCGAGAAGTACCTGATCGGCACGCTGCTCAGCACCGGCGTCGCGCTCATGGGCGGCCTGGTGATCCCGCAGTTTGCGTCCTTTGTCATATAGAGAAGCGGAAAAATGCGCATAAAGATTTTTAGAGATCTTTGTGCGCGTTTTATCCGTATACCGGTTTTTTGCGCGCAAATGCTTCTTAGTAACACAAAAGATACAATTAGGGGATTGACAGGGTTCAGGGAAGGGGGGATAATAAAAACAGGAAGGATTTGATAAAAACATGAAACTGAAATGCAGCAAATGCGGGTATCCGCTTGAACATAAAGAAGAAGCTTTTGTCTGTGAAAACGGGCATGAACATACAAAAACCGCTCAGGGCTATTTCGATCTGACCGGCGGGGAAATTCCTGCCGGTCACAAGGGGAACACACCCGAAATCATACAGGCCAAGCACAGCTTTCTGGAGAAGGGCTTCTACAGCATGCTGTCCGAAGCGATTGAGGACACCGTGCTCAAACTGTCCACCCTCTGCCCAAGCCCGGTGACGCTCATCGACTGCTGCTGCGGCGAGGGGTACTATACCCGGAATCTGTTTGCCGAGATGAAACGCAGCAACAAGCCGGTCGACCTGCTGGCGATGGATTTGTCGGAGGAGGCGGTGCGCCTGGCCGCAGAGCGGTCAAACGGCGGCCTGTATGCGCTGGCCGACGCATACCAGATCCCGGTGATGGATGGCACGGCCGACATCGTCCTCAACTGCTTCAGCCCGGCGTCCGACGGGGAAATTGCACGTGTGCTCAAGCCGGGCGGCATCTTCCTCTCGGTCATTCCGGGGCGGATGCATCTGTACGCGATGAAGACCGCGCTGTTCGACGTGCCGGTGGTCGTGGACGAAACCGGGCATGTCAGCAAAAAGCTGGTGCGCGTCAAGCAGGTGCGCGTACGCGACGAGATCGCCATGAGCGAAGTGGACGACCTTGAAAATCTTTTCAAAATGTCGCCGGAAATGGCGAATGAGGGAGAATACTATCTTCACAGACTGAAAACACTGCGAGATCTGGAGATTGAGACCGATTTCATTCTTCAGATCTTCCGCAAGTCCAAGAAGGTGAAGCTATGAGCAATGGCGCAGAAACAGCCGGGGCAAAGGCGACGAAAAAACGCAAACGCACACACAAACGCTGGTATACGCTTGACAACGCGGCCAAGATCTATCCGGCGGTGCAAAACGCCAAGTGGAGCTCGGTCTTTCGTGTGTCGGTGACGCTCAAAGAGGAGATTGATCCGGAGATTTTGCAGGAGGCGCTGGAGGCAACCATCGGGCGCTTTACCAACTTCGGGCTGCGCCTGCGGGCGGGTATGTTCTGGTATTACCTGGAGGAAAACGACAAACGGCCGCTGGTTCAGCCCGATGTGGCAAACCCATGCGTCCGGATGAGCAACTCGGAAAACGCCAACTTTATGTTCCGTGTGCGATTTTACAACTGCCGCATTGCCCTGGAGGTGTTCCATGTGGTATGCGACGGGACGGGTGCGCTGATTTTTCTCAAGACACTGACCGCGCAGTATCTCATGCGAAAGGAAAAGATCAGCATCACGCCGGGCGACGGTGTGCTCGACTGTACCGAGAAGCCCCACGAGGAGGAGATGGAGGATGCGTTTAAGCGCTTCGCCACCTTCAAGGCGCTCAAGGGGCGTGTGGAGATCCGCGCCTATCACCGCAAGGGGACGGTGGAGCCGCCCCATGTGCTGCACATCCTCACCGGCGTCATCCCGGTGGATAAGCTGCGGGAAAAGTCGAGGGAGATGGGGGTCACGCTGACCGAATTCCTGACGGCGGCCATGATCTATGCCCTCAACGAATGCCAGAAAAACGCGCCGGGAGGCCGCAGCCGCCCGGTGAAAATCAGTGTACCGGTCAACCTGCGGCAGTTTTACCCCTCCAAAACCCTGCGCAACTTTTCGCTGTGGGTGACGCCGGGCATTGAGCCCAAGTACGGTACCTATACCTTTGAGGAGATCGTCAGCGAGGTGCACCATTTTATCAAGATGAACCTCAAGGAAAAGTACCTCAATGCCATGCTGTGTAAAAACCTGGCGAGCGAGATGAACCCGATGCTGCGGGCGACGCCCCTCTTCCTCAAAAAGATCGCGTTGATCATCGCCTATGACCTGTACGGGGAGTCGCGCTTTTCGGGGACTTTTTCCAACATGGGCGTTGTGCGAGTGCCCGCTGAGATGGAGCCTCACATTGAGCGGTTCGACTTCATTCTGGGACGCTCCAAGAATGCCTCGACCGACGCGGCGGGAGTGAGCTTCGGCGGGAATCTCTATCTCAATTTTTCGAGTGCACTGCACGAACACGACTATGAACGGGAGTTTTTTACCCTGCTTATCCGGCAGGGCATCCCGGTAAAAATAGAAAGCAACGGGAGGTGACGGTGGATGTCCTATTGTGTCAACTGCGGCGTGGAGCTGCATGAAACCGAAAAAAGCTGTCCGCTGTGTACGACGGTGGTCATAAATCCCAATCAGCTGTATAACGAGGACGCGAAGCCTCTTTACCCGCCGCACAAGCAGCACGCCGATCTTCAGGCCAACAAACGGGTGACCGTTGCCCTGATCTCGGTGCTGCTCGCCCTGCCGGCAAGCGTTTGCCTGGTGTGCAACTATGTGATTGATACGAGGCTGACCTGGTCGATGTATGTGCTCGGAACCATGGCCTTTCTGTGGACGGTCATCATTCCGCCCTATCTGCTGCGGCGAAACAGGGAGCTCATGACCGTGATCATCGGCGGGATTTCATCCTGCGCCTTTTTGCGGTTTCTGGAGGAGGTGTCTCCCGTAAAAGGGTGGTATCTGACGCTTGCGCTACCCATTGTGCTGGTTGTCGCCTTCATCTGTTTTATCATGGTGATCATTTTCCTCTATTCCAACCTGCGAAAGATGCAGATTGCCGCCGTGTTTGCCGTATGTGTGGCGGGCATGATGATCGCCGTGGAGATTGCGACCGATGTGTATCATCAGGCCAGCTTCAAGCTGGAATGGTCGGTTTTCTTTGCGATTCCCTGTATCATTGTGGCGGTGCTGTTCATGCTGATCGACCGGAAGCGGTCGGTCAAGGAGAACATCAAAAAGACATTTCATGTGTAGAGAGGATTTTTTGTGATGCGGCTGTATGCCAAGCAAAAGGTATTTTCCTTCGGGGATAAGTATAATATCTATGACGAGGCGGGAAACTCTCAGTATACGGTTGCGGGCGAAGTGTTCACCTTCGGTAAGAAGCTTCATGTGTATGACAGCGGGGGACAGGAGGTCATCTACATTGAGCAGAAGCTCTTTTCCTTCATGCCCCGCTATACCGTATACATTTTGGGAAAGCCGGCGGTTACGGTCTATAAGGAGGTTACCTTTTTTAAGCACCGGTTTGTGCTCGAGGGCACCGATCTGCGGGTTGAGGGCGAATTTATGGCCCATCAGTTCCGTCTGGTGAATGGCCGGGGACAGATACTCATGCAACTGAGCAAGGCTTATTTGAGCTGGGGTGACAGCTACCAGATGGAGATTTTCGACCCCTCGCACGCGCTTTTATGCATTGGGATCAACCTGTGCATCGATGCGGTGCTGCATGACGGGGACGATGAGCATATCCATACGGGTTTCGGGATGTCCGGGCCGGGCATTTAGAATTTTGATACCAATTGCGGGGAGGAGGGATTCTGTGACACTGTATATCCGCGCGGCGGCGGACGAGGCGCAATGCGTTTTCTATATTTTTGACCGCAGGGAAGAGCTTTTATGGAAGGTGCACCTTGTGGACGGCACGCCGGGGAAAATGCAGCTCAGCGACATGGACGGACAGACGCTTTTGAACATTCAGCCGTCCATCGTGTCCCTCTACCCCAAGTATCACGTGTCCATCGCTGGGATGGAACGGGTGCGCATCGTGTATAAGGCGGGCTTTTCGCGCAATCCCGCCTTGACCGGAATCGGCTGGGACATTTCCGGAGAGGTGTGCACCGGGAACTATGCCGTGCAGGATCGCGGAGGCCAAACGATCTTTAACCATGAGAAGAAATGGGGCGCGGGCGGGGAGTATGTCGAGCTGGAAACGATCCTACCGGAAAACGCCCTGCTGGCCGCCGGGATCGCGGTGGCGATTGACCAGACGATTGTGGTCACGCCGCAGGCGCAGCCGGTTTGATTTGTGGTCTGTTTTCAAGTATATAGACAAAAAAAGCGCTGACATCCGATACAGGACGTCAGCTCTTTTTTTGATACGGCGCGGGGTCGTCATAAGCGTAGACACGCTGGGAGGATCCGATCGCCTCTCCGGCCCGTTGGGAGAGGTTTTTCTGCTTGCGCAACTTACGGATTGGGGGGTAGACCATTTTACAGCCTCCTTGCAGGTGCGGCGACAAATTGTATGATGAAGCAGAATTTTTTCAGTACGACAAGATTTTTATAGTGTTGTACAGGAATTTAAAACCCTTATCAATGCACAGATGTGTGCAAAAAAATTTCGCTTTACAAACCGGCGAAAAGGGGGTATAATAAATTCAAACAAACGTTCAGAAAGAATGTGAAAAGTGAGGCATTGACATGGACTTGATGGATAAACTGACCCTGCTGTCCGCAGGAGCGAAATATGACGCGGCCTGTACCTCGTCGGGCGCTGACCGGCCCGGAAACAAAGGGCTGGGAAGCGCACTGCCGGCCGGGTGCTGTCACGCGTTTTCCGCGGACGGACGATGTGTGTCGCTGCTCAAGGTGCTGTTCACCAACCACTGCGTCTACGACTGTAAATATTGCCTCAACCGCCGCACGAACGACATTCCGCGGACGGCCTTCACCCCCGAGGAGCTCGCCGAGCTGACCATTCAGTTTTACCGGCGCAATTACATCGAGGGGCTGTTTTTGTCCAGCGGCGTAATGGTCAGCCCCGACTACACGACCGAGCTGATGATCGGGGCGCTGTCGCTGCTGCGCCATCGATATAATTTCTGGGGATATATCCACGCCAAGACCATTCCGGGCACGTCGCCCGAACTGATTGAGCGGCTGGGGCTGCTGGCTGACCGGCTGAGCGTCAACATCGAACTGCCCAGCGAGGACAGCCTGAAACGTTTGGCACCCCATAAGACACGGTCGGCCATTTTGAAGCCGATGGGGCTGATCGCACACCGGAGGCAGGTGAATACGCAGGAGCTTGTGCAGTATAAGCATGCGCCGCAGTTTGCGTCGGCGGGGCAGGCCACCCAAATGATCATCGGCGCGAGCCCCGAAAGCGATTATCAAATCCTGCGTCTGGCGTCGGGGCTGTATGAAAAGTACAGCATGAAGCGGGTGTTTTATTCGGCGTATATCCCCGTGGTGGCCGATTCTCTGCTGCCTTCGGTGGACACCAAGCAGCCGCTGCTGCGGGAGCACCGGCTGTATCAGGCCGACTGGCTCATGCGCCAGTATGGATTTGCGGCGGAGGAAATCCTCAGTGAGGAGACGCCCAACTTTAACCCCTTTCTGGATCCCAAATGCAACTGGGCGGTCAACCACATGGAGTGCTTTCCCGTCGATGTCAACACGGCGCCGCTTGCGGTTCTTCTTCGGGTGCCGGGCATCGGGCCGACCAGCGCCCGGCGCATCGTTGCCGCCCGGCGCAGCGGAGCGCTGGGGCTTTCGGAGCTCAAGCGGATCGGGGTGGTGCTCAAGCGGGCGCAGTATTTTATTTTGACCAGGGACACGCCGCTGGGGCCTAAAATGGGCAAGGAGACAGCGGTGCGGGCGCTGCTCGATCCCAAGGCCTTTGCCTTCGGCACGGAGCAGATGTCCCTGTTTGACGTGTCCTTTGCGCCCAAAGCAATCGAGCAGGGAAAGTGGGCGCGTGAAGCGGCGGAGGAGGCGGTGCTGTGTCTGACACAAAAAATCTCGTGACGCCGAGGGAGGTTGTCTACCGCTATGATGGCGGGCTGGAGGGCTTTTTCACCTGCGTGTTTGAAAGCGTATACCGGCACGAGCTGCCGGCGGCAATCGTGACGGGCGAGGAGGAACAGCTCAGCCTCATGCCCGAACGGTGGGTTGTGAGTGACCGCGAAAAGGCGGCGCGGGTGCGGGCGTCGATCCCCAAAAGGATTTCCCCCCGCGCGCTTGAGCTTTTGGAGATTATCTTTTTAAGCTGTATGCAGGACAAGGAGCTGGCGCTGCTGCGCTTTTTGCTGCTTGGATACAGAGAGGGCGCGCGGGTTATGTCCATGTTGGGACACGCCGACGTCGCGCCCCTGCTCAAAGCGGAGGGGCACTTCATGGGGGAGCGCCACCTGCTGCTCGGTTTCATCCGTTTCACCGAATATGACGGCATGCTCGCCGCCACGATCACCCCGAAAAATTTTGTGCTGCCCTTTTTGATTGAGCATTTTACGGCGCGCTTTTCGGGGGAGGATTTTCTGATTTATGACAAAGCGCACAAGGCCGCCCTCCTCTACCAGAACCGGAGGCCGCGTATTTTCCCGGTGGAGGAGATGGAATTCCCCGAGGTGTCGGAGAGGGAGGAGCGCTATCGGGCGCTTTGGAAGCGGTTTTACAACACCATCGCCATTGAAGGGCGGGAAAACGCAAAATGCCGCATGACGCACTGTCCCAAACGCTACTGGGAAAACATGACCGAGATGTGGGAACTTTTATAGAAGCCTCAAAAGCCTGCGGGGGATGCGCGATTGCGCATCCCCCGCAGGCTTTTGAATGATTGGGGGAAAAATGGCAAATACTACCGTCATATATTGTGTTGCCATGAAATGGGGGGCGGGTATGCATGGTCGGGTTTGGGACAGGCGGGTGGAGGGCGGTCATCGGGGAGGACTTTACCAAGACGAATGTACAGCGTCTGGCGGCGGCGCTGGGGCGTAAAATGAAGGAGGAAAACTGTGCGTCGGGCGGCGTGGTGATCGGCTTTGACCGGCGGGTGCTGTCCGATGTGGCCGCACGGTGGGCGGCGGAAGCGCTTGCGGGGGAGAGCGTGCTGTGCCGCATGATCAGGCGGGCAGGGCCGGCGGCGCTGCTTCAGCACGCGATGAAGCAGGGAGAGGCCGCTTACGGCCTGATGGTGACCGCCGGGCACAACGCCCTGCCAGACAGCGGCATAGAACTGTTCACCGCGGGGGGGCGAGACGCTGACCGGGGGGTCACCGACAGTCTGGAAGCGTATGTCGGGGGCATCGATCCTGAAAGTGTTCGTACTGTACCTTTTGAGGAGGGCCTGTCGCGGGGGATGATTGAGCACATCAACCCCTTTTACGAATACATGGACGACGCTTTGGCAGGCCTGAACACCGACGCCCTTCGCGGCCGGCGGTTTCATGCTGCGCTTGACCTGCCCGCGTATGGGGCGGGGCGGGAGCTGCACACCCTGCTGGTGGGCGCCAGATGTGAGACGGAGCTTCTGCTCGGATGGCGGGGCGCGCTGTTTGGCGGGGCATGCCCGCCGGGACGCAGGGAGGTTTCGGCGCTGTGCCGCTGCATGGAAGAAGGCCGCTTTGACATCGGGATTGCGACCGACGGGGACAGCGACCGGCTGGTGATTGCCGACGACAGGGGGGCGCTTTTGCGGCCGGGGGAACTGCTGACCCTGCTTTACTACCATCTGCTCAAATACAAAGGTATGCGCGGGGCGGTTGTGCGCAGTACGGCGACCACCCATATGCCCGATCGTGTGGCGCATGCCTTTGGGGAGTGCATGTATGAGGTGCCGGTTGGGTTTGCGCAGGTGGCGTCTAAGATGAATGAAACCGGAGCGCTGATCGGCGGGGAGGGCGCGGGCGGCGTCAGCGTGCGCGGGCATTTGCCCGGCCGGGACACCTACTTTGCCGTGCTACTGCTTCTGGAGATGATGGCGGTCAGCGGACGCGCCCTGTCGGCGCTGCGCGGGGAACTTCACGACCTGTACGGGGAAAGCTGCATCGCCGAGAGGGGCTTTCCGGTGTCCCGGGCGGAGGGTGCGGCGGCGCTGGAGCGGCTGACGGCATATAAACAGCTGCCGGTTTTTCCCTGGGAGGTCGAAGAGGTGTCGGTATCGGACGGATGCCGGGTGGTGTTCCAGAACGGCGGGTGGCTGCTTGTGAGGCAGTCGGGCACCGAGGCCATGCTCCGCCTTGTGAGTGAAATGCCCGAACGGGTGATGGCCAAGGAGACGCTCAGGATTATGGCCGAGTTTCTGGAGCTATAGTAGAATGCCCCCTCCAACTTGGAGGGGGCATTCATACATCATCGGGTTAAAATATCTTCGATGGTTTTGATCTCCTCGTCGGAGAAGTCGAGGTTTTGGAGTGCGCCGACATTGTCGTCGAGCTGTGACACCCTCGACGCGCCGATCAGTACGCTGGTCACCGCTTGGACGCGCAGCACCCAGGACAGCGCCAGCTGCGCGGTGGTCTGTCCGCGCAGCGCAGCGAGCTGTCCCAGCGCGACGCATTTGTCGATTGCGGCGGGCGTGATGTTACGCTCGTTTAGAAAGCGAATGTGCTCGTTGGCGGCACGGCTGTCGGCGGGAATGCCGTCATTGTACTTGCCCGACAGGAGACCCTGCGCGAGGGGGCTGAAGCACATGGCGCCCACGCCGCACTCGGACAGCGTGTCGAACAGCCCGGTGGTTTCGGGCGTGCGGTCAAACATGCTGTAGCGGGGCTGGTGAATGAGCAGGTGCACGCCCATGGTTTTTAAGAGCTCGTACGCTTCTTTGGTTTTCTCAGGCGAGTAGTTGGAGATGCCCACATAGAGCGCCTTGCCGCTCTGTACGATGGACTGGAGTGCGCCCATGGTTTCCTCCAGGGGCGTTTCGGGATCCATGCGGTGGTGGTAAAACAGGTCTACATAATCGAGCTTCATGCGTGAAAGGCTCTGGTCAAGGCTCGAGATCAGGTATTTGCGTGAGCCCCAGTTGCCGTGAGGGCCGTCCCACATGTCATAGCCGGCCTTGGAGGAGATGAACATCTCGTCGCGGTAGGGACGCATGTCCATGTCCATTAGCCGCCCAAAGGTGGTTTCGGCCGAACCGTAGGGCGGGCCGTAGTTGTTGGCGAGGTCAAAGTGGGTGATGCCCAGGTCAAAGGCGTGACGGGTCATGGCGCGGCTGTTTTCAAAGCTGTCGAATCCGCCGAAGTTGTTCCAGTAGCCCAGAGACACGGCGGGCAGCAGTATGCCGCTTTTGCCGCACCGGCGGTAGAGCATATTGTCATAACGGCCTTCCTTTGCGGTGTATGGCATAGAATCATCCCTTTCTTACTGTGGTACTGTGTTTTGGTTCATGGTCAGGCTGATGCGGCCCCGCTTCTCGTCCACCGACAGCACCCAGACCGTGACGATGTCGCCCACAGTGACCACCTCAGAGGGGTGCGCCACACGGCGATTGGAGAGGGCGCTGATGTGCACGAGGCCGTCCTGATGGACGCCGATGTCCACGAAGGCGCCGAAGTCAATGACATTGCGCACGGTGCCCTGCAGTTCCATGCCCGGCTTTAAGTCCTTCATGTCCAACACGTCGGTGCGCAGCATGGGGGGAGGCAGCTCATCGCGGGGGTCGCGTCCCGGCTTGAGCAGCTCGGAGGTCATGTCGCGCAGGGTGGGTACGCCCGCGCCGATCTTCCCGGCGACAACCTCCGCGCCCTCCTGCTCGATCAGGGAGGGCAGCTCCTGAAGCTTGCCCTTTTTCAGGTCGTTCAGCGTAAAACCGAAGCACTCGATCAGTGCCTTGGCCGCCTTGTAGGACTCAGGGTGCACGGCGGTGTTGTCGAGGACGTTCCTGCTCTCAGGTACACGCAGGAAGCCGGCGCACTGCTCAAAGGCCTTGGCACCCAACTTGGGCACTTTTTTGAGCTCGCTGCGCGTGGTGAAGGCGCCGTTTTCCTCCCGGTATTTGACAATGTTTTTGGAGACGGTGGCGTTGATGCCGGAGATGTGCTCAAGCAGCGCCGCCGACGCAGTGTTCAGATCCACACCCACGTTGTTGACGCAGTCCTCCACGACGCCGCCCAGCGCCTCGTCCAGCCGCTTTTTGGGCATGTCGTGCTGGTATTGTCCGACGCCGATCGCCTTGGGGTCGATTTTGACCAGTTCGGCCAGCGGATCCTGCAATCGGCGGGCGAGGGAGATCGCGCTGCGCAGGGTCAGGTCGTATTCGGGGAACTCCTCTGCGGCCAGCTTGGAGGCGGAGTAGACCGACGCGCCCGCCTCGCTGACCACCATATAGCTGACGTCGGCCTTCATCTCGCGGATGAGCTCGGCCGTGAAAATTTCGGTTTCCTTGCCCGCCGTGCCGTTGCCGATCGCGATGACATTGACACAGTGTTTCAGGATCAGGTTTTTGAGAACAGCCTTGCCCTCGGCAACCTTGGCGGCCGAATGGGTGGGGTAAATGACGGCGGTGTCCAGCACCAGGCCGGTGGCGTCGACCACCGCGACCTTGCATCCCGTCCGGTAGCCCGGGTCAAGCCCCATCGCCACCTGTCCCTTGACCGGCGGCTGCATGAGCAGGGGGCGGAGGTTGACCGCAAACACCTTGATCGCCTGTTCGCAGGCGCGTTCGGTCAGCGCCGCGCGGATCTCCCGCTCGATGGAGGGAAAGATAAGGCGGGCGTAGGCGTCCTCAGCGGCGGCCTGTACCGTGTCGGTGCAGGGAGAGCCCTCTTTGAGCGCGCACCGGTTCAGGATGCCTATACCTCTGGCGGTGTCCAGCTCGACCGAGACCTTGAGGAATTCCTCCCGCTCGCCCCGGTCGATGGCCAGAATTTTATAGCCCGCAAGGCGCTGCACCGGCTCCTCGAAGTCGTAATACATCGCGTACACCGAGTCCTCGTCCGGCTTGGCCGCCTTGGACACGAGCAGTGCGTTCATCATCGTGACGTTGCGCAGACGTTTGCGGATGTCGGCGTCGTCCGAGATGATTTCGGCAATGATGTCCATGGCGCCCTGCAGGGCATCCTCCGCAGTTTCAACGCCCAGCTCGGCATTGACAAACTCATCCGCCATGGTGAGCGGGGCGGGGCAATCCCGTTCCTGTGCAAAAATGCGGTTGGCCAGCGGCTCAAGCCCCTTTTCCCTCGCGACCGACGCGCGGGTTCTGCGCTTGGGCTTATAGGGGCGGTATAGATCCTCCAGCTCGGCGAGGATGGCCGCCTTGTCGAGCGCCGCAGACAGCTCGTCGGTCATTTTGCCTTGCTCGGCAATGGATTTGCGGATTTCCTCGCGCCGCTTTTCCAGCGCGCGCAGGTATTCGAGCCGTTCCGCCAGCTCACGGATGGTCTGGTCGTCCATCGAGCCGTGCAGTTCCTTGCGGTAACGGGCGATGAAGGGGATGGTTGCGCCCTCGTCGAGCAGACCCATGATATTCTGGACGTACTCCGGTTTGACGTGAAACTGTTCGGACAGTGCTTTGACAAAATCCATGTGGGGAAACCTCCGTTATTTGATCACGCCGACCGCCGCCAGGAGGGCCAGTAAGCCGTAGATGACAGGCTGGTGGGCGCAGTATATGACAAGCGCTTGCCGCCCAATCCAGGAAAAGGCGGGAACGCGGGATTTTTTGGTCCAGGCGGGGAAGCGACCCTCGATTGCATAGGAGCCCAGATAGGTGCCCGCCAGATAGAGGAAGAACCACGGGAGGATGGGGAAGTAATCGGAGACCGACAGCGGGGCGCTCGAAAGACCGAGGGGGTAAAGCACAAGACTTTTGGACAGCAGGGCGGCGACGCTTATGGTAAAGCGGCCGAATCCCATATAGCCGCCGCTGACGTGGAAGGTCAGCAGGAAGAGCAGGAGGAAAATGGCTATGCCCCAAATACGGGGGATTTTTTCGAGCAGCGGACGCGCCAGGGCGTACACGACCATGCAGAAGGAGAGTTGATGGATAACGCCGAAATAGACAGGGAACTCAGGAATAGCGAAGATCGTGACCAGCGTGATCACAGCGGCCACGCCACACAGGATCAGTCCACGTTTGAGAAGGTTGCGGGAAAATTTGGCGACGATGCCGCTGATGCCGATGAAGAAGAAGGGGATGATGGGCTGAAGGGGCTCAAAAAAAGAGAATATCTGGACAAAGGGGTCAACGTTATAGAGGAAAGCCAGGTCAAAGATCAGGTGGTAGAGCACCATGACGACGACCGAAAAGCCGCGGATCTCGTCGAGCAGCACGATTCGTTTGGATGGTTCGGGCATATACGCGCCTCCTTTACGCTTACAATCGCAGACAATAAAAATATTATACCATCTGCGGGGGAGGGGGACAAGAAGCATTTGTAAAGATTTGAGAAATGTGATAGTCTAAGGGAAGAAAGGACGTGAAAGGGTATGAAGGAGCTTACGGTTGGGATGAAGCATGAGGTCGAATGGGCAGTAACAAAAGAGCGGCTGGCGTCGTCGGTGGGCAGCGGCAGCGTGGAGGTGTTCGCGACGCCCATGTGTGTCGCCCTCCTGGAGTGTGCGGCGGCAGGGCTTGTGCAGGAGGCGCTTGACACGGGCATGACCACCGTGGGGACAGAGATTTCACTGTCCCATATTGCCGCAACGCCGGAGGGCATGAATGTGCGCGGGGTGGCCGAGCTGACCGGGATTGAGGGTCGTACCTATACCTTCGCGGTGATTGCTTTTGATGAACGGGAAAGGATCGCGGAGGGAACGCATACGCGCGTACAGGTGCGCGCGGAGAGGTTTCTGGATAAAGCGAAGAGCAAGTAAAACCGATAGATCGGCCGAGTGTCCGGACGGAATTTCCGTCCGGACACTTTTTTATGGAAAAACGGAAATATGCTCTTTTCCAGGCAAGGAAGGGGGGACTGCGGGCTAGTTATGAGAGAACCGTGCAAGGGGGTGACAGAGCATGACCCTACGAGCAGATAAAGGAGGATTGAAGCGTGGAGAAAAGGATGCACATCTCATCAAGGGAGCGGCTGTTTTGCCAGAATTATGTGCGCATGGGCAATGTGCGTGAGGCGGCGGCGCGTTCGGGATATCTTCTCTTTCCCGAAAAAAACGGGCAGAAGCTGATCCATCAGGATCGGATCCAGGAGGAAATTCTGCGCATTCACCGGTGGGCGGGACAGTATACGGCGGGGACAAAGGCGGCGGCAGGGTATGAGAGGCTGGCCTATGGGGGGATCTCCGACGCGGTGAAGCTTCTTTTTTCGGAGGAGGTCAGCCCTGAGGAGCTGGAAACCATGGATTTGTTCGGCGTTTCCGAAATCAAACGTCCCCGGGGCGGAGGCATGGAAATCAAGTTTTTTGACCGGCTCAAGGCACTTGAAAAGCTTCAGCAGCTTTCGGCGGAGGGACAGGAGGGGCAGTCCGCATTTTTAAGCGCGCTGGAGCGCGGCGCCAGCGCGGTGAACGGAGGAGACGCCCATGAGCTTTAAGCCCTTTTCCCCCAAGCAGATGAGGGCGCTGACCTGGTGGTGCAAAAACAGCAAATACGCCCGCTGTGACGCGGTCATCTGCGACGGCGCCGTGCGCAGCGGCAAGACGCTGTGCATGTCGGTTGCCTTTGTCTTTTGGAGCTTTTCGGCGTTCTCCGACCACTCCTTTGCGATGTGCGGCAAGACGATTGCGTCGCTTCGGCGCAACGTCGCCGGGCCGCTGACCTCCCTGCTGGGTGAGCTGGGGTTTGCCTATAAGCTCAAAATTTCGCAGAACCTGCTGGAGATCACCAAAGGGCGTGTGACCAACCGGTTTTTCCTCTTCGGAGGGCGGGACGAGTCCTCCTCCGCGCTCATTCAGGGCATGACGCTGTCGGGAGTGCTGTTCGACGAGGTGGCGCTCATGCCGCGGTCATTTGTGGAGCAGGCGCTCGCGCGCTGTTCGGTGGAGGGCTCAAAATTCTGGTTTAACTGCAACCCCGAACACCCCCGCCACTGGTTCCACCGCGAATGGATTCTGGGGGCGGACAAAAAGAACGCGTTTTACCTGCACTTCCGCATGGAGGACAACCCCGCGCTTTCCCCGCAGATGATCGAGCGGTATAAGTCGCTCTATTCAGGGGCGTTTTACGAGCGCTTTGTGGAGGGCAAATGGGTGGCGGCTGAGGGGCTTGTGTATCCCTTCATGAGCGACGGGCGCTATTTCTGCGCCCCGCCCGACGGAGAGGCCGAGGAGTACCGCGTTTCCTGCGATTACGGCACGGTCAACCCGGCGTCCTTTGGGCTGTGGGGCAAGTACGGCGAGGTGTGGTTCCGCGTTGCGGAGTATTACTTCGACTCAAAGGCCGAGGGAATCCAGCGCACCGATGAGGAGCACTATGCCGCACTCTGTGAGCTTGCGGGGCAGCACAAGATCGCGAAAGTTACGGTTGACCCGTCGGCGGCCAGCTTCATCGCCACCATCCGCCGGCACAAGACCTTCAGGGTGGTCAAGGCGAAGAACGATGTGCTCGCCGGCATCCGGCAGGTGGCCGACCAGCTCAAAAGCGGCCGCATTAAAATCACCACCGTATGTCCCGACGCGATGCGCGAATTCGGCTGTTACCGGTGGGAGCAGGCGGGCGGCCGGGACGCGCCGTGCAAGGAGCATGACCACGCAATGGATGACATCCGGTATTTTGTGTCCACCTTTCTGGAGCAGAAGGAAAACGATGAATTTTTTGTTATGGCAGCCCGACGGGGCTGACGGCATGCTTCAACACATCCCACAAAGGAGGAATTGCATTGGGACTGTTTACAAAAAAACCGAGGGAGGAAGAGCGCGCTCTTTCGGTGCAGACCGCGCGGCGGGAGGGGCATCCCTTCGGGGCGCTTTCCCGCTATGTGCCCCTCGCACAGGAGAATCGGCTGTACAAGACGCTCAGAGAGGCCATCCCAATCATCGACGCGGCGATTTATAAGATCATCCGGCTGATGGGCAGCTTTGAGGTGGCGCATCCTGACCCGCACGTGCAGGAGGAGCTTGGTTTTTTTCTGAGGTCGGTGCAGGTAGGCGCCTACCAGACCGGCATCCACAGCTTTTTGTCGGCTTATCTGGAACAGCTTCTGACCTATGGAAACGCAGTCGGGGAGATAATCCCGGAGGCGGGCGGCCGGGGCATACGCGCTCTCTACAACGCGCCGCTCGACGCGCTGGAGGTAAAGCCGGGGGACAACCCGCTCGCGCTGGAATTTTACCGGAAGGAGGGCACGCAAAATGTGCGCCTGCCCTATCCTTCGCTCATCCTTTTTTCCGCCCTCAACCCCGAGCCGGGCGATGTGGCGGGCGTGTCCCTGCTGCGGGGGTTGCCCTTTGTCAGCGGGATTCTGCTCAAGATTTACCACACGATCGGCGTCAACTGGGAGCGGGTGGGCAACATCCGTTTTGCGGTCACATATAAGCCCTCGGGCGAGGGCGACCACGGATATACACGCGAACGTGCCGAGCAGATGGCGAAGGAATGGTCGTCCGCCATGCGGGAGGACAGCGGCACGGTCAGCGATTTCGTCGCGGTGGGCGACGTGGGCATACAGGTGATCGGCGCCGATAATCAGGTGCTTGACAGCAATATCCCCGTACGGCAGATGCTCGAGCAGATCGTGGCAAAAATGGGGGTGCCTCCCTTTTTACTGGGACTTTCGTGGTCGTCCACCGAGCGCATGTCCACCGGGCAGGCCGACATTTTGACCAGCGAGCTCGAAAGCTACCGGAGGATTCTGGAGCCGGTTATCGAAAAGATCTGCGCCCTGTGGCTTCGTATGAAGGGGTACGGCGACCGGGTGGACATCGAGTGGGAGAACATCAACCTTCAGGATGAGGTGGAGCTGGCCAACGCAAGGCTTCGCGCGGCGCAGGCCGCTGAAATAGAGCAGAGGATTTTTGCCGCGCAGGCAGACAGAGCATAAGGAGGTGAAAACATGAAAGAAGGCTTTACCATCAAAAGCGCGTCCCCGCACGGGGAGGAACTGGAGGCCATTGAGCGTTTTTCCCGCAGGGCGGTGACCGAGGAGGAGGTGTATGTCTTTTCGGTCGTGCTGTGTGACAACGAGATCGACCGGGACGGCGAACGCTTTACCCTGCCGGCGCTGAAAGCCTTGGCTGAGCTTTTCGTCGGCAAGACGGGCATCTTTGACCACAGCATGAAGGGACGAGACCAGACGGCGCGCATTTTCAGTACGCAGGTGGAAAAGGTTGCGGGACAGAAAACCGAAGCGGGCGAGGACTACCATCGTCTGACCGCGCGGGCGTATATGCCCCGGCTTCCTAAAAATGAGGAGCTGATCACCGAGATCGAGACCGGCATCAAAAAGGAGGTCAGCGTGGGCTGCGCCATGGGCAGGAAGAGCTGCTCGGTGTGCGGTGCGAATCTCAGCCAGGCGCCCTGCGGGCACAAAAACGGCAAAACCTACACCGTGCAGGGGCAGACGGTACGCTGTCACACCCTGCTTGAGGAACCGCGCGACGCCTACGAGTGGTCCTTTGTGGCGGTGCCGGCGCAGCCGCTCGCCGGGGTCACCAAGGCGTTTGCGGCAGGGAAGGAGGAAAAGAGCATGGAAAGTATTCTCAAAAGCCTTGCGGCGCGCGAGGCGGTTACCCTTTCGGCGGGGGAGGCCGGACAGCTTCATGAGCATTTGACCGCGCTTGAAAAGGAAGCGCAGTGCGGTCGGGTGTACCGGGAGACGCTGCAAAAGGACGTTGTGCGGCTGTGCGTGCTGGCCGAGCCGGGGCTGTCGGGGGACTTTGTGGGGGCGCTTGCGCAGAAGATGAGCGTTGAGGAGCTCGCCACGGTTAAGTCGCTGTATGAAGAGAGGGCGCAGAAGGTGCTTCCGCTGAGGCCGCAGCTTCACACACACGAGCCGGGCAATCCCAACCGGGGTCATTCGGAATATAAAATTTAGGAGGAATCGTCATGAAAATCAGCATGAACGGACTGGGCGAACAGGTCGCCACCTTTGAGGCGGGTACAAACGTTGCCGTCGGCGCGCCCGTCGCGATTACAGCAAACGGCATCGTATCGGCCGCGGCCAACAGCGGCGACTTCTGCGGCGTGTGCACACGCCTGGAGAACGGCTTTGCCACAGTGCAGATGAAGGGGTATATACGCGTGGCCTATACCGGCACGGTTGCCGTGGGCCGTGCGACACTCAACGGGTCGACCGGCGGCAAGGTTAAGCCGTCCACCGGAACCGAGGTCGCCATCCCGGTGCAGGTGGTCGATGTGGACACCGCCGCAAAAACCATTGGAATTATTCTGTAGGAGACCCTGAAAGGGGACAATCAACCGAGTAAAGGAGACATGTACACAATGAGCATTTATAAGACGATTTCGCTGGAAAAGGGCATGTACAACACCAAAAAGGGCTTTACTAAAACGCTTGAGGATCTTGACCCGTCCGAGAGCTACGTCGGAACCGATCTGGAGGGTCTGGATGCATACCAGCGTCAGCTCAAGCGCTTTGACATCAAGGTGGGCGGCGCGCATTCCGATCTCGTGGAGAAGTTCTTCAAGACCAGCGGTTCGGCGGCGCTGTTTCCCGAATATGTGGCGCGCGCCGTTCGTCAGGGCATGGAGGAGAACGACGCGCTGTCCGGCATTGTGGCGACCACCACAAACATCGATGGACTGGATTACCGCACCATTACGGCGCTGCCGTCAACCGAGGAAACGCCCTTTGCCCCGGTGGGTGAGGGCGCTGAGATTCCGAAAACCTGTATCCGCCGACAGGACAACCTTGTCAAGATGCAAAAGCGCGGGCGGTTGCTGGTGGCGTCCTATGAGTCGCTGCGCCTTCAGCGCCTGGATCTCTTCACCGTCACCCTCAAGCAGATCGGCGCGTATATTGCCCGTGCACTGCTCAAGGACGCGGTGGACGTCATCAAAAACGGCGACGGCAACACCAATGCCGCGGCGGTCATCAACACCGCCACAAGCGGTACGCTGACCTATGCGGACGTGCTCAAGCTGTGGAGCGGGCTGGATCCCTATTCCCTCAACACCATCCTCGCGTCTCCGGCGGCTATGACCAAGCTTCTGGCCGTCAGCGAGCTGAGCAGCCCCTATACCGGCAGCTTCCAGCAGACCGGCCAGCTGATGACGCCGCTGGGCGCGAAGCTTGTTAAAACCACGGCGCTTGCCGACGGTGAGATGATCGGCCTGGATTCGGGGTGTGCGCTTGAGATGGTGCAGGCGGGCGACGTGGTGCTTGATTCGGACAAGCTGATTGACCGTCAGCTGGAGCGCGCCGCCATCACGTCCATTGCGGGCTTTGCGAAAATTTATCCCGACGCGGGCAAGGTGCTGAAGATTAGCTAAGTGACGTTGCCACAGAGCGGCGCCGGATGAGGGCCGCACATTCCGCCCGGAGGGCGGAATCGCCGGGGCGGCGGGCCGGGGGAGAGATCCCCGGCCCGCACGCCACGGCGCCGCCTCGGGGGAAGCCCGCGGCGGGTGCGGCCGTATATGTGCGCTGCGCGGGGGCGCGATCATAAAAGGAAAGGGGGCAATAACGTGAACCCACAGGACATTTTGACGCACTTTGTGCTGTTGACCGGCATGGGCAAGGGGGAAGCGGCGGCATGGCTGCCGCTGTGCAGCCGATACGCGCGGCAGCTGCGTTCCCGGCTGCGCGATCCCCAAAAGGAGAGGGAAAATGCAGCGCTGCTGCAAAGCGTGGCGGCGGAGCTGGCATACGCCAAGTATACGGAGCTCTGCGCGGCGCGGGAGAGCGAGTCCTTCTGTGCGGGCGACGTGAGTGTGAGAGGCGGCGGAGAGGGCGCGGTACGGGCGGCCAAAGCGGTGGCGGAGGACGCGCTCCGCTCGATTTCCTTTTTGTTGACCGATTCCGATTTTGCGTTTAGGAAGTGCTGAACATGAGAAGTAGGGTACTGAGACACCTGATGGGGCGGTACGGACAGAGCGTGGAGGTTGCGCCGCAGGGTGCGCCGCCCCGGACGGTGAACGCGCTGATCCAGCCGCTTCGCTACCGGAGCAGGCGGTATTTTGACGGAGATTTTCTGCCCGGCGGGACGCTGGACAGCCGTCATTTTCTTTACATAGGCCCGGCGGATGTGCGCATTGATTTGATGCGGGGCACCGTGCTTGTTGAGCGCACCCCCGACAAATATGTTGTGCGGCGCAGCGAGGCGGTTTTCCTGAGCAACGAATGCATCTATGTCTGGGCGGTGCTGCAGCCCTATGTGGAGGAGGAGAGTGCATGACGACAGTGGATGAAATTGTACGCATTGTACTGGAGCTGATCAAAAGCCAGGCGGGTCTTTCAGGTGCAACGTACACGACGGCCTTTGCACCCGAAAAGCTGCCCAACCCACTCAAAAAAAACCGTGTATCGGTTGGACTGGAGGCGGTCAAAATGAGTGCCGGGGCGATCGGGCAATACCTGTCGGGCGACACCTGCGGCAGCCGTTCGGACGTCATTTTGAAAATCAGGGTGTACTGTCCCGAGGAAAAGGGCGGTGACACACTGAATGAAATTTGCTCCCGCATCTGCACCGTCCTGATGACCAGCGGTCGGGCGGTGGGCATCCATTCGGTGTCCTGCGGCGAGATCAAATATGAAACCACGGCGATGGCGTATACAATCGACTGCCGTACCGAGCTGGTCACCTACGTCGGCGAGTATGACGAAGACAGGCCGCTGACCGGCATTGTCATCAAAGGAAAGGGTGAATAATTTGTCAGTAATTGCAAGCGAGCGTCCGGGCGTATTTTCCAGCTATGAGACCTCCTCCATCACCTACGGCGGCCAGAACGGCGGCGCGGTGGGACTGGTGGCGGCCTGCGCGGGCTGTGAGACCGGACGCATTTATTCCGTCACCCGCATGAGCACCGCCCGCCTGTATTTCGGCGATGCGGGCGACCACTCGGACATGAACGCGCTGTGTGAGATCCTGTTGCTCAACGGAGCGTCAGAGATCAAGGCGGTCGCAGTGGACGGGTCATATAGCTATGGCGAGGCGTTTGCTCTTCTGGAGGGGGACAGCGAGGTGGTCGCCGTGGTGAGTGACAGCACCTCCGTGCAGATTCAGAAGGCCTTGCAGGAAAGCGTTGTGCGCGCCTCCGGCAACAAACGTGAGCGTGTCGGCATTGCCTTTGCCGCCGCAGACGCCGTCAACCGGGCGAAGTCGCTCGACTGCGAGCGCATGGTGCTGACCGCCCAGAACGGGCTGAGCAGCGGAGGAGAAACCGTGTCGGGTATTTACCTGGCGGCGGCGCTGGCGGCAAAGGCCTCCTCGTCGGGGGCGGCCTCACAGAACTTCAACGGACTGAAAATCAGCGGGATCACAGCGCTTGAGGGGCGGCTTACCGAGGAGGAGGTCGACGACCTGATCCGCGTCGGCATCACGCCTTTCGAGGCGCTGTCGGGCGGGGTGGAGATTATCCGCGCTGTCACCACGCGCACCACCTCGGGCGGCGTGTCCGACCGCTCCTACCGCGATTTGTCGACGGTGCTCGCCATCGACACCGTGATCTCCGGCGTGCGCGAGGCGCTCAGGGCCTGTCTGCCCGGCGCGCGCAACAACCAACGTTCGCGCACTGCCATTGCCACACAGGCGGCCGTAGAGCTGAGCAGGCGGCAGGAGGCAGGGCTGCTGGACGCCTATGAAACGCCGCGCGTCTATCCCGATGCGGACGACGCGGGCGTCTGCGTGGTCGAGCTGGCCTTCACGGTTGCACGGGGCATCAATCAGATATACATCACCGCGCACATCAAGGTATAAAGGAGGGATCTCATGGCAAGCGTTCAGTTTCCGACCAGCCAGGACATCTATCTGGAGATCAACGGAAAAAAGCTGGCGGTCGTGGAGAGCTACCGGGCAAAAAGCACCCGTGAAAGCCGCTATGTCGAGGCGTTCGGCGAAGGGGAGCCGGTGGGCGTCGTGGGCGGCCGGGTGCGGCACATGATTGAGCTTTCGAGAGTGTGCGCCCTGCAAAGCGCGAGTGATGACGGGGTGGACATGTACGGCCTGTCCGACTTTAACCTCGTCATCGTCAAGCCCGACCGCCGCATCGTCTTTTCGGGCTGTGAATGGTATGACATCAGCGAGAGTGCCGGACTCAGCGAAACCGTGGCGGAAAAAATCGGTATCGTTGCCTCAAAGCGTATGGAAATTGCGGGGTAAGGGGGAAAGGACATGCAAAAGGAAGAGCTTCTTTTGGGCCTGTCCCACGTCAGCAGGCCGCTTTCAGGATATCCCGGACACTTCATCCGGCTGCTCAGCGCCTATGACCTGATGAGGTGCGCGGTGTGCGCCAAAACCCTCTTTGCCCGCCTCTTTGACGCAGAGGAAACCGAGGGCGAGGAGTGGGAAGCACTGGCGGGCAACGCATCGCTGGCGGCGCTGTGCGTTGTGGACGAGGAGGGCGTGCCGATGTTTGAGAACGCCGAGCAGGCGCTGCGCACTTTGACCGCCGAAGAGCTGACCGAGGTGGCCGGACAGTATGCCGAGCTGCGCGGCCGATGGCTGGGAGAGGCGGGCAATCTAAAAAAAAAACTGACCCCCGCACAACGGATGCAGTGGCGGGTTCTGCGCGCCTTTAACCGCCTGCCCACCGACGCAGATGTGCGCGCGATGAGCGAGGGGGACTACCTCTTCTGCTATCTCAACCTTCTGCTGGATGAAGAGGGAGAGGGCTGGGAGGAAGGCGGAAGGAACACAGGCTTTGCATCTGCGGCTGCGGGGAGGGAGACGGAATATGGAACTGATTAAAAGCAGCCTGACCCGGGCGGGGAAGGCCTTCAGGGCGGCCACCGCGCCGGTCATACGGGACACTCCTGCCATAACCGCCGCACCCGCGCGGACGTCCCGACGGACGCAGAGCAAATGGAGCGCCGCGCCGCAGGCCAAACGGGAAACCGCGTCCATGCAGACGCCAAATGAGGCGCAGGTGAAGTTCGCGCCTTCGGGCGGCGCGCCGCAGTCCGAAACACAGCCCTACAGCGTGCGGCGGCTGTCGGCGGAGTTTGAACGGGATGCGCGGCGCTATGAATGCGCGCTGTAAGGAGGGATGAACATGGCGAATATGACCTACAAGGATTATGTCTGGCAGCACAACCCCGGCCGTATCCAGATCAAGTGGGAGAACCGCCTGTCCGAGCATGTGCTGCCCTACACCGGCAGTATGCTCGAGCGGGTGGGGCGCAAATACCGCGTGATCACCGGCGAGGGGGCGTTTTACGGCGCCGACTGCTATGAGCAGTTCGCCGGACTGTCCAAGCTGTTTGAGGAAGGCGGCTCGGGGCACCTCTGCCTGCCCGGCACGGCACCCATCAAGGCGCTGTTCAAGGGGCTGGACATGCGGTGTGAGCCGGTTAAAAACCTAGTTCTCTACCGCTTTGAATTCTGGGAGGAGGTCATCGAATCCCAGCGGACGCTTCAGGAAAACGGCGTACATGTGGTGCGGGCGGGCGAGACGCTGTGGACCATCGCGGTGCAGTACGGCTGTACGGTGGACACACTGCTCGCCCTCAACGCCCAGATTCAAAGCGCGCTCAGCCTGATGCCGGGGGAGCAGGTGAGGGTGCGGTGACCATCACAGGATATACTGCGGACGGGACGGCCTATACGCTGCCGGTTCCAATCTCTCTTCGCATTGAGCGGGCGTATGACATTCCCGCCGACAAGCTGGAGGCTGTGTTTCCGATGTCCGGCACACTGCCTGAGCTGCACGCCATTTATGCGGAGCGTGACGGGAAAGCGGTGTTTTACGGCGTCGTGGACGAGCAGTCGGCGGAAACCAGCGGGGAGGGCGCTCTGCTTCGGCTGTCGGGACGGTCGCTGGCGGCGCTGCTGCTTGACAATGAGGCGATGGCGCAAGTGTACCGGACGCCTACGATTCAGGAAATATTTGAGCGGCACGCCGCCCCTTACGGCCTCGCGGGTGTGCGCGGATCCAGCCTCTCGTACAGCGGGACGCTGACGGTGGGCAAGGGACAGAGCGAATGGACGGTGCTCAGCCGCTTCTGCAAAAGCGTGGGCAACCTGATGCCCCGTGTCACGCCCGACAGCTATCTCGACGTACGCTCGCGTACCGGCAGCGCTGTGACCACCTATTCCAACACGGCCGCCGGCGGGGTACGCTATACGGTTCTGGCGCATACGGTTAAGCGCTGTGAGCCGGTCAGCGAGGTTGTTCTCAAGGCGGAGTCGGGCGGCGGCTATCAGTTTACCGAGCAAAACTGCGTCGTGCGGGGTAACGGCATCCGCCGACGGAGGCTTCTGGAGATTAAGGACAGCGCCGGGGCGGTGCAGCGCACCGCGCGTGAGCTGATGCGCGACTCGAATGCCGGGTATGTGGAATACGCGGTGCGCGTCCCGGGCGGGCACTTCCCCGCGCCGGGCGACAGCGCCCGCATTGTGGACAGCACACTCGGCACGGTGACCGGTCTCATTGTCAGCGAGGCGCGCTATACGCGCTCCGCACAGGGGGACAGGTGCGACATCGTGCTCATCCCCGAAAGCCATTTGACACTACGGTAACGGAGGAATCAAGCATGTGGATTGCCAGACAGATGGCTGCCCGGACGGGCGGTCAGGACAGTACGGCGGCCGGACACGTGACGTCGGTGCAGGACGGTGTGACCGTGCAGGCCGACGGCGAATATCGTGACCTGCCTCTCTATGCCCCGCCCGGCATCGCGGCCCTGCCCGCGCTGGGAGACGCGGCGCTCGTAATGGAAGCGGGCGGAGAAAAGCGCCTTGTCGGCGTGCGCGCCGATGTGACGGGGCTCGAAGCGGGCGAAGTGCGCCTGCGTTCAGCGGGCGGCGCGGAGATCGTGCTCAAAAACAACGGACAGGTGATTATCAACGGCAGGGCCTTTGTGACACAGGGGGGTTAAAGATATGGATACATTACTAAGCAGCGGAGACATTGCGCTGGATGCGCGGGGACGCCCCACGGTCATCAGCGGGGTGGACGAGCTGCTGCAGCGGGCGCTCATCCGCCTGACGGTCAAAAAGGGCTCGTTTGTGTACGACCCTGAGCTGGGCAGCCGCCTGTACACCCTGCGCGCGGGGAGCGTAAACCTGCAGGAGACGGCCGAGAGCATGGTGCGTGAAGCGCTCAGCCCGCTGACCGAGCTGACGGTGAATTCGGTGGAAACAATCCCGGACGACGCCCTTGAGCGGCTTCAGATCCGGGTTAGCCTGAACGCGGGGGGCGTGAAACAAGAATTGGAGGTGGCCGTATGAGTGCGACCTATGAGGAAATTTTAAGCCGCATGTGCGATGCGTTTACCGAGCAGTCGGGATTCACGCCCGACCAGGCGTCGGACATCGGCATCCGTATGCGGGTGCTGGCGGGGGAGATCCACTCTCTGTGCGGGCAGGTGGACTGGCTAAGCCGCCAATCCTTTCCGCAGACCGCCGTGGGACAGGAGCTTGACTACCACGCCCAGACGCGCGGGCTGTCGCGCAAAAATGCCGTGACCGCGCAGGGGGAATTGACCTTTACGCGCGCCGAGGCACTCTGGTATGACGTGCCTATCGCGGCAGGAACCGTGTGCAGCACCACCGGCGTAAATGGCCTGCGGTTTGTAACCGCCGCCGCTGCCGTCCTGCCTGCCGGACAGCTTTCGGTGACCGTGGCGGCGCGGGCCGACCAGGGCGGCGAGGATTATAATGTCGCGCCCGGGCGCGTCACGGTGATGATCACGCCGCCCTCCGGCATCACCGGCGTCCAGAACGGCGTGGCGTTCACCGGCGGCGTGGACGGCGAAAGCGACGAGGCGCTGCGCGCACGGCTGCTGAAAAGCTATGCCGAAATTCCCAACGGCACCAACGCCGCATTTTACCGCGACCAGGCGCTGCGCTATGAGGGTATCTCCACGGTCAGCGTGGTGCCCATGGCGCGCGGCACCGGCACGGTGGATGTCTATGTCGCCTGCAACGGCGCAGCGGCTGACCCGGCGCTCATGGAGAAAATTGAGAAGGATCTGTCGGCGCTGCGCGAAATCTGTGTCAGCGTCAAGGTCAAAACGCCCACGCTGATCAGCACGAACATATATCTCACGGTCACGCCCAAAGAGGGCTATGCGATGAGCGCCGTGCGCGCCGACTGCACCGAGGCGGTCAAGCGTTATTTTGCGGGGCTTGCGATCGGGCAGCCGGCGCTTCTGGCGGGCGTTGGGCAGCAGATCTTCGCGGTGGAGGGCGTCAAAAACTACGCCTTCAACACCGTGATGTGTTCGGATAAGAATGTGACAGCCACCCAGCTGGCCGTGCTCGGCACGGTGGGCATCGCGGAGGGTACATGATGAGAATGGACACAAGCCGCATGATGACAATCCTGGGGGACACAGGACTGTACCGGCTGACCGACGAGAGCTTTATCGCGGGAGAGCTCTCGGCCTATGCCGCGGGGCTTTCCCTGGTATATGACGCGCTGGAGGAGCTGCAAAGAGAACGCTTCCTGACGACGGCGGGTGACAGGGGACTGCGCCTGATCGAGAGCATCACGGGGCGGGAACTGGAAACGGCGGGCATGGAGGAGCGGCGCACAATGCTGCTCTACCGGCTGGCCATTACACAGAATGACTTCACGTGTGCAAAAATCGGGCAGGCTCTTACAGCGGCGGGTATTGAGGCGAGTGTGTCGGAGGACATCGACGGGATTTATGTCAACGTCATCCGCCTGCTTCGCCCCGACATCTCAGAGGCGAACATCGCCAAGGCGGCCGAGCCCTTTTTCCCCGCACACCTGCCCGGCATCTTTGACTTTTTGAAGCAAAGCTTTGCGGTGTTCGACGAGCAGGACATGACGTGGAGTCAGCACGACACGCTCGACCGCACCTGGACCCAGTTTGAAGAATACGGAGGGAAGTAAGCCATGCCGACCAACAACAAAACAAACAAGCTCGGCCTCAACGCCTGGGCAGCGACCGACAAGCCCAAACGCGCCGACTTTGTGTCCGACAACCAGACCATCGACAGCGTTCTGGGCGGGCATCTGGAAAACACCGACATGCACCTGTCCGCCGCTCAGCGCGCCAAAATCGCAGCCCCCTTTGTGATCGGTGCCTTCGGCGGCGACGGCGCGGCTGAGGGGGTAATCGTCCTGGAATTTTCGCCGTCGCTGGTCATTTTTGCCCAGCAGTCGTCCGCGCCCGCCAAGCAGTCGGGCAGCGAAACGGTGGTGGGGATGGGCTTTGCCACGCCTTCACACTCAAGCGGCGGAATCCGGCTGAGCGGCACGCGGATATACGTGACACAGACGCAGGGCACGCCGTCGAACGGCATCCGCTATAACCTCAACGCTGCCTCGGCACAGTATATGTACATTGCCTTTAAGTAAAGGGCATACAAAAAGGAAGGAAACGCTCAGGCGTTTCCTTCCTTTTTTATCGATTGTTTCCGGTATACAGGGTGGATACAAAGCCGGGATGGTCGAGCAGGTACAGCTTGCGGGATTCCTCCACCTCGCCCTTGAACACCTCAAAATTCTGGTTATAGCCGCGCGCGGTTGACTTGGAATAGCCGAAGAAAATCCAGGGCACCAGCCGGTGTATGCCCATGATAAACAGCGTCAGCGACTTGGCGGAAGAAAAACGGATCTCATGGATCTCGCGCGTGGCGGTGACCAGCATCAGGTTGTGGTCAGTGCTGACCGTGTCGGAGACGCCCTGGTCGGAGCGGTAGACCCACAGGATATGACGAACCGCAATGGCGCGCCGCCCCTTGCGCTTTTCATAGACCAGCCACCGGTCGGACAGCAGCGCCTTGTCGGCCTGGATGTTATAGGGACGCGCAAGCTCCTCCTCAAAGGTGCGTTCGAGCTTTTCGTTGCCGTGGATCTCGCCCAGGTCGGCTTGGAAGCGTCGGTCGGGAGAAGAGGACGAGCTCACGATCAGCGTGAGCAGGCTGATCACAAAAATGACCGCCATCGCCGCCGCGCCCAGATACAAAAAACCTGACTGGCGTCCGTCCGGCAGAAAATAGCCCGCCGTGCCTGCCCCGACTCCCAGTAAAAGGGAGAGAAACAGCATAAGCTTGGAGGTGCGCAGGCGCTGCTTGCGCTTATTGACAAGATATTGAACCATGAGAAGCCTTCCTCTCCAGATAATGTGTCTGTATCAGCGCGCCTCGTAGTAGCAGAAGGCGGCGACGTTGGGACCCGCATGTGTGCCGATGACCGTGCCGATCTCACCGATATAGTAGTCGGGCAGTGAAACACGCTCTTTGAACAGGGCGATGAGCTGATTCATGTAGTCGGGGTTTTGTGAGAAGCCGAACAAGCAGCCCAGCGACAGGTCAACATTGCTGTCCATGAATTTATTAAAAACCCATTCGTACGCCGCGTTCAGGCCGCGCGCCCGTCCGATCAGCTCCACCTTGCCGTCCACCAGGCTGACAATGGGCTTGATGTTGAGCATGCCGCCCAGCACGGTGGACAAGGCCGACAAACGGCCGCCCTTATGCAGATATTTGAGGGTGTCAATTACCGCGACGATGCGAAGCCGGGAGGCGTAGTCGGTGATGGTCTCCACGATCTGTTTGGCCGTCACGCCCGCTCCGGACAGCGCCACCGCCTTTTTTACGAGGTCTCCCAGCCCCAGCGTGGCCGACGCCGTGTCTATGACATGCACCTTGTCCGAACGCAGATTTTTTTGCGCGATGCTCGCCGACTGATAAGTGCCGCTGATCGCGGCCGAGAGGGTGAGCACCACAACCTCGTCGCCTTTGTCCAGACAAGGACGAATGACCCGCTCAAAGTCCTCCGGGGAGGGCTGGCTCGTGGTGGGAAGCTGGGGGCTGGTTGCCAGCTTTTTATAAAATTCATCCAACGTGATGTCCACACACTCGGTGTATTCCCGGTCTCCGAAGCGCACCTTGAGGGGCACAATTGCGATGCCAAGCTCGTTACGCTGCTCCTCGGTCAGGTCGCAGGTGCTGTCCGATATAATTTGAATGGCCAAAAAACCGCCGCCTTTCTGCTTTTGGTTCAGTTTAGCAAGAATCAAAGGGCTTGTCAATTCTTTCTTGTCGCCGCTGCGCCTTACGGAGCCAGGAGATCTGCCGACTCGGAGTGCTTCTCAAACCACGCGGCCGCATAGGAGCAGGTGGGGAGTGCTCTGCGTCCGGTTCGCCGAAGTTCGGCGGCGAGCGCGTCCATTATCTTGCCCGCGACACCCTGCCCCCGCAGGCTTTCGTCCACAAAGGTGCGGCTGACTTCGACCGTGTCCTCACCCTGCGGCGGAAAGAGCAGCTCGGCGAGTGTTTTTCCCTCGGAATCGGACAGGGATATGCGGTTTGGTTCCACGGTGAAATTCATGTGATTATCTCCTTTTTTATCAATATATTCCGCTTGTGCTTTTGCGGGGAGGTTGGTATAATCAAGGGAAAGTGAGGTTTTTTTATGTCTGACCATACCCTTGTCTTCCAGTGTCCGCCCCATTTCAGCCTCCGCGACACCTTCACCTGCGGGCAGTGCTTCCGCTTTGCCGAGTACGGCGGACGCTGGCGGGGCGTTGTCGGCGGTCAGGCGGTGTCGGTATATATTGAGGACGGCCGCCTGTGTGTCGGGGGGGACGTCCCGCTCGACGAGACCGCTTTTTTTGACTATTTTGATCTGGCTGCTGATTATGAGGAATACAAAGAGCGCCTGTCCGCCGCCCACCCCTTTTTACGGCTGGCCTGTGCCCACGCGCCGGGCATCCGCATCCTGCGTCAGGACGCCTGGGAGGCGCTGATCTCCTTTATTGTGTCCCAAAACAACAACATTCCGCGCATAACCGGCATCATTGAGCGGCTGTGCGCATTGTTCGGGCAACCACGCGGGGACAGCTTTGCCTTTCCGCCGCCGCAGGCGCTCGCGGGACTGGAGGCGGAGGCGCTGGCGCCCATCCGGGCGGGCTTCCGCGCGTCTTACCTGCTCGACGCGGCGCGGCTGGTCTCAGGGGGTGAGGTGGATCTTGGGCGTGTCCGCACCGCGCCGCTTGCCGAGGCGCGGGAGGAACTCAGGCGTATTCGCGGCGTGGGCGTCAAGGTGTCCGAATGCGCCCTGCTGTACGGTTTCCATCGGTTGTCCGCTTTCCCGGTGGACGTATGGATGGCGCGGGCGATGGCGCAGTTTCTGCCCGAGAGACTGCCCGGAGAGGTGTCCGACATCGCGGGCGTCGCACAGCAGTATATCTTCCACTACGCGCGCACCATGGGCAAAGACTGATGAAAAAGCTCACGTCTCAGGAGGACGTGAGCTTTTGTGTTTTACCGCTGTGCCTCCAGCGCGTAGTCACAGTGCTTGCACTGAAGCTGGACATACTTGCCGTACTGATCCTCCTTGTGCTCCTTAACCAGCGCGGACCACCGCCCGCAGTGCGGGCAGTTGCGGTTGTAGGCCACAAGCGCCAGGATGAAGATGACAAAGCAGACTACGGTGACGGCGGCATACAGGATCAGATTCTCCCTTGAGGAGATGTTCCACACAGACCAGCCGATCGCGACCAACGGCAGAAACATAAATAATAAAATTTTAAAAAAGGAACCCTTTTTTCTGATTTCGGGCTCTTCATTTTTCATATAGTAGTCGTATTCCGACTTGACAAGCTTAAAGGCCTGGGCGGTGGAGCCGTCTCCCTTGACCTCCTCCACCGGCGCCTTGGAACCGGTCAGCGCCTCACGGGTGGTGCTGTCCGCTTTCCTCAGCGAGATGACCTCGTCGGACAGGGCGGAGGGTTTTTCGGTGACGACGGGGTCGTGTACCGGCTCCGGTTTAGGGGGCTTTGATGCGGGTTCGGGTTTCGGCTCGGATTCGGGCGGTGCGGCCTGCGGAGCAGGCGCTGCGGCCGGCTCAGGGGTGCTACGGACAGCCATCTGCTGAATGCCCGGCGCTTGCCCGGCGGAAAAAACCTGCGGTGCGGGCGGCGTCATAGGCATGGGCGGCGCGATGGGCGCAGGTGGCGCGGCAGGGCGGGCCGGGGGGCTGTAGGGCGGCGCGTAGCCGCCATAGGCCTGCGTCCGCAGATAGGGGTCGGCGGGCGGTGCGGGAGAATAGGGATCCGCAGGCGGCACAGGTGGATAGGACACAGGAGCACTGCCGTAGGGCGCGGGCGCGTGATAGCCCTCTCCGCGGTAGGCGGGCGGGGCGTTGTAATAGGGGCTTTCCGCATAGCCGCCGGGGGTGACCGGCGGGCGATACCCGGAAGTCCGCTGTTCCATATAGGGATCCGCAGGCGGTGCATAGGTCTCGTGCGCCGGCGGACGATAGGTGTAGGGCGTCTCGGGATAGGGGGACGGGGGCGGCGGCGTGGGTGCCGACGCCGGATAGGCGTTTGGATAAAATTCACTGTAGGGGTCGCTCTGGAAACCGCCCTGGTTGATGTTCGGACGGTAGGGGTCGGGAGAATAGGCGGGCGCCTGCGGGGGCGGAGCCTGAGACGGAGTGTAAGCAGGCGGCGCATAGCTTCGGGGCGCAGGCTCGTCAAAGCCCTGGGGACGGTAGCTTCCCGGCGCGGCGACCGGCGGCGCGGGCGCATCGCCCAGCGGCGAGAAAATTGTGCCGCACACCATGCACTGCACCTTGATGTTTTCGGCATTTTCCGCCGCAACGCTCAGGCTGGCCGCGCAGGAGGGGCATTGACAGGTAATCTCGGGCTCGGCCGACGGCGGGGGAGCGGGGGCTTGTCCCAGGGCGTCGCTATGTCCTTGGCCGTATTCATTTTGTGGGTATGACATATTGAAACCTCCCTTTGTGGTGGAGTGAACAGGCGCATAAACTGAAAAACACTATATACATCTAATTACCTAAGTTTACAGGAAATATACAAGGAAGTCAATCAATCGCAGGCATGGAATGATTGGCTTTTTGTAAAATATTTATGTCCACGCGGTCACGCGGCCACAAAAGCCCTGCTTTTTCAAATTTTTCCTGAACATTCTTCCAGACTTCATGCTGATAGCGGTTCAGCACCTCCGTGTCACACCAGGCGTAAGCCGACACATGTACGCCTTGCCTGTCCACCCCGGTGATCAGGATCTGAACCGGCGGCTGGGCGCTCGTTTTTTCATTTTCGCTCAGCACGCTCTCCAAAATGGACATTGCCTGTTCAGCGTCGTCATGGGAAGCCGCCGTCACCGCAAACTCCGCCCGCCGGAGATCCTCGGCAGTAAAGTTGGTTACCGGCCGTGAGGTCAGGTGGGCATTGGGAATGACGATGCGCTTGTTTTCCAGTGTACAGATGGTGGTGGACATGAGCTGTACGGCCTGCACCGTGCCCGTGTTTCCGTCAAAGCTGATGTAATCGCCCACCCGGAAGGGACGGGTGTACAGGAGCGTCACGCCGCTGACAAAATTGGCGAGGCTGTCCTTGATGGCAAGGCCGGCGGTCACGCCGGCCGCGCCCAGCGCCGCCACGATGGAGGTGACGTTGACGCCGAGACTGGACAGTGCGGTCAGCAGCACAAGGCCTTTTAAGATCGTATTGACCAGTGACACGGTGAACTGCTGGACGCCGACGTCCCCCTTCCCGCGTTTCAGCGCCTTGCGCAGGATGTTTGTGAGGATGCGCGTCAGCCAGAAGCCCAGCGCGATCACAATTGCGGCATTGATCAGAGCGGGCAGGGCGCTTCCCCACCACGCGACAATCCCGTCCCACAGCTTGGACGCGGAGGTCTCCAAATCGGTCGTGACGGTGGCAATCGAAACATTCCAGAGGTCAGGCATGGGTCAACATCCTTTCTTTTCGGGCGGGCTGTGAAATAAATGCACAAAACCTGCCATTTATTCCCTGGGGGCGTTATGATACAAAATGTAGAAACTTGTCGAAAGAGGTGAACGAGGTGAGGGGCAAAGGGAAAACACTGTGTGCGCTTTTATTGGTGCTTCTATTTTTCTTCGCGCTGTGGGGCGTCCCCGCCGCGGCGCAGGGAGGGAAAAGTCAGCCTGTGCTGTCCGCACGAGCCTCTTCCGAGGCGGCATATGCCGGACAAAAGGTGGAAATTCTCGTGTCGGTCGGCGGCCTTCTCAAGTCGGTGTCCTGCTTTGATATGGAGATTCAGGCCGACCCCGACCGGTTCACCTTCAAGAAAATCACGCCGCTGGCCGGGATGGGAAAGGCCGAGCTGTCCTGTCACACGGCGGGCGGTGTGTCCTATCTGGTCTATTGTGACCGCGAGGGCGGAGGAAGCCCGGTTCATGAGGGTGCTCTGTTTTCGGTCACCTACACGGTGCGGGAAGGGGCTTCCCCTGGACAGGTGCAGTTCCTTGTTCAGTGTACGGGGATGGGGGACGGGAAGGCGGAGCAGCTTGGGGTATCCTCGGCGAAGTGCGCGGTCACGGTGACAAGCCCGCCCTCGGGCAATGCCCTGCTGCGGCGCATGACACCGGACAATGGGCGTCTGGTGCCCGCCTTTTCGCCGCAGGTGTTTTCCTACACGCTTGAGGTGTCCGCGGAGACCGAGCGTGTCAAGCTGGCGCTCAAAACCGCCGAAGCACAGGCGGTCGCCAAAGTGAACAGAGAAACGCTCGGCGGGAAGGGGAAATCCACCCGACTGGTGGTCACCGTCACGGCGCCCGACCGTTCTGTGAAAAAGTATATCATAACCGTCCTGAGAAAAAAAGGTGGCAAGGCCGCAAATTTGGAGGAAGTTCAAAATCCCCCCGGAGGCGGGGCGAAGCCGCCACCAGGAAATACCGGCAACCAGGGCGCCGGACAGAATCTAAAGCCCCTGCATGCGCCCGATTTTCCATTAGGCCTTGCGGCCATGCTTTTCGCGCTGACGCTGGCCATGCCTTTTTTGTTTCGCTGGCTGTATGGAATGACAGGGGAAAAGGGACGGGTAAAAAGCTGACTGAATCAGGAAAGCTGGAACATGAATTGAGCAGTTCTTTTTTGCCCCGCCAACGTCAAAAATACTCGGAATGAACAAAAGATTTCTGATTTTAATACCGCAAAAGAACGATACGCCTTGCGAATTCATTTGTTCCGTTCAGAAAATACAGGTTTTATGTTTTTTTATGAATAATTATTCCATAGTGATTGGTTTTGTGATAAAATATAGCAAGGGAGGTGCGACATGGAGAAAAAAATCTTTGATTTTCCGTCGTTTCTGACTTCACTGACACGCCCGCCAATGGGGATCATGAACAAGGAACTTGCTAATATACTCGGTGTGCAGGACGCCGCTATTTCTAAAATCCGCCACGGGAGGCTTCCTACCATACCGGGACAGCTGCGTCCGCTCAAAAGCTCCGAAAGATTTGCGCGGGGCATGGTGGAAAGCGTGTCATCCTCACAGGCGACGCTGGACGCCTTTGCTGCCTACGCCGAGGGTCTTGTCCGCGAGTACCGGCTTTCAGACAAGCTTGCTTCGCTGTGCTGGCAGGTGGCGAGCGACGCCCAGCATGCCCAGCTGACCCCGCAGAAGGTCAAACGCGCGTCGGCGCGGCTGGTCAGCTTTTTTTCGCTGTGCTACAACGAGGCGCACTACAATTCAAGCGTACCGCCCGAGGAGATTCCCGAACCGTCCGCGCCGCCCGCCGTATCGGAGCAGAAGCGAAGCGTGCAGGCGCTGTGCGAGGAAATCGAGCAGAGCGGCTTTTCGGATGCGGAGCTCGAACTCATTGAGGCGAGCCTGGTGGCCGCCTGGGTGCCCGAAGGGGGAAAAAGGCTTTACTATAACGCCTTTTACCGCCCCTATGCCGCCCGTCTGCGCAGCGAGCTGATAAAGCCCTACTTCAACTCCTGCAAGCGCAAGGAGACCATCTCGATCACAAAGGACGCCGCCCGGTATACGCGCCGGGTGGAGGAGTGCAACCATCTGGTGCTGCCCGACGGAAATCCGTTCCGCTATTTTATACAGCGCACCCTGCTCAACTATGAGGGGCTTCAAAAGAAGAAGTTCCTGGAGCAGATTTTCTGTGGGCTTTTTGTGCGGGTTAACGGGGTTGACGCGCTCGATTACATCGGCGAGCAGGAAGGCCGGGCGGGCAAAAATCTTTTGGACATGATCCAGCTGACCCGCGTTCCCGGCTTCAGTAAGGAATACCCGCTTATGCAGGCCTGTCTCAGTCTGCCCCTTCGTCCCGAGTGCCCGGGCGACGTGTTCCTGGTAGAGTTCGACTATTCTTCCACGCTACCCTTCCTGAACGACCTTTCGACCAATTTCAGCTACCGGCTGAAATACCCCTGCCGCTTTTTTGCGCATGAGCATGTCATCACGCCTGACACGCCCGAGGGGTGGCGCGTGGCAATGGATGTGTTTGCCCCCTATAATCTCGGCGGAAACGACGCTGAATCCAGCCCGGTTTACCAGCGGCTAGGCCGTTCGGACGGGCTGCCCGCGCGCAGCCAGAGCGTGATTTTCCCCGATTGGACACTGCCGGGAAGCGGTTACCGCCGCTGTATCCATCAGTTTGAAACATAGTAGAAAAGAAATACGATACGCCGGTTTGGCAGTCAGAGCCAAACCGGCGTGTTTCCTATCAGGTTTTGTGGTATAATCAAAATTGAAGGGAGAGGATACATTTTGAATTCTTGGGCCAATTATGCGGTTTTTTATCATATTTACCCGCTCGGCTGCTGCGGCGCCGAGCCGCAAAACGACTTTGACCGTCCGCCCGCACATCGTCTCGGGGGGCTGCACGGCTGGATCCCCCATCTGGAGCGGCTGGGTGTCAACGCGGTCTATTTCGGGCCGTTGTTTGAATCCACCCGTCACGGCTATGACACCGCCGACTACACAAAAATTGACCAGCGGTTGGGCGACAACGGGGACTTCGCGTCGCTGTGCGCGGCGCTGCACGAAAAGAACATCCATGTGGTTGTGGACGGTGTGTTTAACCACGTCGGTCGCGATTTCTGGGCGTTCCGTGACGTGCGTGAAAAAAGGGAGCAGTCCCCCTACCGGGACTGGTTTCATCTGCGCTTTGACGGCAACAGCGCCTACAACGACGGATTTTTCTACGAGGGCTGGGAGGGAAACTACGACCTCGTGCGGCTCAATCTCTCCTGTCCGGCGGTGCGCGACCATCTGTTTTCGGCCGTGGAGAGCTGGGTGAGTGAATTCGGCATCGACGGCCTGCGTCTCGACGTCGCCTACTGCATGGACAAAAACTTTCTGTCCGAGCTGGCCGCCTTCTGCCGCAGCAAATGGCCCGACTTCTGGATGGTGGGGGAGATGATCCACGGCGATTATAACACGATTGCCCGTCCGGGGCTCTTGCAGTCGGCGACCAACTACGAGTGCTATAAGGGGCTGTTCTCCAGCTTTAACGCGGCCAACCTCTTCGAGATTGCCCACGCCTTTGAGCGGCAGTTCGGCGGCTACGACTGGTCGCTGTACAACAGCCTGCACCTGTACAACTTTGTGGACAATCACGATGTGCCCCGTCTCGCGAGCCAGCTTGTAAGTGAGCGCCACCTGCCCCTGTGCTACGCGATTTTGTTTGCCATGCCGGGCATCCCGGCGATTTATTACGGCAGCGAGTGGGGCATTGGGGGTGAAAAGGGACACGGCGAGAACGCCGACCTGGCGCTGCGCCCCGCGCTCGGCGAGCGGGACATCCAGTGGAATGCGCTTGCACAATGGATTGCAAAGCTTGCGCACATCCGCCGCGCCTCTCCCGCGCTGTGCGAGGGGGGCTACAAAAAGGTCTACCTGACCAACGAGCAGCTTGTCTTTGAGCGTCACAGGGACAGCGAGCGCGTGCTGCTGAGCGTCAACCTGGCCGACCGTGCCCACACCGCTCGGTTTACGGGGTACCAGACAGGGCTTGACCTCATAAGCGGCGAGGAGCTGCTGTTGGCGAACGGGCTTGAAATGGCGCCCTATGAGGCGCGGCTGATGCGCGTAACGGCGCAGTAGAAACATTTCTCACGGAGGGGGGCTTTTAATACTCAGTTTACGAACCGTATTGAAAATAATGATGGTGGAGACATATGAAAATGAAAAAAGTAATTTTTGGCAGCGCATTATTATTGGGAGGAATATTATTAACAACGCAGTCTGTAATTGGCGCAGAAATGTGGGGTGACCTGATAAGGGCTCTTCCGTTTGTGGGAATAGGTTTGTTTCTCGGTGGAATCATTCTGGGCGTAATTGGTCTAATAGAGGATAATAAATAAGCCCTCGCAGAAGCCAAAGTCGGGAAGAAATCCCAGTTTTTCCCGATTTTTTTTACTTGCGCTTGCTTGTGTCGAAGGTTCCAAACAAGTCATGAAGGAAGTTTTCGCCGCGGCTGATGCGCGTGTGACGGCATAGTAAACATCCTCCATGGGACATGTTACAATTCATTTGTGAATGGTTTTTATATTCCCGTGACACCGTTTTGCAGTCTTTTACCAAGTGTTATATCCCGCTGTGTCGTAACGCAAAAACCCTGATTTCATGCGGTTTTCCACTAACGACTTCGTTGTTGGATTTCATTACTTATTATAGCGTTTTTATGGGTTCATTAAAGCTGGTGAGGGAAAAATCAAGGGAAAAACGGGCGAAAAATTGATACATTTTCAGGTGAATTGAACTGTTGTGATATGTGACCGCCCATCCTTTTTATTCTCTCGATATGGATAAATTGAATATGACAAAACTATGATATGCCGCCTTTATGTCAGATGGGCGGCATATAAATTTGCACATTTGCGATTATTTACTACCTTATATATAATGGACTTGCAAGGAGGTACAGATGGAAATAAGATACAAGAGTTTTGTGCCAATAAAAGCATGACACGAGATGAGTTTATTTTCCGATATGGCTCCATTTCTGTGGGAGGAAAAAATATCACAATAAAGCCTAAAAACAATAGATTATCCAGTATGTATAAATTCGAACCATTACGTTTTTCGATTTTGTAGAGACAAGACAAAACATACTTTTTAGACTATAATGTATCCTGCAACTAATAAGCCTTCGCAGAAGCCAAAGGCGGGAAGAAATCCTCAGTTCTTCCCGCCTTTTTTTACTTGCCCTGGCTTTTGTCAAAGGATTTAAACAGGTCGTGGACGAAGTTGGCGCCGCGGCTGACAAGAATACCGGTCAGCGCCGCCCCCAGAAAGGGCACCGACAGCGGGATGCCCAGCAGCGGGAAAATGTCCGCGCCGGCGGCGGTGCACACGACGATGCCGATGAACACGGCGACCAGCTGGGTGGGAACAGGCTGCCGGATCTTCTCCGGCAGAAGCTTTCCCAGGTACTCGGTCAGGGCTTCCACCAGGATGGCGCAGGTAACGATCAGGGCCAGTGTCATAGCAATCCCTCCTGCTTACAGTGTATTGGGCAAAAAGGTTTGTTAGAACAGCGCCTGTCCGGATAAAAAAACCATCCAAACAGACGCGAATTTTGGATTGACATTATTTGTGCAAAAGTCTATAATTTATATGTTATGTTCAATCGGTCGAAACGGGCCGATTTTTCGTTTGTGGGACCGATTGAAAATTAAAGGAGCAGGTAAAGATGGCGACAAAATATATTTTTGTGACGGGCGGCGTTGTTTCAGGGCTTGGCAAAGGGATCACGGCCGCGTCTCTGGGCAGATTGCTGAAGGGGCGCGATCTGCGTGTGACCATGCAGAAGTTTGACCCCTATCTCAATATGGATCCCGGGACGATGAACCCCATTCAGCACGGGGAGGTGTTTGTCACCGACGACGGGGCTGAGACCGATCTGGATCTCGGGCATTACGAGCGGTTCATCGACGAAAACCTCACGCGCAACAGCAACTACACCTCAGGCAAAATATACTGGAACGTGATTACCCAGGAGCGCAACGGAGACTTCGGCGGCGGCACGGTGCAGGTGATCCCCCACATCACCAACGAGATCAAGGGGCGCATTTTTGCGGGCAAGGAGCATGTGGACGTTGCGCTGGTGGAGATCGGCGGAACGGTGGGCGACATCGAATCGCAGCCCTACCTCGAGGCCATCCGTCAGTTTTCCTCCGACGTGGGCCGTCAGAACTGCCTGTTTATCCATGTGACGCTGGTGCCCTATCTCGCATCGTCGCATGAGCATAAGACCAAGCCCACCCAGCACAGCGTTAAGGAGCTTCTGAGCATCGGGATTCAACCTGACATCATCGTCCTGCGCGCCGAACAGCACATCGCGGAGGAACACCGCAAAAAAATTGCCCTTTTCTGCAATGTGCAGGAAAAGTGCGTGATCCAGAACCTCGACCTGCCGCTGCTGTACAGCGTGCCGCTCGCCCTCAAAAAGGAGGGGCTCGACACCATTGTCTGTCAGAAGCTTGGGCTGCCCGAGCGCGAGAGCGACGTAAGCGAATGGGAAAATATGTGCAGCGCCGCGATGGCGCTCAAAGATAAAGTGACCATTGCGATGGTGGGTAAGTACACCGCCCTGCGCGACTCCTATTTGAGCATTGCCGAGGCGCTCACCCACGGCGGCATCGCCAACAACGTTGACGTGGAGATCCGCTGGGTGGATTCGGAAAGGCTCGATGACGACAACGTCTCCGACATGCTCCGCGGCGTGTCGGGCGTGCTTGTGCCCGGGGGCTTCGGTGTCCGCGGCATCGACGGGAAAATAGCCGCCATCCGCTATGCGCGCGAAAATAACGTCCCGTTTTTGGGCATTTGCCTGGGCATGCAGCTCTCCATTGTGGAATTCTGCCGCAACGTGGCGGGGCTCGGCGGCGCACACAGCGCCGAGATTGACCCTGACTGCGCCTATCCAGTCATTGACCTGATGCCCGACCAGAAGGACGTCTCCGCACTGGGCGGCACTATGCGCCTGGGACGGTATCCCTGCCTCCTTCACGAGGCTTCGCGCGCCCGCGCCCTGTACGGCGCCGATGAGATCAGCGAACGCCACCGCCACCGCTATGAGGTCAACAATGATTACCGTGACCTGCTTGAGGAAAAGGGCCTCCTGCTGGCGGGCATGTCACCCGACGGGCATATCGTGGAAATGGTCGAGCTGCCCAGCCATCCCTGGTATACGGCGGTACAGTTCCATCCAGAATTCAAATCCAGGCCTAACCGCCCCCATCCCCTCTTCAAGGGTTTTATTGAGGCGGCCCGCAAGCAGGCCGGGCTGGGATCAGCGCTCTAAAAAGAGGATGTGACCGATATGAAGATCAAGTTCATCATCAACCCCATCTCGGGCAACAAGCGCTTTCAGCGGCGCGCCCGCGGGGTGGGGGATCTGCTGCAAAAGCGGCAGCTTGCCGACAAGGTGGAGTATTTTCTGACATCCGCCAAGCACGACGCTCATCAGGAGGCCAAAACGCTCAAGGCGGCCGATTGGGATCTCGTGGTGGCGGTGGGCGGCGACGGGACGATCAATGAGGTGATCTGCGGCCTGATGGAGACGGGTGAGAGCATCACCCTTGCCATCCTGCCCGCGGGGACGTCAAACGACTTTGCCGGTTTTGCGAAAATCCCGGTTTCGCCGGCGCAATTCTGCAAGGCGGTCGAGGAGTTTACCACGAAGAGGATTGACATCGGCCGGGCGGGGGAGCAGTATTTCATCAACGTCTTCTGCGGCGGTATGTTCATGCACATCCCCCATGCCGTCGGCCAGAAGGTCAAGGCACGGTGGGGGCGCATGGCCTATTATTTCCAGGCGCTCAAGGACTGCAAGACCGGTTTTTCGTCGAGCTTCCGCCTGACCTTTGACAGTGACGGCGAAGCCGTCACCGAGGACGTACTGTTTTTTACCCTGACCAACAGCGGCCAGGCGGGCGGCTACGCGGGGCTTGCGCCCAACGCAAGCTTAAATGACGGCAAGCTTGACCTGTTTGTCGTGCGCAAGGCCAACCTGCCGCAGTTTGCCTTACGCATCCTGTGGTATACCCTGCGCAAGGAGAATCCGCCTCATATGATTTACAAGCAGGTGAAAAGGCTGACCATTTCAGGGGAGGACTGTGACGACATCCCTCTGGACATCGACGGCGAGCTGTTTGAAGACAAGCTGCCGGTGGAGATCGGCGTGCATAAGCGGGCGATTTCACTTCTGGTTACCAAGTAGGGGCTGTGTCTGGATGCGCCGCTCCAAGGGCTGCCGCCCCAAAAGGAAAGCACGCGAGGATATCCTCGCGTGCTTTCCTTTTGGGGCGCACCGCGCGCTGTGCCGCCGTCTCACACGTCCTGTGAGACGGCGGGCAGTCCTGGAGCCAGCGCATCGGAAAAGCCCTTAAATGCGGCGGGCAGTGCCAGCTCAAGCAAATCATCAACCCCGACCCACACATGCTCAGGCAGGGAAAACGCCGCCGGGACCGCACATCGGTATCCGCGCATATGCCAGATGATGTGGGTAAAAACATGCTCCCGCGCGCCGACCTCTTCGGCGGCCGCGTTCGGCACGCCTTTTTCGGACAGAAAACTTACGACATCGGCTTCGCTCATGGCACGCTCCAGGGTCACAAACTCCCACATGCCGCGCAAAAGAGGCTGTGTCCGGCGGCGCATGAGCACCCGGTTTTCTGTATTGAAAAGCAAAAGGACGGTGACGTCCTTTTGCTTTTTCTCTTTTTTGGGCGGCTTGTGGGGCAGGGAAGCCTGCTCGCCCGCTTCAAACGCGCGGCAGAGCGGCTGTACGGGGCAGAGTAGGCACTGCGGATTCCCCGGCAGGCATACAAGCGCGCCAAGCTCCATGAGCGCCTGCGTAAAGCAGCCCGGCTCGTCTGCGGACATGCAGGCGTCCACGAAGGCGGCGGCATCAGCTTTGGCCTTCGGGGTGGAGATGTCCTGCCGGTCGTGCTGCACGCGGGCGTAGACGCGCAGAACATTGCCGTCCACCGCAGCAGCGGGTACGCCGAACGCAATACTCATGATGGCGCCCGCGGTGTACGCCCCGATGCCGGGCAGTGTGCGCAGCGCCGCTTCGTCACAGGGCAGCGTGCCGTCATACGCTGCCACGACCTGTCTGGCCGCCCTGTGCAGGCTGCGGGCGCGGGAGTAATAGCCCAGCCCCGCCCACGCCGCCAGCACCTCCTGCTCGTCGGCGGCCGCCAGGGAGCGCACGTCGGGGAAGCGCGCCATAAAACGCTCATAGTAGGGCAGCAGGGCGGTGATGCGGGTCTGCTGAGCCATGATCTCGCTGATCCAGATGGCGTAGGGGTCTGTGGAGCGCCTCCAGGGCAGGTCGCGCTTGTGCGCGTGATACCAGCCGAGCAGACGTGTTTGAAACTCCCGTGCGCGGTTTTGGTCTCCGGTCACTGTGACTCTCCTTCCGTGCGCAGCCGCCTGCGTCCGAGGAAGAGCACCAGCCCGCCCGCCATAAACAGGAATGCAACGCTCAGGATGCCGATGGACGAACGTCCGGTGAGGATCACCAGGCTGGAATAGAGCAGCGGCCCGACAACGGCGGCAAATTTACCGAAAATGTCAAAGAAGCCGAAGTATTCGCTCGACTTGGCAGGCGGCACAAGCTTGCCGAAGAAGGAGCGCGAGAGCGCCTGAATGCCGCCCTGCACCGTGCCGACCAGCACCGCCATCGCCCAGAACAGCAGGGTGGACAGCTGCCGGGCGGCCTCAAAGGGATCGGTGAGAGACCTGTCGGTCACGACCTCCAGCAGGGCAGGAATCATTTTCCCAAGCTCGGCTTGGGCCTGTGATGGGCTGACGCCTGTCGCCTCATAGCGGGCGGTGTACCCCGCGACCATATTGACCAGTGCCTGATCACGTTCCTCACGGGGCAAAATGTTGGTTTTGACGTCGGAGATCAGCTCCCGATACAGCTCGGTCCGCTGAAAACCGTCGGTGCTTTTGACGTTGTACACAACCATCTTCGAATCCACCGCGTCCGAAAAGGCCTGCTGGTGGGGCTCAATGCTGCTGCCCATGAAAAAGCCCACAACGCAGATCAGGCAGTAGATGCCGATCGCGGCGCTGATCATTTTAATGGCTCCGATTTTTTCCGCGAATCTGCTGAACATAAGGGAGAAGGGCACCGCCACAAGCTGCGTGACAAGAAGCGCCAAAATCATGCCGGTGGAATCCAGACCCAGCGTGGAGCCGTAGGCGGTCGCAAGGCTGATGATCGTATTGACGCCGTCGATATAGAAGAAGTAGGCCAGCGCAAAGATAAAAATGCGCTTGTTTCTGAAAATATCCTTCATGGTTCGCCAGAGGTTCTGGAAGCTCTGCGCCGCAAGGTTGCCCGGTCTTTTTTCTATAAAATGCTTCTGACTGACGCGGCGCAGCATGGGAATGCTGAACACCGACCACCATACGGCGGTCAGCACAACGCTGAATTTAACCGCGGCGGCATCGGTAATTCCGATCGTGTCCGCCATCATGATGACCGCGATGGATAGGACAAAGGGGATGGTGCTGCCGCCGATGTACCCCATGGCAAAGCCCCACGAGGAAACCCGATCCATGCGCTCGGGCGTGGTGATGTCGGTCAGGAAGGAGTCGTAGAACAGGCACGAGCCCAGAAAGCCGATGTGCGAGAGCACATAGCCCACCAGCATCATCTGCCAGTTGTCGAACAACGCCATGCTCAGCGTGAACAGCACGCCTATGATCAGAAAGGCGGAAAACAGCTTTTTCTTCATGCCTTTGTAGTCGCCGAAGGCACCGAGGGTCGGCGCGAGAAGCGCCATGATCAGCGTGGCGGCAGAGGTGCCGTAGCCCCACCATACGTCGCCCGAGGCGCCGCTGCCGGCGCAGACCGAGGTGAAATAGATGGGGAAGATGGCCGCCATGATGTTGGTCGCGTAGACCGAGTTGGCCCAGTCGTACAGAATCCAGCCCTTTTCAGCCTTGGTAAACGCCCGCGTCTTGTTCTTCATGACAATGCCTCCTCAAGTTTACCCACGCAATGATCCTTCAAACAGCCGGTCAGTTCCGTGTTCAGAATCTGTCCGCACAGCGTATCGTTTCCCGGTACCCGCACGGGGATATAATGGGGGGTGTACCCTTCGACGGTGCCGTCAGGAAGGGCAGTTTCAAAGAGCACCGGGAAGCACCTTCCGGTCTGTGCCGCATAAAACGCCGTGCGAATCTTGTCGGCCGCCGCGCTCATGCGCTTGCTGCGCATCTCCTTGTCACGGCGGGATACCTGTCCGGGCATATCCGCCGCGCGGGTGCCGGGACGCCGGGAGTAGGCAAAGACATGCGCCTTCGAAAAGCCGATGCTCTCCACAAAGCAGAGCGATGCCTCAAATTCGGTCTCATCCTCGCCGGGGAATCCTACCATCACATCGGTGGTCAGGGAGCAATCGGGAAACCGCGCGCACAGGGCGTCTGCGATGCGCCGGTATTCGCTGGCGGTGTAGTGCCGGTTCATGCGCCCAAGCGTCGAGTCACACCCGCTTTGAAGCGACAGGTGGAACTGCGGGCACAGCTTGTCCTGCGCGGCGAGCCGTGTAATGACCGCGTCGTCTATGTGGTCGGGCTCAAGAGAGCCCAGCCGGACGCGGGCGATGCCCCCGGTCTGACAGGCGGCCTCCACCGCGTCACACAAGCCGCATCCGAGATCCTGCCCGTAGGCAGAAAGGTTAATGCCCACGAGCACCACCTCGCGGTAGCCCGCCGCCGCCAGAGCGTCAAGCTCCTCCTTGAGCTGGGGGAGGGGCTTCGACCGCACGCGTCCGCGCGCGGTGGGGATGATGCAGTAGGAGCAAAAGCGATTGCAGCCGTCCTCAATTTTCAGGAAAGCGCGGGTGCGCTCGTGAAACGCACCGATGTGCATGCTCTCAAACGCGTCGCTCGACTCGTGCGGCTCGATGCGCACCACAGGCTGGCGTGTTGTAAAAAAGGCAGACAGCGCGGGCAGCAGGTCGGCGCGGCAGCGGTTTCCGAGGAAGATGTCCGCCTCGGGAAGCTGTTCCCGCACATCGGGGAAAGCCTGCGTCATACAGCCGGTCAGCACGATGACGGCCGAGGGCGCAGCCCGGCGGGCACGGCGCAGTGACTGCCGCACCTTCTGGTCGCTCTGGGCGGTGACCGTGCAGGAATTGACCACGACCACGTCGGCCTCCTCGAGCGTCCCCGCCGCCGTATACCCGTTTTCGAGAAGCGCCGCGAGCATGACCTGCGATTCGTATTGATTGACCTTACAGCCCAGTGTAATCATATAAACTTTCATTCGATTATCCATCCAAAACAAAAAATAGAAAAAATGTAAAAATATCCAAACCATAAAAACGCATAAAAAAAAGGTAAAAACAACCTGATTTTGTCATGTTTTTGCTCTTGACCCGCGTGCAAAAGACTGCTATATTTAAGAGACGCACAAGAGAACTATGACAAGGATTAAAACATATGGAGGCGCATGTTTCGATGCTTACTGCAAAAATCACGCTCAATAATATTGAGGACGTAAAACGATTTGTCCAGATTGCCAACGGGTTTGATTTTGAAATTGAACTCAGCTCGGGGCGGTACACCGTGGACGCGAAATCCATTATGGGGATTTTCAGCCTGGATCTGTCCAAGCCGATCACGCTGGCGGCGTCCTGCGGGGAAAGCACAAACACCTTTTGCCAGAAGCTCAAGGAGTTTGAAGCGGCCGAATAAAGAACATACAAAGAAAAGAGCTTTTGCTTTCGGGCAGGAGCTCTTCTTTTTTGTGTTGTGCGGGCTTCCGTACACGCTTTCTGCCTGTATAGACCCTCCTCTCCTGCCGCTTTTGCTTTCGGGTAGGAGCTCCTCTTTTTTTATGTTGTGCGGGCTTCCTCCAGTTCCTCGCTCAGCTGCGCCCATTCGGCGAACAGCTCCTCGTGCCGCTGTGTTTGTTCATGAAGCTCATCGGTCAGGGCGAGCGTTTTTTCATAGTCACACGCCACCGCTTCGAGCGAAAGCTGCTCCTCAATGCTCCGGATCGCTTCCTCCGCCGCCTCAATTTCCTCTTCATTTTTTTTCAGGCGGCTGCGTTTTTTGCGCAGCTCGGCTTCGGCCAGCTTGCGCTCCTTATAGGCGTTCGGCTTGGGCGCCGCCTTCTTTTCCTCTGCGGGCGCGTCGGGGTGTACGCGGGCGAGATAATAGTCGTAGTTGCCCTGATACTCGGTCAGCGAACCCTTCTCCAGACAGTACAGCCGGTCGGCCATTTTATTGATGAGATAGCGGTCGTGGGACACGACAAAAAGCGTGCCCTCATAGCCCATGAGCGCCCCCTCGAGCGCTTCGCGGGAGGTGATGTCAAGGTGGTTGGTCGGTTCGTCCATGAGCAGAAAGTTGGCCTTCGAGAGCATGAGCGTCAGCAGCAGCACGCGGGCGCGCTCTCCGCCGCTCAGGTCGGACATGCGCTTGAACACATCGTCGCCCTTGAACAGGAAAACCGCGAGGGCGTTTCGGATTTCGGTCTGTGTCATGCGGGGGTATTTGTCCCACACCTCGTCGATCACCGTCTTATCCATGTGTAATCCCGACTGGATCTGGTCGTAGTATCCGGTCTCCACGCCCGCGCCGAAGTGTACCTCGCCGCCGTCGGGCGTATACTGACCCAAAATGGTTTTAAGCAGGGAGGTCTTGCCGCAGCCGTTGGGCCCGATCAGAAAAACGCGCTCTCCCCGCTTGAGGTGCAGGGAGGCGTCACGGAAAAGCGGTGCGTCAAAGGAAAGGGAGATCCTCTCGGCGGTTAAAACGTCGTTGCCGCCCGTGCGCCGGACACCAAAGGAAAACTGGATACCCTCGGGAGCTTCGTCCGGCTTTTCCAGGTCGCGCGCCAGCCGGTCGATCTCCTTTTGCTTGCTCTCCGCCATGCGGATGTTGCGTTCACGGTTCCACTGCCGCTGCTGGGCGATGATGCCCTCGATGCGGGCAATCTCCCGGCGGGTGGTCGTATATTTTTTTTGGGCGTCCTTTTGGAGCGCCTCTTTCTTGAGAAGAAATTCAGAGTAGTTGCCGGTGTAGATGATCATTTTCCCGTGCTCGAGCTCGAAGGTGCGGGCGGTCACCCGGTCGAGGAAATACCGGTCATGGGAGACAACCAGATAGGCGCCGCTGTAGGCGCGCAGATAGTCCTCCAGCCACTCGACCGATGCGATGTCCAGATGGTTGGTCGGTTCGTCAAGCAGCAGCAGCGTCGAATCACTGAGCAGCATCTTGGCCAGCTGCACCTTGGCCTTTTGCCCGCCGCTGAGCACGCCCACCGGCTTTGAAAGTTCGTCCTCCGAAAACCCCAGTCCCAGAAGCGCTGCCCGTGCGCGGCTTTTGTAGGTCAGCCCTCCGTCGCGGGTGTAGGTGTCGTTTAAGTAAGTTTGCCGCTCAATGAGCGCGGTGAGATTGCCGGGCGCACCTGCCAAAGCGGCGTGCAGCGTCTCCAGCTCCTCCTCCATGCGAATGAGAGGCGCGAACACGGTCAACGCCTCGTCATAGGCGGTGACGGACTCCCCGCGCAGCACATGCTGCTCCATATAGCCGATGCGCAGCGACGCGCTTTTGTAGAGCGCCCCGCCGTCCGACTGCTCCAGGCCGACCAGAAGCTTAAAGAGCGTGGTCTTGCCCGAGCCGTTGACGCCCACCAGACCGATGTGCTCGCCGTTGCCCACTTCGAAGGAGACGTCCTCGAAAATCGCATCGGCACCGTATGCTTTTTTCAAATTGCTGACGCCCAGCAGTGCCATGTGCATGTACTTCCTTTTCTAAACATTTCTACTTATTATAATCCATCTTCCCGCAGATAGCAAGAACACAGGAGGCAGGAACCTGTTTTTCCTGCCTCCTGTGTTTATGTCAGAACTTTCTGAATCGTTCATACCTTTTGCTAAGAAGGGTGTCCGTGTCCACAGACACCAGGTTTTCGACGGCGGCGGTCAAATATTTCTTGAGCGACCGCGCGGTGTAGGGCCGGTTGCGCTGTGCGCCGCCCGGCGGTTCCTTGATGATCTCCTCGATGATGCCCAGTCCCCGCAGGTCAGGCGCAGTGATTTTCATAATCTGCGCCGCCTCGGAGGCCAGGGAGGAATCCTTATACAAAATCGCGGCAAAGCCCTCGGGAGACAGGATCGAGTACACCGCGTTTTCCAGCATGCACACCTGGTCGGCAACCGCCAATGCAAGCGCGCCGCCGCTGCCGCCCTCGCTCAGAATGGCCGAGACGATGGGGGTTTTAAGCGTCATCATTTCCTTCAAATTGCGTGCGATTGCCTCGCCCTGCCCGCGCTCCTCCGCGCCGATGCCGCAGTAGGCGCCCTGTGTGTCCACAAGGCACACGACCGGGCGGTGAAATTTCTCCGCCTGCTGCATCAGCCGGATCGCCTTGCGGTAGCCCTCCGGGTGGGGGGAGCCGAAGTTGCGTTTGGTGCGGTCGGCGAGGTCGACGCCCTTTTCCTCGGCGATAACCGTGACCGGACGCCCGTTCAGAAGGGCGACGCCGCCCACGATCGAGGGGTCGTCGCGATAGCCCCGGTCGCCGTGCAGCTCGGTGAAATCCTCAAAGATCTGCTCGATGTAATACATCGCAGTCGGGCGCTCCATGTCGCGCGCAATGCCCACGATATCCCATGCGTTTTTCGTCATCGGTTACCCCTCCCTTCCGCCGAGCTGCTTTAAGTCCATGGTGTGCAGGCGCAGCAGCCGCTCCAAAAGCTCCCGCAGATCCTTGCGTTCTGCGACAATGTCCACAAAGCCGTGCTCAAGCGCGAACTCTGCCGACTGAAAATCGGCGGGCAGCTTCTGTTTGATGGTCTGCTCAATCACGCGCTTGCCCGCAAAGCCGATCAAAGCGCCCCTCTCGGCGATGATAATGTCGCCCAGCATGGCAAAGCTCGCCGTGACGCCGCCGGTGGTCGGGTCGGTCAGCACGGTGAGATAGAGAAGCCCCGCCCAGCTGTGGCGCTCCAGCGCGCCGCTGACCTTGGCCATCTGCATGAGGGAGACAATGCCCTCCTGCATGCGCGCGCCGCCCGAACAGGTGAAAATGACAATGGGAAGCCCGCGCTTTGTCGCCTCCTCGACGCCGCGTGTCACCGCCTCGCCGACATAGCTGCCCATGCTGCCCATGAAGAAGTTAGAATCCATCACGCACAGCACGGCTTTTTGCCCGCCGATGGCGCCGATGCCGCACAGCACCGCCTCCTCCGTGCCGGTGTCCTCGGCGATTTTTGCGAGCTTCTCGCGGTAGCCGGGAAACCGAAGCGGATCAGCCTGGGGGATGTCCCAGTCGAACTTTTCAAAGCTGCCGAAGTCGCACAGCATCTCAATGCGCTCCTCCGCCGACAGCCGGAAGTGGTGCTGACAGATGGGGCAGACCTTATATTTTGTGCGCGCCAGCTGCGTGTCCAGAATCGAACGGCGGCAGCCGGGGCACTTGATCCACATTTTGTCGGGAACCTCCTTGCGCGGCGCAGGCGCGGGGACGTCCACGTCGCTCTCGGGAGGCAGCTCCTCGATTTTGTTGCTCTTGAACAGGTCGCTGATGTTCATGATTCTTCCTCCAAAATGCGTGCTACGGTGTCGGTGTCATAGCGGCCGCTGACAAATTCCTGTGCGCTAAGCAGCCGCCGGTCAAAGCCGATGTTGGTGGTGACGCCGTCAACGATCATTTCGGACAGCGCCGATTTCATGCGCGCGATGGCTTCCGTCCGGTCGCGCCCCCAGACGATCAGCTTGCCGATCATGCTGTCATAGTGCACCGGCAGCTTGTAGCCCTGATAGATGGCGCTGTCAAAGCGTACGCCGCCGCCGCCCGGAATATGCAGGATGTCCACGGTTCCCGTGCAGGGGGCGAAGTTGCGGGCAGGATCCTCGGCGTTGATGCGGCACTCGATCGCGTGCCCGCGGATGACCACGTCCTCCTGTGAAAAGGAGAGGGGTTTGCCCGCCGCGATGCGCAGCTGCTCCTTGACCAGATCCAGCTGGGTGACCATTTCGGTCACGGGGTGCTCGACCTGAATGCGGGTGTTCATCTCCATGAAATAGTAGTTTCCCTCGCCGTCGAGCAAATATTCCACCGTGCCGGTGTTGAGGTAATTTACCGCTTTGGCGCACCTCACGGCGTCAGCGCCCATGCGCGCCCGCAGCGCAGGCGTCAGCGCCGCGCTGGGCGATTCCTCAAGCACCTTCTGACGGCGGCGCTGCAGCGAGCAGTCGCGCTCACCTAAGTGCACCGTGCTGCCGAAGCGGTCAGCAATCACCTGGAATTCAATGTGCCGCGTGGACAAAAGAAGCTTTTCCACATAGACGCCGGGCGAGCCGAAGCAAGCCTGCGCTTCTGTACGCGCCGCGTCATAGGCGTCGCGGAGCTCCTCCTCGCGGTCAACGCGCCGGATACCGCGCCCGCCGCCGCCCGCCGAGGCCTTGATCAGAAGGGGGTAGCCAACAGTTTTCGCGCAGGCGACAATCTCTTCAAAGGTCTCCAATTCCCCGTCCGAACCGGGAATGGTGGGCAGCCCGCAGGCTTTGGCGGTGGCCTTGGCCTGCGCCTTGTCACCCAGCAGGCGGATGGACTGAGCCGACGGGCCGACAAACTCGATGTCGCACCGGCGGCAGGTCTCGGCAAATTCCGCGTTTTCAGACAGGAAGCCGAAGCCGGGGTGAATCGCGTCGGCGCCCTTGAGCAGGGCGGCGCTTAAAATCTGCTGAAAGTTCAGATAGCTGTCCTGTGCGGAGGGGGCGCCGATGCACACGGTCTCGTCGGCGAGATAGGAGTGCAGGCTGTCCCGGTCGGCGGTGGAGACCACAGCCACGGTCGCGATGCCCAGCTCCTTGCACGCCCGGATGATGCGTACGGCGATCTCGCCCCGGTTGGCGATTAAAACCTTTTTAAACATATTGAATTAAACTCCTTTGAAAAGGATACGAACCTTATTTAATCGCAAACGTAATCTCGCCCGTACAGGCCAGCTCACCGTTCACGTGCGCCCTGGCCATGCCGACGCCCATCGGGCCGCGCACCTTGCTGAGCTCTACCTCAAGCGTCAGCGTTTCACCCGGCACAACCACCCGGCGGAAGCGCGCTTTTTTCAGGCCGCCCAGCAGCCCGATTTTACCCTTGTGTTCAGGCAGCGAGAGCACGATGATCGCGCCGACCTGCGCGAGCGCTTCCACCATTAAAACCCCCGGAAACACAGGGTTACCGGGGAAATGTCCTTTGAAAACGGGATTGTCAGGGGCGAGAAAAAGCTTTCCCACGGCGCGCACGCCCGGCTCCAGCTCGGTCACCTCGTCGACCAGCAGAAAGGGGGCGCGGTGGGGAATAATTTCCTTAATTTGTTCCTGATTCAGCATATCTTTAGACCTTCCTATTTTTTCAGCTTGATGATGGGCTGTCCGAATTCCACCTGGTCGCCCGCCTGTACGAGCGTTTCCACGTACTCGCCCTCGGCGTCGCTCTCCACCTCGTTAAGCAGCTTCATCGCCTCAATTGCGCACACAACCTGCTTTTTGGTGATGCGGTCGCCGGGCGCAAGAGCGGTCTTGCCGCAGTTTTCGAGCGGGCAGAATACGCCGACGAGCGGTGCGGTGACGTAGACAAAGCTGTCGTCGTTTTCGGCGGCAGGCTGCGCGGGCTCAGGGGTGGCAGCGGGTGCGGCCGCGGGCGCGGAGACAGGCACCGCCGCGAATATCGGCTGCGCCGCTGCGGGCTCGGCAAAAGCGTTTTCCATCCTGATGCGCAGGTTGCCCTCCTCAATCTCAAAGCTCCGAAGTCTGGAGGCGTTGACCCGGTCGATCAGGTCGGATATCAGTTTTAAATCCATGGTTATGCGCTCCTAATCTTCATATTTCTTAAACAGCAGCGTGGCGTTGTGCCCGCCGAAACCGAGGGAATTACTCATCGCGTAGCGCAGCGGCACATGACGTCCCGCGCCTGGGACATAATCAAGCGTCAGCGCGGGATCGGGGTCGGTCAGGCCGAGCGTGTGGGGGATGTAGCCCTCACGCAGCGCGCCGACGCACACGATGGCCTCCACCGCGCCCGCCGCGCCCAGCAAATGCCCGGTCATGCCCTTGGTGGAGCTGATGGGCACGTTTTTGGCGGCGTCGCCGAAGGCGCGTTCAATTGCCCGCGTCTCAAACAGGTCGTTGTAGGGCGTGCCGGTGCCGTGGGCGTTGATATAGCTGATCTCCTCCGGGCTTACGCCCGCTTCATCCATCGCCTCGCACATGGCGCGCTCCGCGCCCGTGCCCTCGGGGTCGGGGGAGGTGATGTGGTAGGCGTCGCAGGTCGAACCGTAGCCGACGATCTCAGCCAGAATGCTCGCGCCGCGCGCTTTTGCGTGCTCAAGCTCCTCAAGCACAAGAATGCCCGCGCCCTCGCCCATCACAAACCCGTCGCGGTTTCTGTCAAAGGGGGTGGAGACGCGGCTTACGTCATTTTTGGTGGACAGCGCCGTCATGGAGGTGAAGCCCGCGACCGCGAGCTTGGTGATGGGCGCTTCAGCCCCGCCGGCGATGACCGCGTCGGCCTTGCCCAGCTTGATCAGCCGGAAGCCTTCGCCGATGCAGTTTGTGCCGGTGGCGCAGGCGGTGACCATGTTGTGACAAGGGCCGGTCGCGTGGAAGCGGATCGCGATCGTGCCCGGCAGGATGTTAGAGATGATCATGGGCACGAGGAGGGGGGAGACCCGTCCCGGGCCGCGGTCCATCATTTTTTCATATTCCCGCTCAATGGTCAGAAAGCCGCCTATACCTGAACCAACAACGGTGGCCAGGCGGTCGGGGGCGATGTTGTCCTCACTCAGGCCGGACATTTCATACGCCTCAATCGCGGCGGTCATGCCGAACTGCGTGAAGCGGTCCATGCGCCGCGCGTCACGCTTTTCGAGACGTGCCGTGATGTCAAAGTCGTCGATCTCCGCCGCAACCTTGACGGTATATTCAGCGGTATCCATGGAGGTGATTTCCTTGATGCCGTTTGTGCCCTTTTTTATGTTTTCCCAGAAAAGCGCCGCGTCACAGCCCAGCGGCGTGACCGCGCCCATACCGGTGATAACCACACGTTTGCTCATGTCTTTTCCTCCTGTAGCTTAATTACAGCGCGAGCCCGCCGTCGACCGAGATCACCTGCCCGGTGATGTAGGAAGCATCGTCCGACGCCAGAAAGAGTGTCAGCGCCGCGATGTCGGCGGTCTGCCCCAGGCGTTTGAGGGAAATGCGCTCGAGAAGCGCCTCGCGGTACCTGTCGCCCAGCGAATCGGTCATGTCGGTTTCAATGAAGCCGGGGGCGATCGCGTTGACCGTGATGCCGCGCGCGCCCAGTTCCTTAGCCGCCGACAGCGTCATGCCCACGACGCCCGCCTTGGAGGCCGCGTAATTGACCTGTCCCGCGTTGCCGCGCAGGCCCGCGACCGAGGTGATGTTGATCATCCGCCCCGCCCTTTTGCGTACCATGAGAGGCGCGGCATGGCGCATACAGTTGAAGGTGCCCTTTAAATTGGTGTCAATCACCGCGTCAAAGCTATCCTCGCTCATGCGCATGAGAAGCCCGTCGCGGGTGATGCCGGCGTTGTTGATCAGGATATCCACGCCTCCGAATCCGTCGGCCGCTTTCATGAGCTGTCCCGCCGCGTCAAAGTCGGCGACGTCGCATTGTATGCCCAGCGCCTGCACATGAAGCGCCCGCAGCTCACAGAGCAAACTCTCGGCGGCCTCGCCCGCGCTGCGGTAGGCAAACACCACATGCGCGCCCGCCTTTGCGAGCTGGAGGCAGATCTCGCGGCCGATGCCCCGGGAGCCCCCGGTGACCACCGCTGTTTTGCCGGAAAGGTTCATGGTCAGCCCTCCTTTACCATCTGTTTGAGGGTGTCAAGCGCCTCGGCTGTGTCCACGCAAAGGGCGGGAACGTCGGGCGCGATTTTTTTCATAAAGCCGGTCAGTGTTTTGCCCGGCCCGATTTCCACAAAAAAGTCAAAGCCGTCGCCGATCATGTTGCGGATGGTGGCCTCCCACCGTACCGGGCACATGATCTGGGAGGAGAGCCGCTCGGGGATGTTGTCCGCGCCGTAAGACTTGCCGTCCAGGTTGCCGTACACCGGCAGGTTCATCCCATGAAGGGGCAGCCCGCTCAGCAGCGCATACATGACGTCGGACGCTTGGCGCAGAAGGGGGCTGTGAAAGGGCCCGCTGACCGGCAGGGGGATCGCGCGGACGCGGCGCTCTTCGCACAGCGCGAGAAAGCGCTCCATGCCCGCATGGTCAGCCGACACCACCGTCTGCCTGGGGGTGTTGTAGTTGACCGGAATGACCATGCCAGCCTCGTCCGCCTCGCGGGCGAGCGCTTCCACCGTTTCGGTGTCGGCGAGCACGGCGCACATGCCGCCCCTGCCGTCGGCCGCCTCCGCCATCAGGCGGGCACGGCTGCGCACGACCTCAAGCCCGTCGGTGAAGGGAAAAAGCCCCGCCGCCGTGACGGCGCTGCATTCGCCGAGGCTGAAGCCCGCCATGCCGTCCGCGGGATGTCCGGCGTCAAGCAGTGCGGGCTGCACCGCTGCCCAGACGGCCATACTGACCGTGTAGACGCAGGGCTGGGTATGTTCGGTTTTGCCTAATTCTTCGGGTGTGCCGGTAAAGCACAGGGTCTGAATCTCTTGGCCGGCGGCGTCAAAGACAGCGCGCGATTCAGGGCAGCTGTCATAGAAGTCCCTGCCCATGCCGCTGTACTGGCTGCCCTGACCGGCGAACAGAATGGCAAGCTTTTTCATGCGCGCCCTCCCAGAATGCGTTCGGCGTCCCCGAACATCTCATCGAGAATCTCTTTGGCGCTCTGCTCTTGCTTGACCAGCGCGGCGCACTGTCCCGCCATGACCGAGCCCTGCTTGACGTCGCCCTCTTTGGCGGCGCGGCGGAGACTTCCGGTCAGGAATTCCTCCAGCGCCATCGGGTCGACGCCCTCTTTTTCCTTGGCTGCCATCTCGCGCGACAGCCGGTTTTTGAGACAGCGTACCGGATGTCCGGTCGACCGTCCGGTCACCGCCGTATCTACGTCGCGCGCGCCCAGCACCATCTCTTTATAGGCTTGGTGTACCGTGCACTCCCGCGCAACCAAAAAGCGCGTGCCCACCTGCACGCCCTGCGCGCCTAAAATCATGGCGGCGGCGATGCCCCGTCCGTCGGCGATGCCGCCCGCGGCGAGGACCGGGATGTGCACGGCGTCACAGACCGCCGGGGTGAGCACCATAGTGGTCAGTTCCCCGATGTGTCCGCCTGCCTCACAGCCCTCCGCCACCACGGCATCGGCGCCCGCCCGCTCCATGCGGACGGCCTGCGCGACGGCGGCGACGACCGGGATGACCTTGATACCGGCGTTCTTCCACGCCTCGATATATTGCGCCGGGCTGCCCGCACCGGTGGTCACCACTTGGACACCCTCCTCAATCACCAGCTGTGCGATGTCGCCCGCCGAGGGGCTCATCAGCATGATGTTGACGCCGAAGGGCTTGTCGGTCATTGACCTGGTTTTGCGGATTTCCTCCCGCACAACGTCGGCGGGGGCGCTGCCCGCCGCGATCAGACCCAGCCCGCCCGCGTTCGACACGGCGGCGGCCAGGGATGCGTCGGCGATCCAGGCCATCCCGCCCTGGAGACAGGGGTACCGGATGCCCAGCAGTTCGGTAATTTTCGTTTTCATGGATCTTACTCCTTGTGCTCTTCGATGTATTGGGCAAGCGCGCCCACCGTCTCAAACTTCATGTCGTCGGCAATGCTGACCGAAAAGGCGTCCTCCAGCTCCATGATGATCTCCACCATGTCGAGCGAATCCAGCCCCGCCTGCTCCAGCGTGGTGTCCGCCGTAATCACCATGTCGTCGTCGCCCATCTGGTTGTGGAAAATTTCGGTAATTTTCTCCAGTACTGTCATAAAAAAACACTCCTCAATTTTAATATCGTATTGTAAAGTTAAATGAAAGTTGAGAACCCCTCATCCTTAGTGGTACAATGTTTCTGCTACAAAACGCGTACCTCCCAAAAGAAAGAGGAGTTCTCATGCAGAAAGTATACCAATTCAGATGCCCAAAATGCAACA
>JAVBNA010000022.1:0-4131 GCA_031551875.1 Oscillospiraceae bacterium | reverse complement strand
AGTCGCCCCATCATACGGTAAGACCCTTTTGCCATTGTATAGAGTAAGATACAAAGCGCTTTTTTGGCGGCTATCTTCTCGTTTGTCCGTTGGTCTCCTTCACGGAAATTGCAACCACATTCCTTACAACGATAGCGCTGATGGCCTCCGACCATTCCATTCTTTACAGCCTTTTCTGAACCACAATTCTTACACGGCGGCATTATTTCCATCTCCTGTCATTTGATGGAAACATTATATCTGAAATCTATATATTAGTCAACACTCTCCATTTTTTTTCGTCATAAGGTAGTTTTAGCGCCTTCAGATAGAGTAAACTTTTGTGATCGCTGTGTTGATATACCATATAATCCATACGCATCAATGGAAGATTCTTTACACCTTTACCTTATTTTTTAAAATTAGACTTCACTTTTCATCCATTGTATGCTAGAATAAAAAAAGTTTTGGTTTTATTACAGTTTTTGCATATTTTGATGAAGGAAGTCGTATGTATTGTGAAAAGATTGGATATAATCATATTCGTCAATTTGTGTTTGCAGATTGACAAATATGTCTTTCGCGGCGAACGGGCGCCGCCTGGTTATTGAAGCGCAGTATATGTGTTTTACTATATTTGAAAGGGTTTGTTTGAGATGCAAATTTTCTACATTGCCGCCTGTGTCATCGCGGTTATTTCCTTTGTGTTTGCCATTCTGCTGCAACGATGGGTCGGCAAACAGCCTTCCAGCAATGCGCGCGTTGCGGAAATTGGACAGTACATCAAAAACGGCGCCAACACATTCTTAAAGCGCGAGTATATTGTACTTGCAAAATTTTGCGGCGTATTCAGTCTGCTTATTTTTTTATTCCTGCCTCACCCCATTTGGAACAGCTCTATTTTGGACAATTTGTCTATGGCCGTTTCCTACATCTGCGGCGCCATCTTTTCTGCCGTTGCCGGAAAAATCGGCATTGCGGTGGCGACCGTTGCCAATGTGAAAACGGCTGAGGCGTCCAAGAAAGGCATACGCCCTGCATTCCTCTGCGGATTCCGTGGTGGAGCCGTCATGGGCATGGCCGTTGTGGGTGCATCCCTTCTGGGCGTCGTCCTGGTTTTTGTCTTGACCGACAGCACAACCGCCTTGCTGGGCTTTAGCTTTGGAGCCAGCTCGCTTGCCCTTTTCGCGAAGGCAGGCGGTGGTATTTTCACCAAGACGGCTGATATCAGCGCCGACATCGTCGGGAAGGTGGAGCTGGGCATTCCTGAGGATGATCCGCGGAATCCTGCGGTTATCGCTGACAACGTGGGCGATAATGTGGGTGACGTCGCCGGAATGGGCGCCGATCTGTTTGACTCCAACGTCGCCTCCATCGCCGCCGCGCTCGTTATGAGTACGGGGCTTGACGTAGGCGGCAAGCACCTCAACACCGCCATGGTCATCGCGTACGCCACCATTGGATTGCTTGCCTCTATCATTGGCGTTGCCACCGCCCGCATGGGCAAAAAGGGCAATCCCACAAGCGCCCTCAACAGCAGCACCTACGTCACCACGGCCGTTTTTGCCGCTTTGACGGCCGGCGCCAATGTCCTTTTTGGCTTTGAGTGGCGCATCTGGGGCGCCAGCATGATCGGCCTTCTGGTGGGCGTTATCATCGGCATCGCCAGCGACTATTTCACCGACGACCGCAGAAAGCCAGTTCACCGGGTGGCGAAGGCTTCCGAGTCGGGCCCCGCGTTTACGATTCTTTCCGGTGTTTCTTACGGCTTTATCAGCACCCTGCCCGCCATGGTGGGCATCGGCGTCTCAGCGCTGGTTTCCTACAAGCTCTGTGAGCCTCTCGGCCCGGGATATGCTATGTTCGGAATTGCTATGGCTGCGGTGGGCATGCTGTCGATCGTGGGCATGATTATCTCCAACGATGCCTACGGCCCCATTGTCGACAACGCACGCGGACTGGTCGAAATGGGCGATCTGGGCGATGAAGCCCTGGAGGTGACCGACTCCCTCGACAGCGCGGGAAATACAGTCAAAGCGATTACCAAGGGCTTTGCCATTGGCGCCGCCGGCCTGACCGTCATTGCCCTGCTGGGCGCGTTTATCAGCGAGGTCAATATGGCCGCCATTAGACTTGGACTTCAGCAAATTACCGGCTTTGATATCATGGATCCATCGGTATTTTTCGGCATGCTGGTTGGCGCGGCTGTTCCGGCCGTGTTCAGCGCTATGCTCATGATGGGCGTTGACAAAAACGCCGAGCGCATGATCGGCGAAATCCATCGCCAATTTAAGGAAATTGTGGGTCTCAAAGAGGGCAAAAAGGGCGTTGTACCCGAATACGATAAGTGTATCGACATCGCGACCACCGGCGCCCTGAGAGAACTCATTCCGGCCGGCCTGTTTGCCATCGTCATAACACTGCTGGTCGGATTCATTGGGAATGTCCACGCTGTGGGAGGCTATCTGGCGGGAAACATTGTCAGCGGCCTGCTCCTTGCGCTTTTTATGAGCAATACCGGCGGCCTCTGGGACAATTCTAAAAAGTACGTTGAGTCGGGAAACAATGGCGGCAAGGGCAGTGAAGCTCACAAGTCGGCCGTCATCGGAGACACTGTAGGAGATCCGTTTAAAGATACGGCGGGCCCCTCGATCAATACCCAGATCACGGTTGTCTCTCTGATCTCCTCATTGATGTCCACGATGTTCCTGACCATATCTCTGTTTTGATCAGGAATTCGAGACGAAAAATCTCCCGCAAATCCGCGACTTTCTGTCTGTGAACACAGGTTCCTAATTACTCGGTGATAAGGCTTCGGGCACCCTCAAAACTTTGAGGGTGCCCGATTTCCTATACCCTTTCAGCAAATCCGGGGAAGCCCCTCCCCGGTCATTGATTGCAGCTGTATTCTGCCTCCCAAAACAGTACGCAGAACCGCACCTGTTCCGGATGTCAGCCGCCCCGGAAAAAGAGCGGGTGAACCTCAAAGCTGTCGGTGGTAAGGGCGATGCGTTTCCCTGCGGGCAGCACTGCGGCATCCTCCATGGCTCGGTTGTGATCGTTTTGAAAATGCTTCACAAAGACATCCTCAATCAGCCGCGCGGTTTCCCATCTGCCATTTCCATGACTGAGATTGATTTTCAGATCGTTTCCCCGCTTTCATACAAGACGCCGCCCGCGCCCTCGAACCGTTCCATGTCATAGAGCGGCGTCAGGCAGGCCAGCGCCTCAATGTCACAGCCGTTGCCGCTGGAGCCGTCATAGTGTAGGATTGCGGCGCGGCGTATACAAAGAAAATATATACAAGGCCAAGCGCAAACACGGTTTCAAACCAGTGGGTCACCTCGACCATGGCCAGACAGATCCCGGTCAGCTCGGTTGTAATGCCCTTGACAATCTGATAATCTTTTTTTCCATTCTATTTCCGCCGTTCATTGCATCGCCCTCCATCGCTTAGTAGTTTTTCCCGATTGACCGGTTTGAGAGTATAACCATCCGCCATAAAGCACCTGGCCGCCGCACGATAGTCATTTGTCTCCGTGACAAACACAAAGAGAACGGGGGAGGTCTGCTTACTGCCTATGAGCCGCATCAGTTCAAATCCGTTGAGGCCTTTCATCGCAATCTCGGTATATACCGCGTTGACCTCATGATGAAAGGCATATTGAACAGCCAGCAGCGGATCGAAAAAGGGTTTGATCTCGTCGTCCGGATACATGGAACACAGACAGTGTGTCAGTGTAAGCAGGGCACTTCGGTCGGTATCCACTGCCAGGATTTTCAAGAGGAATCGCCCCCCATCGTCATATGCATCTCTCCTCATTATGAAAGAATCTGTTGTAGTCAACCAATTTAAAAAACGCTGCCATGTGAAAAATAGTCCGTAGAGGTGGAGTGGCTTTCAGGTTGGTTGACTATTAGCATTTTATCAAGAAAACTGCAACAAGACTGCAACATAAAAACGCCGGAAAAATTCTTTCCGGCGTTTATCAGGGCGAGCCCTATATAAATTTTATGAGAGTGTTTACTTAAATATAGATAATGCTGTATTTTGAAGCGATGAAAACAAGCCCGTCGTAGTGACGGCGTGCCAAATACGTAAAGTCAGATCAACCATGAACTCTTTATGAGAAACCACCTTAGTTCTACGGG
>JAVBNA010000023.1:0-59750 GCA_031551875.1 Oscillospiraceae bacterium | reverse complement strand
AAGGCAAATTAAATCTTGGACGCTGCAACGCAATATTAATTGCTCAAAAGTAAATTGGCAGTTTACAACCACCGATGCAAGAATTAAGCTGAAACATCTGTATCCAATTGCACTTTAATTATTTGACGGATGGTACACTAGTATTATATGCAAAATGTAAGCTTATGTATTGCCTTTATTAAGTTTTTATCGATTTAACCGAAAGATAATAGAAGTGAATGATTTTTATTTATTCATCCCACCTCCGCCATCATCACCAGATAACCAAAAGACACCATGCCCACCAACCAACCTGCATAAAACCTGAACTTCCTGCCCCAACGTCCGATAAGAGAGAAAGGTCTTGGCTGTTGAAAAACACCCAAGACCTTTCTCTCTCATCGTGTACATATATAGTTGTGTTGTGTGTAGTGGTAGTTTGGGTTGGGTTGGTTGGTGGTGGTTATAGGGGTCAACAAGCGTGCTGACAAAGTACGGGTTGACCGTCTGTATCATGACATTTATATTTTGGATACACTTGTATATTTAAAGGAAAAATCAAATTTATCTTTAAACATGGTGACAAGTGAAAAAGAACTTCATGCGCTGGACGGATTTGGAAATCGTCATCATCATCCCGACTATATTATTACCGCTGGAGATATTCGCCATGCGGTCGAGATTGAAACAAGTTTAAAGGCAAAAGACCGCTTAGAAAAAAATATAGAAAGTAATTATCTGAATTATGATAAACAAATGTGGTTTGTAAATGCCAATGAAACGAAGCTCTGCCGACTGTTGAAAGAGGCGCAGGAAAGGTATTCCAATATTATGGTTTATGATTTAAAAGATGTTACGGCTTTTGTCGTAGGCAAATGAAAAGGCACGTTAAAACACTTCGCATACATTAAATGGTGTAAGGAGGTGAAAACGTGTCTTTTTTATTGTTTAATGCCTATTTTGGTTTTGCTTTAACAATAGCAATCATTGTTTTACTGTTTTTCCTGCTTGGCCTTTTGAAAAAACATAAGGGTTTCGGACAGAGTATCGACCTATGACGGGGATAAAAACCTGATAAAATCTGATATTAAATTAGTACTGAAATATGCCGATGATGAGTGGATTTATTACATGTTGCGAGATGAAGAAAAAGGATATCTTGGAACTCTTTGGAGAATGAAACTTGACGGAACAAATGAACAACAACTGGTAAAAGACCTATTTGATGTGGATGCTTGCTTTAATTTTAGAAATGGATATCTTTATTTTGTAAAGGATCAATCTATTGTTAAGATGAAAACAGATGGGACAGGTTTGCAGGAGATTTGCAAATGTGGAGGTGCTAATACAAAAATCGGAATAGTTGATGATGATTACATTTATTTCATCAACAGTAAGGACGAGTTTTTATATCGGGTCAATGCGGACGGTAGCGGTTTAGTAGAGATTCAATGATAGAGTAAGTCATACTAATAGCATATAATGAATTGGGGCTTACCCATAGGGAGGATAGGGCAACGCTGAAGAGCGACTCGAGCGCCTTATGGGGTTGCACCAAACAAGGGCGGGTAGCTTAACGGTTATCCGCTCTTTCCTTGTTTGGGAGGAACAAAAGCGATAAACTTATTATAATCAAAACCCCGTAAGGGGTAACATAAAAGAAAAAGCCCGTCAAGGCACGCTTACGCTCTAAAGACCTTGACTGACTTTCTCTTTTCTGTTTTTTGCTAGACAGGGACAAAGGCAAGCTTTGTCCGATGGACTGGAATAAATTGTCTTATTGTATTTAGGTGCTATTTCAAAAAAAATATTGACAAACCTATACCCATAATATATAATGTTGTTCATGCGAGAAAAAGGTAATCAATAGGTCAAGTTACCGAAAAATCAATAGGTCATCTCTGTTGAATAAGCCTGCAAACGGCTTGTATCCTCATTTTCATATGCTGGTGTAGCTCAGTTGGTAGAGCAGCTGATTTGTAATCAGCAGGTCGGGGGTTCAAGTCCGTCCACCAGCTCCATAAAAAACCTAGTGTTTAAGCCATTTTTGAGGCTTTCCACTAGGTCTTTATTTTTGTTTGGATGTTGTTTTGTTGTTTATTTGTTGTTTGTAACCGCTAAAAAACAACAACTTCCGTAGTACTCTATTCTTGTTGGTCAGGTATTTGACAACCTTAATATGTGACTTTCCGTGAAAGTTTAGCTGAAACAAAGAAAAAAATGAGAGTGGAATTATGGTGATTAATATGAGCGAATATTCAACACGGCAAGTTTTTTATGACAGTCAACCAGACTTACTGGAAAGTATCCAATTTAATTGTGATGTTAAATTGTCTTTTCGAGCCGATCCAAGTAATATGCACTGGGTAGGTGAGCAAGGTGATTCTTTTTCAATGCTACAATATTTCCCTGAAACAAAAATATTAGAAGCACTTAAAGCAAACAATAAAAATGCATATGAACTTATTATATTATCCTCTGACAAGTTGATTTCAGAGAATATAAATAGCCTGATTTACTCAGGAAGACTTTTGTGTTGTCCTGAGATTAAATATATAGAATATGGTTTATTTGAAACAAATAGAAGTGATAAACTGATTGGATCTGGTGGAAATTGTGCTGAATTATTTAGGCAGCAAGAAATATCTGGAGATATGATTCTGGCATGCTTAATAGCATCTTTTGCCTCAAATAATAACCTTGAATATGCATTAGAAAAGTATAAGTTTAGTTTAACCCTTGATCATTTCACGCCACATTCGGCTGATCCCTATTATGGAAAAGTGTTTTATACTGACATAAGTCCGAAACGTAATCATGTAAATTCTATGTACTCATTTTTAAGCGCATATTCTATTATTGAGGAACTAGGATTAGAGATAAGATCATCTTCCCAAAAGCCTCGTTTTATTAAGGAAGAATGGAATCCGGTTGTTTTAGAAGATATTATTGAACGTTTACAAAAAAATGGGATTTCCCAAAACGAAACAATAGAATGGCTTGTAAGAGGGGAGCCAAGCCCAATATATGATAAAATTAGGCCAAGTTTTATTAGACATTCTGAGTGGTATGATCCAAATAACAATGTCTTTGATTTAGAGCTAAAAATATATGAGGCGATAGATTATTGCAGTTATATTAGGAACTTCTTTCTTGCGCACAAAGCAAATAATATAGTGAAATATTTAAATCCTTACGACATTTTTAACATTCAAAATCTTTCGAGAAGACTGATACTATCTAGTTTAGGTGTTTGGGATAATATGTTCAATTTCAAAGATTTAATAATATGAACCAAGTAACAATCCAACGAATAGAAAGGCACTTGCAGTGAAAGCGAAGTGAATTTTCCCGTTTTTTCATTCCTCTTATGACTTGTTTTCTGACCACTCAATATACTCTTCTGCTTTAGGTCGCATCGGGCCTGCTGCATGCAAAGGTAAGGGCATCGATAATAAAGCTGGATTAATTCTAAAAAAATCCAGCTTTACTTTCTCTTTCACGCTTTCTTGGGAGTATGGAATTATATAATTGTTTTTTGATCCAAACTCAGGTATGTCAAGGGGCTTCTTTTCTTTCCAGTATTTTGACAAGCTTTTTATATAGCTTTCCTTTTGATTATTATTAAAAAATATGCGTTCGTAGGCATTCAAAAGGAAAAGTTTATTCAACTCATTAATTTGACTACCGGATCGAAGAGTAATAATATCATAAGTAGTAGGAAGATACATTGTATTATCATAAACACAAAGACATATTCTAGGACTTAGTGGAACAAACAACTGTATACCCATTTGACCTAATCCATAATTTCTAAAATAGTTCCTATACATAAAATATTGGTTGTACCTTACTACGGGGTTGTCTGAAGTAATGAACCCTCTATTACTTTCATTTATGATAAGTAATAACTCTAAATCTGTTAAAATTGGTGTTGTTTCTGCTGCGGCTTTCATTGAAATTAGGTTGGGAATATTGTAATGCACACCTACATCTTTTTCTTTTCCCAATTTCATTTTAATCACTAAGTTAGCTAAAGTGGAAATATGAGCATTATTTTGATCGGCCATTTGTGATGTGCGCGCTTCCGAGATAGTCAAGAACAAGAGTAGCTTAATGTATTCTTCTTCACCATCTAATTCTAATTTTCCGGTTTTAATAATTCTTCCAATTATTTGACTCCATTCCCCTTCGTTATTAGCAAGGCCATTTTCAATTGTCCCATTTTCACCATAAAGATACTCTCTATATGCAGTTTTTTTAATAGATGAATAGGGGACATATTTCTGCTTGCCATTCAAAAACATACCTATGCTTTTTCCGTCATTCGAAAAATTACGTAAATAAAATTGAGGCACAAAATGATGGTTTTTCTTTTCCATGTCTTCAACCCTCAACAATTCTCAAATACTTGTACACTGTAGGATAAGACAAGTCGCACAACCTTGAAAACTCTTTTTTATTAATTTCCCCATTTTTATATTTAGGATAATGCTTATAAAAGACACTCGGAATATTATCTGCTGTAGTTGTAGGTCTTCCGATATCTTTTCCTTTTGATTTGGCATTCTCCATACCTGACTTTACCCGTTGGCTTATGATATTCCTCTCTAGTTCACTGAAAACACCCATCATTTTTAGCATACCCTCCGTCATCGGGTCAAGCTCTTTACTACAGTCCACCACAAAATTTCCTAAGATTAATTTTATGTGTTTATCCTTTGCAAGCTCAATGATGTCACAAAGCTGTTTCGTGCTTCGGGTAATCCGGCTGACCTCTGTCGCAATGATGCTGTCTCCGGGCCTTACAACGTCCAGCAGCGTGGTTAGCTCGGCCCGGTCGACCTTCGTACCACTATTATACTCCAAGAAAATTGTCTCTTTGGTAGCACCTTGCTGCTTTAATTCTCGTACTTGTCTGTTGATATCCTGCATTTTTTCATTGGTAGAGCATCTGGCATAACCATAAATCATTAAAACGACCCCATTTATATTTCTTGTAAGTGCATTATAACATATAAACAAAATGGTTAAAAGACTTTCTTTTATAAATTCGGCCGTAATCTCATAGGATTACGGTTGTTTTTATGGGTTCAAAAACTATAATCGTAAAGAGATGTTTTCTTTTATGTGAAAATTAAAGGACGAAATCCAAGAAAAGCATCTTGAACTTCGCCTCTAGATAACATTTATTTAGTATTGTCTTTGTATGTATGAAAATCTATCTAACGAAATAACTAACGATTTGATTCACCTCTTGTGTTTGGCCAAATTTGTGCTGAAGCAAATCAAAATAAGCTGGGACAAACGGATTAGAAGAAATAAGTTTAGTAAGTGCGGGAGCAACTCTATCTTGTGGAAACATTGGGTTTTGTAAATTGTTTATCATCGTGTCCATTTCTCCGCTAACCGCTGTTGTGACACCGTCAAGCTCACCATTTTCGGATAATATCTGTACCATAGTCAAAAACGTGTTTAGATAGTCACTATACACTTCCTGAAAGAATATATCATGTCTAAATGCAGCAAACGCTTTCGCTTTTTCTTCTTGAGACATCCTGCTTTGATGTGCTGCAAATTTGCCAAGCAAACCCATACCGAGATTAAACGCCTCTGCTTGAGCCATACCTTTCATAGCCCCTTTAAAGCCAAAACCCCCTCCTTGCATTTGCACAGCCCCACCAACCTGATTGCCAAAGTTTTCTGCTGTTTGGTTTTTTGATGCTTCAACTCCTGCCATCATCTCGTAAGAGGTTACTGCTTTGTTGTAAGTATCAAGATGCCGGGACAAGAAGCTTTGAAGATCGGCAGTAAAAACACCAAAGGGTAAGAGTAAGCTGTATGCTCTGTGTACCATCGGCATCAGACCCTCAATGTATATGTCAGAAAAATAATGAACCAGTGTGTCAAAATCCTGTACACAATTTTGGTATTTGAACTTAAATTGCCCGATGTAGTATCCTGCCGTTGCTATAAAAAGCTCACGATATTTTATACACGCATCTAAATTAGCCGAAACTGAAATAGCATTCCCCTGTAGTGTAAACTGTTTAGGTTCACCTGTTAGGGGAAACCATTGTTCAGGCTCGGGAATAGAATACGCCGGAAAGCTGTCATACGGAAGAAAATTGCGAGGTGCTTCTATCTGCCTGATTTCTCCAAACACCTCTTTTCCAATTACCTGATTGATACCTTTATTAAGGGATGTGCCAGCTTTCGCAAACTTATTGAACGCCTTATCAAATCCGAATGCCATTTTTTACACCTCTCATATAAATTATGGATACATTACGCTGTTTTTACTTCAATGAATGTTTCGGGGCTGACATTTAAAGCCAAACAAATCGCCCTCAAGTCCTCGGCATATAGTGTCCTTTTTCCGTTGAGAATTGCATTGAAGGTCACGTTAGGAATGCCGGCTTTCTTGGCAACAGCCACCTGTTTCAAATCGTTATCAACAATGTAAGCCCGAACCTTTTCATAGACAAGCATAGTCCATCTCCCTTCCTTTCAAGAAAATCTGGATTTAAATATATTATAATACAGTATACCTGTAAAAACAAGGTATAAATACAGAATTACTTGACAATTTTGTTGAACTTTCAGAATGGATGTGTATAATCAAAGGAGAGGTGACTGAAATGAAATACGAAATTGGAAATAGAATCCGTAAGTACCGGGATGACCGTGGACTGAGCCAAAAGGAATTGGCCGATATGATAGGTGTCAGTAACAGCAGGGTTTCAAATTGGGAACAGGGAATCAATCGCCCTGACGCCGATATCCTCGCTAATATATGTAGGGCTTTAAATGTGTCCCCCAGTGAATTACTTGATGTCCGGTTAGCACCGGGTGATTTGAATGACCAAGAAAGAAAAGTGATTATAGCCTACCGTACAAAGACCGAACTCCAACAGGCCGTGAACATTTTGTTGGGGGTCGAGGATGAACGGCCATGAAAGCCTGTAGGATGGACGAGGATTGGTTTAATCCATTATGACATAAAAGTTGGTTGTTATTTTAGGAAACACCTGCTACACCCTTTTAAACCTTAAATATACACGTATGTACCTGTCCAGCAGAGCCTAGGACTGACATTTTTTAATTTCTCACAGGTTGAAACGAAACCATCGATTTAATTTCTGTAATGAAACTAAATCATCTAACCGGGATGATGTCACAGTATGGCCTTGATGCGAAGATAAGGAGACTGTAAATGAACATGCGTAAAGACAAATGTATTTTTACACCAGCTGATTTTATAACTTTTCTTACATTCATTGACGAACTGAAAGGTTACACTCTTGAATTAAGGGAGAACTTCGACGGTAATCTACAAATAAAAATTAATGATAATGTTTATACCATTTGGGACGAATCAAAACACATGTATTTCTAAAAAGCAATCTACCGAAAGGATTAAGAATATGAAAAAACTAATAAAAAATATAGGTGAAGCATCAAATTCTATAGATAAATCTGTGTTTACGCTGATAGACATCGTCAATATCCTCTCCGACATAGATGAACTAAAAGACCACAGAATTGGAATTAAGGAACATTCTGATGGTACACTTTTGCTCTATGTCGGTGATACAGATTATGTGATATCAGGCGAACAGGAAGACCGCATTTAAAGATAACGGGGAACTAAAACCTTTAGTATGATTCATGCAAGAGCATGTTGACCCTGTAGCAGGTGTACACAGGGGTGTTATCTAGAGAGATCTCTCTCGTGGCCCGAGCGCTCACACAGCGGCCTTTTTGCATATAACGGGGAAAGACCCTGTTCTCCGTTATAACGCCCCAGAAGGTGAAATACGACACCTGCTGATACAGGTGCGGTAGTCCGGTTTAGGTAAAAATAAAGGAAGGTGTAGCCCGGTCTCAAACCCGTATATTGCCTCCCGTGGAGGAATATTATTAAAAAGGTTATATTTTCATTCGCGGTGATCGACATACTCACTGATGCTCAAGGGTTCACCGGATGGAGGTATAATATATTTACGGTTAAGAACTACACAGGTTGAAACCATCAACGACTGTAAGCTGAACGGGGCCTCTAACCTGGATGTCAACAAGGTGTAAAACATTATATATGTAAAAAGCCATTGATTTTATTGAAACCATTGACACAAATATTGATTCAATGACTTTCAATGTTTTCAATGACTTTTTACATATCTGGGGGTTCCCCTTACTTCTTAGAAGTCAACGCATTCATAATCTTCATTTTCCTCGGGTTCTTCCACCTCAAAGTACTCCTCATAATAAAAATGATATACACGTCCGCTGTTTCCGTTGGGGGTCGGCTCATATATGATCTTATCGTATTTGTACAAGGCTTCTCCTAATTTATTCAATTCGATGCCGACTCTTTGAGATGTTGGAGCAACATATGAACCGGTTACTCGTTTACCCGCGCTAAGCAAGTCTGTTGCGGTTCCGTCCCATCGTTTTTCTGGGCTGTCCTTGAGCAGGGCCTTAATGGCCTTAACAATGGAACTGTTTTGGTATTCTACCCTGCCATATCCTTCTGTTTCCGGCTCTGACTCTATATGGGTGTTCAGGTAGTCAAGAAGTCCGTCCATATTAATGAGACGACGCTTTCCGACTTGTACCACCGGGATTTTGCCGGATATGGCCAATTGGCGTACGAAATTTTTACTAATACAGGTCTGTGGGTCTAGTGATTTTAGTTCCGCATAGGCTTCATTTAAGAGACGCATGCGGGCTACGGGTTTATCATAGCTCATACTATAAAAATCCTTTCTTCGTCTTGATAACCCGCTACGCGCATGATATAATAAAAATAGCGGGTGTTTGGTGGATACGAACATCGCTCTTTGCCGCTTGATACATGACAGTGTATCAAGCGGTTTCCTTTTGTCTTGTCATTTATACGAAGACTCTTGTCACTGTCTTCCTCCCTCCAATACAATTTTTTGTTTTGACTTGACGCAACGATATATTGCGTATATAATAATAGGGCAACGATTCGTTGTCGCTGTAATTATAGTGAACAAACAAAATAAAGTCAATGAAAAATTGACAAGACACTAAATAGCAACAATTTATTGCGGAAGGGCGAGTTTTTATGGTATCAGCAAAGAATGATGGGTATACGAGTCCATTTGCCAAAAGGCTTCGAGCAGTATTGGAAGAAACAAATACGACACAGCAGGTACTTGCAGATAAGTTAGGAATTAAGAGACAAACAGTTTCAAATTACTGTAACGGTAATGCACAGCCCAATCTTGAACGGCTTGTAGAGATCTCAAAATACTTCAATGTACCGACAGATTATTTATTAGGGAAAGTAGATGCAAAAACACCAGATATTACAATTCGACAGATTTGCGAGTACACCGGGCTTTCTGAAGATGTAGTAAATAAACTTTGGGGAATAAAAAATGGCGCAGACATGGAATTTATTTCGATTTTGAGTAGAGTGTTGGAGCATGGGAACTTTGTAAAACTATTAGGTGCTATTCAGTCTCATGTGTTAAATTTCAATAGAGACTTCTATACAAACAATACAGAGATTGAGAAACACCTTGCCGGTGTTTTTCAGTGTAGACCGGAGGAATCAAGAGAATACATGGAAGCAACTTCAAGACTGGTTATAGAGTCAGCCATCATGAAAATAGTGGATGATATTGAGTAGGTGACCCAAATGGCAACCATTAAAAAACGTAAAAACTCATATATAATTACCGCTTCCTGTGGGTACGACAACAGCGGCAAACAAATCCGTCACACTATGACATGGAAGCCCACACCCGGCATGACAGCGAAGCAGGAAGAAAAGGAAATAAATCGTCAGGCGTTGCTCTTTGATGAACGGTGCCGAAACGGACAGTATGTGAATGGTAGTATCAAGTTAAGTGACTTTATAGAACTATGGCAAAAGGACTATGCCGCAAAGCAGCTAAGGCCGAAAACAATTGAGTTTTACAACAGGATGATAAAACGCATACTTCCGGCATTGGGTCACCTATCCCTCGATAAAATCCGTCCACACCATTTGATGGCCTTTTATGACAATTTGCAGGAGGCCGGAACCCGGGACGATAACAAATACAAGTCAACGGTTGACTTCAAGGAGCTATTGAAGGCCCGTACACAGGCCTGCGACGTGGGGAGCTACTCGGTTTGGAGTGGCCAGACGTGGACTTTGATAAAAGCATTGTCAATGTCAACCGCGAAAGCCTTTATGTTTCGGGTAAGGGAATATATACGGAGAACGGCAAAACCTTTACGTCCATCCGTCCCATCAAGGTGGCCTCGTCGGTTATAGATATGCTGCGGTCATATCGGGCATGGCAAGCGGAACAGCGTCTTCAGCTGGGGGATCAATGGACGGACACCGGGAGATTATTTACAAAGTGGAATGGCGCCCCCATGCACCCGGATACCCTCAACAGCTGGTTTACGGAGTTCCTGAAACGGAATAACCTACCTCACATTACACTCCATAGCCTACGTCACACGAACGCCAGTCTGCTGATTGCAAACGGTGCAGCGGTGACAACGGTATCCAAGCGACTGGGACACGCGAACGCAGCGACTACAACGAAGATATATGCTCACGCAATCCGCTCCGCCGATGAAGCGGCGGCGGAAACAATTGAGAATATTTTTGATATTAAACACAAAAAGTCTTCCGGGTAATTCCGCATTAAATAACCCTGAAAACTGACGGTAAAGATTCCGGGTTTTGCTGTTGACATTTATAAAGTTATATGCTATCATATCAAAGTTGCTGGATTATCACGGTTTCTCGTTTGTTGTTTATTTGTTGTTTATGAACAACAAAATTGGATAAAAAGCATGAGCGAAGACAAGCAAGAAAAGGCCGCAAATCCGCATGGTATCTATGTTTATTGATATCGGCTAAAAGCCGTAAAATTGATGGATTGGTATTTGTAATCAGCAGGTCGGGGGTTCAAGTCCGTCCACCAGCTCCACTACATTTTTCCAACCTACAACTGAATATAAAATTTGGGGGAATTCCCGAGCGGCCAAAGGGGGCAGACTGTAAATCTGTTGTCAGTGACTTCGGTGGTTCGAATCCACCTTCCCCCACCAAAAAAAACGATCATAAGGGATTTCCTTATGATCGTTTTTGCGGAATCCAGAAGAATGTGTGGGTAAAATGTGAACGGAAAAGCGATAAATCGGCATAAAAAAACAACTACAACCAACTTGGAGGGGAAAATCATCAAGACATGGATTAAAACGACAGTGCTTGCGCTGATGGTACTTCTTTTGTCTGGCTGCAGCACGCCGCAAACAGACAGACACACAATTCCATACCCCGAAGGGTATGACACAAAGAGCGCCGGGGCGGCGGCCGCAGACGACCAGGGCGACCATGCCGGCTCGCCCTATTTTAAACACCCTGACGTCTACAATATGGAAAACACTGATACGTTGACCGTGCTGTCACATTTTAAAACCTACCAGCAAACCACTGAAAACCATTGCGGGCCCGCCGCTGCGCTGATGGTACTGAACCATTTTGGCAAGGCCGACGCTGACGAGCTGTCTATCGGAGAGGTGATGAAAACCCATCAGGACATAAACGGAGACAATGCCGAGCAGCCGGCCGTCGCCAACCAGCGGGGCGAATTCGGCACGTCGACCGACCGCATGGTGCAGTATTTTGATTCGATCGGCTGGGAGGCCACGTCGAGCCTGAGCGAGGGAAAGCTGGAGAACGGCGCGACTTTTGACGATTTTGAGAAATTCCGGGAGTGGGTGGGCGAAAACCTGCGCAACAATACCCCCATCATGGTGGAATGGATCGACTGGTGGGGGCACTGGCAGGATATCATCGGCTATGACACGATGGGTACCGAATGGCCGGGTGACGACGTCCTGATCCTGGCCGACCCGTACGATATCTCCGACCACTGTCAGGACGGCTACTACCTGTTTAGCGCCGTGCGCTTCTACTACATGTGGGGAGACGCCGGGATCCTGCCCGAAGACCAGTCGGTTCAGCAATGGGTGATCGCAAAGCCAAAAGCATAAGAAATGGAAAAGGAAATCTCCTGCCGTACGGCGGGGGATTTTTTGTTGCAGCCGATCGGTTACGCACCCTGGATTTGCCTGGTTTGCCCGTGTGTTTTGAGCATGGCGTGTCACCGCCAGTGATAAAATGTAATAAAACGCCGATTAAAAAATGTAGTTGTTCAGCGGTCGGAGATGCAATATGCTACACTCATATCAGGCGGTCATGAGACAGTTGGAAAGGGTGTAAAAAAGGAAGGAGCAAAATGGATGGATATCCGAAGCGACCGGGAAAAAGGCCTGTCCGACCGAAGGGTAAGTCAGCAGCTCAAGCTGGTCAACAACTACGTGAACGTCGTGCGCCAGCCCCTTGTCATTTGCACCCTGTTCGGGCAGCGCGGCGGCGGAGGTGATTCTGCGTTTCTTTTTCAGATTGCGGCTGTTTGAGCTCCTGGATGCGTTCATAGCAGGCCAGCACCGTGTCCTGCATGACGTCGGAGACGTCAAATTCATCCCTGAAAAAGCCCTTGGCCACTTTGTACAGATCCTGCCCATACAGCTTTATCAGCGCAACAAATGCCTCGGGATCTTTATTTTGTGCGCACAGCAAAAGAGGGTTCAAAACAGGCAGTCTCCTTTTGGTTTGATTTTGTACATGTACACGCATTAGACGAAGCAGAGAGGCGAAAAGGGTCAAATAGAATTGTTGAAGCAGTGTTTTATTTTGCCATTTATTTATGTTATAATTGAATCCAAAAGACAACGAGGTGTAAATACATGGAAAAAATTGCAAGCTTTCAGGTTGACCACAGGTTAATTGAGCCGGGGATTTACGTCTCCCGTGCGGACGGCGACATTACGACCTATGACCTCAGAACCAGAAAACCCAACACGGGAGACCTCATGAGCCACGCGCAAATGCATTCTACGGAGCACCTGTTTGCCACGTTCATCCGGAATTCGGCAATAGGAGAGAGTGTGATCTATTTCGGCCCCATGGGCTGTCAGACGGGATATTATTTGCTGGTGAGGAATGCAAAGCATGGACAGGTTCTTGCGGCAATCAAGGGGGTTCTTGAGGGCATACTGGCCTATGACGGAGAGATGCCGGGAGGAAGCGAAACCGAATGCGGAAACTACCGGAATCTGGATGTCTCAACGGCCAAAGAGGACTGCGCAATATACTATGAGGCGATCCGGGCATGGTCGGAGCACGATTTGCAGTATCCGGCGTAAAGGTTTTGGGGCGTTCTGTCAAAGCCCGAGAAAAAACAAGGCGGTAAGCTTTTTTAGCTTACCGCCTTACCGCTGTATTCAGGGCTATTCCTCCTGAGGAATCCATTGCCAGGTAACCGCCTCTTTGCCGGGGGCCGCATGCGCTTTCTGCGTGTTTTCTTGGCCGCTTTTGGTTTCGGCGGGGTGATAGGTCGGCACAACCCGCTGGATCGCCTCGCGGATTTCCTGGGGCTGACTGTCGTTGATCGTATTCTTCAGGATGGACAAGTGACGAAGCAAATCGCTCTCCTCAATGTGGTCGCCGCGTTCGATAAATATTTTTTTATTGTCGGTGCTTTCCAGATTTTCTGTATTGGTCAAGATCTCCTCATAGAGCTTTTCTCCCGGCCGCAGTCCCATCTCGGTGATTTGAATGTCCTTATAGGGTACAAGCCCGGCCAGCTTGATCATATTCTCGGCGAGGTCAATGATCTTGATTGGCTGTCCCATGTCCAGCACAAAGATTTCAGACTTGGCCGCCATGGTTCCCGCCTGGAGAACTAGCTGAACCGCCTCTGAGATGGTCATGAAATAGCGGGTGATACGCTTGTCGGTCACGGTGACCGGCCCGCCGTCGTAAATCTGCTGGGTGAACACATGCAGGACGCTTCCGTTAGAGCCCAGGACATTGCCGAAGCGAACCGCGACAAAATCCGTTGCGCTGTGGCGCTTACTCTGAATAATCATCTCACACACCCGTTTGGTTGCCCCCATCACATTGGTGGGGTTAACCGCTTTGTCGGTGGAGATGAGAATAAACTTTTTCACGTGGTACTTTTCAGACGCATTGACCACATTGAAGGTGCCGAAAACATTGTTCTTGATGGCTTCGTCCGCATTGTCCTCCATCAGGGGCACATGTTTGTGCGCCGCGGCGTGAAAGACAATGTCGGGGGAATACCGGGCAAACAAGCGGTCGAGCTTTGCCGTGTCGCGCACCGAGGCGATTTCAACCGAGAGCGGGAACTCATCTCCGTATTTCTGCTGGAGCTCACGCTGAAGGGTGTAGGCGTTGTTTTCATAGATGTCCAAAAGAATAAGAAGCTTGGGGGACATGGCCGCCACCTGACGGCAGAGCTCTGACCCGATTGAGCCTCCTCCTCCCGTCACCAGAACCACTTTGCCTGTGACAAGGGCTTTGACCGGGCCGGAGCTGAAGGTGACCGTTTCCCGGCAGAGCAGATCTTCGATATGGATGTTGCGGATGCTCTCAGAAGGGGAAGGATGTTCCTTTTCCTGCGCACGGTCAAAGGGGAAGGCATAGACCTTTACCCGGCACCCCGCTTCAATGCACGCATCCATGATTATCTGCTTTTGCTCAACGGGGAGGGTTGGGATAGCAATAATTACCTCATCGATCGGCAGCTTGCCCAAAAGGGCACTCATTTTTGCGATGGAGTACACACGCACACCATGAATGACACTGCCCACCTTGGCGCGGTCCCGGTCAAAAAAACAGTGGGGCTCGTAGGGACTGTCCTCACTGACCCCCAGTTCCTCAAGCAGCATGATGCCGGCATGTCCGGCACCCACGATCGCCACCTTTGTTTTTTTGTTCCCTTTCAGTTTTCGTGTCCGTACAAATTGATGCAGCTGTCGGTACAGAATCCGGGAGCACAGCACCAGGATCAACGAAAGTATAAAGGCGGAGAAAAAATAAATCATGTGGATTTCATGGCGAAATCCGAGAAAAGCAATGGCCAACCACAGGACAAATCCTGTGAGGTCGGCGCAAATCAGGTAGAGATACTCCCGGGTGTCCGCAAACCGCCAGATGCTTCCATAGGTTTTAAACAGGACGCGGGAAAGAGTGAGGCAAAAAATCAGCAAACCCCTGATATACAGGTATTGCGGGTTTACGTGATTGAAGCCTGTGAGCAGACAGGTGATGAAAAAGCAGGAAAAAACGATGATGGAAACATCTGTCAGCATGAGGACAATCTTCCTCACGGCAAATCGGTTCAGGGGATTCATGTTATACACCAGTTTTCATTGTATATTTGAATAAAAGCGCGCGTTGAGCAAGAAAGCGTCATCGCGCGGCAGGGCGGCGAAAATGAGTGCGCAGCATGTACTGAGCGCACTGCTGAATATAGGCGAGGTAGTCCCGAACGCCGCGCTTTTCATTCAAACGCGCAAGCTCGGAAAAATTGGGGGGGCGGGTGGTGAGGTTGTGACAATCGCTGCCGGGAAGCACCATGCGGCCATCGTCGGCAAGCTGCTTGATCAACCGAAGGGCGTGCCGATCCCCAAAAGAATCGGTACTGACCTGACAAACGGCGGGCGCAAACGAAAGGAGAGCCGCATAATTATCCTTTGTGTACAGGGGCAGATAGCGTTCGACGTGCGCAAGTACCGGCGTAACGCGAAGTGAATAGGTCACGTTTTCGAGCTCCTCCAGCATCCACCGCTGAAAGGGGCGGTCGGGCAGCTCAATCAGGAGCAAATCGCTTCCGGTCAGGCACAATTGCCGTAGCGGGTAGCGTGACAGTCCGGGCGTCAGTCTGATCTCCGCGCCCAGCAGAATCCGAGGCGCTCCGCCCGGCCTGATCCGGGGTGCAAGCGCGGCGTGCGCAGCGCGTCTCCGGTGGATAAACGCCTCCGGATCCTCCTGCTGCACATCAAAGTGGGGGGTCAGGGCAACCGTATGGACGCCCTGACGGCGCAGCGCCCACAGCATCCGCAGCGCCATATCCACATCCCGTGCGCCGTCGTCCATTCCGGGCAGGCAATGCGTATGGAAATCAACCCACGCCGGAGGTATCCGGTCATTCGGTCTTTGGTTTTTCATAGTAATAGGAGCTGTAACTGTAGCGCTTATAACGCCCGTATCCATAGGTCTTATTTTTCCAGCTGACATCGGTCACCAGAATGCCAAGCACTTTGTTGTTCAGGTTTTCCAAGGTGCCGATCGCCCGCTTTAGTTCTTCATAGTGGGTTTGCTTCTGGCGCGCAACAAAAAGTACGCCTGCGGCGAGGGGAGAGAGCATGAGCGCATCGGCCACGACGTTGACAGGCGGCGTGTCCACAAAGATGTAGTCATACCGGCTGGACCACTCCAGCATCAGCTCCTCCGCCCGTTTTGATCCGAGCAGCTCGGAGGGGTTGGGCGGGGTCACGCCGGCCGACAAAAAGTCCAGGTTCTCCACAACCAGATTGCGGTGCAGACTCTCCTCAAACGATTCCTCTCCGCTGATTACCTTGGAAAGACCTGCGCTGTTGGGAAGGCGAAAAATTTTATGTAGGGTGGGGCGGCGCATGTCCGCGTCCAGCACAAGCACCTTCGCGCCGGTCAGTGCCATCGAAATGGCCAGATTGGCAGTCGTGGTGGATTTGCCGGCGTTGGGCTCGGCACTGGAGACGAGGATGATGTTGCTTTTGGCGTCCGCCAGCGTAAAGAGCAGGTTGGCACGCACAATTTTATACGATTCAAACGCGTGATTGGTGCTCGCGTAATAGTTTCTGCTTTTACCCTGCTTACTGGTGCCGTCGACCGGCGCCGATCCCTGTAGACGGGGAATTTCGCCCAAAATCGGGGCTTTGACCCTTTGAGCGAGGTCGTCCTCACCCTTGACCGAGTTGTCCATCTTAAAGATCAGCAGCACAATGCCAGCTGCCAGCGCAAGCCCCAGAAGCCCGCCCAGCAGTGTGTTTTGCCGGACGTTGGGAGAGGCGGGAGAGGACGCCGGATTGGCCGCGCCGATGGGCGCCACGGAACCGGCCTTCACGATGTCGATCAGTGTTTCGGGCGCGATCGCGACCACGGCGTTGCAGATCTCCGCCGAAAGGGAGGGGCTCTCGGTCAGTGCCGAGATGCGGATGACCTCAGTACTGTCGATCGGCGTGAGTGTCAGCACCGATTTAAGCTGACCGACCGAAACTTTATTGCCCAGATCAGCAGCGACCTGAGCCAGCACGTCGTCGTTCTTCAAAATGACAATACAGGTGTTAGCGAGCGTCCGGGCGGTAGTGATCTGTCCTTGGTCGATTGTGCCGCCCTGGATGATGGTGTCGGCCATGCTGTTTTTTACATAGAGATCCACCGACGACTCGTACTTGGGCGTGATGAAATAGGTGGAATAGGCAAAGGCGGCCGCCAGACCAAGTAGGGTGCTCAGCAAAAGCCAGATCCACCGGCGCCGTAACAGAAAAAAAAGCTGGGACAATCCGAATTCTTCGTGCATGTTGGTTCCTCTTTCTTGTTTTTTAGCAATACTTTCTGCGTGAATAATAATGAATTAAAGTGTTGATTTTTGGAATATAGCTAGCTAAATAATTATAGAATAATGACGCCAATCTGTCAAGTCATGATGCTTTTCGTTTTTAGCGGTAAAAGAACATAAAAAAAGGATATTTCGTAAGATAATGCCGGCGAATTATGAGAAGTATGTAGAATTTTATTGCAAAACACGAAATTATGAGCAAAAACAGGGGGAACGTGTGAATCCATAATTACCAATCAATAATTCTGGAATAAAAAATGTCATTTACGATATAGCCATACGCAAAAGAGTGACGCCCGGGGAAAACCCCGGGCGTCCGTTTTCACTCATGGGAGCAGGAAACGCGCTTACTGCGCCTCCATCCACGTTTTCATCATGTCCTGCGCGGCGCGGACGGCGTCGTCCTGCCCGTCGGGATTTTGCGCTTCGGGTTGGGGAGCCGTCTGCTGTTCCGCTTGCGCGGTGACCAGGAGCCGGTCAAACTCCACGGTGTAGCCCTGAAGCGGGTCGCCGGCTTGCTGTACAGCCCCAAACGCCGGAGCCGCAGGCTGTACCGGGGGCGCGGGAGGTGCGGGGGGCTGCATGGCGGCATAGCCGGCCTCAACCCGGTTGACGTCCACCGTAAAACCCTGCGCGGGAACATCTTGCGGCGCCGGGGCTGCTTCGTAATACAGGGGCTCGGCGGCAGACTCGTACACGGGCTGCACAGGGGGAGTGAGCGGCGCGGCGGCAGGCTGCGCCGGCGGGAAGTGCCCCGAAAGCCCGTCGGGGAAGCGCGAGAGCGACTGGGTCACAAATTTATACTGGATGGCGTGGGAAACCTGTACGTCGTCCCGGAACTGCGCGTGCACGACGTCACCGTTGGTGCACATGACCTTCAGGTTGCTGTTGCGCAGCATCGAGCGGAACTCGCCCTCATAGCGTGAGCCGTCGGGCAGGGTGAGCACGCCGTAGCCGTGCGGCAGACCGTCGAATACCTCGCCCGTGAATTTGCGCCCGTTGGCGGCGAGGATGGTGCCCTGTCCGGTGGGGCGGCCATCCTTAAAGGGGCCGAAGTATTTGCGCCCGTCGTGGAAAACCGCCGAGCCGACGCCGGACGGAATGCCGTCCTCCAGCGTACAGAACAGGCGCATGCCCTTTTCAAGCTCCACGCCGAGGATTTTATACACCCGCTTGGTGCGGTAGAGGTTGAAGTCGTGGCTGCCCAGCTCGGGGATCTTGGGCATGGGCTCGACCGTTTTGCGCACAAAGCGGCCCAGTGAAACCGGATGCCCGTGGTCAAACCGTCCCTTAAAGGTGACGTTGCCCAGCCCGTCGTAGCTGATGCCGTCGCCGTGGGGGATGCCCGCGCCGCAGGCCTCGCCCTCGTAGATCAGGGTGTCGGCCTGGTCATAGGTGCGCTGGTAGATGGTCTCGCCGTTTTCATAGATGGCCTCGCGGATGATGCGTCCGTCGTCAATCTCGTTGACGCGCCCGTTCATCTCACCGTCGAGGAACATGCCAGAAAAGCGGGGCTGGTCGTGCAGGTAGATCACGCCGCAGCCGTGGTATTTGCCTCCGCTCCAGAAGCCCGAGTACATCACGTGCTCGCCGTCGGCGGTGTAGGAGATGCCGAAGCCCGAGCGCATGCCCTCTTCATAGTAGCCCGCGTAGTCGCGGATGCCGTTTTTGTTGTAGTGCAGGCCGTAGCCCTCGCGGCGGCCATAGGCGAAGTCGCCCTCGTAGTAGAGGATGTTTTCGCCGCTGTAGTATTTGCCTGCGCCGTGGAATTTGCCCTCTTTATAGCCGCCCTCGTACACGAGCACGCCGTCGGGTCCATACTGTGCGCCCGTGCCGTCCTTCTGACCATATTTCCATTCGCCGCGGTAGTGGATTCTGCCTTCCAGATCGTAGGCGGTGCCCGTGCCGTGACGCCGGTTGTCCAGATAGTCGCCCTCATAGGCCAGCAGCCCGTTCGCGTAGTAGTAGCGGCCGAAGCCCTGCTTGAGGCCGTTTATGATGGCGCCCTCAAAGCTCTCTTTGTTTTTGTAGTACACCCGGCCCTCGCCCGCACGCTGGCCGTTTTTCCAAATCCCCTCAAAACGCAGGAGGCCCGATTCGTCGTATTCGCTGCCCATGCCGTCCAGCAGGCCGTGGGCAAACTGCCCGGCGAAGTGCAGGTTTCCGTTGGCGTAGTAGGATTTGCCCTCGCCGTAGAAATCGCCCTGTGACCACTGCCCGTCGTACATCAGCTTGCCGTCGGGGTCATAGAGCTTGCCCTCGCCCGACTCCTTGCCTGCGAGGAAGTGTCCCTCATAGCGCAGGCGTCCGTCGGCGTAAAAGTCCAGCCCGAAGCCCGACTTGAGATCGTTTTCAAAGCCGCCCTCGTAATAGCAGCCGTCGGGCGCGTAGAGCTTGCCTTCTCCCGTGCGCTTGCCCTGATTCCAGTGCCCTTCGTACTGAAGGTCGCCGTAGGGGGCGTATTGCAGGCCGTAGCCGTTGTACAGGCCGCCCGAGAACCCGCCAGCATAGCGCAGTACGCCGTTCTCGTCAAATTCTTCGCCGTCTCCCTCGAAAAGGTTGTTTTGGAATCCGCCGCGGTACTTAACCTTGCCGGAGGGGTATTTGACCTCGCCCCGTCCGCTGCGGCAGCCGTTTTCAATGTGTCCGGTGTATTCCTCGTCCTCAAACGGGAAGGTGCCCTCGCCGCGGAGGCAGCGGTCCTGTTCAAAGAAGCCCTTGAACAGCGTTTCCCCGCCCGGCAGGAATTCCTCACACTCTCCGTTGTACTGGTCGTCGAGGAAGGAACCCCTGAACTTGACCGTGCCGTCGGCAAAATAGTGGGTGCCCTCGCCCGTGCGCAGGTTGTTCTGGAAGTGTCCCTCAAAGCGCTCGCCGTTCGGGTAGTTGATGAGACCCTCGCGCTGGCGCTTATAGCCGGTGACGTGCTCCATGCCCTCGGACGCGCTGTCGGTGATCAGATCGGCACCGCCTTTGTAGAGAACCTGCCCGTTTTCACCGTAGTGGATGATTTCGGTTTTGATGTCGTGTTCAAGGTTTTGAAATTCGGAGTACTGCTCGAGCGTTGTGCCGTCGGCCATGCTGAGCACCCCGTACTTGCCGCACAGGCCCTCCTCCAGGTCGCCCTCATAGTATTTGGAGCCGTCCTCGTTGAGCACCTCTACAGCGGTGCCGTGGAACATGTCGTAGACAAATTCACCCTTGAACCAAGGTGTGCCCGAATCATGGTAGCAGGTGCCCTTGCCGTGACGGTGATAGTGTCCGTCGGGGGCGCGGTTACGGAATTCGCCCTCATAGATGAGGACGCCCTTTTTGTATTGACACCCCTTTACAAGGTCTCCGTTTTCCCATGTGCCCTCATAGAGCTTGTACTTGCCCGTGCCGTCGGACAGGTCGTATAGAGTCCCTTCGCCGTGGAAGCTGTCCTCATGAAAAGTCCCGACGAATTCGGGCACTGTCTTGGGACGGTCCGTGGGGCCGTATGAAGTGCCCTTGCCGTGCCGCATCCCATACTCAAACTGCCCTTCATAGAGCAGTCCGCCCGCGCGGTTGTAGAGCCGGCCGTCCCCGTGGGCAGTGAAGCGCACCAACTGTCCTTCATAGACCGGCTTGCCGTAGATGTCGCGCAGGGATTCGTTCATGGGCTCCTGCGGGAGCTCGCGCAGCCGGTAGATGTTCGGCGAGGGGATCTCGCGGTCGAACAGCATATAACCCGATTCCAGCGCGCGGCCGTTTTTGGGGTGATACTGCCGGAAGGTTGTGATGCCCAGCAGGACATTGGGCTCACGCACAAGCGTGACCCGTCCCCCCTCCAGAATCTCGGTTTTAATCCATTCGCCGGTACGCGAAACGTAGACTTTTTTGGTGGGGCGTCCGGCGTTGTCAAAGCTGGTGACCACCGTGCGTTTGGACAGGTCGGAACGGCTTTCCTGCACCATGACGCCGCCCTGCAGCTTTTTCCCTTCCGCAAGCTTTCCGTCACGGAACCGCCCGATGCTCTCAAAACGCACCGGCTGTCCCCCAACGTCAAAGGTCTGCGTCAGGGTGCCCTCAATGAGTTCATTCTGCTCAAAATAGCCCTTGGCCGACTGGGCGAGAAGCCCGCCCCTGCCAAGCTGTGAGGGCATATAGCGTTCAATTTCACGCCATTCTCTGCTCATAAGTACAAAACCACCTTTATTTAATCAGCCATATATAGAGTAGGATTCCGGCAATGCCCATGCCGAGCACGATCAGTGCAATTTTGAGGATGCTCAGCAGGGAGGAAAGCCTGTCCGCGTTGCGATGCCATGCGTCATCCTCCTGCCCCTCGTTTTCAAAGCCCATCACATACCGGTCCTTCATGGTGACCGGAATTTTATCGTCGGGCAGGGGTCCGTCAAGGGAGATCGCAGGGGGCGGCGTAGGCGCGGTGGGCTTTTCCCGAACCGGTTCCGGTTCCTTGACAGCCGCCGAAGCGGCCGCGGGCTCCCGCGTCTCTGCGGGTGCCGGTGCTAAGGGCGCCGCTGATTCTGCCGGGGCGGGCGTGTAGCCTGCCTTGCGCAGCTTGGCCCGCCGAATCACACGCTCTTTGACAGCGGGCGCATCCGGGACGGCCGACTGTACGGGATCGGTTGCCTCGGGGGCGGGCGGTGCGGTTACAACCGGTGCGGGCGCAGCCGGAATGGGCGCCGGGGGAGTATATACAGGTTCAGGCACCGGCGCAGGGGGGGCATAGGGCGCGGGCGCAGTATAGGCGGGCTGCTGCGGTGCAAATGGGGGGGAGGGGGGCGCCGATCCGGTCGGATGCATGTGCATCGGCGGGCGGACGGGCAGGGTATCCTTCCCGGGGAAGGGATAGGGCACAGCGCCCGGGGTCAGCGCGGTCACGTCCACCGGCGCCGCATAGGGCAGGAAGCCGTCGGACTGATGCCTGGGCTGTGCGGGGTGCGCCTGTACCACTCTTTGATTTTGAACATTCGGCTGAGACGCGGCCGGCATGGGAGCCGGGGCGCGGGTCAGCAAGGGAGCGGGCTGTGCGGAGGGTGCCGGCCGCTGTTCTGGGAGGAGCGGAGAGAGTGGCTGACGCAGAAGGGGCCCATTGTCGGGAACCGGCGGAGGAGCCGGGGCTTTGGGCACAAACGAAACAGCCGGCTCCGACCGGGGCGCGGCGCGCAGCAGGTTGGGTGCGGCCGTGCTCTGGGAAGGCGCAACCACCACGTCGGGGCTGACACGCAAAAATCCCTTATTATCCAAGTAAAAGGAAACAATCGAGATGCCCGCCTGCTCCGCTTCCCGAAGGATCGCGGCGGGCACGGCGGCGGTTTGGGAAAGGATCGCGAGATGCCGTCCGGGGCAGCGGCGGTACACCGATTCCGCAAAGGAGAGCCCCGGTGTGTCACCCACAGGGGCAACAATGCCGCAGCCGCTTTTATTCATCTCGACCAAAAGCGCTTTCAGGGCGCGCAGCCGGGGGTTCTTGGGGTCGGCGCCCGCGCGCTTGCCCAGTTCGACAATGGCGCTCGCCGGGATTTCGATGGAGCGCTTTTCCTGTGCAAGCAGGGCATACAGCATTTTACCGAAGGGATAAAACTCCTCCAGCATAAAGATATCTTTATGAATGTGCAGGTCATAATACTGAATCAACACGGCGATTTCCGCCGGGGACAACGCCGACATGCGCGTTGCGGGATAAGACGGGACGCGGGTGCCGGAGAGGTTGAGCAGGATGTTCTCAAGCTCCGTGTCGATCGGCGTGTCAGGATGTACGCCGATTTTTTCAAACATCGCGCGCATCTCGGCCGGGGCAATGTTATATTGCCTGCTGAATTCTTCCTGAGTCATATACGGGCAACCCCTTTCCTGAATGGTCAAAGCCTGTCTTACTAATTCTATACTATCTTCCGTGATATTTCAACAAGATCCGGCGTTTTTCCTTTGGTTTTATTTGATAGAAGTGGCAAAATTGTCCGCGCAGGGGCATGAAACCCAACTTTTTTTGACAGTTTACTAAATTTTCCTTTAGAATTTGCAGCAAAAAACTCATAATTCTTAAAATTTTTATTCCATTTTTGCCTCACATCCGTTATAATAAAATATGTATAGGCGCTCTGACGTTTCAGCAACCTTAGATCTGCCGTACACGCCTTTATATTTTAAAGAAGGGAAGCGTTCGCGTCTTTCCCTTACCAGCATATTTTGGAGGGATACAACACAATGAGCTCTTACAACGTCCCAGTAGATTATGTCGATCTCAATTCCCCGGTTGAGGTGGTCGCGGTGCGCGTCGAACTCAACCCCCTTGGAAACCTCTGCTTTGTCACGCTGCGTAATCTGGAGCGGATGGCGCTCGAGGTTCGGCTGAGCCTGTATTTGTTCGATGAATTCGGGCGTCCGATCGGACAGGCTCCTCACATCGAAGCGCTGATCCGCGACTTGTCTGTGCCCCGGCTTCAGGAATTCGGCGCCGACTGCCCGATTCAGATCGGGGGGCTTCACCCCGCAACCGTCCGAGTGGAGATTGTCAGCGTGACCAACGACAACGGCAAGGGCGTCAACCGCACCCGCAACATTGTCCCCATGCTGCCTCCCCGTCTGGTCGCACCCCAGGATGTGTACTATTTGCACGTCATGGCGGGCAAGGACGCGCAGAACCTCTTTTCTCAGGAGGGACCGCTGTGGCGGTGTGTGTGCGGACGCACCAACGCCCAGACACAGACAATCTGTATGCGCTGTCACCGCGATTACGCGGTGGTGGCCAAATATGACGCCGACGGGCTGATTGCCCGGCGCGCGGTGGAGCAGCGCGCGGAGCGCACCCAGCGCCTGGAAATGCCCCAGCCCGCGCCGCCGCCCATGCCGGTCGGCCCGGCTGTACCGCCCGCGCCCGACTATCAGGATATGATGGGCGCGCCGTTGGCGGTCAAGAAGAAAAAAGTGAGCGTCGGGGCGGTATGCCTGCTGCTCATGTGCTTGATGATCCTCGGCGCAGGCGGTTATTTTGCCTATGACTACGGGCTTTTCGGACCGGGACAGTCCTACCGGCTGGGACAAAGCTACTTTGATCAAGAGCGGTACGCCGAGGCGCAGGAGGCATTTGCAGGCGTGACCTACAAGGATTCGGAGCAGATGGCCAAATATTCCGAAGCGTTTGAGCTGCGCCGGCGCGGCCAGCTCAAGGAGGCCGCCGTGCTTTTTGAGGAGCTGGGCGAATTTAAGGATTCAGCCGGGCTCAAGGACGAGTGCCGGTACGCCCGGATGGAGGACTGCCTGCGTCAGAAGGAATATGCGGCCGCGCTTGAAATGATGCGCATGCTGGGCAGCTATAAGGAGGCGGACAAGGATTTAGGCGAGTGTATCTTCAACGCCGCCGGAGAGCTGCTGCGCAAAAATGACCCTGCCGGGGCGAAGGTGCTGTTTGAGGAGGTTGCCGACCAGTTTTCGGTCAGCGACCGCATTATGGAATGCGATTATCAGCTTGCCGTGCAGGTGATGGACGGCGGCGACTATGAGCAGTCGATTGAAGCCTTTACCGCGATCAGCAAGTACCGCGATTCCGCCGCCCGCGTCCGGGAGGCAAAATACCTGCTGGCCAGGCAGCTTGCCCAGGGCGGCAACGCCAAGAGGGCGGCCGATCTGTTCGGAGAGCTGGGCAGCTATAAGGACTCCCAGGCTCAGTTCAATGAAACCTGCTACGCCGCCGGGCAAAAGCTGTGGTCGGAGGGCAAGCAGGACGCCGCGCGCGAGTTTTTTGGTATGATTCCCGACTATAAGGATGCTAGAAGCTACGGCATTGGACAGCAGGAGTACGACTACCGAAGGGCGGCGGATCTGCGCACAAAGAAGCAGTATAGGGAAGCCTCCGACGCTTACCTGAAACTGGGAAACTACCGTGACAGCGCTCAGCTGGCGGTGCTGTGCCAGGACGACGCGCTGACCGAAGGCTCGCCCTTCTCCGAACTCAAGGTCGTGCTTCAGAAGCTCAAAAACTTGGGATCTTATTCTGGGGCGGCCGAGCGCATTGCCGCCGACAAGTACATCAAGGTGCGTCTGGAGGGGACATGGAGGGACGCGCAGGGCAATTTTTTCAAGTGTACGCTGTCGGGTAATTCGGGCTACTACTGCGAGTCCAGTATGCCGATGTATGACGACCTGCTGTCCAGCCGGTTCCGGGGCTCCTATTACGAGGTGGGCCGCGAGGGAACCGAGTACAAGCCGCAATTTGAATTTTTGACCATCACCGACAGCGAAATTACAGTGTTCAACTACACCGACAATAAGAGCTACACCCTTAAAAAAGGGTAAAAAAGAGGAAAAACCGCCCATCACCATGCACTGCTTGGTGATGGGCGGTTTTAATTTTACGATGAGAGAGGGACTACAGCGCCCCTTCGATCAGCTTGACAAGCTCGCCGACGGTTTTGACGTTTTCGACGTCCGCGTCGGGTACTTCGATCTCGAATTCATCCTCAATGGACATCACAAGGTCGGCCACGTCGAGCGAATCAGCGCCCAGATCAGCGGCGATGTTGGTGTCCACGGTAATGGTATCCTCCTCTACGTCAAACTGGTCGCCTAAAATTGTTTTTACCTTTTCAAGAACCACGAAACATACCTCCTATAAAACTGATAATGTTGTGCATTTATCCAATCTGTCTCCATGGGACATGGATCGAAGGGACGCAAAAGCAGGGGTGAATTTCTTCCTGGTACAGTGTATCCAAAAAGCGCCGCACTGTCAACTCTTTATGGACAAAGACGCTCGAATGTGCTACACTTTTCCTAATCTGGGCGTACCGGGCAAGAGTCTTTATCAACATAGTATTTGTTCTTGCAGGGTTTGTCAATACCATTTTATGAATTTATTTTTCCATTTCAATTTCTGGAGGTTTTCAATATGCCTGACAGACGTTTTGCCCTGCTGGGTCATCCGGTCGGTCACACCATGTCTCCCTACATCCACGAGAGGCTGTTTGCACTGCGCGGACGGGAGGAAGAATACGGCGTGCTTGACCTGACGTCTGAGCGGCTGGCCGTTGCGATGCGGGGCTTGATTCCCTTTTTGAGCGGCGTCAATGTGACCATCCCGCACAAAACAGCCGTGATTCCCTTTCTGGACGGGCTGGACGAACGGGCGGCACGCTACGGCTCGGTCAACACCATCCGCTGTGAGACAGGGAAAACCACCGGCTTCACCACCGACCCCGACGGTTTTTTGCTCGCGCTACGGCACGGGGGTATCGCGCTCCATGGACGCGTGGTCATTTTGGGTGCGGGGGGCGCGGCGCGTGTCGCGGCCTTTGAGGCGGCGCAGGCGGGGTGTGAGGTCGGGCTGGCCGTGCGGGAGGGGAGCCTTCCCAAAGCGCGCTCGCTGTGTGGGGACATTCTGGCCGCGGCGAAAAACGCCCGCGTGGGGGTGTGTACGCTCCAGGATGTGACCGGGGACATCGATCTGCTGATCAACGCGACGCCCTGCGGTATGCATCCCCATTTGGACGGGATGCCGCTTGACGCTTCGGCGCTTAGGGGCGCGGCAAACGTCTTTGACATGATCTACAACCCGGCGGAAACAAGGCTTGTGCAGACAGCGCGGGCGAACGGGTCCAAGGTGCTGTCGGGCATGCCCATGCTTGTATGGCAAGCGGCTGCCGCCCACACGGTCTGGGACGGGGACACGTACAGCGCCTTTGAGATGGAAGCGCTGTGCGAGGAGGCAAACGCCGAGATGCACCGGCGGTTTCCCGGATAAAGGAGAGACGCAATGCAGAAAAATGTGATTTTGTGCGGCTTTATGGGGTGCGGGAAGACCACGGTCGGCAAGCTTGTGGCGCAGGCGCTGGAACGCCCCTTTCTTGATCTCGACGCGTACATCTGCGCACGCGAGGGGAAAACGGTCGCTGAAATTTTTGACGCTTTCGGGGAAGACGGCTTCCGGGAGCGGGAGCACAACGCCTGTGCGGCGCTTGAAAAATCGCAGGGGCAGGTGATCGCCGCCGGCGGCGGGACGCTGGCCTTTGCGCGCAATGTCGAGGCGCTTAAAATAAACGGTGTGATTGTCTTTCTTGACGTTTCGCTGGAGACCATTGCGGCCCGCCTGCGCGGCGACGACACCCGCCCGCTGCTGAACGGGCCGGGCAGGGAGGAAGCGATGCGCACGCTGTATGACGCGCGGCGTCCGCTTTATCTCGGGGCGGCGGACATTGTGGTGACAGCGGATTGGACGCCCGAGGAGACGGCGCGGCAGGTCGTTCAGGCGGCCGCAAGTAACACATAAATATGCGTTTGCTTACAAGCGCAGAACCAAAGAAAAGGAGCGGGATACGATGAATTATCCGTGGCTGGACGAATACCTGCAAGGGAAAAAAGGTGCCGAAAAGGACTTTAAGGCGGAATGGAACGCCTTTCGCTATATGCTCCACGGTAAGATGTTCGCGATGGCGGGGGGAGACAAGCAGGGCGCGCCCATCGTCACCCTCAAATGTGAGCCCTCCTACGGCGAGGAGCTGCGCAGGCAGTTTCCGGGCAAGATTGTGCCGGGGTACTATATGAACAAGGAGCACTGGAATTCGCTCTATCTGGAAAGTGATGTGCCCGACGACGTGCTGAGGGGCATGGCGGACATGTCATATGCAATTCTGCTCTCTTCCCTGCCCAAAAAGGTGCAGAAGGAGATGGAAGAGACGCGATGAGCAAGCTTGTCATCAAGACCGCCGCCGTGATCGGCCTGGGGCTGATCGGCGGCTCCTACGCCAAGGCTCTGCGCACGCGCACAGACGTGACCGTGTGGGGGTACGACTTGGACGGAGGGGTGCAGGACACAGCCCTCAGGACAGGCGTTATTGAAGCGGCGGCAACGCCCGCGCGCCTGAGTGAGGCCGATCTGGTTTTGGTCTGCCTTTACCCGGAGGCGGCTGGACGCTACATCACCGAGCACGCGCCTCTTTTCAAGAAGGGCGCCCTTGTCACCGATGCCTGCGGCGTCAAGACACCGCTGTGTGCCGGGCTGGAAGCGGCCGCGGCGCAGCACGGCTTTCACTTTATCGGCAGCCATCCCATGGCGGGCAAGGAACGCGGCGGCCTGCAAAATGCCGACGGCGCGCTTTTTGAGGGTGCCAGCTTTTTGATGACGCCGTCTGCGCAGGCGGATCAGGACGCCGCAGAGGCGCTGGCGGCGCTTGCCGCAGACCTTGGCTTCGGCCGCGTCGTGCGGTGCACCCCGGAGGAGCACGACCGCATGATCGCCTTCACCTCCCAGCTGCCCCACGTGCTGGCCTGCGCCTATGTGCACAGCCCGCGCTGCACGCGGCAGGCGGACTTTTCGGCGGGCAGCTACCGCGACGTAAGCCGCGTCGCCTGCATCAACGAGGAAATGTGGTCGTCGCTGTTTTTGCTCAACCGGGCGCCGCTGTGCGAGGAGATTGACCTGCTTACAGCTCATTTGCAGGAGCTGCGCGGGCTGATTGCGCGCGGAGATCGCGAGGGGCTTTCAGAGAAGCTCAAAAGCGGGCGGGAAATCAAGGAGGGCTATGGTGCATGAGCATAAAACAGATACGCGTCGCCGCGGGAGGCGGCTATGACATTCTGATCGGACGGGGGCTCATTGCGTCGGCGGGTGGGCGCATCAGGGCGGTGCTGCCCCGCGCGCACAAGCTGATGGTTGTGGTGGACTCCAACGTCAGGGCGCTCTACGCGGACGCGCTTTTACAGGCGCTTGACGCCGGGGGCTTTTCGGCCTCGCTGTGCGTATTCCCCGCGGGAGAGACGCATAAGACGCTCCAAACGATAGAAGCTATGCTGGAGGACTTTGCGCAGGCGGGGCTGACCCGCTCTGATGCGGTGGTTGCTTTAGGCGGCGGCGTGACAGGGGACATGGCGGGCTTCGCCGCCGCAGTGTGGCAGCGGGGCGTGCCGGTTGTGCAGATCCCGACGACGCTGCTCTCTCAGATTGACTCCTCGGTGGGCGGAAAAACCGGCGTTAATCTGCCGGTCGGCAAGAATCTGGCGGGCGCGTTTCATCAGCCCGCCCTTGTGCTTATCGCCCCCGACACGCTGGATACCCTTCCGCCCGACGTGTTCCGCGACGGGCTTGGCGAAGCGATTAAATACGGCTGTATTCAGGACAAGGCGCTTTTTGAGAGGCTTGAACGCGAGCGTCCCGAAGCCTTTCTGGAGGAACTCATTGCTGCCTGCGTCGCATGCAAGCGGAGGATTGTCGAGGAGGACGAGCGGGAGAGCGGCGTGCGTATGCTGCTTAACTTCGGGCACACGCTCGGCCACGCGCTCGAAAAGCTGCATGGCTATACCGGCCTGAGCCACGGGCAGGCGGTGGGCGTTGGGATGGTGATGATCGCCCGCGTGGGTGAAGGGCTTGGATTGACCGCGCCGGGTACCGCCGATCGTATTGAACGTCTGCTTGTGCGGTACGGACTGCCCACAAGCGACCCCGCGCCGTTTGCCGAGATCGCCGACGCGGCGCTTGCCGACAAAAAGCGCAGCGGAGACGACCTGCGGCTGGTGCTGCTGTCAGAAATCGGGCAGGCGTTTGTGTACACGACGCCCGCCGGGCGTCTGGAATCGCTTTTGCAGAAGGGGGCGCGCCTATGAGTGTTGTAACCCTGTATCCCGCCCGCCTGTCGGGCGCGGTGCGCATTCCTCCCTCCAAAAGCGTCGCCCACCGTATGATTCTCTGTGCGGCGCTCGCCCGCGGACGCAGTGTGATTGCCCCTGTGTCTCCCTCGCGCGACATGCTCGCGACCATTCAGGCGGTGACCGCGCTGGGCGCGCAGGTGCAGTGGGAGGGCGACGCGCTGTCCATCGACTCGACGGCGCTGTTTGAAAAGACCGCGCAGGTTATCCCCTGCGGGGAATCGGGCTCCACCCTGCGCTTTGCGATCCCCATTGCGGCGCTTTCGGGGAAATCCTTCACCTTTACCGGCGAGGGGCGGCTGCCCGGGCGGCCGCTGGGGATTTATACGGAGATTTTGCCGGGGGCGGGCGTGACCTGTCAGAGCGGCGGGGGGCTGCCCATGACCATTTCCGGGAAACTTGCGCCGGGATTGTTTGCGCTGCCGGGCGACGTCAGCTCCCAGTTTGTAACCGGTCTGCTGCTTTCGCTGCCGACGCTTCACGGCGACAGCGAAATTGTGCTGACCTCGCCGTTACAGTCGGCGGGTTACGTGGATATCACGCTGTCTGTCCTCGCGCAGTTCGGCGTCACCGTGGAGAAAACGCCCTCCGGCTACCGTGTGCCGGGCGGGCAGGAATATAACCCCGGGCGCTATGCCGTGGAGGGCGACTGGTCACAGGCGGCTTTCTATCTTGCGGCGGGGGCGCTGGGCAGCGACCTGATCCTGGACGGCCTTCGCCCCGACAGCGCCCAAGGCGACCGGACAGCGGAGAAGCTGTTCCGCGCGTTCGGCGCCCGGATTTCCTGGGAGGGGGCGCGGCTACACGTGTCGCCGGGCGCGCTGCGCAGCATGCACATCGATTTGAGCGACGTCCCCGACCTCGCGCCGCCGCTCGCGGCGGCGGCCGCCTGCGCACAGGGGCAGACGGCGCTGACCGGTGCGGCGCGGCTGCGGCTCAAGGAGAGCGACCGGCTGTCGGCGCTGGCGGAGAATCTGAAGCGACTTGGCGTATCGGCGGAGGAGCGCCCCGACGCGCTACTCATCACCGGGAGTCCGATTCTGCGCGGCGGCGATACGCTTGGATATAACGACCACCGCATCGTGATGGCGATGGCGGTGGCCGCGCTGCGGGCGGAGGGTCGGGTGACCGTGACCGACGCGCACAGCATTGAGAAATCATATCCGGAATTTTTTTACGACTACAACGCGCTGGGAGGGAAAAGCCATGTCCTCTGACATCGGGAAAAACATACGCCTGTCGCTGTTCGGCGAAAGCCACGGCGAGGCGATCGGCGTCGTAATCGGAGGCCTGCCCGCGGGGGAAGAGGTCGACATGGAGAGCGTCATGCGCCAGATGGCGCGGCGCGCCCCCGGCCGCGATCCATCCGCGACCCCGCGCAGTGAGCCCGACACGCCCGAGGTGCTCTCGGGACTGTGGCAGGGCAAAACCTCCGGCGCGCCGCTGTGCGCCATGATCCGCAACACGAACACCCGCTCGGGCGATTACACGGACTTTGCCCGCGTCCCCCGCCCGGGGCATGCCGACTACACCGGCGCAGTGCGCTATGGTGGCTGCCACGATCCGCGCGGCGGCGGGCATTTTTCGGGACGGCTGACCGCGCCCCTCGTCTTTGCGGGGGCGGTGTGCCGTCAGATCCTCGCCCGGCGGGGCGTGACCATAGGCGGGCACGTGTACGCCGCGGGCGGTGTGTATGACCGGCCGCTCGACCCGCAGGCGGTGTCCGCCGAGACGCTGCGGGCGCTCAGTGAACGCAGCTTCCCCGTGCTCTCGAACGAGGCGGAGGAGGCCATGCGGGAGAGCATTGCCGCAGAGCGCGCGGTGCGCGACAGCGTGGGCGGCATTGTCGAGGTCGCGGCGGTTGGGTTGCCCGCCGGGCTGGGCAGCCCGATGTTCGGCGGCGTGGAGAACGTGCTCGCGGCGCTGATTTTTGGGATTCCCGCCGTCAGGGGCGTGGAATTCGGCGAAGGCTTCGGTGCGGCGGCACAGCGCGGCAGCACACACAACGATGCCTTCATGCGCGGCGCGCAGGGCGGCGTACAAACCGCCTCCAACCATCACGGCGGCATTCTGGGCGGCATCACCTCGGGTATGCCGCTGATTGTGCGGGCGGCCTTCAAGCCCACCCCGTCCATCGGGCGCGCGCAGAGCACGCTCGATCTCGAAACGGGGGCGCAGACCGAGCTTGTCATTCAAGGGCGGCACGACCCCTGTATCGTGCCCCGCGCCGTACCGGTTGTGGAAGCGGCGGTGGCGGTGGGGCTTCTCGACCTGATGGGGGAGGGATTTTGATGAGTGAAATTGAACGCGGCCTGCCCGAGATCCGCGCCGACATTGACAGCATTGACACACAGATGCTCGTTCTTTTCCGCGCGCGCCTTCAGTGTGTGCGGGAGGTGGCCGAGGTCAAGAAGCGCACGGCACAGCCGGTCTTCCATCCCGAACGCGAGCGTGCGCTGCTTGCGCGGCTGGGCGGTCAGGCGGGAGAGGACGGCGGCGCGGTGCGGGCACTGTTTACCGAAATCATGCGTATCAGCCGCGAGGTGCAAACCGGCATCTTGGGGGACGGCGAAAACTAAATCAGACTGAGAGGGCATAAAATGGCACAAAAGATAAAAAACTTTCTGTACCGTATGCTGTGCGGTTTTTTTCTGGGGGTGAGCGTGATTGCCCCGGGCGTCAGCGGCAGCGTGATGGCGGTTATGATGGGCATTTACCCCGATTTGATCAACATCATCTCAAGCCCCTTCAGGCGGTTCAAACGAAACTTTATGTACCTGCTTCCCATGGGGATCGGCGCGATTATCAGCCTGGCAATTTTTGTCAAGCTGTTTGACTTTTTGTTCACTGCCTACCCAATTCAAGCGCGTATCCTCTTTATGGGGCTGATTGCCGGGGGGCTGCCTGAGATTATCAAAAACGCCCGGCGTGTCCCCTTTAAAAAGCATTATCTGATCGGCATTGCGGGCGCTTTTGTTGCTGCGGCCGGTGTGGGGCTGCTCGCGCGCGGGGGCGGCAGCGCGATGGCCGACCCGGCGCTTTTTTACATCTGCCTGGCGGGTGGGGTGGCGGGTGCGTGCAGCATGGCACCGGGCATGTCGGTGTCCATGATTCTCATGCTGTTCGGCGTGTATGACTATCTAATGAAGATCGCCTCCTCCTTTACGTCAGATCTTTTGGGCATGCTTGCGGTGGCCCTGCCGGTGGGCGGGTGCTTTATCGTGGGCATGGTGCTGTTCTCTAAGCTGTCTAAGTTCGTATTTGAGAAATTTCCGGGTCTCGCCTATTATATGGTGTTCGGCTTTATGTGCGGCACCCTGACCGCTGTGGCGCCCGACAGCCTTCCCGCCTCCGTCGGCGGGATTGCAGGTTGTGTACTGATGTTCGCGCTCGGACTTTGTGTGGCGCTGTTATTTGTGTTTCTTGGAAGGAAATTTAACAGCGAAGAGGAGCCATCCCCTGAGTAAAACGTCTGACAGCGCGCGAAGCATCTTCGCGCGCTGTTTATATGCAGAATTTTTGATGCAACCGCTGGACATCTTGCGGCAGGTAGGATATACTAAAAGAATAATTAAGCAGACAAACCAGAAAATGACACAATCATGATGTACCAACCATTACAGATTTTAAATCATCCAAGGAGGGGATTCGACTGTGAGCGAAATGCATAACCTTCACTACCAGAACCGGCGCCACGAGGACGGCGTCATGGAATCGATTATTGAGCACAGCCCGTCCATAGCCATGCGCGTGGAAGGGAAAAACGGGTTTTGGGCGATCAAGTTTATTTCCAAAAACATCTCGGCTTATGGATATGACCGGGAAGATTTCTTAAAGGGAACAATCAGCTGGAGAGAGGTCATCCATCCGGACGACCTGGGATCGCTGTGTGAGGAGCTTGGCCGGTATGAGAGGCAGCGTGCTCACCGCTATACGACCCATTACCGCATCCGCACCGCGCAGGGCGAATACATATGGGTGGCCGACCTGACGACCAGCAGCTATGATGATCAGGGTAGGTTGCTCTATTCCGACTGTGTCATCTCTGACTACACCGAAACCAAGAGAAGCCTCGATAAAATTGAGGATAACTACCGTCAGCAGGCGGTGCTCAACGACATATTGACCGGTCTTCATGTCTCCGACCCCGACGAGGCGTTCAAGATCATTCTCGACCGGACAGGAACCTATCTCGACATCAGCCGGGTGATCCTGTTTGAGGACAGCGCCGACCATTCGACCTGTAAAGCGATCTATGAGTGGTGCAACGAGGGGATTTCCTCCATGCAGGAGCAAAACGGCGGAGACTTTGTTCTCAACTATAAAAAGGATATCCCCGAGGTGGAGGCCGACCTGGTCAGGTCGGGCGTGCGCGCCGTCAATTACGGAGGAATTCCAGAAAAATCGGAAAAGGAATTTAAGAATGAGGGCGTCATTGCCGCCGGAATTTTCTCCGTGTACTACGGCGACGACCGGTACGGCTTTATCTGCTTTGACGAGTGCGTGAAAGAACGCTTTTGGGAGGAAGACACGCTCGGCTTCCTCAAAAACATATCCAAGCTTGTGTCCACGGCGGTCATGCGCAAAAAGAACGCGGACGCGCTGCGGCTTTCACAGGAAACGTGCGAAACAGTGCTCGACAACATCAATTCCTTTATCTATGTGTCTGACCCCAAAACGCACTGTCTGGCCTTTGCCAACAAGGCGTTCAAGGAGGAGTTCGGCGATGATTATGAAGGATTGGAATGCTGGAAGGTGGTCAACGGGAGCAAAACTGACAGCTGCCTACAGTGCATCAAAAAGATGGAGGAGAGCAACGAACAGTATTTCATGGAGGTGTACATGCCGCGGGGTGGCGAGTGGTACGGCATGTATTCCAGCCCGGTCGACTGGATCGACGGCCGCCCCATGCGCCTGTTCAGCACCCAAAAAATCACCGAGAAAAAGCTCTATGAGGACAACATCAAGAAGCTGGCTTTTATCGACCATTTGACCGGCCTGCCCAACCGGTACCGCTGTGACAATGACCTGTACAGCGCCATTCAGGACGCGCGGGAACGGGACGAAATCGGCCATGTGGTGTTCATCGACATGGACGACTTTAAGATTGTCAACGACGGCTACGGGCACGACTACGGCGACGCGATTCTGATCGAATTTGCAAAGTTCCTGCGTTCTGGACTGCCCGGCGTCTATCAGGTCTACCGCTTCGGCGGGGATGAATTTGTGCTGCTGGTCAACCACGGATATAAAAACGACATCCTGAAAATGGTGGACACGCTCATCAACCGCGCCCGTATGCCGTGGAAAACCAAGGACAGGCAGTTCTACTGTACGGTCAGCGTGGGCATTGTGCAGTATCCCGACGGGGGCTGCGGCGTCAAAGAGATCATCAAAAATGCCGACGTCGCCATGTACCAGGCTAAAAAGACGGGCAAAAACAGCTTCGCTTTCTATACCGACCAGATGGGCGCGGGCTCGATTGAGCGCGTGGAGATGGAGCAAATGATCCGCGACGCGATCCAGGACAACTTCCGCGGCTTCGAGGTGTATTACCAGCCCGTCATTGACACCGAGACCTCCATGATTGTCGCCGCCGAGGCGCTCATCCGCTGGCACAACGCCGACGGGGATTTGATTATGCCCAGCCAGTTTATCCCCCTGTCGGAATATCTGGGGCTGATTGTCCCGCTGGGCGAGTTTGTTCTGCGGGAGGCGTCGTCGGTGTGCAGGGAGATCAACGAGAACGATCACCCCGACTTCCAGATGAGCGTCAACGTTTCCATCCGGCAGTTTCAGCAGCAGGACATATTGAGCCGAATTGACGCGATTTTAAATGAAACCGGCGTGGAAAAGCGCAACATCCTGCTTGAGGTGACCGAGGGAATCGCGGTGGACGACATCAGCCGCATGACCATCATCTGCAATGAGCTGCGCACCATGGGAGTGCAGATCGCGATGGACGACTTCGGCACGGGGTATTCCTCTCTTAACAACCTCCGGCAACTGCCCATCGATGTGATCAAAATCGATCGCGGTTTCATCCGCGACGTGACCAGCGATCCCTATTCCAGCTCCTTCATCCGCCTGATCACCGACCTGGGGCACTCCATGAACCGTCAGGTGTGCGTCGAGGGCGTGGAAACCGCTGAACAGCTGGACTACTGCCAGCGAAACGGCGCGAACACCCTCCAGGGCTTCTATTTCAGCGAGCCGCTGCCCAGGGAGGCGTTCTTTAAGCAGATATTGGGGTGACATCACCAAGGAGACATTTTATGAACGAGAAGTCTAAAAAGCGCCGGAAAGTATTTATTGTAGTTTTTATTTTTCTTTTCATCATCGCCTGTATTGGATTTTACAAAATGCCAGATTCTTTTAGCCGCTTTATTCCGGCTGTCGATATTGTTTCAGTTGGGGTTTCCGAAATGGAAATAACAGCGGGAGAAAGTCCTGTGGACAATCATTGGCTCAAATTTGAGGGAGAAAATGTACAAAAAATTGGAGATATACTTTCGCAGTATACCTTTCAAAAAAGAGTTTTCCCCCCATTTATGGATGACTCAGTTGATCGAAAAGAGATGTGGGTTTATTTTTCTTACAAAGATGCACGGGACAGGCTTTGCAATGCGCACCTTTTTGTGGACAGCAGATGCCATATTAGAATTTATACAGATGGCGCCGAAGAGTTTCAAGTATATTTTGTGGATTGGTTCGGAAACCAGAATGCCAAAAAGCTATATAAAGATTTTGAGCGTCTTTACCGTGAGAATCAGGAGCTTGCTGTCGAATAGAAATAAAGAAGCGCCGGCGACACGCCGGCGCTTTCTTTTATTGCGTATAGCGAGCGAACCTCCACAAGCTCTTTGTTGCCTCCTTATGCGGGCAGTACGGTGCCCTTGAAGGATAAAAACACCATCGCGAGGATGCCGAGGTAGACAAACAGGGCGGGCAGACCGCGGAAGGCCTTGGGCATGTCGGGGTTGTCAAGCCGTCCGATGGCCTCCCGTGTCAGCCACACGGCCACGGTGAAGCCCAGCCCCGCGCCCACGGCGTACATCAGCGCGTGCACAAAGGTCATGCCCTGGTTGTTCGCGATGAGCGGCACGCCCAGCACGACACAGTTGAGCGCACAGATGGGAAAAATCTTCTGGTATTTTTCGTAAAAGCCGCTGAACAGGAAGCGCACCGCCAGTGTGATCACTGTGTAGGAGATCACCGCACAAATGCTGTAGAGAAGCGGGCGAGCGGCCTCGGTTGCGCCGATGATAGGGTTTGCAGCGAAGCTCAGCAGTGTGGTAAAAAAGGTGTAAAGGGTGACAAAGAGCGAATAGGCGCCCAGCTGTTTGGGCTTTCGCGCGGCGCGCAGCATGCGGCTGGAGCCCATGCCGTGGGTGAAGATCATGTTTTGGGAAAAGACAGCCAGCAGGCAGTAGGTGAAAAATTCTGCAATCACTTTCATGTGCGTTCCTGCTCCTTTCTGCGCTGACGACGGTCACGGCGGTTGCGCACGGCCTGTAGGAAGGCGGACAGAACACCGAGCAGAAAAAAGCCCACGCAGGTCATCGTGACGCCGGGGAATTCCAGCCGGCGGGGAAAGACGTGGACGCCGAGCAGCGTCCCCGCCGTGAACACCTCGCGCATCCCGGCGGCCAGGCACATGACGAGCGCAAAGCCGATCGAGCAGGCGATGGAATCGATGATAGCGGCAAAGACAATGTGCTTGGCCGCGAAGTTGTCGGCGCGCCGGATGATGATCGCGTTGATGACCATCAGCGGGGCAAAAACGCCCACGTTCAGGAGCGCGTCGGGGAACACGGACGTCACAATGGCGCTGGCGGGAAAATAGCAGGCAGCCGCCAGCAGCAGATAAAAGGGCGGGCGGATGGCCGCGTTCAGCCGTGTGCCGAAAATGGAGGCCACCAGGCAGGTGGGGATCAGCAGGCAGGCGAGCAGCAGCGACATGGCCAGCCCGTCCGAAAGCGTCCGTCCCGCCGCGAGAATGGGGCACAGCCCGAGCGCGGAGTAGAGCACCGGGTTTTTGTAAAAAATCCCGTTTTTGATGATGGAGGAAAGCTGGGAGGTCTGCTCCATTTCATTGTGCGGGAGGTGTGAGTTTCTATTTTCCACGTCGTTCGCCTCCTGACACAAGCAGTTTGAGAGCCAGCCGGTCCAGGGCGGGCTCCAGCGTGTTGACCAGCAGAATGGCAAATACCACGCCCTCCTCATAGGCGCCGAAGTGCCGGAAGCACATCGTGCACACGCCGCCCAGCACGCCGTACAGCGCGCGGGCGAGGGAGGTTTTGGGGGCGGTGGAGGGTTCGGTCATCATAAAGACGGCGGCGAACACAAGCGAACCGGCCATGAGCTCGTAAGCGACCGATTCGAGGCGTGTGCCTGAGATGCGGGGGAAAATTGCCGCAAAAAGCGCCGCGGAAGCGAGAAAGCAGACCGGAATTTCCCAGCGGGCCGCCTTGCGGAAGAGTAAGTACAAAAGGCAGGCGAAGAGCACCGCAATGGCGGTGGCGCCGACCGGCCCGGCTGCCCGTCCCAGCAGTGCGACATAGGGATCTCCCTCGGGGCGGGCGCCCTGCTGCATGAGGGCGGCGGAGGAGCGGAGCAGCGGCACTTCGGCGTTGCCGAACAGGGGAATATGAGCCGTCTCCCGGAAATCGCGGAAGCCGAATACAAGCTGCGGCCAGCCCAGCGTGACAAAGGCCACGCCGGCGGCGGCGGGGTTGAAGGGGGTGTGCCCGGTACCGCCGAAGGGCATTTTTGCCACCGCGATCGCAAACACGCCCGCGAGGCAGGGCAGCCAGATCGGCGCGTTGACCGGCATGAGCATCACGATGATCGCGCCGGTGACCACCGAGGATAGCTCGGTGATGTCGAGCTCCTTGCGGGCGAAGAGGCTGCACAGCACTTCGGTCAGCACACAGACCGCGGAAGTGATCAGCACCATGATCACCGGCCGGAAGCCGTTATAGATCACGGGGAGCACCATCAGGAGCGTGAGCGGCACCAGCACGTCAAGCATCATGCTGCGCAGGGATTCGCTGCGGCGGTAGTGGGGCGCGAGACCGGTTTGCAGGTTCATCCCATATCACTCCAATCCATTGAATTCTGGGCTTTTTCCTGGAGAACCGATTCCATGATGGCGGTCAGCTCCAGTCCCGAGGGACAGACCGAGGTACACGCGCCGCAGCCGATGCAGCGGTCGGCGCCGTATTTGAGGGCGAGCTCGGTTTCGCCCCGCCCGTAAAATTTCGACACAAAGTAGGGCATGATTTCCATCGGGCAGACGTCGATACACCGCCCGCAGCCGATACAAGGGGCTTTTTTGGGTCCGGGGCGGTGAGCCAGGGCGACGACCGAGCGAATGCCGGAGACCACCGGAACGCCGAAATCCTCTACGGGGACGCCGCTCATCATGTTGCCGATCACGACCATGCCCGGATCCTTTTTAAGCCCGCAGTATTTAAAAATGTGGGACAGCGGCGTGCCCACCGGTACGCGGACATTGACCGGCTTTTCCACACAGTCGCCGTGGATTGTGATCACAATGTCGGTCTGCGGTTCGCCGCGGCTGACGGCGGCGTGCAGCGCAATGCACGCCTGGACGCCGATTTTGCCGAAGGAGCCGTAGCCCTTGTTAATCTTCTTTTCAAGCTGTGTCCACACGGGGAAGCGGCCATCCGCCCGCAGCAGGGGCATGCCCTCAAGGGCATTTTTGAAATTTTTCAGCTCGTCCGATTCACCGGTGTCCATGACTACCATGGCCGACTTGGCCGCGCCGGTTGCCTTGAGGGCGATGCGGATGCCCTCGGCGGCCTCCCCATGCTGCTCGATCAGGCAACGGATGCCGCTTGAGACATAGGGCTCGTCGTCCACCGCGTCGCACAGCAGCAGCCCCACCCCTTTGTCGCGGTAGGCGCGCAGCTTGCGGTAAAGCGGAATGCCGTCATATTCGTCGATGATGCCCGCCACCTTGGACAGCTCCACAATGTCGTCGGGGGAGATGTCCGAAAGGGAATACCCGCGCATGCGCAGCGGGGGGATGGCGTTGTCGATCTGGATCAGCGCGCAGGGCACCCGACCCAGGAAGGGGTGGGTGAGTGTTTCTATGTTTTTGAGGATGCCGGAAACCGGGCTGACAATGGCGTGCATCCTGCTTTTGGAAAGAGCGAGCGGTGCAAATTTAGCCAATTTTTCGCCAAGCCCCACCGTGGTTTCCAGACGGGTGCGCCCGAGGGTGTAGAGCGGGACAACCGCGCCGGGACTGGCTTCCGGGGTTTCAATGGGACGGGAAATCGCGGGCTTTTTATGAGAGTCAAGCCGCACGCCGCGGCGGTTGTGAAAGTACATTCCTTTTTTCACCTCTTGTTTCTCGGTGGCGGGGATATTATGATAGGAATATCCGAATTGAGAAGGAGCTGTCACAATGGAAATTGATCGGATTGCCGCCACAAAAATTCAGGTTCGCCTGAGCGTGGACGATATGAAAACGCTGAACATGCACTACCCCGACATTTCGTGGGAGGATGAGCGCGTCCGGGCGAATATTCAGAGCATTTTGGACAGGGTCAAAACCGAGACCGGCTTTTCCCGCCGGGGGGAAAAGCTGCTGATCGAAGCGTTTGAACCCCACAAGGGGGAATGCTGTTTCTTGTTTACGTTGCTGCCCCGCACGTCGGGGCGTCCGCACAAGCGCCGCTATCGGGTTGTGCGGCCGGGGGGGCCGTTGCTCTACCGGTTTGACGGGGCGGAGGAACTGCTGGACGCAATGCACGCGGTTGCATACCGGGGTGTGCGCCGCCACAGCAGCAGTAAATTATTCCGTCACGGCGGGCAGTACCACCTGTTGGTGTACCCCGCCGTCAAAATGGACCGGCGGGTGGAATCGGTACTGCTCGAATTTGGGGAAAAGCGCCCCTGTCATACATATGAGGCCGCACGCCTGGAGGAGTACGGCACGCTGATCGCCGACGGCGATGTGATCAAGCGCATGGCGGGCAGCTTTGGAAGTCTTACGCGCCCCCGCGGCTGAGGGTTTTGATCACCGCGAGCGGGTCGTCCGCCGCAAATACGGCGTTGCCCGCGACGGCGATGTCCACGCCTGACGCGGCCGCGTCGCCGATGGTGTCCAGGTTGACGCCGCCGTCGATCTCGGTGACAACCGAGAGGCCGCGGGCGGCGCAGGCCGCTTTAATCTTGGGCACCTTTTCGAGGCAGTCGGTCAGCATGGCCTGGCCGCCGAAGCCCGGCTCGACCGTCATGATGAGCACAAGCCCGACCGCGTCCAGATAGGGGAATACCGCTTCGGCGGGCGTGCCCGGCTTGATGGACAGGCCGGGTTTGCACCCCGCTTCCCGGATACGCGCAAGCGTGTCGAGGATGTGATCCTCACCTTCCAGATGAATGGTGATCCAGTCGGCGCCCGCTTTTGCGAATGCGTCAACAAATTTTGCAGGGTTGGTGAGCATCAGGTGGACGTCGAAGGGCAGCGTTGTATACGGGCGCAGCGCACCCACCACGGCGGGGCCGATGGTCAGGTTGGGGACAAAATGGCCGTCCATCACGTCAATGTGCACACAGTGGGCGTCCGAATTATCGAGCATACCCACCGCCGCGCCCAAATTGGCAAAATCGGCCGAGAGGATGGAGGGGGCTATCTGAATCAAAATGGGATCGCTCCTCTCAAAAAGTCATACAATATATTTTACCTTATTTCAGGGTGCACGTCAAGGACGCCGCCCTTTTGACATTTTTTCAAAAAGGTGTAAAATAAGTATACCTAATCTGAAAAAAGCGAAAGGACACCGGCTATGGAGACAAGGAAATTTGAAGCGCTGAAGCCCGCGCCCGGGCTTTTAGGCATGGGCTGTATGCGGTTGCCGACGCGTGGGGACGGGAGCGTCCACTATGCGGAAAGCGAGCGTCTGATCGACGCGCTGTACGCGGCGGGCGTGACCTACTATGACACGGCGTGGGTGTATCATGACGGGCTGTCGGAGGATTTTGTCAGAAGGGCGCTGGTGGAACGCTATCCGCGTGAGAGTTTCCAGATCGCCGACAAATTCCCCGTCTGGGAGACGCAGTCGGCGGAGGATTGCCCGCGCATTTTTGAAGAGCAGCTGCGCCGTCTGGGGGTTTCCTGCATTGATTTTTACCTGCTGCATTCACTGGGCGGGCGCAATTGGGAGACCTGCAAGCAGTACGGCGTATATGAATATCAGTGCGCGCTGAAAAAGCAGGGGCGCATCCGCTACCAAGGTTTTTCCTTCCACGGCACCACCGGGGAGCTCAGAAAGATTCTCGATGAGGCACAATTTGATTTTGTCCAGCTTCAGGTGAATTATTACGACTGGGCGGACTACGCACGGGAGCAGTACGAGCTGTGCGTCTCGCGCGGGCTGACGGTGATCGTCATGGAGCCGGTGCGGGGCGGCACGCTGTCCCGGCTGACGCCCGAGGTGAACGCCATCCTCAGAACGGCCGAGCCCGAACAGTCCCCGTCACAGCTTGCGCTGCGCTGGGCGGGGAGCCTCGACGGCGTGTATGTTGTGCTCAGCGGCATGTCGGCCATGGCGCACGCCGAGGAAAACCTCGCGGCCTTTTCTCCCTTTGTGCCCCTGACCGGGGCGCAGAAAAGGATCATGGCGGCGGCGCGGGAGAAAATTCTTGAACGCCCCACCATCCCCTGCACCGGCTGCAACTATTGTTATGAGTGCCCGGCCGGCGTACGCATTCCCGGCGTGTTTGACGCATACAATGAGTATGCGCGGTTTGACAGCCACGCTTCGGCGCGGTGGCGCTACCTGTTCGAGCTGACCGAGGCGCAGCGCGCGCACAACTGCATTGAGTGCGGCGCCTGCTCGGCCATCTGCCCCCAATCGATTGATATCCCGCAGGAGCTCATACGTGTGGACGCCCGCTTTCGGGAGATCGGAATCGTCACATAACAGACAAACACCGCCTGCTTGACCGGTCAAGCGGGCGGTGTTCTGTTCATAAAATGGCTTCATCTCTTCATAAAATCTTAAGATTCCTCTGCGTGCGAATTTAATAATGTGCGGGTATGATGAATACATTAGGAAGAAGAGGTGAAATGTATGGGACGCAGTCGAAGAGGAACCAGACCGTCATCCGGGTACCGTTTTTTGCTCGGAGCGATCCTTTGTACCGTGTTATTCGTGGTGCTTTTGAATGTGTTTGTCATGGAGGGCGTGGAGACGCTGCCCAGGGCGGAGGCGGCCGCCTCGCAGGGACAGCTGACCGAATCGAAGGAAAAGATTGCCATGGTCAAGGTGGACGTAAGTGACATCTATGACACGGTTCAGCTGCGCGTTGTGGACAAGAACCACCGGCTGGATGATGATCGCTTTGAAACGGTCACCGCCTATAAAAAGGTGCCGGTGTCCACCGACAGCATCCGCCTGAACAGCGAAGCGCTCACCCACCTGCAGGCGCTGCTCCAGGGGGCGGGGGAAAGCGGCGTGAAGGGCCTTGTGGTCACGAGCGGCTACCGCACCGCACAGCGTCAGCAGGAGCTGTACAGCGCCGAGCCCGATTCGGGGCTGGTGGCCGAACCGCTCGCCAGTGAACACAACACCGGACTGGCGGTGGACTTTGCGACGACCACAAAATCCCGCGCGGAGTTCTCGGCGACCGATCAGGGAGCGTGGGTGAAAAAGAATGCCAGCCGGTATGGCTTTGTCCAGAGCTACCCCGAGGGCAGCGAGACGATTACGGGCATCAAGAGCGAGCCGTGGCACTACCGCTATGTCGGGACGCCCCACGCTGAGATCATCACGCAAAAGGGATGGACGCTCAATGAATACATTGAAGCGCTCAAACCGGGTGTGCTGTACACCTGTTCCGGCCCTTCGGGGACATGGGCGGTCTGCCGCGTGATGCCCCAAAAGGGGAAAATCCAAATTCCCAAAGATCACACGTCCATTTCCTCTGACGGGGCGGGCGGGTATGTGGTGACCATCAAGCAATCCTGAATCTCTGCGTTTGCCGTCCTCCGCCCAAAGCCGTACGGGCGGGGGATTATTTTTCTCTCGCAAAGCACGGAGCTTTATGATATAATACATAATATTAGAGCGCAGAGAGGGGTGACAGCCATGCGGGAGCGTACCTGCTGCTTCAGCGGGCACCGCCCGGAAAGCCTTCCGGACAACGGAAATGAACATTCAGCGGGGGTATATGCCATCCGCGCCGCCCTGTATGAAAAGATTGACCGGGCGGTCGAGGTCGGCTACACCCATTTTATCAGCGGCATGAGCCGCGGCATAGATTTCTGGATGGCGGAGCGCGTCCTCAGTCTGCGCGAGCAAAACCCCACACTCTCACTGGAGGCGGCGATCCCCTGTGACGCCCAGGCCGACCGGTGGAGCGCGGAGGATCAGTGGCGCTATGGGGAGATCCTGCGCCGGGCCGACCGGGTGACGCGGGTACAGAGAGAATATAGCCGCGACTGCTTTCAGAAACGCAACCGCTATATGGTGGACAGTTCCTCCCTGCTGATCGCCGCCTGGAACGGCGCTCCGAGCGGAACCGGAAACTGCATCCGTTATGCCCGGACGCAGGGGGTCAAACTGGATATTATGAACATCAGCGAGCAGCTGAGCCTGTGGATATAGCCGAATAAGCGCGCCCCCGAACTCAGCGTTCGGGGGCGCGCGGTTTTACTTCGTAAAGAAAAGCAGACCCAGGGTATTGGGGCCGCAGTGGGTGCTCACCGAGCAGCCGGCCCGGGTGACCAGCACCTCTTTGAAGGGGGCAATCGACTTGACACGGGCGACCACCCGATCCACAAGCTCGGGCTTGTCCATGCCCGAATGGGTGACAAAAATGCGGTCGAGCACAAGGTCGCCGCGTCCCTTGAGCCGTTCATCCACATACTCGTCGAGCACCGCTTCCAGCTTGCCGCGGTATTTTTTGCTCACGTCCATCTTGCCGTCACGAACCTCGATGCAGGGCTTGAGACGCAGCAGGTTGGCGCCCAGAGCGGCGACACCTGAACACCGTCCCCCCTTCCAGAGGAACTCGAGGGTGTCCACAATGAAGCTTGTGTTGACGTGCGCGGCAAGCACCCGGCAGCGTTCGGCGATTTCAGCGGCGGTGTATTGTCCCGACTGCGCCATAATGGACGCTTCAATGACCAGCAGACCAATGCCGGTGGAGAGGTTCCGAGAGTCAACCGAGTGTACGTCGTCAAGCGTTTCGGCCACCATGCGGGCGTTGTTGTAGGTGGCAGACATGTCCGAGCTGAGATGAAAGTGAACAATGGAGGTGTCCGGCGTGAGGTGCTTTTTGAAAAACTCCTCATAGTCGAGCGGCATTCCGGCCGAAGTGGCAGGCAGCTTACCGGTTTTTTGGTAATAGGCAAACAGGTCGTCAGGAAAGACGTCCACGCCGTCCAGACGCTCTTCGTCGCCCAACCGGACGTGCAGGGGCATGATTGTTACGCCGTAGCGTGCAATGAGGTCGGGGGAAAGGTCGCTGGTGCTGTCGGCACAGATCAGTATTTTCTTGGACATTGACATACTCCTTTATACCATTTTGCCGGACAGTTTCCGTGCCCGGAGGATTGCAGAGCTTCATCGGGAAGGCCGGTTACTTTTTCATATAGAATACCGCCAGGGTGTTGGGCCCGCCGTGACAGGAAATGGTGCAGCCGGTGCGGGTGATCAGGATCTCCTTAAATTTGTTCTCTGCCCTGACGCGGTCAACCACCGAGCGAAGCACCTCGTCGTCCAGCGACGTGTACGAGATGAACACGCGGCGGTAGTCGATATCAGGCTGGGAAAGCATGTATTCGGTATACTGAAGCGCCACCTGAGGAAAGGCACCGCGGAACTTCCTGCTGACCGAAAGGACGCCCTCGTTGTCGACGGCGAGGCAGGGGCGCAGCTTTAAGAGGTTGGCGCCAAACATGGTGAGAATCGAGCAGCGTCCGCCTCGATAGGCATACTCCAGGGTGTCGAGCACAAATTCGGTGAAGGGCATGTGGCGGATGGAAAGAATGTGCTCATAGATCTCTTTCGCTGGCATGCCAGACCGCGCAAGCTCCACAGCTTTCAGACAGAGCAGACCCTGCGCCGTGGAAAGGGTTCTGCTGTCAAGGACATAGACGCCCTCGAAGGCCTCGGCGGCGATGCAGGCGTTTTGATAGGAGCTGGAAAAGACCGAGTTGAGGGAGATGTGAACGACGTCACAGCCCGCTTCGACGCGCTCCCGGAACAGCTCTTCAAAGTTAGCGGGCGCGGGGGCGGCGGTTTTGGGGACTTTTTTTGTCCGGGCGACCGATTTAAAAATGTCGGGCGGGTTAATCTCAACCCCGTCGAGCAGAGACTGCTCTTCGGTCGTGATGTAGAGGGGCACAATACCAATGTCGTACTGCTTGTACAGCTCGGGGAACAAATCGCATCCGCTGTCGGATGTGACCGCAACCTGTCTGGACATCCGGTCATCTCCTTGTGTCATTATCAAAAAAATTATACCATAGGAAGAAGCCAAATTTCAACAGCAAATTCCAGCGTGACGCTGGACGCAAATCGCGCCTTTCAGTTTTTGCGAAGGGAAAGAAGATGTCCCGTGTCTTCGCGTAGGGAGAGCCATTACCCGACCCCACCCAAAACCGCCCGGCTCAAAAAAGCCGGGCGGTTTTGGGTGCAACCAGACCTGTAAGCCGGGGTCTGGCGTGAACAGTCATCTATCTTGTCCGCGCGTTGCCGCGCGAATCCTGCCACCTCCTCGGGACGCGCCGGGCAAGCGCATCATGTCCCTCCGCGGTGTTGCTCCGGATAGGGTTTACAGAGCCGCGCGGTCTCCCGCGCGCTGGTGAGCTCTTACCTCGCCGTTCCATCCTTACCCGGCGAAAAAGCGCCGGGCGGTATATTTCTGTTGCACGATCCCTAGGGTCGCCCCCGGCGGCCATTAGCCGTTATCCCTGCCCTGTGGAGCCCGGACTTTCCTCAGACACGGCCTTTCGGCACAGTGCCCGCGACTGCTCGGTCTGCTTGCACAAGTATTATAATTGGTTTTGTTTCGATTTGCAACCGTGTGCGGAAAAGCAGAGCGAAGAAGAAGCACAAAATATTGTATAATTGAGGTAAAGTATTGAATTTTATACCTATATATGGTATACTACAAAAAGAAAGGGGAGGGGTCAATGCAAAAGCCTGTCCGGCGGACCGACCGCCTGCTGTCCGAAGAGGGAATCAGGGCGCTTCTGCGTGAAGCGGAATACGGGTTTCTGGGGACGGTGGACGAGGACGGCGCGCCCTATGTGACGCCGCTGAGCTTTGTCTGCGAAGAGGATGTCATCTATATACACTGTGCCCTCGAAGGGCAGAAGCTCGACAACATCAGACGCGACGGCCGGGTTTGTTTCAGCGTTGCGGGCGGCACCGAGGTCATTTCCAAACAGTTTACGACACGCTACCGAAGTGCCCTGGTGCGCGGGCGTGCGGAAATGGTCGAGGGGGAAGAAAAGAGGCGTGCCCTGCTCCTGCTTTGTCAGAAGTACGCGCCCGACCAGATGGACAAAGCGCCCCTAGCGATTGAAAAAAGTTTTTCCCGCACCGGCGTCATTCGGATTGCAATTGACAGCATAACCGGAAAAGCAAAGCAATAGCTGCGCCGGATTCTCTGCGGTTTAACCCCATTGTTCCGGCAGAATACAAACAGTGTTTTGTTCTGTGCAGTTCACCCCGCCTTCTTGATTTCCCACGATTTTGCCGGCCAATCAGAAAAAATTTACCATAATTTTCCAAAAATCGTTCGACAAAACCGATGAGAAAACCCATGAATCATGCCGAAAAAACAGTCTTTATGAAATTTGATGTCCCAAAAACGGGACTTTGCTGAAAAGATGACTTGATTTTTTGGAATTGGCCTGCTATAATAGAGATGCGAAAAGAACATATGTGCAAACAAACTGTCGATATATGACGTGAATAAGGGGGAGAATGCAATGACCGGAATCTTGGGATTTTTTGTCTTAGCATGTACGGCGTACTTGAGCTTTAAATATCGCCCGTCGGGAAAGGACAGCTTTATTTTACTTGGGTTGTGCCTGTTCTGCGGGATGGTCTCTCTGATGTCCGGTGTGGACCGTGTGGGCGTAATGAACGCGGGTTCCGCCGTGATGGGTATTGTCATGCTTCTGCTCTACCGCGGGCAACTGCGTGCCCAGACAGCGGTCAAGGAAAATCCTGCCGAGGCGATGAAGATCGTCCGGGAGGATGAGTTTGCAGCGGGTCGAACCCGTGCCTTTGCCAGACAAAGCCATGAACATCATGTCGCGTAAAATGTTCGTTCTAAAACGGGAAGCCGCCCTCTCTCGCCAGCACGGCGAGAGAGGGCGGCTTCCCGTTTATAGGAGTTACAGGCTCTTCTTTTTTTTCAGCGTTTGCAGTACCTTGTCGCTCTCGATGGCTTCCTTTGTGAAGCTGTTGTTTTTCCAGAAGCCCCAGACCGCCGCGCCGATTGTCCAGAGCGTGGACACAAGCGTTTCGATCTGTCCGTCTGCGATGCCCAGGGGGCAGTAGCCGAGAAGGGTCAGCACCTGGTTGAGGAGCGCCAGCAAAAGCACGCCGGTGCGGATGATCGTGCCTTTGGAAATCAGGGAGGGCCAAACGGTTTCGGCAGACTCGGAGGTTTCGCGGTCAAGCACATGATTGAAGAAGTGGAAAAGCGGATGGCGGCCGGGGAGCGGATTGATGCAGGGCCGGCCAGCCCCGAACAGGCCAAGGCGCTTGAGGAGGCAAAGAGACTCAATGAGCACAGCGCCGCGCAGGCGCAGGACACACAAAACGGAGGTGTGATGTAAAAAGTGGCAAAGAAAAAAACAGTGATCAACGACGGGCAGGAAAACGCGCGGGAGAAGCAGAATCTCGACACCGAGCTTCGCATGCCCAAGGGCATTAAAAAGCCCAAGCACACGCCGAAATAAGGGAGGAAAACCAAATGGCAAAAGCCGGTATGCGCCGACCCGACCCGAAGGAGCCGCATGGCACCGAAAGCAATAAGAAACAGAAATTTCGGAAAAATGACCAGCCTCCGGTTCCCGAAATTCAGGGCAAGGCAAAAAAGGGACACCGGAGAGCCGAACCGTAATACCAAAGGAGTGATAAAATATGCCCAAAGACAGCCAGCTTGATCCCAAAGAGGTGCGCAAGGAGAAGTCCAAAGGAGGACCTACCATCGCGCACAGCGCGCCCGACGGCGAGGGGCGCAACCACAAAAAGCAATCGGCAAGCCGTCACAAGCCCGGACACGATCGATAATCTTTACTTTCCGCATAAAAACTGATATACTTGACCATATTGTCGAAATACGTCAAGCCTCGGAAACATTCCTGCGGCGGAGCGAACGTTCTGCCGCTTTTTTATGATTGCCTGGAAGGGGGAGAGCCGACGTGGAACGATGCTTTTTTATTCTGCTGGCCTGTCTGTTGCTTGCTGCATCGTTAGCCGGATGCAGGCAGGAACGGCCGGGGGACGACAGTGCGCAGAACCACTCCGGCCTCGCGGTTTTGTCCGGTGAAGAAGATGTAAACGCCCCCGCTCTGCCCGACGAATACGGCTACTACCCCGTTTCGGAGGTGGGCTACCTCAGCGGGGAATACACGGTGAACGAGCTGATCCGCCGCTATGGGCAGCCGGACAGCCTGGAGGGCTATATCCTCAGCATGAGCAGCCTCTCGCTGGGCGTCGAAGCCAGGTTCGGCGGGATCACGTATGAGCTTTTGGTGCCCCAGGAGGGTGTCATGTCCTTCGACAACGAGGACACCTGGTCGCAGGAGGGCGGCGAGGAGCCGGAAAAATTTCTTCTGACCGACGTGGACAAGGCGCGCACCCTGCGCGTGATCGGCGTGAACATTGTCTCAAAAACGGCGCTTCTGCCGCGCGGGATCAGGATGGGGGACAGCCGGCAGCGTATGCTGGACGCTTACCCCGGTCTTACGAAAAACCAAGAGGCGACGGTTGACAAAACCTGGGTTTCCGTACCCTACTGCCCCGACGAGCACCTGGGGCAGAGCCCCGCCGACAGTGAGGGCAATCCCGACAGCGAACGCGGCGCGGTGTGGTATCACTTCAGCGAGGACGACGAACTCATTGAGGTGAGCATCTCCTGGATCGACGAGTATCTTTATTTTGACTGAGTACAGATAAAGGATGGACATATGAAAAACCAGAAAAAACCCGCTGCGGCGCTCGGGAACAAGAACCCGGCGGGCAGCAGGCTCAACATGATCATACTGACGATCACCGTTTTTTCAAGCTTTTTGATTTTCGGCTTTTCGGAGAACGTCAAGGGCCCCGCCGTGTCGCCCATTCAAGGCGAATTCGGTGTATCGGAGTTGCAAATCGGCATCCTGTTTGCCTGCAATTCGCTCGGACGTCTGGCGGCCTGCGGCTACACCGCCGCGCTGGTGCGCAAAATCGGCGTCAAATGCGCGCTGATTCTGTCGCTTGTCGTCATGGCGGCGTCGGGTGTGTTCATCTGGCTCGCGCCTACGTTTGCGCTGCTGACCGCGGGATTTTTTGTGCTTTATCTGGGCCACGGCATGGTGGAAATTGTGCTGGGCATTATGGCCGCCAGGGTTTTCACCCGTAACACGGGCACGATGATGAACCTGTCCCATTTCTTCTACGGTCTGAGCTCGGCGTTGGCGCCGCTGCTTTCGGTGGGGCTGATGAGTGCCAGGCTGGGCGAACAGGCGCTGGGCTGGCGGGGGATGTACCTTGCGGTGCTGCTCTTTTCACTGGTTCCGATTATACCGGCGCTTTTCGGCAGACTCAAAAATGGGAAACAAGAAAACCATCGCGACGGCGTCAAGGCTTTTTTCAAAAACCCCAACACCAAATACATTGTCGCCCTTTTATCCCTCGCTGTCACCGGAGAAATGGCGGTGGGAGGCTGGCTGGTCATCTTCGTGGAGAAATCCTATGCGCTGACCGCACAGGAGTCGGCGCTTGTGCTGACTGCCTTTTTCGTGTGCTTTACGCTCGCGCGCCTGCTCCTTGGGCCGGTAATCGACAAAATAGGATTCATCAAATCGCTGCTGATTGCGTCTGGCTTTTCGGGGGCAGCCATTTTAATCGGAGTGATGCTGGGCAGGCCGGGGATTTTCCTGCTTATTGCGGCGGGCTTCGGCATTGCGCCCATTTACCCCACGGTGATGGCGGTGCTGGCCAAGCTGTTTGCCGGCAACATTGATTCCGCCATGACTGCCACGCTGACCATCATGAGCGTGGTCGTCGTGGCGGGCAGCGCGCTGGTCGGCGGCGTTGTGGACGGCGCTAAAGGCTTATACGCCCTGCTGGGCGCGGGTGACCCGATGAGGCTTGGCTATGCGGCGGGCTATCTGTTCATCGGGCTGTGTTTTGCGGCTGCCTTCTTTGTGGCGGTGCGGCTGTACAAAAAGCTAGGAGCGGCGCAGGAGCTGATTTGAGAGGAGAGAGAATCACGTGAATCCAAAGGAGCGAAAAGAAGCTGAGCAGGCCTATCAAGCATGCTTCAAGCCGAGCCGGGTGTATTTAGTCAGTACGCTTGCGGCGTTGTTTCTTTGCCTTTTTCTGTCGTTTGCCTTTTCCATGGTCCAGCAGTGGGCTGGTGCGGTCATTTTCACCCTTCTGACCATTCTCGACGTGTCGCTGATCTGGTTTCTCAGTCGCAGGTACAAACGAAAAATGAAGGAATATGAGGCTGAACTGGCGCAGTTCCTCGCCGAGCTGGACACGTTATCCGAGGAGGAGTGGAACCGTCCGCCCACGTCGGAGGAGGAAGCGGAGCAGCGAAAAATAAAGCGAGCGGCCATCTGGATATCAGCCATTGGAATTGTTGTTTCGGTCGTTTCTGTCGCGCTTTTTATCTGGAGCATTGTAAGGGATCTCTAAATAACTTTTCGCTGGCAAAGCGCCCTGCTTTGCCGGTATTTTTTATGCTTGACAAATAAGTCGAGCCATGATATAGTCGAAGCACGACATAACGAGATGAGACACAAGGGGGAGAGACGCTTGACCAGAGAAAAGGCCGTGAAGGCCTACATCCCCATGACCGAAACCGCTTACTACATTCTGCTGTCGCTGAGCGTGCCCCGGCACGGCTATGGCGTCATCAAGTTTGTGGAGGAGCTGACCGGGGGACGGATTCAGCTGGGTTCGGGCACGGTGTACGGCACACTGACCAAGATGCACAAGGACGGGCTGATCGCGGTGTTTGCCGACGAAAGCCGCCGCACAATCTATCAAATGACGCCGCTGGGCGGGGAGATCGTCCGACAGGAAATCGACCGCATCAAAAAGCTTTATCAAAACACGCTGTCACAGGAGGGGTTTTTCCATGGCTAAAAGATTTCGTCCTTTTTGGAACTACGACATTTTACATACCGAACGGTGGCTTGCGGAGATGGATCAAAAGGGCTATGCGCTCACGGATGTCCATTTTGCGACCCGCACCTTTGTGTTTGAGGAGGGCGCGGGCGGGAGGAGCAGCTACCGCATTGCCTATGACAAGACGGCCGGCGGGCAGCTGCCGCAGTCCTTGGCCGAGGCCGGTTGGCAGATTGTCTCGCACAACCGACGCTTTTATATGCTTAAAAACGACCGCACGCCCATCAGCGAATACCTCTCCTACCGGGGCGTGCTCAAGCGCAATGAGAGCATCGCGCTTGTCCTGGGCGCGATACTGCTCGTGTTGCTGATCATTGTGCTTCCGATTCTCCTGATTTTTGCACCCGAAATGGCCTATGAAGGCGGTCCTTTTGTGATCAGCTTTGAAGTGGATTTTGTCCCGGTCACAATATCGGCCATGCCCTTCTGGATCACAGGTGCGATCTTTTCGCTGGCAGGTGTTTGGATGACAGTCGCCTGTTTTACGCTCATAGGCGTCAACAGCCGCATCCGCCCCTTCTGTCCGTTGCCGATGCCGACGGTGGTGTACCGACAAGCGCCGCATGATACGATGTGCATGAGCGCCAAGCAGGAGAGGGCGCTGCGCCGGGAGAGGAAGCTGATTGTCAGACGAAAGTGGTTCTGGTTTTACGCGCCCGACAAGCTGGAGACATGGCTGGAGGGTATGGAGCAAAAGGGGTATAACCTGTACAGGATCAACGAATGGGGAACCCGTTTCTATTTTCTGAAGGGCACGCCCCGGCGGATCAAGATTGCTGTTGACCAGCATATAAGCGCGGGGGGCGACTACTACACGTTCCACAGCGACTGCGGCTGGCAGCTGGTGCATACGAGGCACGGAGCTCCCAGCAGTAATGTTAGCGCCAGCATCTGGTACCGTTTGTGCGACGAAGGAGAGGCCTCGCCGGAGTTTTACAGCGACAGGGAATCCCAGCTTGCGTTTGCAAAAAAACACACCAAAAGGGTTTTGTGGGCGTTTATCCCCACGGTAGTCATGGTCGCTCTTTTTGGTGCAGAACATTTTTGGCTTCTGCGAGATGAAGAAACCGTGCTTATGGACTGGTGGTTCTATTTGATTCTGTTAGGAGAGCTGGTATTTATTGTCTCTTTTTTGGTACGCACACTGCTCTATTACCGCCGTATGAAGAAAAAAGTGGAAAATCCGGAAAAATCGTAAAAAATTGTCCACAATAAAAATGTCTGACGGGCAAGAAGAATAGCTTCTTGCCCGTCAGGCTTGTAGGATCAAAAATAAACTACAAACTATAAAATGCGCAGAAATAATTAAGAGGCTTGAATCAACAGCAATGGGCATATGGAATATTTACGTAACAAATTTTTTTATACAATTGGCTTGTATTTTCGATTTTATTAATATATAATAAAGTGGAAAAAGGAGTGTATTTCTTGGTATTATGCGTTTTTTGATGGGTTGACGCAAATAAAACCGAGAAAGGAATTCTTTTTTCACATTATATCGAAAAATGTCGGATGTTTGTAAACTGTACGGGAAAGGATTCAAATGCAGAACAAAGTGCGTTTGGCATACGTCTGCGCACCTTGAAAAATCTTGGACAAGCAGGGAAATGAGTTGGAAATGAATTGACGCCTGAACGGGCTGCTGTCTGTAAAAAGATTAATTTTTTGCAACAAAAAAGTTTGATTATTCCTACTGAGAAATCAAATAACATTTTTTTATGATAACATGAGAAAAAATGGTTCATGGTTGTAAAAAAGTTGCAATTAATTTCAATGGGTGGCTCTCGCGGCAGAAGTTATATTGGCGCTTTGCCATTCAGCCGAAGGGCAATTGTACAAACAAACATGTGCCATCTTCCAGCGTTTATGCCTGACAGTTCCATGGTTATTTTTGTAAAGGAGACGAGACAGAGATGAGATTAAGAAAACAGGCGCTTGGAACCCGAAACCTGGTTGGTCACAAGATCGAAGCGGCTCGCAAAAAGCTTGGCATGAAGCAGAAGCACCTTTTGGCGCAGCTTCAGGTCAATGGTGTCGATATGAACGCTTCCGGCCTCTCTAAGCTGGAGGGTCAGATCCGTTATGTCACCGATATTGAACTGGTCGCTTTGGCGGATATTCTCAATGTATCCGTGGATTGGCTTCTGGGCCGCGAGGACTAAGCTGCCGCCAGCCTTTTAAGAAGGCATAAGGGAAACCCATCAAAACAAAAATGAGGAAAAAGCCGGTGAAACCGGCTTTTTCTTTTTTTGCCCGCTGACAGGCCTTTTTTCGTATGATGCGGCGGAGCGGCGCATATAAAATGGATAGGGCGGGCAAAAATTACAATTTGTTACTTTTTCATTGAAAGTCGGGACAAAGTATGATAAACTGTAATCGTCTATTGAGAGAAAATGGGCATGTGCCGTGTTCGATGCGGTACTTTGTGCATATATAGGAGGAAATTGGCGTATGAAAAAGACGGTGTACATGCTGGTATCGCTGATCCTGATACTGGGCACAGTGCTGTTTACCGTACCGGCTCCGCCGGCTCAGGCCGCCAAGGTAATTTCAGGTAAAACCGGGCAGGGCGCGGCTGACTTTGCGAAAAAAGTATACAACGAGGGCTGGAAATATGTCTACGGCGCCCACGGGGAAATGATCACCCAGGAGGTCGTGGACAAATACCGGAAAACCTTTCCGCGCATGTATACTGACAGCTATTATGAGAAAACCTGTAAGGCGATCGGCCATCGCGGCGTGGACTGCGTAGGGCTTCTCAAGGCCTACCTCTGGTGGCAGGGAGACAGCAAGGATCCCAAGACGACTTCGGGCGTTGCGGGCGGCGCTTCGGCCATGTACGGCGAGGCGAAGGACAAGGGGCCGATGTCCACGATGCCGGACGAACCGGGTATCATCCTCTACCGGTCGGGGCACATCGGCATTTACATCGGCGGCGGATATGTGATCGACGCGTCGGGCGTGGATTACGGCATCAAGAAAAACAATAAGCTAAGCAAATGGACCTACTGGTTTCGTTCGCCTTACCTGAAGTATTCGGGCTCGGGCGGGGGTTCGGGCGTTTCTTCGGACTCCGAAGAGAAAAAGGCCGACGATGATACCGTGCTCAGACTGAATTCGACCGGGGACGCGGTCAAGAAGCTGCAAAACCGTCTCAAGGCGCTGGGCTATTTCACCGGCACGGCCGACGGCAAGTTTGGCAGCGGCACCGAAACCTCTGTCAAAGCTTTCCAGAAAAAAGCCGGACTGACTGCGGACGGCGTCGCCGGACAAACCACCCAGAAAAGGCTGTACGCCTCCGACGCCCCTAAAGCGGACTCTGCGGTAAAGGGCGTTTCCCAGAAGTCAGCGACCAGCTCGCGCGGGACAAGCTCCACCTCGAAAGCCGCGACCGGTGTCTCCAAATCCAAAACCAGCTCGACGGCGACGGTCAATGCAACGGTTCTTTCGGCCGACAAGCCGTCCGGCACCCTTAAGCGCGGTGACAAGGGCGACGGGGTCAAGGCGCTGCAAACCCGTCTCAAGGAGCTGGGTTACATCGCCGGTGCCGTGGACAACACGTTTGGCGCAGGCACGGAAAAAGCGGTGAAAGAATTTCAGGAGGCGGCGGGGCTGACGGCAGACGGTGTCGCCGGCAAGACCACGATCGACAAGCTGTTTGCGAGCGATGCGCCCCAAAAGGGCAGCTCCTCTGCGGCGTCTACCTATACAAAGCTCACCAAGGGCGACAAAGGGCAGAAGGTGACCGATCTGCAAAACCGCCTCAAGCTGCTGGGCTACATGACCGACGAAGCGAGCGGAACCTATGGGGACAGCACGACCGACGCGGTCAAGGCCTTCCAGAAAAAAGCGGGGCTGACCGACGACGGGGTTGCGGGAACCAAGACACAGGAAAGGCTGTTTGCCGACGACGCACCCCTCAAGGACGGCGGCACGGCGGCTGACCTCTCGGCACAGGAATCCTCCGAGATGTCCTCGGAGCCGGTTTCCAGTGAGCTGACCGTTTCCTTTGAGGACATGCCCTTGACCGATGATGTGTCGGTGGAGGTGACCGAAATTGCGCCGCCATCCAGCGAAGCGTCCGATCCGGGCGCGGCGAGGGAATCGCAGAATATGATCAAGACCATCCTGATCATCTGTATCGGCGCGGCCGCCATCGTGATTCTGGCCATCCTTTTCCTCGAGTGGCGTAAGAGGGGGATGCAGGGCAATCCCCGTGTGATCCGCAAGGATGACGAGGACAGAATGTAAGAAATCAAACGGCGTTCCTGATTTAGGGACGTCGTTTTAATGCAAAAAAAGAACCCACCCGTAAAATGGACAGTCTATAAGGAAGTCCTTTCGATTGGTGTTTTTTATTGATTTATTAAAATCAAATTGGGAGCAGTATTTATATTCCCGTGACACCGTTTTGCAATCTTTTACCAAGTGTTATATCCCGCTGTGTCGTAACGCAAAAATCCTGATTTCATGCGGTTTTCCACTAACGACTTCGTTGTTGGATTTCATTACTTATTATAGCGTTTTTATGGGTTCATTAAAGCTGGTGAGGGAAAAATCAAGGGAAAAACGGGCGAAAAATTGATACATTTTCAGGTGAACTGAACTGTTGTGATATGTGACCGCCCATCCTTTTTATTCTCTCGATATGGATAAATTGAATATGATAAAACTATGATATGCCGCCTTTATGTAAGATGAGCGGCATATAAATTTGCACATTTGCGATTATTTACTGCCTTATATATAATGGACTTGCAAGGAGGTAATCGTATGAAATCACAAGTAACCAAATTTTATTTGACAGATGATGAACACACATTATTGATACATGGCTTAAACACTTTCAGAAACAAATTGATAAATGCCGGACGGCATACCGATTTTATAGACGAAGTTTTGTTAAAAGTCGTTACCGCTAAAACCAAGAAAGTCAAAATTACATAACCTAACGTACTGAGAGCCGCTTGTTTCAGAACAAGCGGCTTTTTTGCGTTCAGAAACCATTTACATAGCTGTCCGACCAAAATCGGGCGGCTAAATTATTGCAAAGGAGTGTTTTTATGAAACAAAGAAAATTTTGCCGGAAAGGAGGTCGCAGGGATTGTCAGAATGTAAAGTGATTGCAGTAGTCAATCAAAAGGGTGGTGTGGGAAAGTCTGTAACATCAACTAATCTGAGCATTGGAATGGCAAACCACGGTAAAAAGGTCTTAATTGTCGATTGCGATAGTCAAGCATCTCAAACGATTTCGCTTGGCTGGAAACAACCGGACGAACTGCCTGTTACGCTTGCCACTCAACTCTACAAAGTAATGGAGAACAAAAAACCTAATTCGCAAGACGGAATACTTCATCACGATGAAGGTGTTGACCTTATCCCCTCCAGCATTGAGCTTTCGGGACTTGAAATGCGGCTCGTTGGTGTAATGAGCCGTGAGTTTACGCTCAGAACCTATTTGAACGGGTTGAAACAAGACTATGACTACATTGTTTTGGATTGCCCACCTACACTCGGTATGATTACCATTAACGCTCTTGCCGCTGCGGACAGTATTATCGTCCCCGTTCAACCGGAATATCTTTCGGTAATCGGTATGACACAGTTATTTGACACGGTTTCTCTTGTAAAAGAGCAAATCAATCCACCCTTAAAAGTTGAAGGCGTGCTGTTTACCCTTGCAAATATGCGTACCAATCTTGCCAAGAACACGGTTGAGATTATCCAAAACGCATATGGTAGCGATGTACGGATTTATCCAAACCCGATACCCTATTCCGTGAAAGTCAAAGAAGCGAGTTCAGCCGGAAAGAGCATATTTGCTTATGAAAGGAACGGCAAAGCGGCATATGCCTATGAACAACTGGTAAAGGAGGTCATGCGAGATGGCAAGCACAGAGGGGCAGACATTCACGCTGCCAAAAAGAACGAACCTTGCAGGTGACCTGTTTACCACTCAACAGCAAAGGGACGATGCTCAAAAAGAAAAAGTCGTTGATATTCCATTATCAGAAATCGACGAATTTCCCGACCACCCGTTTCAAGTGAAAATGGACGATTCTATCAAAGTCCGCTTGATGAATTATTTGAACGGCTTGAAACGGATAAAGGCTCAGATCATATTGCCGTGAAGTATTACAAAGATTATCACAGCGGTTCAGCGAAAACCCTTAAATCCATTCAAATCACATTGGCGGCAAGGCTTGAAAAATTCAACCTTGACAGCCTTGCGAAGCTGACGGCAACCGACGAACTGGACTTAGGCAGTTTGGGCGAAAAGAAAACGGCTTTGTTCGTCATCATACCTGACAATGACAGCAGTTTTAATTTTCTTGTCAGTAATCTTAAAAGCGGAGTGTTTGGTTCATTACATACTACATTATATTAAAGCGAGGTTAATAATATGGAAAGAAAACTTATGCGTGGCGATGTCCTTTTCGCTGATTTAGATCCAATCAAAGGAAGTGAACAAGGTGGTTGCCGCCCTGTTTTAGTGTTGCAAAATGAAGTTGGCAATCAATACAGTACAACAACAATTATTGCGGCGATAACAAGCAGAAAGAAAATTGATTTACCTACTCATGTGCCGTTGGCAGGCACGCCGTTTTTAGAAACTGATTCTATGGTATTGTTGGAACAGCTAAGAACTCTTGATAAATTAAGGTTCCACAAATATCTTGGTCGAGTGGATAAAGTCCTTATGTTGAAGATAACAGATGCACTTGCTATTAGTTTGGGAATGGTGGGAAACACAAACACACCTCTTATTTTTACGCTTTGTAATTCGTGCGCCAAACAGTTTTATAATTCTTGTGAACATATTATTTATAGACTTAATCATGAACAGACCGACAAAGAACCCTGTAATGTACTGCAATGTACGCACAGGGTTCGATTATTTAATAATAAGAAAGGATAGTCATCATGGATAACACACCGACTAAGCGAGTAGCTTTTTATTGCCGTGTAGCATCAGCAGACCAAATAGCTATTGATCATCAAAAAGAAAGCCTTAGAATTTTTGCCGAGGAACACGGATATACAGATTTTGATTTTTATATTGATAACGGATGTAACGGGCTTGATTTCAATCGTCCTGCTTTCATGGAAATGGAAGCTGACATTAAAACTGGCAAAATAAAAAAAGTAGTTTCGGTAAGTCTATCAAGGATTGGGCGCAATTCGCTTGATGTTGAAAAATGGATAAATGGATTGAAAGATA
>JAVBNA010000042.1:0-29664 GCA_031551875.1 Oscillospiraceae bacterium | reverse complement strand
TTTATTATCGGCTCTATTTTCTGCCACTGTGCGTCGCTTAAATCATGTCGGTTTTGTAAGTTCTTCATACGCAACCCCCTTCGTTGCGTCCATTATATCACTTCTTGTTTTACTTGTCTATCTTGTGTAGACACAATCTAGGAAAAAGGCGGGAATGAGATACTTTTCTAAGGGCGACGCGTCCGTGTGCGGCTCTGGGGACATGGCACAACCGCAGGGAACACAGGCAACGAAGGCAAAGGGACGCCGTGGATAGAAAGCGGCTCATTTTGAAAAGGCATCGGAGATTTTGTGGTATTTTAAAGAAGGAGTGAAAAGGACTTTATGAAAAAGTTAGTTTTAGCGGTAACGGGGAGTGTTAATAAAACAATCAATATAGCTATTTAATTAACACTCCCCAAAATAAATCAAATTATTTTGTGATTTTAACTTGAAATTACAAAGTGATTTATGGTATAATTGAATAAAAATAAGGCATAAATAAGAAAAATAAAAATATTTTAATTAGATTTATATTTATGGAATAATGGTGATACAACAGATCATTCAACCATAGAAATGTGACTAATAATCACTAACAAGAAATAAAAAACGTACTAGATTATATTGTTTAATTGAAACATAAACGATTCCTTCGAAACTTTTCTTGCCGACATCATCGGAGGATTATCCATGAATCAGTCGTACAACCTGACAAAGAGCGTTTTAGTGACAGGCGCAGCGGGGTTTATTGGCTTTCATCTGACCCAAAAGCTCCTGGATCGGGGCGCCAGGGTCATTGGCTTTGACAATATGGACACATATTATGATGCGAATCTGAAATACTGCCGTCTCCGGATTCTCAGGAGTAACCCCAATTTTACCTTTGTAAAGGGGAATCTCGTGCACAAGCGGGACATTGACAAGTTGTTTTCACGCGACAGGCCGCAGTTCGTTATACATCTCGCCGCACAGGCGGGCGTGCCGGGTGGTGTGTGTCCTGGGGACTGCCTGGAAAACAACGTCAACGGTTTCATGAACCTGCTGGAGGCCTGCCGGCAGCACCCACCGGAGCATTTGCTGTATGCATCCAGCTTTTCCGTTTACGGCGGACGGAATGAGGCGCTTCGTTCCGCCGAGGAGACCTGCCGTCCGGTCAGTGTGTACGCCGCCAGCAAGAAAAGCAACGAGCTGATGGCGTATACCTACAGTCATCTGTACGACATTCCGAGCACCGGCCTGCGTCTGTTTTCGGTGTACGGCCCCTTCGGGCGGCCGGATATGGCGTACTTCAGCTTTACGCAGAAAATTTTAAAGGACGAGCCGATTGAGCTGTTTAATCACGGCGACATCTACCGGAATTATACCTACATAGACGACGTGGCTGCGGGGATCGAACTGCTTCTATTTCGTCCGCCGCGCCCCAACGGGGACGGGGTTCGGGCAAAGGTGTACAACCTTGGGCATCATAAGCCCGTGAAACTGACCGACTTCGTGGGGGCGTTGGAGCGCTGCCTGGGCAAAACCGCCGTGAAAACATTTTTGCCCATGCAGCCGGGCGATGTATACGGCGTGCGTGCCGATCTGAGCGGCCTCATGACAAACTTCGGCTTTCAGCCCGTGACGCCCCTGGAAGAGGGGCTCTCGCAGTTTGTTGCGTGGTATCAGGATTTTTATGCCGAGACCGGGCAACAGAGGATAAAAAGCCTCCGTGGTTCATAAAATCACGGAGGCTTTTTATGTGATGGAAGTCAGTTTATCAGATACAACTCCAGGCGTACCCGATCGGGCAGCCTTCCCGCCGGGCGATGGCCAGACGGTCGGCAAATTCCCGGAAGGCGGACGAGATGACCTTCTGCCCGTCGGTGTTGGGATGAGTGCCATCCTCGCAAAGCAGAAGGTCAACGCGTTTGTGCGCGAGAAACGCGCCGCGCAGATCCACAAGGGGCACATCCGCTTTGCGCGCGATGCTCTCCACTGTCCGCGAATAGTATTCCTGATACCGGTAGATGGTTTGAATTGTCCCAAGCCAGATCATGATGTTGTCCCCCTGAAAGTCTTTGCAGTACCAGTCAAAAAACCGCTGCGGCTCAAGGGGAGGCAGCGTGGTCAAAATGGGGAGGACATTTTTTGCCCTGAGCGTGCTGATGATGTCGTGATAAATCGGAACAAAACGGTCGAGCGGGGTGTGCGGCTGGTGATCCTCCAGCGGCCTTTCGCCGATCTCCTTCCAGTTAAAGTCGCAGTCGTTGCCGCCGAAGTCCATCACAACGGCGTCACAGGGCGGCGCCTTTTCCAGATGCCGGTATAGGCTGGCTTGCCCCTTGGTGATGGTACAGCCGAATTTAGAGTAATTCTCGATCGAAACCAGATGCTTGTCGCTGATGCCATCAATGTCAATGTGATTATCCACGTGAAACCGTTTGTTATTGGGATTAATCTGAATACCCTTCAAAATAGAATCTCCGAAAACCTCAATTCTCTTAATGAAACTCATGCTTAACACCTCTAAAGTAACAATATCTTGTATTTAATATTATATCATACGATTTACAATAACGCAACATGGTTCATGCAAATATATGTTGCATAAAACGTTTCTTTCTGTACTATATTGCTTTTTGTTCTAAAATCCTATAAAATAATAAAAGGCGGACAGGCTCCGGCGGTGGAGCGTCCATACATAACACATTGAGGAGAACTGCATATGAAAAAAATTTTGTCGTTGCTCTTGCTGCTCGTCCTTCTTTCGGGGTTTTTGCTGACGTCCTGCGCCGGCCGGGAGGCCCTGTCCATCACGAGGCCTGAGGACATCGCCTCATGCAGAATCGGCGTAACGGTGGGGACAACCCATGACAGCTTTGTGATGGAGAATTTTCCGGAAGCGAAAATCAGCCGCTTTAATGTTCTGTCAGACATGAAGCAGGCGCTGCTTTCTTATAAAATTGACGCTGCGGTACTCGACAGAAGTACGGCCTATATCATCACGAGCAAAACGCCCGAGCTGACAGTGATGGACGAGCTGCTGTTTGAGGAGGAGTTCGGCGTTGCATTCAATCAGTCGAAAACCGAACTATGTGCTCAGTATAACCAATTTTTAGCGGAAATCAAAAATTCGGGCGTATATGATGAGATGGACAAGCGCTGGCAGCCGGGCGACGAAACAATTGAGGTTCCGCCCATCGAAAATAAAGGGAGTAAAGGAACGCTTCGTCTGGCGGTTGAGGCGGAAACCGGGATGCCATTTGTCAGCAAGCGGGAGGACAAGTTCATCGGTTTTGACATTGAAATGATGGAGCGCTTTGCCGCCTCGCTGGACATGAAGCTCCAAATTGACGCGTATGACTTTAACGGCCTGCTGGCGGCCTGTGTTTCGGGCAAGAGCGACATGGTTGCCTCGGCCATCACCATTACCGAGGAGCGCAAAAAACAGGTGCTCTTCTCCGACACATATTTTGTGTCGGGCGGTGGGGTGATGCTGCGCAAAGAGGATGCGGGCGAACAGAGCGGGCTACTGAAAACGGTGGACGATCTTGGCGGCCAGCGCATCGGCACGCTGACCGGCTCGGTGCAGGAGCTCTATATCGCGGATCGTTTTCCGACGGCGGCCATTGTCCGGTTTGACAATACATCCGACATGCCGGCCGCGCTCAAGTCCGGCCAGATTGATGCCATTGCTTTTCCCTATTATCAGATGCGCGAGCTGCAAAAGAACGACGAAAGTCTCGCGTTCCTGTCGGAAAAGATTTTTGAAAAGCCAACCGGGCACGCTTTTAACAAGAAGGATCCGGCTCTGCTTGCGGAGTTTAACGCATTTATGGCACAGATCAAAGCGGACGGTACCTATGACGACATTTTTAAGCGGTATTTCACCGACGGCGTGTATGACATGCCCGACATCCCGGTTGAGAATCCCAAGGGTGTCTACCGTCTCGGGGCTACGATGACCGTCGGACTGCCCTTTGTGGCGGTGAAGGATGGGGAAAGTGTGGGTTTTGACATTGAGATTGCCAAGCGCTTCGCGGCGTCCAAGGGTCTGGCGCTCGAGGTGGAGGACATCACTTTCAGCGGGCTGGTCGCTGCGCTCGCCTCGGGCAAGGTGGAGTCGATCGCCGGAAGCATTGCGATCACCCCCGAGCGTCAGGAGAAGGTCAGCTTCTCCGACGTGATGTACATGAACCCTACGGCGGTTCTGACCACGAAAGCCAAAATGACCGGACAGAGCAACGCGCAGGGGAGCGGAAACTTTTTTACTGATATTACAAACGAGTTTCATAAAAACATCATTGCCGAAAAACGGTATATGATGATCGTGAACGGCGTGCTGACCACCGCGCTGATCTCGCTGTGCTCGCTGATCCTGGGGACGCTGCTCGCCATGCTGATTTGCAGTATGCGCATGTCGCGATTCCGCGTTTTGAGCGAAATCGCAAAGGTATACATCAACGTCCTGCGCGGTGTGCCGGTGGTGGTCGTGCTGATGATTATCTTTTATGTGATTTTCGCCAGGATCAGCATCAGCCCCATGCTGGTTGCGATCCTTGGCTTCGGGCTGAATTTCTCGGCCTATGGGGCGGAGATTTTCCGTTCGGGTATTGATGGGGTGGACAGAGGGCAGTGGGAGGCCGGGGTCGCCGGAGGTTTTACCCGCGGCCAGACCTTTTCCCACATTGTGCTGCCGCAGGCGCTGCGCTCGATCCTGCCGATCTATAAGGGCGAATTCATCTCGCTGGTGAAAACAACCTCAATTGCCGGATACATCGCCGTGGAGGATTTGACCAAGGCGGGCGACATCATCCGCAGCCGCACCTTTTCGGCCTTCTTCCCGCTGCTGTTTATTGCAATCCTCTATTTCCTGATCTCGTGGCTGCTGACCCGCCTGCTGTCCATGATCGAGCTGCGTATTGATCCGCGGCGCAAACGGGACAAGGCGAGGCGGGAAGCTCAAAAAGAGAGGGGAGGTGCGAAGCATGATTGAAATTCGTAATTTGACCAAACGGTACGGTAGGCTGGTTGTGCTCAATGACATCAGCACGGTCATCAACAAGGGCGACGTTATCTCGATCATCGGGCCGTCCGGCACGGGCAAGAGCACCTTTCTGCGCTGTCTGAATTTACTCGAAACTCCGTCAAAGGGGCAGATACTCATCGACGGTGTGGACATCCTGTCCAAGGAGGCGGACGTGCCCAAGATCCGCCGGAAGATGGGCATGGTGTTTCAGAACTTCAACCTCTATAACCACCTGACCATCCTCGACAATCTGACACTGGGTTCACAGAGGCTGCTGGAGAAATCCCGCGAGGAAAGCGAGGAGGCTGCGCGCGGGTATCTGCGTGCGGTGGGACTGCTTGAAAAAGCGGACAGCTTCCCGGATGAGCTGTCGGGCGGACAGAAGCAGCGTGCCGCGATCGCCCGCTGTCTGGCGATGGAACCCGAGATCATCCTGTTCGATGAGCCCACCTCGGCGCTTGACCCCACTATGATCAGCGAGGTGCTGTCGGTCATGCGCGGCCTTGCCCAGAAGGGCATGACCATGATCATCGTCACCCATGAGATGGGCTTTGCGCGCGACGTTTCCAACCGGGTATTCTTCATGGCGGAAGGAGTCATCTATGAGGATGGCAGCCCCGAGCAGATTTTTGATCATCCGGCCCGTTCTTTAACCAGGGCGTTTGCCCAGAGAGTTCGCAGCTACAGATATAGAATAAAAAATAAAGATTATGATTTCTATGCGATGAACGGCGAGATCGAGAGCTTTTGCAGCAAGCATGCCGTTTCGAAGAAGCTGGTGCAAAACCTGCTTCTGGCGATCGAGGAGACGGTTGTCGGCTATCATGCCCACAACAAGGAGGAGTTTTCGCTGACGGTGGAGTATTCCGAAAAGCTGAATTCGCTGCTGCTGGCATGGGGCTATGGCGGCGAAGGACGCAACATTCTGGACGGGCTGGACGAGCTTTCCATAAGGATTATTCAGAGGTACTGCGGCGACATTCAGTATACCTTTGAAGATGGACGCAACTTGATCCGAATGAACATCCTTCCTTAGACAGGAAGCGGCGCCCCGTTATCTTGTGTAACGGGGCGATTTTTCATAGGAAAAAAGACCGTTTAAAGAAGAAAAATCCGTCATTACAACAATTATCCATACAATAAATTAAATTTCCATGTAACTTATTATGAAAAACATATAATTAGAAACTAAAATTTAGAAATTCATACAATATTTCTATTAAGTGAGGCAAATGCACATTTATCCTATTTAATTAAAACAGTTTATGTTATAATTAGGGAGTACTTTTGGTGTTTTTAAATCAACTTTTCAGTCAGGGGGTGTGTTTTGTCGCGCGGGAAAGGAAAGAGGAAGAGGAAGAAAGTTCTGGCAAATTCGCAAAAGGTTAGGGAGAAGAAAACTTCAGTGAAAAGGAGTGTAATCCTGGTGTTACAAAATTTGAAGAAAAGAATGAAATCCTTTGCCGCAGCAACCCTTTCGGCAGCCATGATTTTTGGCCTGGCCGTACAGGGCGGTGCGGTGGCGTCGGCCGCAGTGCCGGGCGACACGTTCACCTATCCCCAGTCGCGCATGACCGTAACGGCGAGCAGCTATCAGACCGGACAGTCTCCGTCGACTGCGCCTGAAAGTGCGATTGACGGCAACGCCGGCACCTGGTGGCACACGAGCTGGGCTTCCAGTACATACACCGCTCTCGGCGTGAAGCACTGGCTTCAGGTCGACCTCGGTTCGGCCATTGACGTGACCGCCGTACGCTATGCGCCCCGTATTCTGGGATCAGGCGGCAACGAAAACGGAAACACAAATTCGGGTATTATTGAGGTCAGTACCGATGGCGTCAATTATACCAAAGTGATGGATTATACCAGAAAAACCGGTGACGGAACCGAAACGAGGTTCCCTTTCAGCGCGCCAGTGGCCGCGCGCTATGTCCGCTTCTGGATCTACACCAATGACAATACCGGCAGTTCCTACGGAAACTGCGGTGAATTCAACGTGGAAAGCATCGTCGGCGAAGACGCGCTGACCCCGGTGCTCGCCTACGGTCTGGAGCAGATTGCCCGTGTATCTGCCGAAAACATCGGCGGCGGCAAGGAGCAGTATCCGCAGTCCGCGCTGTCAACCTGCACGTCCGCGATCAACACGCTGCTCAAGAACGCGACCGCAGCCAACGCGGCCGACACAAAGACCTCCATTGACATAGCGGTGGCCGCGTTTTATGACAGTTACAGCACGTACACAAAAACCGAGCTGCTCGCGCTGATCGACTCGGCAAACAACGCCAAGGCGGGCGTGGCCGAGGGCACCGAGGACGGCAACGTCGCGGTGGGCGTCCTGACCACCTTCAACGCTGCCATTGCCGCGGCGGTGACCGCCTCTGAGTCGGCGGACAAAATGGTTCTCCACGCGGCCTATCCCGTGCTTTCGGACGCGATTACCGTCTTTAAGGCGGCCATCATCTCCAAGACCCCCACCCTCGGCAATGTGTACGATTGGGGCGCTGTCACGCTTGCGGACAAGACCCGCACGGCGTTCAACAATCTCGAGTGGACCGGTACCGTGGTGGGCTCCACCCGCTACAGCCAGCAGTTCCAGGTCAACCGCGAAGAGCCCCATGCCGACCTGCTGCCCTACCAGTCGGCGCAGACCGCCATTGACGGCTCGCGTAACTATGTCAAGAACACGTCCAAATTCTATAAGACGCTGACCGAGGCGAGCGATCTGGATCCCAAAACCTCGTCCTGGAAATTTAACATTGTCCGGACACTGACCCGCACGCTGGCCACGGCCAACGCCACCAAGGATCCCTACAACCCGACACAGAACATCGTGGACTTCTATAAGACCGATTACAACGCCGACAACTGGTACGGCGCTGCGGTGCCCTCGAGCTGGCAGGTGCAGGGCGTGAAGGACGGCGTACCGTATACCGGCTACTATGATCCCGATTTTGGCTATGACGCGCCCTTCTACACTAACACCAATATGCCCCAGAGGATCAACTGGAAGGGCACGACCTACAACATCTGGCAGAACAACCACACCGATATGCCCATTGCCCCGAATGATTACAACCCCGTGGGCTTCTACAGAAAATTCTTCACCGTGGACAGCGATTGGCTGGCCAAAAACTACAAAGTGTTCCTCTCCTTCCAGGGCGTGGAATCGGCTTACTATGTCTACGTCAACGGCAAGGAGGTCGGCTATCACGAGGACAGCAAGACCCCCGGCGAGTTTGACATCACCGACCTGCTCAACAAGGACGGTTCCCCGAACCTGCTCGCGGTCAAGGTGTTCCGCTGGGCAGACGGTTCCTGGCTGGAGGATCAGGATATGATCCGCCTGTCCGGTATCCACCGCGAGGTGTTCCTGATGGCGACCCCCCCGGTGCATATTCAGGACTACAAGGTGGATACACCCTTTGATTCCACCTTTACCGATGCGACACTCAAGCTGAGCACCACGGTTCAGAACTATACCACCGACAAAACCTATGAGAACCTCGGCGTTGCGGTCAACGTCTACGACGGCGCCACCGACATCACCAAGGATCGCTGCCTCAAGTATGACGTGGGCTCCCTCGCCCCGAACAGCAAGCTGACGGTCAGCGGCAGTGTGACCGTGCGCAACCCGCACAAATGGTTCACCGACGATCCCTACCTCTACACCATGGTCATCACCCTGTACGACAAGGTGACCGGACAGGTGTATGAGTACCTGAGCCAGGAACTCGGCTTCCGGCAGGTTACCTTCCGTCTGGAGGACAACGTCACACCCGACGTCATGCGCCTCAACGGCCAGAAGATCCTGTACCGCGGCGTCAACCGCCATGAGAATTCTCCCTACGGCGGCCGTTATGTGAAGCCTGCGGACTATGAAAAAGAGCTCAAGCTCATGAAGCAGTACAACATCAACACCATCCGCACCTCCCACTACCCGTCCGATTCCTACCTCTATTGGCTGGCCAACAAGTACGGCATCATGGTTTGCGCCGAGGCCAACGTCGAACGCCACGGAAGCGTGGACGGCAACTCAACCAACACCTCCAGCACAACCACTTCGACGGTTCTGCATCAAAACAACTTCTATGACGCAATCATCAACCGTCAGAAAAACAACATGCTGCGTGTCATGAACTATCCATCGGTCGTCATGTGGTCGGTCGGCAATGAAACCGGCTCAAGTGACAGATGGGAACTGGTCTCGGAGACCATGCGCGGCTGGGACTACACCCGCCCGATCCATCTGGAGGGCCGCTACTCTCAGATCAACAATCAGAACTATGTCGCCGGCAGAAACGCTGACCGCCGCTTCGATATGTACAGCCGCATGTACGCCGGCGTGGGAGAGAGCGCGAGCGTCAGCGCAGCCTGGTCCAACGGCACCGCCCGCCTGCCCTACTTCCAGTGTGAATACGCGCACGCCATGGGCAACTCGGTCGGTAACCTGAAAGAGTATTGGGACGGTTACCGCGGCTACAGCCTGGCACAGGGCGGCTGCATCTGGGACTGGGTTGACCAGTCGATCTGGACCAAGCCCACCAGTTCCTTCTCGCTTCCCGAAGTCGGCCCGCTCAAGCTGACCGGTTTGACCAACACCATTGTGGTAGACAACCTGTTTACCGTTGACCCGCAGTACGGCCGTGTGCTCAAGCCCGGCGCGGCTGTCACCTATGCGAACACCGCCGGAACGGGCGGCCAAGACATCTTCAATGAGAAGATTTCCGGGCTCCAGCCCTTTACGGTAGAGGTTTGGGCCCGCCCGCAGTCGGTTACCGCCGACAAAGTTCTTGTGGCCAAAGGCGACACGCAGTTCGCCATCAAGACCGGCACAATCAACAGCGTGGACGTCTTTGAATTCTACGTCTACAACTCCGCCGGTTCTTCAAACGACACCAAGTGGATCTCGGTCAACACCCCCATCCCGGCCAACTTTACAGACGGCCAGATGCATCACATTATCGGTACCTTTGACGGCGCCAACCTCAAGCTCTACTACGACAACAACGAACCTGTCGTGAAGAGCATCGGATCGGGCAGAATCACCACCAACAACTATGCCTTCGGCGTGGGCCGTGACACCCAGAGCGGCTCGGGCCGTGACTCGGTTTCCTACATCGCGGGCGCCCGTGTATACACCCGCGCGCTATCCGAGGAGGAATTCCGCGATTCGAACCGTAAGCCCAGCGACGCCTGCCCCACCAATGACAGCAGCATCATCTTCTACGGTGACTATACCAAGGGCGACCTGAAAGAGACACCGCCCTCCCTGTGGGATTACCACAACAACGGCCTGTATCTCGGCTATGGCGGAGACTGGGGCGAGGGCAACACCGACAACAACTTCTGCGCCAACGGCATCATCGCGGCAACCCGTGAGATTCAGCCGGAAATGGATGAAGTCAGACATGTCTATCAGGAGATCAATTTTGTCGCTTCCGACGCGGATCTCAAGGCCGGCAAGGTCAACGTCCGCAATGAGAGCCTTGGCGTCAACGCCAACGCGTACGACTATAAGTGGACGCTTCTGGAAGATGGCAAGGTGATCGGCACGGGTCTCGTGCCAAGCGTGCCCAGCATACCGGTGGCCTCCAGTAAGATTCTTGTGGCCTATAACATCCCCACTGTGGCGATGAATGTGCCCTATCTGGCGAGCATGCCCGCCACACTGAACCCCGGCTCTGAGTATTTCCTAAAAATTCAGGCCTGCCTCAAGAAGGATACCACATGGGAAAAGGCCGGATACGCGATCGGTCAGGAGCAGTTCAAGCTGCCCTTTACCGGTGACAGCGTCGCCGCCGCCCAGTTCACCGGCCTGAACAGCCTTTCTGTGGACAACGGATCGAGTGAGGTCGCGATCACCGGCGAGAACTTCAATGTGACCCTCAACAAGACCACCGGCAAGATCACCGACTACACCGCGAACGGTGTACAGCTGATCAAGGACGGTCCGAGCCCGGTGTTCTGGCGCGCCAAGAATGACAATGACAACGTTTCGGACAACAGCTGGACGAACCTTGACATTGCGCTGCCCGCCCCGACGGTCACGGTGACACCTCACAAGCTGAGCGGCACCCAGAGGAACGATTATGTGACCATTGCGGTCAGCTATCGTTTGACGGCGATCAGCAGTTCCACCTATGCGGACATGACCTACAAAGTATTCTTCAACGGCGCCATTCAGGTGACCACGGCGCTGCGCACAACCAACACGTCCGCCCTGCTGCGGTTTGGCGTGGACATGAAGATGCCCGGCAGCTTTGAGAATGTCACGTGGCTGACCAGCGGCGAAAATGAAAACCTCAACGACAGGATGACCGGTTCGTTTGTCGGCGAGTACAAAACGACGGTCACCCAAAACTATCACAGCTACATCAAGCCGCAGGATACCGGCACACACCAGCAGACCCGCTGGATGGCTCTGACCGGTACGGCGAACACCGGCCTTCTGGTGGCCGCGACCGGCAACAAGCTGTTTGAGGCCAACGCGCTGCACTTCGGATGGCGCAACCTATCGGGCAACCGTCATCCCTACCAGCTCAAGCCTCTGGAGGATACCGTGGTCGGTATCAGCTACGGTTCCCGCGGAACCGGCGGCGCCTCCTGCGGACCGGGCACGCTGTCTCAGTACACGCTGTCCGCCGGAAACTATTCCTACAGCTATACCTTTGTCCCGGTGGCGGCGAACACCGCGAACTTCTCCTCCATCGCGAACAGCTACAAGGCGGGCTTCAATTACGAGATCAACATCCCGCTTGAGAACGTAGAACTGAGCGCGGCGGACAGCGTCGGCATTGGTGCGGCCAAGAAGCTCATCCCCGTGTTCACCCCGGCCGACGCTTCCGACCGCAGCGTTACCTGGACCTCCAGCAATGAGGCGGTTGCCACGGTTAATCAGGACGGCTTGGTGACACCGGTCATGACCGGAAAAACCGTGATCACGGTCACGGCCAACGACGGCGGCTACACCTCCTCATGTGAGGTCACGGTGAAGGCCGACGAGTACACAGTGGTTTCTACCGGCGGCACGGTTGCGGTTCCGATCACGATTGGAAACTGTGATAAGCTCGCGGGCATCATCGGAAAGCTGGTCTATGACGACAGCCTCCTGACGCTCAATTCCATCACCGCCAGGAATGGCTTCTCTGTGGTTACCGAGGACGGCAGATTTATTGCACTGACCAGCGACGGCATGGGCGTCAGCGGCGATGTCGTAATCGGATATGCGGTCTTTACGGCCAAGGCGGATTTGCTCGACGACATCAAGACCTATATAACGCTTGATCCCCAGTCGATCATTGCCGAGGATGAAAACACCGATCCCACCGAGGTCACCCTCCACTTTGCCGAGGTTCTCATCGAGGGAATCCCGCCGATGTCCGGCGACCTGGACAGCGACAGCGATGTGACGGTTGCGGACGCGATCATGCTCATGCAGTATCTCGCCGGAAGCCGCACCCTGACCGCACGGCAGCTCAAGGCGGCGGACGTCAACAAGGACGGCAAGGTCAACGTCGGCGACGTCACGATCATCATGCAGATGTGCCTTTGATTAGAGCGCAAACATCACATAACTGATAACGGAAATATCCCCCGGTTATACCGGGGGATATTTCTCTTTCCGGCAGGTTGACAGAAGCCTATCATGGATGGTAAGATGAACCGACGGAAATATCCGAAGGAAAGGAAGATGAGTATGGACACGCCCACCCTGATTGCAGATCTGCGGGCTGTAACCCCCCAAGCTCTGGACTGGAGGCTGGCACTGTACAGTACGCACAAGGGCCGGGACGGGATTGAACTGGACTTTGCCGCCTGCCCGATGGCGGACATGGAGGCGTTTGCGGAAAATTTGATCATGACCCTGCTGCAAAAGACAATTCCTGACCGCTCAATCACCGAATATACGCCCTTTTTACCCAAGGAGGTCATCGGGTGTATCTCGCAGGACGATGAGCGCATGAAAGATGCGCTGGGCGACATAGTGCCGAGCATCCGCTCCGCCATGGAATACGCGGCGGAAAACTTTGTGTCGGGTGTTGCGCCCTCGCCGGTCGGCTATGCCTTATACGGCTGTGCCAAGGACGAAGAGGGAAAAATCAGGGAAGAGGTACTGTTCATGCGGCGGGCCAATCCCTTTTTACAGGGCGGCAAGGCAAAGCTGTGTACGACGCAGGGCGGAAAAATTGTCGAAAGTGAAAAGCCGCTCCTGAAATTTACCTCGAACACTGATTTCCTGCTTGTAAACGGCAAGTGCTACTTTTTTTCGTCCTCAATCGAAAAGGATTTCGGACTGGAAAACCGCTACCGTGCGATTTGTGCGCGCGGTCTGGGACACATGGCCGACGCGGGCGTGGTCAGCGATTTTGAAGGGGTTGAGAAAGCGGCGATGGCCGCGGGCAACGCACGGAAATTTGTCGACTTCGATCTGCAAATTCTTGAATACATCGCGAACCTGCCCCTGCTTGAGCGCCTGGATTTCCTCAGTGCGTACGGCATCACCGCCGACGCCGAGGGGCGCATGGAGACGGGCGACGCCGAGCAGTGTGAGCTGGTCATTGACCTGCTGTGCGGACGCAGCTGCATGGATGCGCTGGGACGCCTGTCCGTGGGAAGCAAGATCACGCCGAGATAAACGGATACATAAAAAACGGAAGCCCGGGGCAACTGCCCCGGGCTTCCTCTGTTTGTGATCTGCTATCGGTAAGCTGTCGTCTAACTAAAGGCACATCTGCATGATGATCGTGACGTCGCCGACGTTGACCTTGCCGTCCTTATTGGCATCAGCTGCTTTGAGCTGGCGGGAGGTCAGCGTCTTGCTGCCAGCCAGATACTGCATCAAAGCGATCGCGTCTGCCACGTCAATTTTTCCGTCGAGGTTGACGTCGCCCGTCTGGGGCGGCTCGGCAAGAAGGTTGATCGTAATGTCGGGCAGGTTGGGATTGATGGATTGCAGCGCATCATTGTAGGCGGTGATGTTCTGGAAGGAAACAATCGTGGAGATATCATCCTCCACGTCGGCCAGGGCGCGGAACAGGGCATAGCCAACGATGGTATCGCCGGTTACACCAGCGCCGCCAGGAGTAGCCGCCACAAAGGAATTGCCGCCGGAGACAAGGGAATAGCCTTTTCTTGCGCTGATGCCCTCCAAAGCCAACAGCTGGTCATCATATTTAATGACGCCGCTCATACCGGAGAAGCCGTTGCAGTCCTTGACACGAATGGGCACGGTGATGGTTTCGCCCTTGCTGAGCGAATAAGCCGGGGAATTGAAGGTCAGCTGGCGCTGCACGGCGGTGGCTGCGTTAGAAGCGTTGTTGAGCACGTCATAGTAGCTGCCGTCGGCTTTTCTGCGCTGATAGGTGAACGTGACCGTTACTTCGTCGTCGGTCAGAAGCGTAATTGTACCCGAACTCGTGTTTTTGGCGGTATAGCTTGCCGCGGCCGGGTTGCTGACCGTGACGGCAACACGGTTCTGTGTGTTGGCCAGATTGAGCGCGGCGCTCTGCGCTGCGAGCACGTTAAAGGAAACGTCATACTTATTTGCGCTGGTTTCCTGAACGTTGCAGGTCAGGGGCAGCGTGTAGGGAGCGACACCCGAGGGAATCGGCTGGTCGCCGATAATCTGGTCGACACGAATCGTGGGCGCGCCGTATTCAAGGGTTTCTTCATCAAAGATAAATTTGTTCGTGTACATATACCGCGTTCCCGTGGGGTTCGGACGGGAATGGTAGACATGGTACATCTCTTTACCGTCGGGTGAGGAGATGAAAGAACCGTGGCCTGTGCCGTACATTTTGACCGGGCCGCTGTCATCCAGAGCGACAATCGGGTTGTTTTCCGACTTTTTCCAGGGGCCCAGAGGGCTGTCGGCGGTCGCATAGCCTTCACCGTACCATCTGTTCTCATGGTTGTTGCAGGAGTACACAATGTAGTACTTGGCCTTTCTGACACCGTTCTGTGTGTAATAGAACTTCATGGTCGTCGAGCCTTCGGCCCAGCGGCGGTCTTTGTTGGCGCCGTTGGTGGTCGTGTAGTCGTTGACGTGACCGTTTTCCCAGGCCTGTTTCTGCATACCGTAGTTGATGACCGGCACAAAGCCGTCCTTGCGAACCGTTTCGCCGTCGCCCACGGCCTTGTTCGAGTTGACATACGCCGGATCCACGCTCGGCATGACCGGCGCGCCGGTGGTGTTCCACCAATCGGAGGTCAGCTTGACCGCGTAGATGTTGGACTCCTCTATGTATTTGCCGAGATCGTCGTCCCACACCCAGTTGCGGTAGGCATTGCGGGAATAATAGAGATAGATTTCGCCGTTGTCATCAAAGAAAACGTTGGCGTCGATGAAGGGGAGATACACGCCCAGAGGCGCGGTTTCACCCAGCTCCTTGGTGGCGGGGGGCAGTTTTTGCACTGAATCCATGATCTGGTTGACATCATGGTAAACCGGATCATAGGGATAGTAGTCGATGGGTGCCTTGGTGATGTTGTAGAAGGGGCCCGCGGGCGACGTGGAAACCGCGACACCGGTTTTGCAGGCCTCCTCAAAGGAGGTGGTGCCGAAGTGGGCCAGCTTGTTGGCGTTCGTTGTCATACGACCCGAATAGAACAGGTAGTAGTAGCCGTTGTTCTCGTTGTAGTAGCACTCGGGCGCCCAGAACCAGTCGTTGGCCCAGGTGTTGGGATCACTGCTCGGAATCGCGCCGTTGAGCTGCTCCCAAGTGGTGAGATCGGGTGACCGGTAGATCCCGAACCGGTAACCGCTCTTCGCGCCCGCGGTTGAATAGGCGTAGTAATAACCGCTTGCTTCGTCATAGAGAACATGGGGATCTGCCGCTGTGGAGAGAACGGTGTTTGCAAAGGTCGCGTTGGTATCGGTGCTGCCCGCCGCCGCGGCGGTGAATACGGGGACGCTTGTCAGCAGGAGGCTGACGACCAGGAGCATGACCAGTGCCAGTTTGGGGATGTGCTTTCTTGCCATAAAAATCTTCCTCCTTTATTTTCGGCCTTCTTTCCCAATGGCGTAAAAAGAAAATACACCATTATTTGTATTATATGACAATATACTTAATATTTCAATGGAATAAAAGAAATAAGAATAATTATTTCACACAAAAAACTGACAAAAATCCGGGAAATGCTGTTGCATTTCCCGGCCTGCTCCATGTCCGCTGAAATCTGTCCCCTGCAAGATACTAGTCTAAGCACATCCGCATCAGGATACGCACGTCCGCTTCGGTGATCTCTCCGTCGCCGTCCAGGTCGCCCGCTTGTTTCTGACGGTCGGTCAGCGTTCGTTTTCCGGCCAGATACTGCGTTAGACAGAGCACATCAGCAAGATCCACCTGGCCGTCGCCGTTTATGTCCCCGCGCATGAGCGGGCTCTCAGAGAAAAGTTCCTCCCGGGGCATATGTTTCACCTCCCTGCGGAATAAAAATGCTATCATTTATGTAGGCATGGTAGCATGTCCGAAGGGCGCTGTCAAGGGCTTGCCGGGGTGTGCAAAAAAGTTGACAGACACACAAAATGCGCCTATAATGGATTTAAAACGACCTAAAATCACAAAAAGGAAAAAGGAGAACCGGCCGTGAACAAAACGGGTAAGCTTGCCATCCTGAACGCTGCGATTGTACTTGTGAATATTTTTCTGTTCTCGGGTGCATTCCTGCGGATGGAGCTTTCGGGGGCGACCCCCCTGACGACGGCGCTCGGGATCACCGTGATCGTCATGAGTGTGGTTGTCTTCCTGTACGGAAATTATAAAATTCTCAATCAGAAGGAAAAGGCGGTCAACGTGCAGGAAATCAAAACGCTCGACGACTGTCTGCCCGCCATTGAACGGCGCCGGGGGCGCGGGATCTTTGCGGGGCGTCTGGAAACGGTGGAAGGCCAGATCAGGCGTTATAAAAAGAAAAAGGAAACGATAGAGGACATCCTTCTGCAAAAGTTTTCCAACACCGAAATGAGCTTTGGAAGCTTCCACGGTACGCTGAGCGCCCTTGGGGAGGTCATGTACCTGAATGTGAAGAGTCTGCTCAACCGGATAGGCGCTTTTGACGAAGAGGAATATAGTGATATTAAGAAGGCGCTTGCGGTCGCGCCGGGGTCGGAAGTCTTACAGTCAAAGCTGGGGATCTATGACGAGTACATAGCCTTTGTGGATAACGCCGTGGACGACAACGAACAGATTCTCTTAAAGCTTGACCGGCTGCTGTCCGAAATCTCCAAGTTCAACAGCCTGGAGGACGGTGAGCTGGAAAACATGGCGGCCATGCAGGAAATCGACGAGCTGATCAAGAATGCCAAATGGTATAAGTGAGAGGAGCGCACACACGATGGAAAAAAAGCAGGTTAAGAACATTGCGATTTTGGCGGGTATCGCCGTGGTGGTGTTCGGCGTGATCTTCGGCGTGATTTCCCTGACCCAGAATGCGGGGAAAAGCAAGGCGGTGGTTTCCACCGAAAAGGCAATGGAGACACTGGGTCGCATCTGCAATAACATCAGCATCACCGATGTACCGCCGACCAAGGCGAACGTCGACCTGGGATCGGACGAGGACAGCGTGACGCTGCCCGACATCTCCAAATATCCGCCCCAGGCGGAGAACACGACCCCCGACTTTGTGGAAATATTCTCTTCGACCGAGAAGGCCGGAACCGGCACCGACGGATGGCTGGTGGAGATGGCCAATGAGTTTAACGCCGCTGGCGTACAGGTGGGCGGAAAGCCGGTGTCGGTGCGGGTGCGCGGCATCGCCTCGGGAGATGCTACACAGTACATTGCGTCAAAGGCCTATACTCCTGATGCGTTTTCCCCCTCCAACGAGCTGTGGGGCGAGATGCTTAAAGAGAAGGGCATTCAAGTGACGCTTGTGGAGAAAAGGCTGTCCGGCAATGTGACCGGCGTGCTTTTCTCCAAGGAGAAAAATCAGGAGCTCATCACCAAATACGGCGCCATCAACCTGAAAAACATTGCCGAGGCGGTCAAAAACAACGAGATCGCCATGGGCTATACCAACCCCTTCGCCAGTTCCTCTGGGCTCAACTTCCTTGTGTCCACGCTATACACGTTTGATGCGAAGAACCCCCTGAGCGAAACGGCGGTCAGCGAGTTCGAGAGCTTCCAGCAGAACATTCCCTTTGTGGCCTACACCACCCTCCAGATGCGCGATTCCGCGAAATCGGGCGCGCTGGACGGTTTCATTCTGGAATACCAGTCGTATCAGAACATGCCCGACATCAAGGCCGACTATGTCTTTACCCCCTACGGCGTCCGCCATGACAGCCCGGTCTATGAAATCGGCGCCCTTTCGGCGGACAAGAAGGAAATCCTGAAAAAGTTCATCGACTTCTGTAAAAGTGAAACCAGCCAGAAAAAGGCGACGACCGACGGCTTCAACGGCCTGAACGACTATAAGCTTGAGCAGGGAGAATTTTCGGGCAGCGTGATTGTACAGGCGCAGAAGCTGTGGAAGGAGAAAAAGGATGCCGCCACGCCGATCGCGGCTGTCTTTGTCGCCGATATCTCGGGCAGCATGGAGGGTGAGCCCATGAACAAGCTCAAGGAATCACTTGTCAAGGGCGCCAAGTACATCGGCAAGGACAATTCGGTCGGCCTGGTTTCATTCTCCAACGACGTCAACATAAACCTTCCCATCGGGAAGTTTGACTTAAACCAGCGCTCGCTGTTTACCGGCGCAGTGCAGAACCTCCAGCCGGGCGGCGCGACCGCTATGTTTGACGGCATTGCGGTGGCGACCCAGATGCTGCTTGCGGAAAAGGAGAAAAACCCCAACACCAAGCTTATGCTGTTCGTGCTGACCGACGGCGAAACCAACCGCGGCCATTCGCTCAAGGATATTCAGGGCGTGCTTGAATCGTTCAAGGTGCCCATCTACACGATCGGCTACAACGCGAACCTTCAGGTGCTCGAGACTATTTCGGGCATCAATGAGGCCGCCAGCATCAACGCGGACACCGACGACGTGGTCTATAAGCTGGAAAACCTGTTCAACGCACAAATGTAAGAGGAGGGACAACACAATGGCCTTTACGATGGATGTCACCGATACCGAGGCGGTCAGACAGGAGGTTTTGGCGGAAGTCAAGCCCGCCCCCGCCGAGGAGGAAAAGCTGCGCGAGCTTGCGCAGAGCAACGCACGGGAGATCATGAACCTTGATCTGGAATCGCTCGAAAAGCGAAAGGAGCTTGTGAAGTCAATCGACCAGTTCGGCATGGACACCCTGCAAAAATCCGGCCAGAAAAATGCCCTTCTTCAGGTGCCGGTGGGCAATCTGTCCAAGGCGGGCGACGAGGGAGGCGTGGTTTCACGCAGCCTCTCCGACCTGCACCGTGAGATCAAGGATCTCGACCCCAGCCTGATTGATTTCACCAAGCGCGGTGTGCTTGGCAAGATTTTTAACCCCATCCGCAACTACTTTGAACGCTATCAGAAGGCGGACACAGTGATCAACGATATCATTGTATCGCTCGACAAAGGCAGAGCCACGCTGAAAAATGACAACACCACCCTCGAACTGGAGGAGCAGTCATTGCGCGAGCTGACCAAGAAGCTGACCAAAGAAATCGAAATGGGCACCATGATGGACGAATACGTGGAAAGCCAGTTGGAGATGGCCAAGGCGGGCGGCGAGGACGAGGAGAAGATCAAGTTCATCGCTGAGGAAGTGCTCTTCCCGCTGCGGCAGCGGCTCATGGATATGCAGCAGATGGTCGTGGTCAACCACCAGGGCATTATGGCGATGGAGGTCGTGCGCCGCAACAACCGGGAGCTCATCCGGGGCGTTGACCGAGCCAAGAATGTCACGATTTCCGCCCTGCGCATCGCCGTGATTGTCGCGAGCGCGCTGTATAACCAGAAGATCGTGCTCAAGAAGATCCAGATGCTCAATGAAACCACCGAGAACATCATTAGCAGCACCTCCAAAATGCTTCGTGACCAGGGGGCGGACATCCAGAGACAGTCGATGGAGACCAATATTTCGGTCGATACGCTGCAAACCGCCTTCAACGACGTGGTCTCGGCGCTGGACGCGATCAGCACCTACAAGCAGGAGGCGCTGCCCAAGATGAAGGACACGGTGAGTAAGTTCAGGACGCTCGCCGAGCAGGGCGAAAAGCAGATCGCGCGGCTGGAAAAAGGCAGTGCGCTGGAGGCGAAGTAAGAACGCTATGAACCGAATGAATATAAGAAAAGGGCTTGCGCTCCTGCTTGCCCTGATGATGGCGCTGTCCCTGCTGGGCGGCTGCGCCGGACTGGACATTCCCTCCGGGGGAATCGGCTTTATATCATCAGAAAGCGGCGGCGTTTCGGTCACCGAGCAGGGCACCTACACCGACAAGGAGCATGTGGCGGCTTACATACACACCTACGGGAAGCTGCCCTCCAACTATATCACCAAAAAGGATGCCAAGCAGAGCGGCTGGGACAGCGGCAAGGGAAATCTGCACGAGGTGCTGCCCGGCATGAGCATCGGGGGAGACCGTTTCGGCAACCACGAAGGCAAGCTGCCCAAGGAAAAGGGGCGCACCTATACCGAGTGCGACATTGACTACGCGGGCGGGCGCCGGGGCGCCAAGCGTGTTATTTTTTCAAATGACGGGCTGATCTTTTACACCGAGGATCACTACAACACCTTTGAACAGCTCTATTAGGGGGATTACATGAAAGAGATATCCATTTCCCCCGAGGGCATGACATGGCAGAGCCTGCACAGCTTTCTCAGAGAGGTGCTGGATTTCCCCGACTACTACGGGGAAAATCTCGACGCGCTGTATGACTGCCTGACCGATATCAGCGAGCCGGTCACGCTGATCCTGGCAGCTGAACCGATCTGGGAGGCGTCGCTTGGGGAATACGGGGTGTCGATGCTCCGCGCGTTTGAGGACGCGGCCGACAGCAATGATGATTTGACCCTCAAAATTGAAGAATAGCAGAAACTGCCCGGCTTTATGCCGGGCGGTTTTTCTATAGAAAACCCCGAGATGCGCCGCAAAAACCGAATATCCCGCCCGGTGTGCGCATATTCATTGTACATAAGGGAGGGATTGGGTTTGAAAATTCTGATTTTGGGGCGCAAGCAGCTGGGAATCATTGGACTGGCGCTTGTGCTTGCGGTGGCGGTGGCTTTTGCCTGCTTCTGGCGGGCGGACGTTGTGGCTGCCGAGCGGGCTCAGAAGCTTTTGCCGGTATACTGCGTAGAAACCGATCAAAAGATTTGTGCGATCAGCTTTGACGCGGCGTGGGGGAACGAGGACACCGAACAGCTTATAGAGATCCTCGACAGGTACAAGGTCAAGACCACATTCTTTGTCGTGGGAGACTGGGTGCGCAAGTACCCCGAATCAGTCAAGGCGCTCAGCGACGCGGGACATGAAATCATGAATCATTCGAGCACCCACCCCCATATGCCCAAGCTTGGCCGTGAGGAGATGCAAAAGGAGCTGAGCGAGTGCAACGACCTGATCAAGGCGATTACCGGCGTAAGCCCGACATTGCATCGGCCGCCCTACGGGGAATATTCCAATGCGCTCATTGAGGTGCTTGCCAGTATGAACATGACAGGTGTACAGTGGGATGTTGATATATTAGATATAAAAATTACACCCTATTAGTTATTTGCTCGGTCAAATAATCACAAAAGTTTCGTGCCAAAAAGTGATAAAGTACCTCTTTTTTTATTAAATGTGCCATACAAGTTATTATATAAGGAATATAATATTTCATTGACATTTTTATATGAAATGTTTATAATATAATTGGTGGTAAAAATTACCAATTGGATCCACTGGGAAAGGAAAAAGAGTGAGACTGAAGGAGAGTGAAAACTATTATGGCAAGGAAACAGGTTTTAAAACTAGCGCTACTCCTGGTTCTGGTGTTGAGCATCGTATTGTCCAGTATGCCCTTGGTGACCGCCTCGGCGGCGGACAGTAATGGGGCAGGGACGAATGCAACCTTCTATAACCGCGGAGATATTCCGGGCGGCGACCCGAACATTTTCTATGATCCGGTCAGCGGATACTATTACCTCTATTCGTCCTCGGGCGGCAAAGCGGGCTATCGCTTCGGTATTTACAAATCCGCCGATCTGACCACGTGGGAACAGCTTAACGGCGCGATTCCCTATAACAACCGGGCCCAGGACCCGATTGACACCAACATTTGGGCCGATTCCTGGTTCTGGGCGCCCGAGTGCTACTACAACCCGAACAACGGTTACTATTACCTGATTTACACAGGCCGTGTGACCCAACGATCCAAGGTAGACAAGTGGTTTGGCGTCTGGCCGTTTGATGAAGGCTGTATGGGTGCGGTTTGCGTTTCCCGTTCGCCGGAGGGCCCGTTCTATCACATTACAAACGAACCCATGGATTACCGTCCCTATGACCCCTACTACCACGACGTCAACCAGATTATGGATTCCACGCAGTTTAAGCCGCCAGCCACAAAAGAGCTTGGTGAGACTGCGCCGCTTGGCGTTTATCTGCCCTTTATTGACGTACATATGCTCTTTGATGACGACGGCGAGATCTATCTGTACTACTCCCGCAACGCTTACCGCAACTGGGTGTGGGATGACGACCTCGGTAAATATATCGAGGAGTCCAACATTTATGCGGTCAAATTGACCAAAGATTGGTGGTACAATTCTCCCACGCCGACCATGCCGACCATCGATCCCGCCTATGTCGATTCCAATCGGCTGCCGGGCGATGACTCGCCCATCAATAGGGATGGCTTTGTTCCCATCATTAATTACGCCATGCAGAAGCAAAACTGGGAAAACGGCCATGTCAATGACTACACTGTGTTTGAGGGTCGTCTGAAAGACCGGCGCTGGGCGGAAGGCCCGATGGTCCGGAAGATGTATTACACACAGGACGGCGTGCAGAAATACAAGTATTACATTATGTATTCCTGCAACAATGTGGACAACGAGTGGTACGGAGAGGGCTACGCCTATGCCGATAATCCTCTGGGCCCCTTCACAAAGGGAGAAAACAACCCGATTGTGAAAAAGGTGGACGGAGACCTCTACTCCACCGGTCATGGCTGCTGGATCACGTCGCCTGACGACACACAGCTTTATCATGTATATCACGGCCGACCGAACATGACCACAACCCGTTATCTGTACACGGATCAGTTTGTGTTTGATCCCGAGGTTGTTGATTCTAACGGCGTACCGATGATTACAGTCAATCAGGTCATCGGCGACCAGCCCATCCCGTCTGGTGTCGCGCCTTATAAAATGGACCTGACCTGTGCACCGAAGGCGGACAACCCCGCACAGTATGACGTGACCTTTGACGTAACCAATAAGGATGGCGGGTCGCTGTATTTGGATTATTCCGCGAACCGTGTCAATGTCACATTCAGTAATCCTGCCGCTGCGACCTATACCCAAAAGGACAACTACAGCGGCACAATCGAACTGCTGACCGATGAAGAGGTTACTGCGACCTTCACCTATCAGCGGCAGAAAGCGGACGGCAGTTATTTTGACATTCTGAATGATTCGTCGAATGCCTCCTCGGTTGTTCAACGCCGCGTAACCCTTCAGTCGGATGGATACACCGTTCCCATGGGCGGTTCGGTGGTACTGCCCATCCGCCTCAAGGACTGTGACGGGTTTGCCGGTATGAGCGGCACGCTCAGTTATGACCGCGAATTGCTGACGCTGGAGTCAATCTCGGCGAGAAAGGGCTTTTCACTGGTTTCCGAAGGTGACTCTTTCGTTGTGGCGTCCAACGGAGGCGCAGCGCTTCAGGGGGATGTCATTGTGGGATATGCGCTCTTCAGCGCCAAGGGTGACCTGGAGGATGACGTGACAACAGCTGTTTCTGTTCCGGCAGCCGGCGTTATCGCCTATGACGCGGCGTTAAATTCTATAAATCCCAATATTCCCGACATCCAGCTGACCATTTTGGGCCCCACTCCGATTCTTGGCGATGTCAACAAGGACGGCAAGGTTGACGTTGCCGACGCCATCCTGCTTATGCAGTATCTGGCGGGAAGCCGGACTCTTTCGGCAGGACAGCTCAGAGCGGCAGACGTTAATCAGGACGGCAAAGTCAATGTTGGAGACGTCACCATCATCATGCAAATGTGCTTACCAGCCTAAAGTAATATTGTTAATCCATTCATCGGCTATATCCCAGTGAGATCCCCATTCCATCAATAACCACCAAAACAGCCGTGGAGTAACCCTCCACAGCTGTTTTTTTGTCATTTTTACAGGCAGAGAGCCTTAAACCTTCCACACCACTTCTATTTTGTCGTTGAAAACCTTGACTTTTTCGATCAAGTGCTGAGCAATATATCGTTTGCGCTCAATGTCAAGGGATTCCCATTCGCTGAGATCCGGAATTTGGATATCTTCTGCCTGTACAGAGCTTTTCCCGAGCAGTGATTGAATTCCCCTTTTTTTCTCGTCCAGCCCCAGAATCTTTTTATTGATGTACTCCATCAGCGTATCGTTGGCGCTTTCCAGCTTTTCGAGAAGGGCGTCGATTTGCTCCTCAACCCGGTAGAGCCGTTGCTTGAGCAGGTTCCGCTCGCTTTCATTCCCGTCTTTTTTCTGAATTTTCCGTTTTTCCAGCCGCTCGGCATAAGCGGACAATTCACCAAACACAAACCCCTCCACATCCGCTACATAATGTGTGGATAATCTTTCAGGCAGACAAAGATCAGTGATATACCGCCCTGTGCAAGTAAAATATTTTATCTCTTTGCTTACTTTTACGTTCATCGAATATCCACAATACCCGCATTTTATATACCCGGTCAGCCATGAGTGCTTGCCCTTACCCGTGTTCTTGATCTGCCTGTTCTCAGTAAGCTTTTCCTGGCATCGAAGCCAAGTCTGAGAGTCAATTACACCGTCGTGCAAAGCCAAGGAAAGTACATGGTCGGTCGTCAGTCGGTACTTGTTGGAACCTCTGTCACGCTTCCCGTACAAGCTGCATCCCTTCTGCCCGGAAAACTCTTCGATGTCATTTACGATGATACACTTCTGGGAAGCATAAAAATGGTAGATATCGGCGTCGGCCTGGACGTAGGCAGGATTATGGAGAATTCTGGCGAGCTTTATATTATTCCACATGCCTCCATGTTTGCCTTGAAGCTGCTTCGCGATGGAACCCAGTGCGGCGCCGGTTGTAGAATACAAAGAAAAAATCTCTTTTACGATTCCCAGATCATCGTTTGGTTCGATGGTGGGAATTTTTTTATTTCCAACGGTAACCTTGGCATTGGAATACCCAAAGGGAGCGGGACCCCCGAGCCAAACACCGGTTTTCCCGCGGGAGTAATAGTTGTCACGGATACGCTGGGCAATCGTTTCGCGCTCCAGCTGAGCAAAAACCATGATGATATAGAGCATGGCACGGCCAACCGGTGTGGATGTGTCAAACTTCTCACTGGCGGACACAAAATCCACCTTATGCGCTTCCAGAAGATCCATGATGTTGGCAAAGTCGGTGATCGAGCGGCTGATCCGATCCAACCGGTAGACAACAATCTTTGTAACTTTTTCACCTTTCACAGACGTCAGAAGCTTTGTAAATGCCGGACGGTCGATATTCTTTCCAGAAAACCCTTTGTCCCGAAAAATAGTGTACTCGTCCGTATCCAAAAGCTCTTTTTTACAGTATTCAATCTGGCTCTCAATGGAAATACTGTCCTTTTTATCGAGGCTCTGACGGGCATATATGGCGATCATGAGCGCGCACGCTCCTCTCTATTTTATGTCACTTTGAAATGCGACGGCTTTTCCTAAAACCTGAATTTCGTTCAGCTCTTCGCCACTATAAACGAAGGGTTCATATTTTGGGTTTTCAGCCTGTAGTACCAGTTTTTCCTTATCAGGGTAGTAATACACACGCTTCAAGGTTGCTTCATCATCAATGACAACCGCCGCAATCGTGCCGTTATCAACGATAGATTGTTGATGAATGAAAACAATATCCCCGTCCTGTATACGAGCGTTTATCATACTGTCACCTATTACCCGAAGGCAAAAGTCCGCTTGCACCTCCGCTCCAACCTCAACATAGCTCTCAAATCCCTCGTCTGAAAATATGGGTTGACCAGCCGCTATTGCGCCTAATAGCGGTATTTTTTTTGTTGTAATGGGGGAAATGTTTTCAAGCGAAAAGAAATCCCCCGCAGGGCGTCCTAATAAATAATCAATTGAAACCTTAAAATAATCGGCCAAAATTTTCAATGAATCATTATCGGGTTCGTATTTGCCTTGTTCCCAATAGGAAAGAGTGCTGTCAGCTATTTGCAAATAATTAGCCAACTCTTTTTGCGTGATCTTTTTTTGCTTCCGCAATTCCTTAATTCTAATCATTTTCTCGTCGCCTTCACATTCAATTCACTTGAAGTATATCAGTAGAATATAAATATTTCAAGAAAATTGAGAAAACGCCATTGTGTTTCAACAAACTTCAAATACAATGCAATTAGCTTCAAGTTTATTGAGATTGGAGGCGCGAACAATGAGTTTTAAAAATTACCGGGAAAAAGTGGGACTAACACAGCAGGAGGTTGCAGCGATCTTAAACATATCAAACACAACGGTTTGTATGTGGGAAACAGGTAAAAGCCATCTGAGTGCAGAGATGCTACCGAGAATAGCTGCTCTTTATGGTTGCACAATTTCAGAACTATTTGAAGCGGAAAACGCGGCATAAGAATACCACCCTCCGAAGAGGACGGTCGCGTTATTCAATCTTTCGCCCACAGTGTGGGCAATATTCTTTCTTTTCATCTGAATCATTATCCCTTTTTCCATTCAGCTGTTCCATAAAGCCGGCCGAGATGATACCTGTCGGTACTGCAACCAGTGCGGTACTGCAATTCTCACAAAGGCTGAATTCATTGAAAATGCTATGGAGGCGGAAACGTACTGTCGGTACTGTGGCAGCAAAATAGCCACGGCTTGGGAAGAAGCTATAGCTGAATTTACTGACAATGTAAGGGTTAATTAATCAAGGATAGAAAATCTCTATCAACACATAAGACTCCCCCATCCCATCATATCTTGTACAAAGGAGTGTGATCATCCATGTGGAAACCCAGAAGACATTATGAAGTGGTAAACATTCATCCTGATATGTCTGAAGAAGAGCGTCAGGCACTCAAGGACGAAATTGACCGGGATCTCATTTTGTACATTGATTATCACTACAGAAACGGCACTTTATTCGCAAAAAAAGATGAAACCAGTCCCAGTCCGGCCGGCACGTAAAAGTCCGGTCGATGGACAAGCCATATCCCAGCGACCTGGGAGATCTTGCTTCAGAAAATTGCGCTGACCGTGCTGAGGAAGGCGATGTCTGCGCAGCCTATATGTGGATTTGCGGAAAGATCGAAGAGTTCGCCGAGCGAATACGAATTGAGGAGAGAGCAAAAATCCAAGTGTCCGGAACCCCAAAGCACCTTCACTAGATCTAATCTAGCGACGAACCCCCGCCCAAGGAGTAAAATCCGGGGCGGGGGTTTTCTTTACATTGCGTTTAAAAACTTGTATATACCACGTAAATAGTGGAAAATAATAATGATTCAGAAAAAATGCAAGTTTAAACAGTGAAGATTAATGCAAATGAATGTTATATTTATATCTAATGTTGATAGTTTAGACTGGAAAGATCTGTCTGCCGAGGATATCTCCAAACGGGTGACTGCCAAGGTCAAGCCCGGATCGATTGTGCTCTTCCACAACGCCGCCAAAAACACGCCTACCGCCCTGCCCGCCATTTTGGAAAAGCTGCAGGCAGACGGATACACGATTGTTCCGGTTTCTCAGATCCTGATCCCCGGAGAAACCACCCTCGACCATGAGGGCCGTCAGCATCCCGCGAAAGCGCCGGCGGGATTCTTCTTCGGCTCATCACTGCCCCCCGGACAAAGCGCCGGATCTTCACAGGAAAACACATCCGGATCATAAAGAAACGAGCACGGACGTAATTTCCGTGCTCGTTTTGCCATGCCAGTGGTTTACCCCTCCTTGAGGGAAAGAAGCTCCTCGCGAATGTGGAAAACATCGGGGTTGTTTTCGATGATCTCTTTGACCGTCACATCGGGAGATTCAACGGGAAAGTTGACGGTGAAAGAATACCCATTTTCCACCCAAATGATATGGTAGACCAGTCCACCGTAATTTGAATAATAGTACCCGGAAACGCCGGTTCCTTCATACTGTCCTGTGTCCAGATCATTTTTGAGAAGCGCCTCGCCGTCGGACACAAAATCCCAACAAAAAGAAATTGTGCGGGAGGACAGAACCGCGTCTGCAATGTCGCTTTCCCGAAGAACGTTGCTTTGTACCTCCCCCGAACTGGAGGGAGACTCACTGGATTCTTCGATAATAATGAAGCTTTCAGGCCGTGAACGGGATTCCAACTGTACCGGCGGTTCGGGATTTTTTCTGATTTCCTCAAGCTGCTTTTGCAGCGCAAGGCTGACCGGCCGTTCTGTTTCATAATAGAAATAGACCACATGCCACGTCGGCGAGGTGTTGATCTCCACGAGCTCAAAGCCCTCGGGAAGCTGGATAGGCAGGCAGATTTTGAGCGTGTCCGGATCCAGGCCCTCCTTCTCCGCTCGTTCGAGCATACGTACTTTTTGCGGGTTTTTCTCGGTTTCGGAGATCAGGTATTGGTGAAATTCCTCCTGTGTCTTAAAGGAGTATTCTTCATCCGCCATCACAAGCACAGAGGATGTTTCCTGTGTCGGCACCGCCGTACAGGAAACGAGCAAAAGGCATAAGCAGAGCACACCTAAAAACAACTTACGGGACATACTTGACACCTCCTAGCTAAACGCGTTGTTTTTGTTAAATTTGGACGCGCAATTCGGACACCATAAGGCCATATTGGTATAATAATAGTCATCACGATATCGGCCATTCATAATGCATCGGTAATCGGGTGTACACTCGTTATCGTTGCAGCCGAAATTATGGGACATTTCATGCTGTATCAGTCGGATACCTCTCGAACGGGGAGTAGATTTGATCATGGAGGAGAAGGTGCCTTTGCCCTTCCACTGTCCAAGTCCAACGACGCTCCAAACAGCATGATTCCCGGAGTTATTGATATTGCAGACGCCCTGATCGGAAACCAGGCAAAGCCTTAACGTCTTACTTGGAATTCCCCACCAACAGTCATTTGCATTGGTGTAAAAATTTTTATGATGCTGATTGTTGGTTGCACCATTTACACATCGGATACCACAATAATTATCCTGGCAAGGGATGTGATTTCCATAAATACAATGATCCATAGTAATTCCAGAAAGAGAATAGTGTCCGGTCGGCTGAAATGAAATGCCCCATTTTCGGTAGAAGGCCACTGTGGCGTCCGCATAACTCAAAATATTTTCCTCGGGACCGTTTACGAATTCTTCTCTCCAAGACTCAGTTAAGTGTATCTGGGATTCGATATTTCGGGTGAAGCTGGTGACAGGAAGAACTTTCCACTCTTCATTATAGGGCTTATTAGACAGTGTCTACACAAATTAAGCAATAATCCTTAACCAAAGCACAATAGCCGCTAGATTCACAGCTCCGAGGAAAGCGAGCAGCGTCTTCGCGTACCGTGTAGCCACACCGCGCCACCTCTTTAGCTTGAGGAACGCAT
>JAVBNA010000006.1:0-149402 GCA_031551875.1 Oscillospiraceae bacterium | reverse complement strand
GTTGTTGCATTTTGGGCATCTGAATTGGTATACTTTCTGCATGAGAACTCCTCTTTCTTTTGGGAGGTACGCGTTTTGTAGCAGAAACATTGTACCACTAAGGATGAGGGGTTCTCAACTTTCATTTAACTTTACAATACGCCAAACAAATATAGGAGGTAATCGCAATGAAAGCACGGAACAAAAATAATAAAAGAGCGATGTCCCTGTTTATATCGGTTGTCATGGTGTTTTCTCTTCTGAGTATAGTGCTGCCCGCAGAGACAGCCAGTGCAGAGATTCTGAAACCAGCAGACACTATTTTTTCCACGCTTTTCACAGACGAGGAGGACCATAACGACCCCAATATTATTAAGAATCTCCCGCACCGGGACAACACAGCTTTTCTTTCGGTGCGCGAATTGTATGTGGGCGGCGCTAATATGGAAAAGCCGTTTACCTTTGGCGATGGCGGCAAACTCGGTGTCACGCCAACGTACAACAACGGATATCGCCTGTCCACGCAGCCCAGTTTTTCTCCTTTTCGGCTTCCGACATCACTCTCCCTCGGAGGAGTCAGTCTCACTTCGCTTTCGTTGGACAGAGTCATTGAGACTTACGAGGGCGATTTCGACGGCGACGGCACTAAAAACGAATTGGCCGTTATTTGCGCGACCAACGCCAAGAAAGGCAGCGCGGATTACAGCCATCTGATTCTTTTTGTAGGCTCAGCCGAGAGCAATCTTCAAGTGCTGATGCCGGTGGGCATACTCGCGGAAATCCAGGGCAAAGACAAATATACATATGGGGGCGAGACATATACCTATACCGACGTGCTTTGCGCCGACGTCAACGGCGACGGCGTCGACGAAATTGTGGCGGTTCCCTACGGGAAGACGCAGCTGAACACCTATTATCTGCCGGCGGGCAGCAAGGGTACGGGGCGATGGGCCCTGGCGGGGCAGTGGCAGGCGCCCGTCGTCACCGCCTTTGGAACGCCTGTTTATCTTGACGGACTCTCCGACGTAACCGTAAGCGATTTGAACATGGGCAATCCCGGCATCGCCTTTTCCATGGCGGCAGATGATATTGACCGTGACGGCTGTGAGGATATCGTGTATATTGCCTCCGGCCTGTTCCAGCATCTTCACGCAGGCGCCTTCCGCTCCCCTTATATCCTCTATGGCACGAGATTTGCGGACACCCCGCAGTATACGCAGCAGCTCCTGAAACTCGGTGCGCAGGAGGGAAAGGGAAACAAAGATGTCACCGGGAACAGAGCGTTCGGGCGCTTTGGCCTAACCATATGCGACATGGAAAACGACGGGAATCCGGACATCCTGTTGGCCTATATGGAGGTTGTCGACATTGGTTTTAATGGATTAGACACCGACTTTGTGTCGAAATACTATAATGTGAGCCGTTTGAACTACACGAGCCGTTCGACTGATTTTGCATGGGAATTAGTGTACACTTCCGGTAAAGCTGGCTACAGCGGCGATGGTTCACAATCCAATATATCCGTCACCGAAAAGACCCGCACCGTCGCGCTGCAAATTGAGAAGCTGGACCATGACTACGGCTGGCATGAACATGAGGAGATAAAGGATTTATCCCCGCAAACCTGGGGTTCTATTATCGTCAACGGTGAAATCACAGCTTTTGCCACGACATACGATCCTGAAACAGAGGAAAAATCATATAACCCCAAAAAATCGGCGTACGTGCTGCCGAATTCCTCCTTTGCCGAATCGATTGATCTCAAACTTGAGGTGTACCGCATCCGCCGTACGACCATTACCGGCGACGGCGACGGTTTCATGATACACTGGCGCAAGGGCGAAACGCAGTACCTGGATTACTACGATTCCAGTACGGTCATTCCGAGGACGGACGAGGGGGTGTCCACCCTGCAGAATTATCTTAAAATTGAAAGTCCCAGCAGAGAACAAGCCGTTAAAAAATGGATGTATTTCGCGTTTTCCGACGTAGACAAAGATTCAATCTTTATCCAGTATAGAAGCCATACCTTTTTCTGGTCCGACCCGATCATCGTCGCGGCACTGGCGGCGCCCCCCTATTTTTCGGCGTTGAACGATAAGAGTTACCTGAACAGCACGACCTCCTTCGGACTCGAAAGGGTGCACGAGGAGGGCTCGTTTGAGGCCACGAGCAACTCCGCCGGCGCTTATATCTCCGCGGAAATCAAGGCCGGTGCTAAGCACGTAAAAGCCGTCGTTGAAACGGAAATCGAATACAACCACAGCTGGACGACCGAGACGAGCAAAAAGGTAATCAAAAAATTTACAAACGGTTTTTCCATAGGGCCAACAGGGAATCAGGTCATACTGGCGACACAAGCGTATGACGTGTACACCTATGAGATGTTTACGCCGAATGACGATGACCCCAACGGCCTGGCGGACTATAGCAGCTCGGGCTATAACGCAGTTGTTCCGCGCGATACGGATATGCCGCACAGGATAATCAGCTATGATTCATATCGGCTGCTCAGAGCAAACGATACGAAGGGTGTTTTGCCCGATTTGAGCCAGGTGTTTTCGCATACGCTGGGAAAACCGGAAACCTATCCCTCAGGCGTACCCAACGGAAGCTTTGTTTTAGAGGACAGCACGGCGGTTACAAAATCATCTTATGTTGGGAGCAATAACGCAGCAGCGACTTATGGTTTCGGGATCTCAGAAGAAACAACGAAAAATACCTCCCAGACGAATGCCGTCTCCGCCAGACTGGGCGCGGGTATCGATGTTGAAACGGATTTCTTTGACATGAGGGTTACGGCCGGCGTGACCGGCGGCCACAGCAAGGAAAAAGGAAACATTGTTTCCGATACAAAAGGCGTATATTGTGGGGCCAACGTATATGGTCAGAGTCCCGTTGATTTTTCCTCGGAATTCAAATGTTCCCTGCTGTACTACACCTACACAAACAATCCGAATGACGACCCCGATATCGTTACCCGACAGTTCCCCGTCGTCACCTATATCATCGATAACGTTAAGCTTGAGGGGGGAGTTGAACCGAGCGAAGTAACGGTCAGGGATCAGTCTCCCAATCCGGTCGAGACGGTTCCGGACACTGATCCGGACGGCAAAGAAACGGTACAGTATACCGTCAAAGCGCCGGGAATCTCGTCGGAAACCTCCCTCATACTGCAAACGGATGAACCGGGGATAGAATTGGTAAGCGAGAATATCAGCTCGGAGGAAGAGCGTATTACCATTTCGATTGACAGCAGTGTCGAAGCGGGGCAGTATCCGTTAGTCCTCAACGTCGGCGGCATCGATTCGAACACCTTCTATCTGAACGTGGTAGACGGGCAGTATACGGTGACCATCAAAGACAGCGCCGGCACAATTTTGCGGGAAACGAAGCATTATCCGGGTGAAAGGGTAGAACTGGACGCGGCCATCTGGAAAGGCGACCATCGGTACTTCTTGTGGGAATATAATCCCATTGATTTTCCTCAGGGGATCGTGAACACGAACGTACTGCTGTCGTTCCAGATGCCCGCGAGGAACGTATCGCTTACCGCTAACTGGCACGACTATGCGGAGGAGATAAAGCGGATCAAGGCGGTGCGTCCCGATGTTGACAAGAACGCGAGTCAGGATTCCAGCGATCATATTACAGTGCAGCCCGATATAACCACGATCAGTCGGGACAATACGGCTACACAATGGAATGATACGGTTTTGCTGTGGGCCGATTTCGGAAACGGACTGGACGGTATCCACTATCAAAGTGTCGATATTAGCCCTGCTTACCATCCCGCAGTGACCTGGACGATTGAAGATGTGGACGAGGGCGTTATTGCAGATTTAGTCAGCAGAAACATCCCCATAGAAGATAGTCCGACGGCTCTCCTGCATATAGCAGACGCCTCAAAGGAGGGCAGTGTCACGGTGCGTGCGACGTCGACGTCGGATCCCACACAAACCCGCACTTATACGCTGCAGTTTAAAATCTCAGAATTAGGTTTTGAGATTGTACCGGAATTGATTGATTTTGGGACGCAGAGGGTGTATAGTCTCCCCGATAGTCTCCAGCAATCCTTTGACATCATCAATCACTCGAGTGAAGAAAAATATTTTCGCTTTGAGTCCTCCGGTGACATGGGCGCTTTCAATATGCCTCAGGACTTTGAGATGGGTCTCTTCTTTGAGGGAGGTTCGACGAACACTTTCGATATAAAGCCCTCTGCGTTTTTGCCTCCCCGCGAATACCGGGCGGTTTACAAGTATCACGGCGGCAAGGGGCCAACGCTGACGCTGTTGTATACGGTCGTTCCAGAAGCGCCTGCGGCCCTCAGCATTGAGCCGAGGCAGAAAGAGTTCGATTCCGTGAAACTCGGGTATGACTTGACGGAACCGGGGGAGCAGGAGTTTATCATTCGAAACATAGAAACCATTGGGTTAGGTACCGTTACGGGCATGCAAGCTTCCCTGGACAGCGACAATTTTGTGATCGAGCATGACCCCTTCCCGGAATCCTTTGCCCCGGGTGATGAACACTCCCTCTTGATCCGCCCCAAGGAAGGTCTCCCGGAGGGCATTTATACCGACAAAGTGACCGTTACAAGCGAAAAGGGCGAGACCCTGACGGCAAGCCTGTATTTCGAAGTGGGCCTAGATGACACAACGCCGCCGACCGGCGAGATCTCCATCGGCACGAATCAATGGGACAAATTCTGGCATACCAACACCTATGAGTATTTTGCCAATACCACGCGGACCGTGGAGATCACGGCGGCCGACGACACGGGCGGCCCGGTCACGATTGAGTATTACCTCTCTCCCGACGAGCTGACAGCGGAAACGGTTGAAACGGTCGTGGACTGGAGGCCATACCCGGCAGGCGGTCTTAAAATCAGTCCACCCAATAAGTTTTTTATTTATGCCAAACTCACCGATAAAACGGGCAATGCCGCCTATATCAATACGGCAGGGATTGTACTGTACGCCAAAAGCGAGTGCGATAACCCGATTCTGCCGTTCACCCGATTCGGCGCGGAGGATGTGACATTCTATATTAAAAATTTGTACTACCACGGGTCTATCCGGGTCACGGATGTAACGAATGGCAACAAAATACTGGAGCCGGGGAAGGAGTATGTGATCAATAGCGCCAATTTGTTGTTGACAAACAATTATATCCGCTCGCTAACGGTCGGGGAACATAAGTACACGGTTCAATATGATCCGATGGGTGTGCCTTATCCAAACGACGCATTGGAGGGCAGCGACCCGCCGGAACTCATTAACCTAACCGTTAACGTAAACAAGGCAGATACTTCTACCGACTTAGTCATCTCGCCCAAGAGGGGAGGTGAACCCGGTGAAGTCACGCTGATCGCGGCGGTGACCAACCCTGCGATGTGGCCGGCGCCTACCGGCACCGCGGAATTCTATAGCGGAAATACCCTGTTGGAATCAAAAAATATTGAAGCATGGAGCGGTGTCGGTGAAGCGCGGTTGGAGGTCACACTGTCTGAGGGGACACATAACCTGCGGGCCGTTTATCTCGGCGACACCGACCATTTAGAGTCTACCAGCGCATCCGAAGAATATACGGTAACGGCGGGGTCATCCTATGCGATCAGCGCCTCGGCGCTTACCCCGTTCGGCTCGCTGACAACGCCCTACACACAACCGGCGGCGCAGACGGTGACCGTCACAAACACCGGATCGGGAGCGGTTACGCTCACACAGCCCACAGCGACGAATTATGACATCGGCACGCTCTCGGCCACCGCTCTCTCCCCAGACCAAACGGCGACCTTCACTGTTTGCCCAAAAGCAGGACTGGACGTTGGAGCCTATTACGAAACAATCACCATCAGCGGCAGCGACGGCGCAAGCACAGCCCTGATCGCAATCTTCGCCGTGACCGCTGCGCCGGCCTATACGATCAGCGCCTCGGCGCTTACCCCGTTCGGCTCGCTGACAACGCCCTACACACAACCGGCGGCGCGGACGGTGACCGTCACAAACACCGGATCGGGAGCGGTTACGCTCACACAGCCCACAGCCACGAATTATGACATCGGCGCGCTCTCAGCCACCGCTCTCTCCCCAGACCAAACGGCGACCTTCACTGTTTGCCCGAAAGCGGGGCTGGACGTTGGAGCCTATTACGAAACAATCACCATCAGCGGCAGCGACGGCGCAAGCGCAACCATAAGCGCAAGCTTTGCCGTGACTGACGCGCCGGCTTATGCGATCAGCGCCTCGGCGCTTACCCCGTTCGGCTCGCTGGCAACACCCTACACACAACCGACGGCGCAGACGGTGACCGTCACAAACACCGGATCGGGAGCGGTTACGCTCACACAGCCCACAGCCACGAATTATGACATCGGCGCGCTCTCGGACACCGCTCTCTCCCCAGACCAAACGGCGACCTTCACTGTTTGCCCGAAAGCGGGACTGGACGTTGGAGACTATGACGAAACAATCACCATCAGCGGCAGCGACGGCGCAAGCGCAACCGTAAGCGCAAGCTTCGTCGTGACCGCTGCGCCGGCTTATATCGTTACGGTAAATAACGGAACGGGCGACGGCAGCTACAAGGCGGGTGCGACTGTCATTATTTCGGCGGACACTGCTCCAGCAGGACAGGAATTCGACAGGTGGACGACGGAGGACGGCGTGACATTCGCTGATGAAAATGCGGCAAGCACGACCTTTGCGATGCTTGCGAAGAACATCACGGTTACGGCGACCTACAAAGCATTGCCCGCAAACGAATACGCGATCAACGTGCAGAACGACGGCAACGGCACAGCTAACGCCAGCGCGACCTCTGCGGCGGCTGGTACCGAGATTAACTTGACAGCTACTCCGAACAGCGGATATCGGTTTAAGGGATGGCAAGTCATAACCGGTGGTGTAACCATTACGGGCAGCAAGTTCACCATGCCGTCAAATGCAGTCACCGTCAAGGCGATATTTGAGGAAATTCCCGGGACACCCTCCTATAAAATTATCGCGGGAGCAAATCAATCATGGAAGAAAGGCACGGCAACAGGCGTGACGATCACCTGTAATGGTGATCGTGCCAAATTCAGCGGATTTAAGATAGACGGCGTTCTGCTTGATACATCCCATTATGATACGGAGGGTTCTGACGATACAATTGTCACCCTGAAAGCGGCCTACCTCGAAACGCTGGCATTGGGCGTGTACACGGTTGAGTTTGTTTACAGCGACGGTAGTGCACAAACCGGGCTGACCATCCTTCCGGCTGATACCGATAACAGTAAAGGTATACCAGACACTGGCAAAAACCGCAATATACTCTTGTGGCTACTGCTCGGGAGCGTGTCCTTGTCTATTATGGGCGGCATGTCCATAATATGGCAGAAAAAGAAACGATACAGATAGACCAAAGAATTCCATGTGCCCCGTTAAAATTTACGCTTGTAAGACGCCCGTCGACGGCTCATTCCTGTCGGCGGGCGTTTTCCTCTCAAAAATACAGGCTGGAACGATGTGTAGATAAGTTGGGATACAATTAAGGGGCGTGTTGAGTATAATTTTAGTAAAAAACAAAAGAGACAATATCACCTAATTTGAGCGAATAATACATTTCTTTTTTTGTATTTTAGTGATATCCTTAAAGTAATTGTTGCTGTTTTTTTCTTTACCTTTGCGATGATTTAGGTGTTTATGCACATCCGCATTGGCAATCCCATGGTGCATAGAAAGATATTGATGGCATAGGCGAATTTTCGCTCTTTGTTGGGGGCATTTCCGCTCGGTAAGCCACATAGCCCCATGATTCAATCCCTGCCAAAACAGCGCTGAAACGTTTATTCCAAAAACGAGAAGGAAGACGCGTTCTTTTTGACGCAAGACGTCGTAACGTAATGGATGCGGGATGTCCTCATAAACCACAAAAATTTTGATTTCATAAAACTCCGATACCCTAAAAAGGTCTTATATATTGTTATTTGTAACATCCGGTTCTTCATAATAAGGAAAGAGCTTCAAGAAAGGAGGGGAGGAGCCGCTCAACATAAAAAACTTTAGAAAGGAGAGGACAGAAAAATTTTTGAACCGTTCTTTGAATACCTCACCACAGCAGAAAACCCCCGGAGAGATTAACAGGAGTATGGCGAAAAAGGAGTGTAAAAAAACGATGAGTTTTAAAAAAACAGTAGTACTTATCCTAATGCTGATTCTGGTGGGCGCGCTTTTCCTGGGCCTGACCCCGTCCGTGACGACGGAGGCGGCGGGACCTGAGCCAACGTTTACCGGAAGCGAATGGGCTACACAGCCCAACGATTACGGGATTGGCAGCCTCAATCCCCGCGCGCACTACTATCCGTATGACACCGAGGCCAAGGCAATTGCCGGCTATACCATGTACCCGGAAACATCAAATTATTACATGACCCTGAAGGGAAGCTGGAAATTCAACTATGCGGTTAATCCAAGCGTCCGCCCCTGGCCGGGTACTGGCGTGACTTTTGAGCAAAACGCTTTTGATGCCAGCGGCTGGGATGACATTCAGGTTCCCTGCAACTGGCAGGTCAACTGGAACGCGGACGGCACGTTCAAGTACGACAACATTATCTATACAAACATTACCTATCCTTGGAGAGGCTACGGAAACAGCACCACCCAGCCCTCCGCCACCAACAACGGCAATATTCCGACCGAGTTTAACGGCGTGGGTACCTTCCGCCGCACCTTTACCGTGTCGCAGGCTTGGCTGGATGCCGGACGTACGGTTACCCTGAATTTTGATGGCGTTGACAGCTGCTATATCTGGATCAACGGCCGTCGTGTGGGCTATACGGAAGACTGTTTTACCCACCACGAGTTTGATATCACCCCCTATCTCCTGCCGGGCAACGAAGCCAACGTCATTGCCGTGCAGGTCATCCGCTGGACACAGGGTTCCCTCTTTGAGGATCAGGACTTTATCCGTACCTCGGGTATCTTCCGTGACATTTACCTCACGGCCCGCCGGCCGGTCAACTGCTTTGATTTCGAGTACAAAACCACCCCCGCCGTCGCTGGCAACTACGACGGCAACTGGAAGCTCGACATCAATACCCTGCTGCGTGACTTTGGCGCGACGGCCACCGCCGGCCGTGAAACCGTCCCTGTAACGGTCAAGTTGATCGATGATCAGGGTGCCGTGCTGTGGGGCAGCTCCAGTTCGGGCTCGAACTCCCTCTTCGAAACCATTACGACCGACCTGTCTCAAACCTCTCCGGATTTCAATTATGGGAACGACAACTTTATCGGCAATGAGAACACCTTCGGAAAGGGCGTCCGCGAGACCTCCCTTGAGGCCAAGAAAATTTCCTTCTCCGCCACGATCAATACACCCAAACTGTGGTCGGCCGAGCATCCGAACCTGTATAAGCTGATCGTGAGTGTAGGCGATGAATACACCTGCATCCGCATCGGCTTCCGCCAGATCGAATACAATCAGGGTGCCGACTGCCGCATGACCATCAACGGCAAGCCGATTATGTTCCACGGCGCCAACATTCATGAAACCAACCCCGACACCGGGCGCGTGATGACGCTTGATCTGATCAAGAAAGATTATCAGATCATGAAGAAGATCAACATCAACGCCGTTCGTATGTCCCACTATCCTCATGACACCCGTTACTATGATCTTGCCGACGAGTATGGCCTCTATGTCACCGACGAGGCTAATGAGGAATGCCACGGCGTTACCAGCCTGTCCAACGCGGCGGTCTACGGTCCGATGACCCGCGACCGTCAGCTCAACATGCTGGAACGTGACAAAAACTATCCCTGCGTGGTCGTCTGGTCCACGGGTAATGAGTGCGGCGGCGGCAACGTTCACAGAGACTACAGCTGCAACACGCTCAAAGCGCGCGACAGATCCCGCCCCGTCCACGCACAGTATGACAACAGCAACGCCGATCTGTACAGCCTCATGTATTCCACCGCTGCCTCCTGGAGCAACACCAGCAATACGCAGACCAAGCCGACCTATCTGTGCGAGTACATTCATGCCATGGGCAACTCCAATGGCAATCTGGATGCCTATATCGACGTGTTCGAACTGCGCGCAAAGTCTGTCGGCGGTTTCGTTTGGGACTGGGTGGATCAGTCCATATGGACCCCCGTTCCGGGCAATCCCACAGAGAAATATCTGGCTTACGGCGGCAAGTGGGGCGACACCCCCAACGACGGAAACTTCTGCGCCAACGGCGTGATCTTGTCCACCCGTACCGAAACGCCGAAGTCCGAAAACATGAGGCGCCTGTATCAGTGGCTCAAGGTGTCTCTGGTTGACAACAGCACGTATGAGGTCATGAACAAGTATCTGTTCACGAACGCCAATGAGTATGTGATGGATTGGGATCTGACCGAGGACGGTAAGGTCATCCAAAGCGGCAACGGCATCACCCTCGACGTGGATCCCGCGCCCGCCATCATCTCGGACGGCAACCGCGTGACCAAGAAGCAATTCCCCGTACCCTTCACGGTACCCGCAAACCTCAAGCCGGGCGCGGAATATTTCTTCAACGTCCGCTTCCGTCTGAGAACCGACGCCAACTGGGGCCAGCAGGCCGGGTATGCTGTCTCGGAGAATCAGATGGCCATCACTTTCCCGGATGTTCCCTCCGTACCCACAGTGGCCATCACAAACGGCAAGTTGACAGCTACGACCTCTGACAGCGCCTTTACGGTCACCGGTAAGGACTTTACCCTGAGCTTTGACCGCGAGGACGGCGTGATTGATGCCTTCCAGTACAAGGGCAGAGATCTGCTGGTCAAGGGACCGGAACCCAGCTTTGACCGCGCCCCCAACGACAACGAAAAGGGCGCCAGCAGTTACAATACCGGCCTCAATTCCTGGCGGACGGTCGGTTCCTCCCGTGTCCGCGGCACGGCTACTATGGAGGTTTTGGGCAATCTGGTTGTCATCACGGCGCCGGCCACCCACAGCGGTAAGCTGGCCACCTTTGTCACCACCTATACCATTTACCCCGACGGTGAAGTTAAGGTAAACGAGAAGTATTCTTTCGGCAACCTTACGACTGACGCCACCCGCCGTGTACGTGAGATCGGCAGCACGATGATTCTGCCGTCGGATTACGAGAACATCAACTGGTATGGCCGCGGCCCCGGCGAAACCTATCGTGACCGTAAGTACGGCTATGATGTGGGCGTCTGGAGCAGCACGGTTACCGACAATTTCATCAACTACATCGAGACCCAGGAGACCGGTAACAAAATCGACATTCGCTGGTATGCCCTGACCGATAACACTGGCTTCGGCATGCTGATCAAGGCGGGTCAGTTCGTCAACGACGCCTATCCCAGCGACAACTACGCCAACAACCTCGTAGAAGTCAACGCGCTGCACTACTCGTCCGACGAGTTGCGCACTACCACCGCCTATTGTCCCTGGCAGCTGGTGGGCGACAACGGCAACACCTTCCTGCGGGTCAACATGGCCAGCACGGGTGTTGGCGGCGACAACTCCTGGGGCGCGTTACCGCTGACCAAGTACATCATCAACACTCAGAACAAGACCTTCGAGTACAACTACTCCATGATTCCGGTTGAATCCTTTGACGCCGACGCAGTCATGGCTCTCTCCAAGGAGGGGCGCAACTACTACAACAACCTCCAAGAACTGATTGCCGAATGCGACGCGCTGGGCTATGACGACCTCACGGTATCCGCCAAGCAGGTACCGTCCTCTGCCAACGAAATTGCCGCACTGAAGGCTTACAACAGCCTACTTGCCGCGAAGAATGCACGCCTGAATCCCATCGTCGTGGAGCACGGCGGTACGGTCATCGTGCCGATCACCCTCAAGGATGCGGATAAGATTTCGGGCGGAAAAGGCGTGGTCGCATATGACGACACCCTGCTGACGCTCCAGTCGATCACCGCCAAAAAGGGCTTCTCCATTGTCACCGACGGCGACGAATTTGTATTCGTGACGCAGGGCGGCGCAGGCGTTGACGGCGATGTCGTGATCGGCTACGCGGTCTTCACCGCCAAGGAAGGCCTGGATGACGACGAGCTCGTCGACGTCACCTTCCCTGCCGATCAATTGAAGCTGTGGAACGAGGGTCTCGCAACCGTCGAATGCCTTGTCCTCCCGCAGGGCGTGCTCATCACCGGCATTCCGCCGATGATCGGCGACGTCAATCTCGACGACACGGTCGACGTGGCCGATGCGATCATCCTGATGCAGTACCTCTCCGGATCGCGGACGCTGACTGCGCGCCAGCTCAAAGCGGCGGATGTCAACAAGGACGGCAAAATAAATGTCGGTGATGTGACCATCATCATGCAGATGTGCTTGTAATTAGAGTACAGATTGCAGACTACAGATTACAGATTTAAGAAAGGGGGACTTACCGCTGAGCGGTAAGTCCCCCTTTTGAATTGGAACAATTTTGTAAGAAGGTTTACATAAAATTACGGCGCACAGAATTCTGTGCGCCGTAAACGACTTATTGAATGTAAGAAAAGGAGAGTTCCGGCCGCCTGCCTAATTCTTACAGGCAGCCGGCTTGGCTTTCGTGTAAAGCCAGGGAAATGTATATAGAAGAAGGGGTGGGCAGGTTACAAATGGATTTTCAAGATAGAAAACGGGGGTTGTTTATTTGATCACATTTTTTGCTTCTTCCATACGCTCGCTGAGCAGTGCAGCGGTCATTTTCGGGTTGTTGACCACAATGTAATCGCCATCCGCATTATATTTCACATCGAAGCCCAGCGCCTCGCTGATGGCTCTCAACGGCAGGTAGGTACGTCCGCCCCTGAGCTGCGCCGCCACGTCAAGCTTGACTGTTTCGGTTGTCTTTCCTTGGGTGACCTTCATCGTGGTCTGGCCCAGTTTTAGCTCCACGGTGACGTCCTCATATTTGACATAGATTGGGGCACTATTTGTTGTGTAAGCAACTTTTCCTCCCATTTTTTCGCCGATAAATCTAAGCGGAACCATGGTGCGCTTGCTGATCGTGAATGGCTTCGCGCCCTTGTTGTCGATCGTGGTTTTGATGCCATTCTGGATCGCGGTTGTCTTGCCCATGCGCATGGATACGTAGGCGTTGACGGTGATCTTGCAGGTAGCATTTGTGCCGTTAGTCATGGTAGCTGTGACGGTCACAACGCCCGGCTTCTTCGCGCTCAGCACGCCGTTCTTACCAATGCTCGCCAGGGCGGAGGGCGTCACGCTCCAGGTCACAGCCTGATCCGCTTTGAGTGCGGCAGTTTTGCCCACAGTCAGGTTGGCCGGGTTGCCGCTGATCTTCACTGCGGATGCGCTGACGGTTACCGTGCAGCTTGCCGTTTTGCCGCCTTCCTGCGTCGTCACGGTGATAATCGCCGTGCCAACGCCCTTTGCGGTTACAAGGCCGTTCGCGTCCACAACGGCAGCTTTGCTGTTGGAAGATGACCAAGACACGCTCTGATTGGTCGCGTCAGCCGGGCTGACCGTTGCCATAAGCGCCAGCGTTTCACCGGTTTTGAGGGCCACTGTCGTCTTGTTGAGGCTTACGCCGTCTACCTTGATGTCCGCGACTCCGTTGTATACGACCGCGCCGGTCTCCGTATCGCGGGCGTACTGCTTAAAGAAGCCCCAAACCAGTTCGGCATATTCGGTGTAGTGGCAATGGTTAATCCCTTCAGATGTCGCCAGACGGACCAACGGAACCCCTCTGTCGTTCTCAAAGTCATAGGCCTTGAACTCAACGCCGTGTTTCGTATAATACTGAACCGCCGGTGCGGGTAGGTCCTTTGCGTCAAAGCGCCAGAAGGTCTCCAGGCTGTTGGGCCAGCTGGCAGGCAGCGTGATGTTGTTCACCTGGAACGCCTTGGTCAGCGACCGGATCTGGGCGGTGTTGATGTCGGCGGCCAGACCGCTTGCGCTGTTCTGCATGACCCTCTTGCCGTCAATAATCATGGAGGTGTTGTTGTCAATGTTGCCGGTCGTGTACATAAACGGCAGGTCGACATCATCGACGTTGCCTGTAAAGGCGGTGGAACCGCTGCCCCAGTTTCCTGCTCTGCTGGTAAAGGGCGCGATCGCGGCAAAACGTTTGGCCTTTTCAGGCGTGCTGGCCGCGCCGTATACGGTTTGTGTGCCGCCGGAGAAGCCGCCGAAATAGATGCGGGATTCGTCGACGGGATAGCGCGCCTTGATGGAAGCAATCAGCTCATCCAGGGCGGACATTGCCGCCGCGTTACCGGCGTTGTTTTGAGGCGAGGCCAGAATGAAGCGCTCTTTACCCGCCTGCGAGACCCAGCCGATACCTTCCGCTGTATAGATCGGATGGTCGCCGGTGCCGTGTGTGAAGATCACCAGAGGATATTTCCTGCCCTCTTCATAACCGTTGTTGTCTTCGATCGCTTCATTGGGAATCCACTCAAACCAGCGGTTGTCAACATTGTTGTTGGCAGGTAAGCGCTCCTCCATGTGGAGGTCAAGTTTTTCCACATTGGGACGCTCCATCAGTACATTGACCGTATCGGTGGCATAGCCGCCTCCGTTCAGCCCGTCGGGAACGTCGGCGATGCGGGCATAGATTGCGCCGCGGGTCGTCCAGCGGAACATTTCCGACCAGACTTTGTTGACAAAGGTCTTGTCAAAGGAGGTAACTCCGGCCGGGTTGTAAAATACCTGTTGCCGGTCGTTCATGCCGTTGTACCAGTAGTTGTTGCTGACCTTTGTCTTCGCGTCGTTGACCGCCAAATAATACTCGCGCATCTCGACTGTACCGTTGACAATATAGGCTGGAAGGGGAACCGACTCCGGGTTTTTTGTATTCGGCATAATCTTTGTCGTGCCGTTTACAAGCCCTACGCCGGCAATACGGTTGGCGTACTGGGACAGGGTTGTATTGATAAAATTGGCGCCGCTGCCATTGCCGATGGCGTAGATCAGGTTCATGTATGTAATCTTAGGAATCAGGGGATTGGTTGGGGTGCTGGCGTTGTAATGGATGTGGTCGATGATGTCTTTGAAGACAAGCCGGTTTTTTTCAGCGTCGGCCGTCCAGTTGCCGTCGGTCAGGGCGGTGGTATAGATGACCAGAGCATGCTCTTGTTCTGCCAGCTCAATAAGTCCCAGGGAGTTCATGGCAGCCAGAGCTTCTTTCCGATTGGCCGGGTTTTTGTCCGGATAGACAAAGATAACGGGGGTGAGGTTCCACCAAAACGGCTGGTAGAGCTCACTGGCTCTGTAGAAGTACGTCTTGCTTCCTGTGACGCCGAGATCTTCCACCTCGGTGAAGTTTCCGGCCACAGCTTCTCCGGTCTGTGTGTCAAGCCCATATTCATAGACCTTTTTGCTTTCCGGGTCGCGGGAGAATTTTTTCATGAAGTCCCAGGCGATTTCCGCGTTGGAGGAGAAATGGGTATGAATCATGTCTCTCCAATAGGAAAGGCGAATCATGTTCGCGCCGGCACTGTTGTAGAAATTGATGGAGGAGCCGGTAAATCCATAGGGTGTTTTTAGTTCGGTTGTATCGCCGGCGGGATACTCGTTAAACCGCCAGAAAGTGTTCGTACTGCTGTCAGACCACTTATAATTTGCCGGGTTTTCTTCCTTGTAGACAAGCCCTTCGGGAAGCGCGATGCCATGCATATTGAACATGTTTTTGAGCATGTTAAAGTTTGCGTCCCTCGTCAGGAAGCGGCCATTTTCATTTCCCACCGCGTCCGGCGCATAGGGGACGTTGGTTGTATTGGTGTCGAGGGTCATGGTGTGGTACATAAACGGGATTTTGGCAGAGCCGGTATAGGTGAAGCCGTCAAACCACGAGAAGGGTACCGCCGCGGCAAACAGTTCAACCGTCTCATCGTTGCCCGCGCCGAACATGCCGCTTATGCAGTTGCTGCCCGCCGAGAATCCGGTGATATAGACGCGGGATTTGTCGATAAAGCTATACCGGTCAAGGATATCCTTAACCAGTTGCGTGTTGTTCGTGGCGGTGTTGGAACTGGGCGCTACAATCATAAAGCGCTCTTTGCCGGCCATATCGACCCAGCCGTTGCTCTCCGCTTCATAAATCTCGTGATCGGTGCCTCCGTGCAGTACAAACACCACCGGCACTTTTTTGGTGTTTCCGGCAGCCAGCACCTCATTGGGAACCCACTCATAGTAGCGGGTCGATGTATTGTCCTCATTGAATACCCGGAGGCTCAAATTCAGCTTTTCTACGCTTGGACGGGACATCAGAGTGAAAACCTCGTCGTTCGCCTCTTCGTACGCGACCGAGTCAATCCCCTTGCGCATCGCGGTACGAGTGGTGTATCGGAACAGGTTGTCCCAGGCCTCCATGACAGAAACCTTGGTGAAGGAGGTCAGATTTGAAAGGTTTACCATGACCTGCATCCGGTCATTTTCCTGGTTAAAATATACCGTTTTTCCGTTCACTGATTTCTGCGCGTCGGTCTGGTTGACAACTTTGTAGTAATTGATGACATTGGCTGTGCCGCCGGCAATGTACGCCGGCAGGGCTACTGCCGTATCCGCATACGGATTCATGGAACCGCTTCCGCCAAAGGTGGCGATTCCGGCAATACGATTGGCATTCTGTGACAGCCGCGTGTGGATAAAGGTGGCGCCGCTGCCCTCGCCCAATGCGTACATCATGTTGAAGCGGGTCAGTTTTGCCCCATTTCCATCATAGAAGATGTGTTTAAGTAAGCCATTGTATACCTCTACGTCCTGTGCACCCCAGCTGTTTTCCGTCGGAGTGGCAACCAGGACGGCGCCGCGTTCAGCCTCAATCACATCGATCAGGCCCAGACTGTCGAGAAGCGCGTACGCTTCCTCCTGATTCGCGGGAGCGGTATTGGGATAGACAAACAGCACCGGAGTCATTGTGGTGCGTGTGTTGTTCGGGGTGTTCAGTACACTAGCTGTGTACATAAATGTTTTGCTGCCTGTGACACCGACATCGCTGAGTGTCTCCAGCGTACCGGCTGGGTCAGCGGCCAGCGCCGTCATTGGGATCATGCCGATGAGCATAACTACAGTCAGTAAAATAACCAAGAGCTTTTTCATTTGATTTTCTCCTCTCTTTTCTTGTGCATAGTTGAATCCTATTTTTTTGAACACTTTGCCTTCTGATTGCTTACCTCCTTTCCGCAAAGCACAGACACACTGTTTATTTGATAAGAAAATGCGATATAGTTCCATTATAACTGTAAACCATAAGACAACGTCAATAGCACTGCATTCTGTTTTTTTGACCTACTTTTCTTTTTTTACATCGTTTGGAAAACTAAAACCACATATTTGTTAATATTTACAAGCTTTTGTAAACTCAATCAAAAAAACAGAACGCAAAACATAACCGATACCGCAGTAACGCGGGACTATACTGATATGGTTGGGTGCAATCACGTCCTGACTATAAAATGCTAAAAAACAATCCGAACGCATCCCCTGCAAAAGAGCGTTCGGATTGTTTTAATCCTCAACATTAATCTTGATCGTCCTAACCGGAAAGCCCAATCAAAAATCCTATCTTCGAAAACCTGCCGGGTTCACTGTCAATCACCGGAGTCACCCGTCCGGGATAATACAAACAAAGCCTTTTGTATATGTTGAAAAGCCCCATGTGTTCTAAATTTTCGCTTGACTCTCCGTTTTGCAGCCGTTCGTAAAGCTTCTTTTGCTGTTCGGGAGTCATACCTTTTCCGTCGTCCCAGACCGAGAGAAGCAGCGAATCTCCCTCTTTTTCGGCCGCATATTTGATAAACCCGCTTTTCTTGTCTGAGACCCCATGCCGAAACGCATTTTCCACAAGAGGCTGAAGCGTCATGGACGGCACTTCAAACCATTCGAATTCCACATCCATTACGGCCTCTACCTGAATGCGGTCGTCAAAACGCAGTGTTTGAATTTCGACATAATTCTCCACATTGGAAAATTCCTCGGACAGCGTCACCACACGGTTAAACTGGTTGAGCGTGGTACGCAGGAACTGGGCTACCAAATTGGTGGCGTTCTGTACTTGAGGCGCATTCTCCATATAGGCCATGCGGGACACCGTATTGAGGGTATTAAATAAGAAATGGGAGTTGATCTGCGACTGGAACACCTTGAGTTCGCTTTTGGCCAGCAGCGCCTCCGACTGGATATTTTTTTCCCGCTCTTCCTTCAATTCCATCTCAAGCCGCTGCTTTCTCAGCAGTTCGTCGTATTGATGCCGGTTGTTATTGAGCATTTCATAAAAGGCCTGAATGAGCAGCCCCATTTCATCTTTTCGGGTGTCCGGAGCGGTCTGCACCTCCCATGTCTCAGCCGACACACGGCGCACCAGCCCGGTGAGGCTGTGCAGCGGAGAAAGGAAATACCGTACAAAAAGCGCTGCGGCGGCAATCAGCAGCAGGGTCGCGACCAAAAGGGCAATGATCGTGTTGCGGAACTCTGAAAACATATCGTTGTTGAGGGAAGCCAGATTTGTATTGATTGCCTCTTCGATCTCCTTAATGGAATAGGAGGAAAAAAGAGTGATCAGGTTTTTGATGCGGTCCGCCTCCTGATAGGAGGCAACCCTCTCCTTGCCGCTCGACCGTTCCCGGTCGGCAACCGCCTGGTCAGCCGCTTGTACATACTTTTCGCAAATCCGCGCAAGGTCATGGGAATAGACGCCGAACTCGTCGCTTTTTAGCAGCTCGATGAAGGCCATAAACTCGGTTTTGCTCTCCTCATAGCGTCCGAGATACTCCTCACTGTACAGGTTTAAGTAATTGTTGAGATTGACATGCATGGGAGAGAGCACCGCATACCCGTTGTAATAGCGCGATTGCAGCGTGATCGTCTCCTCCGTGCTTCCCGACAGAGACAGGATGATCCGGCCGAACAGCGCGGAAAACAAAATCCCGTATATCACCAGTACCGCCCCAAACATCCACATTTTAAACCGGGCGGAACGGCGAAAGGGAATTTCTACTGCTCCTGACTTTTCAAAAATTGCGTGATTGTCATGCCCTTCCATTTTTTAAATACCTCACTCAAATAGGTTTTGCTGGACAGCCCACAGCCCCGGCATAGATCCTCCAGTGAACAATGCGGATTTTCACGCAGCATGGTTTCCGCATGCCGCATACGGATATCAATGAGCATATCGGAAAAGTTCCGGCCGGTTCGTTTTTTAAAAAGCCGACTGAAGTAGGCGGGGTCAAGGCCAAGCTTTGCCGCTGCCCCTGCCTGGGTAATGTCCTGTGAGAAAGAGGTTTCCATCAGCTTGATCACATCGTCGATTGCGTCATCGCCATCCGGACGCCAATACCCCTCACAAAACCCGATCCATGTCCCCACCCACTGCTGAACAATCATTTTGTTATCAAAAAGCATACTGACTACCGGTTTCAGGTCAACATCCGGCCAGATGCATACGGCCGCATCCAGCATATACTGCGCAATTTCCCAAATCAGGTCGCTGTCCCCTCCGTAAACCTGTTCGATCTCGGCCGCCGTTTTGCGGATGCGGTCAAACTGCCCGTCGCGGAAATATCGTTCAAAACAACTGCGGTATTTTTCGGCTTCCCTTCGTCGCATCAAACGCCAGGTGCGGACGGGGAACGAAATTCTCCCCGGCAGTGCATCGGGCAGTGTGTCGGTGACCGGCCCGGGCGTACGGCATGCGTTTGTCACGGCGGTACAGTCTGTGCATAGCGCGCTGATCTGAGCGACAGCGTTTTTTGTAATTTGCAGGGCGAGCAGCGCATAGCACCAGACAAGGGTATACCAACGTGAAGGAGAGAGTGGTTTGCGCGGTTGGAGGATCAGCAGCATATGCCTGTCATCCACATAGTCGGACGCAAGAAAAATTCCCAATGCCGAAAACAGATCCTGCAACGTTTTCAGGTCCTTCATTTGGTCGGGCGAAAAAGGTGTTTTAGACCGAAGATGCAGCACATAAGCCCGGAATCCTCCCTGTGCGGGCCAGCCGATCGCCTCCCAAAAACGGTCAGTCTCATCCTCCTGCGGGGATTTAGCCATGAGTGAAACTGCATATTGGCCGATATCCTGCATCATCTCATCCATATCGTGCTGCTGCTGCCGCTCCTGTGACCTCCGCCCCGACTCCGCCATACAGCGGGACAGCGCGTCAAAAAGCTCGTCGTTTCCGACCGGCTTGACGATGTAGTCAAAGGCGCGCAGGGACATAGCTCGCTTGGCATAGGAGAATTTGTCGTAGGCAGTGCTAATAAGGATTACGCCGCCATAGTGATCGTGATTAAGCTGCTCACACAGCTCAAGCCCGTTCATCACGGGCATTTCAATGTCCACAATCAGCACATCGGGCGGTTCACGGCGTACTGCCGAAAGACCGCTTTCGCCGTCCTCCTCCTGCCAGAGCACACAGGCATTCTGAAAGGTATTTTCGATATAGCGGGCCATTGCCTCTCTCTCTATGCGTTCATCCTCCACCAGGCCAAAAGTCACCGGAAGTTCCGACATATCCGCATCCTCCTTCTATTCATAAAGAATCAGATAATCAATGGTATGAATGCCAGAGACGGGGCTGTTCCCATCAATTGCCTCCAGTGCAGTCAAAACACTCTGGGCGCCCATTTCTTCGTGCTGCTGGCAGACCAGTGCCTGCAGGCCTCCTTTTTGAAGCAAAGCCATCGTCTCCTCCGACTGGTCAAACCCATACAGCCCGATTTCCCCGGTGCGGCCCAACCGCTCAAGCAGCTGGGCGCTGGTGAGGGTAATTCGTTCCCATATGGAAACAATAGCACCGACGTTGCTGTTTTCCTGCAGATAGGCTTCCATCTCAAGCGCATGCTGCAGATTATCCACGTCGTTCATTTCCAGAATCTGGAGCCGATCGGGCGCATCGACAAACGCACGCATCACGCCATCAATGCGTTTGGACAAATTTGGGCGTTGGCGGGTCGTATCGATCGTGGGCAGCACGGCCGTCTGGCCACTTTTTAAATGTTCCAAAACATATTTTCCCAGTGCATAACCCGCTGCCTCATTGTCAATGCCCACATACACATCGCGCAGTGCGGCCGGCCCGTCACTGTCAATCAATATGATTGGAATTCTCTTACTTCGTGCCTGAAGCAGCAGCTTATCCGTCTCTTCAGACACCTTGGCATAGGTGGTGATAATCGCCTCGGTGTCCGCCAGCATGGCAATTTCAAGGGCATTGTTTTTGTCGATCACCAAACTGCTGTCGCTGTTCGAGGTGTAGATCATGGTGATGTCGGTTTCCGCCTCGTCCGCTGTCAGCCGAACACTTTTGTCAAGCTCGCTGAAAAAGGCAGTCTCTGCGCGCAGGGGAATAATGCAAGTTATGCGATGCCGCTCTCTGGATTCAGGTGCATCGGTCGCAGACGCGCCCGTCAAAAGCAGCAGAAAACCGCACAAGAACAAACAGAGCAACCGTTTCATGGATTTTATCCTCCCCATATTATCTCTGTTCACACTATAGCACAGATCTCTCCCTGTGTCGACCTGGCTTACCATCTGTATGCGTTCGGTTTTTTTGACCTGCTTTTATGTCTCTTGTTATAAATGACAATTCTTATTTCACAATCTTTTTAGTTTTACCTACAGTAAAAAAGCAAGGTCAAAAAAACCGAATTAGCGTGCATTGACTTTGCCCCTATGGTCGTTATAATAAAGCGTGTAAAATACTTTCAGGAATTTTTTGCCGACTTCGAAAGGGGGAAAATCGGCGAATCGAATTGACAGGTGTTTATGAAAGACACAAGGTCGAACCAGAAAAGGAGAAATAACATGAAACTGGCAACAAAAGTATTGGCGTTTCTTTTGGTGGCGCTGATGACCACGACACTCATTCCCAACATCCCCGCCTCCGCCAATTCGGACAGCTATGCGCTGTCAGGCGGCACCATCAGTGTGACCGACACCGGCACATATACCGTGGCTTTGCAAACAACCGACGGCGCGTGGCTCATCGCAAACGGCGCCGACGTGACAGCGTGGTTCGTAAATTCTGCCGGCGGCGCGGTGTTCACTAATGCCAGCGGGGTGGCAAAGGCCAATTACAAAAGCGGCAATACGCTGATTGAAGTTACGCTTGATGCATCGAAAATCGCCGGGTTTACAAGCAACGGCTCGGGTGACATTTACATACTGCCTCCCGTCAGTGCGATCAGTCTGAACAGTGGAACATATACTGCCACCGCTACAAAGGTTGGCTCGTACACCATCCCGACTCTGACCGTGAACAGCAATCTGTACGGCAGTGTTTACACCCACGGCAAAAGCACTCTCAAGCATTTTTACGGGTATAAGCCCGAATACGACCCCAATAGCAAGGCAACGCTCACCCTTTCCATGAGCGGACTGGACAACAGCAAAATCAAAAGCAATTTCGCGTCTGTCAAGCTGGACGACGGCGACGGCTACTACGCCAACGAATACACCTTCAAGCCGACCGCCCTCAGCGGGAGCTGGTCAAACGGCAGCCTGAATTATTCTCTGACCAAGGGCGACCTTGAAATCAACACCAGCGACTACCTGATCACCGACACCAACAGCGGCCGTGAGTGGAGCTGCCTGGGCGGCGACGGCCACGGAAACTATTACTACAACCTGACCGTCAGCGGCATCACCTACAACGGCCTGCCCGTGGCGCCCCAGACCTTCCGCGCCCACATCTATGTGTACGGGTACAACTACACGAGCGACGCGCAGAGCCTGTACGGCAACGGCTCGGTCGTAACCGCGACAATCGCCCCCCTGAGCAGCAAGGTCTCCACTCCTCCGGTCGCCGTGAACGACCCGGTGTGGACCTGGGTGGGCGACGGCGACAAGCCGGTTGTGTGCGACGGGCTGGCCGACGATTTTTACATCACCTGGCCGACGCGCGTGAACGCTTCCGCCCTGACCTCCTCCGATTTTTCCATGACCATGTACAGCAAACACGGCGACGCCTACACCCTGAAAAAGGATCAGGACTTTGTGGTGAACTCTACCGCAGGCGAAACCCAAATTGCGCTCAAGTTCCAGTACTGGCCCTTCGTCCCGGTCTACTCGACCATGAAGCTTGAGGTGCGCGATACAAACCTCCAGTACACCGGAACCCTCAGCGCTTCCGACCTGAGCAAGACCTATGACATCGCCAGCGTGTATGTATACGAGGCGCAGCAGGGCGGCGGCGGCACCACCGTGGACGGAACGGTCACCGCGTACAGCTTCTACGGTCTCAAAAACCTGACCAACGTGAATCAGCTCATGTCAAACGTTACCTATACGCTTCGCGCCACCGTGAACGGCAGCACGAAGTATTACGTCGAAAACGAGGGCATTCCCGCTCTTGTCGACAGCACGGCCGCGGCAAAAGCCTTTAACGGAAACGTCCCAAGCGAACGCAATCTGCGTCTGATCGGCAACACGACCTATGTCACCACCCGGAGCAACCAAACCGTAGACTTCGCGGTTAACGGCACCACGTACACCTTTACGAAGGTATACAGCGGCGGCGGGCTCCTCAACCCCAAAACCTGTGACCAGAATTTGATTGCCGAGGACGGTTATATCATTCCCTGGGGCACGAGCAACTGGATCACCCAGGAAAAATGGGCCTGGCAAAAGAGCATCGCCGTGGGCTGGACAGGAATCGCCGTGACGCCCTACACCGGAAAGTTTACGTGGACTATGCAAAAGGGTGGTGTCCAGCAGTTTACAGCCCCTGCCGATGACGTGACCTGGGAAATCGTCGGCAAGGTTGCCGATGGAACCACCCTCTCCTCCACCGGCCTTCTGACCATCGCAGAAAATGAAATGGCCTCCACCTTTGCCATCCGAGCGACCTCCGCGGCGGGCGGCGTGATGAAGGGCTCGGTCAATATCACGGTAAGCGCGGCATCAAGTGGCAACACATGGATCAAACAGAGCGTACAGACAGGCGAAACCATTACGGTGCCGGTCACGCTTAAGGACTGTGTACAGTTTGCCGGTGCGAGGGGCATCATCGAATATGACAAGACCCTGTTGACACTGGAATCAATCGCGCCCAAGAAGGGATTTCTGATGACATCCAGCGGCGGCACCTTTGTCGTGGTCGCTCCGGCAGGCACAGGATTAGACGGCGACGTGATTATTGGATACGCCACCTTCAGCGCTAAGGCAAATCTGATTGACGACGTTAAAACCACAGTCTCTCTTCCGGCGGACAAGCTGGTCGCATACAACGCAGAGGGGCAGACCACAACTGTCAAATCAGCCCTTGTGGAAGTGACCATCTTTGGAGAAGCGCCGCTGACAGGCGACGTCAATCTGGACGGCACGGTTGATCTGGCCGACGCCATAGTGCTGATGCAGTATCTTGCGAGCAGCAAAGACCTTTCCGCAAGGCAGCTGAAAGCAGCGGACGTCAACAAAGACGGCAAGGTCAATGTTGGTGATGTCACCATCATCATGCAGATGTGCCTGTAATCTAACCCACTCCTTCTTCTAAAATACATTCCCCAAAGCCGGCTGCCTTAAAACAGGCAGCCGGCACTACTTTTGGGTTGGATAATTGAAAATATAAATTGTATTATGGAAAAAACACCAGTAATAATGTAACCAGAAAGGTGGAGCAAGGAGCGATGATATGTTTGTCAATTTATATCGCTATTTTTGCTTACTGGGGTGTCAGCGCCAGTGATAAAATGCAATAAAACGCCGATTAAAAAATGTAGTTTTTGAGCGGGCGGAAATGCAAAATGCTGCACTCATGCCAGACTGTCAGGAGACGGTTGGAATGGTGTAGAATACCCTCGTAGGGAGAAAGCGGGATATCCTACATCACTTTTCCCATGAGGGTGGACAGCGTGATCTGTAAATTATCCTGATCCCGCCAGCCCAAACAAGCAATTTAATCCCCCTGCGGATCAGAATCTACAAGCAAAACCTTATTGCCCTGCATAACATGCCCGATTCCAAGATTCGCCGTGGGCCTCCTTGTAAGAATTTCATTTTCGCCTACATCCTTTATATGGTTTTTATACAACAACAGCCGCCTGTCTCAATGTACATGCGGCTGTTGAAATATATTTTGGGAAAAGAGGGCGTTTTTTAGAAATGCCCCCTTAATTCACTATGCTGTTGGACACAAAAAAGCCCACGATTTCGAAAATCGTGGGCTTTACTGGCTCCCCCTGTTGGACTTGAACCAACGACCCTGCGGTTACTTCACTACGATACTTTCGTACCATTCTGTTTTCACAGAACTTGTAGTCCGGACTTTGTCTTTACCATGACCCTTTCAGGTTTTAGGCCCCCCGTGTAAAGTCTCTACACATAGAAAACTTTCGTTTCCCTTGCTCGGCGTTATCATATCCTTTTGGGACTTAGATTTCACCGAATTAGCGGGGTTTTCACTTACAGGTTTCCCTGTAAGGCTGCTAACTTAAAGTCTTAACAGCCGCATGCTCTGGCATACGGCAACATAGGCTACGGAAGCTAATGCGGTGTGAAAATTGTGCAGGTAAATGTCCTGTTACTGGATTTATAAAGGTGGCTTTACAATAAAAGGATAGAGAACTTGCCTCAATCGTATAACAATTGAGGCAAGAAACTCGGGATTATTTTATGACCTTTTTGCCCTGTGAAATCCGCTCATTGTTAATCGCTTTATTTGGATCTCCCGCTGTTTTTATGAGTCTATAAATTGCAAACTGTTTTTTCTTCTTTATTTGGTAATAAGCTTCTTGCCCTCGGCAATGCGATCATTGCGGATGGATGCGCTCATGCTCAGGCTGTTGACCACGATGACTTCGATTTTGGAATCATAATAAACCGTAAATCCAAGCGCCTGACCAATGGCACGCAGCGGAATGTAGGTCTTGCCGTTCTTCTTCTGCGCCGCCACGTCAATGGTCTGGGTTGTGGGCTTACCGCCACCCTCAGTAATTGTAATGGTCTTGCTGTTCAGGGTGAATTCCACTTTCTTGGTGCCATAGGTTACGATGATCGGTGCCTTGTCATTTACATATTTGACCTTGGCGCCCATCTTTTCAGAGACGAAACGGATCGGAACCATGGCACGTCCGGAAGTCTTGAAGGGTTTGGTGCCGGCTGTATCAATCGTGGTTGCCGCACCATTGAGAACCGCATTTTTATAACCAATGCGCAGGGTCACGTAGCTGTGTACTGTGATCTTTGCTGCTCCCTTTACGCCGCTTCCATCCTTCGCTGTCGCAGTGAGGGTTGCAACGCCGGAACCCTTCGCGGTGACCTTGCCGTTTGCGTCGACTGTGGCAATGGATGCGTCGGATGTGATCCAGGTAACACCTTTGTTGGCGGCATTGTCAGGATTGACAGTGACCTTGAGCGTTGTGCTCTTTCCCTGAACAAGCACAGCCGTGGCGGGGGTAACGGTGATCTTGTTGACATTAATTAGTTCGGGCGTAACGGCTGTGACCGTAACCGTGCTGGTCGCGGTCTTGCCGTTTGTGGTCTTGGCTGTGATTGTCGCAACACCTGCTTTGACGCCCTTGACCGTCACTTTCTCGCCGGAAGCCGTCAGGGTGACAATGTCCGCGGGGAAAGCGGTCCAGGTGACCGTCTTGTCGGTTGTGTCATCCGGAGTAACGGTCGCAGCAAAGATGGTGGTGGCACCAACATTAATGCTAGCCGTCGCCGGGGCAACCGTAATACCGACCGGATCCTTTTTGCTTACGTTATAGTCCTGGATGGAATCACTTGCCGAATTGTAGTTCGTGTTGCCGGTATAAGTGGCGGTCAGCGTGTGGCTGCCCTCTGGCAGGGTAACGACGGTGGAGCATGTGCCGGATATGCCCAGCCTTACTTCTTGAATCGCCATGTCACCACTGTAAAAGATTACTGTTCCGGTGGGCATTGCACCTGTGCCGACCTTTGCGGCCGTAACCGTCAGGGTGACATTGTTCTCACCGGCTTGCACGCCGCTGCCGAGAACCGCAGCGAGTGTAATCTTCGGGGTCGCTTTGGTGATTGCAAAGGTATTCGTGCCGCTTAGCGTCAGTTTATAGTTGTCGCCTGCCGACAGAGTACCAATCTTATACGCGTAACTGCCGACGGTTTCACTGCTCGCTCGGGAAAGAGTGCCGGTCATGCTGTCGCTGGAAAACAGTTGTGAACTGAGCGTATAGGTCAGTGTCGGGTCGGGCGAGCCGTAGGTCTTGCACTGCCCGGCGTCAGGCGTAACCATCAGCGGTCGGGGATGAATGGTGTAGTTGCCAAGCGTGACACTTATTTTTTTATATTTTGTGCCGCCAGAAATTTCCGCTGTAACCTTGTAGATTCCGGCATTCGTGGGCGGGGTGGTGCTGCGGTCATAAAGTACGGTAATCGTGCCGCCGGTTTCGGCGGTAAATTCTGCCTCCTTACAGGTTACGCTGCCAATGCCCTGCACGTTGCCGGTGTATTCATGATCTACGGGAATCATAAAATTCAGACGGCCTGCAGTCAAAAGAGTTTTATCTGTTTCCAAGGAGATAAAGCCAGTATTTGTGCCGTTTTCATAGGTGATGCCAACCGCTCCGTCCCGCGTATCCCACTGTGCGGTCGCTTCCTGCGGCATGACGTGAAGTTCATCATCGCTGTCGCAGCGTATGACGACAGCATTACCGCTCAGCGACCATGTGGATGGATATACAACAGCGTCTGCGCTGTCGCCCCTGCCAAAGATCAATCCGCCAGTCATCTTGAATCTGTTGTAGACGGGAGCGTACGAGTAATCATTATATACACCGCTGCCACATTCGGCAGCGTTACTGAAAATTGCACCGCCGTTCATCGTAAACGAACCGTAATACCACTCAACATATATTCCACCGCCGTTTTCGGTGGCGATGTTACCGGAAATCTCACCGCCGTTCATCGTAAACTTGCCGTTAGCATACACGCCGCCACCTTCGAAGACAGATGTATTATCAAAAATCTTACCGCCTTCCATGGTAAATGTGCCGCTTGACCCAATCCCCACACCGCCGCCGTTTTCGGTGGCGGTGTTGCCGGAAATCTCGCCGCCGTTCATTGTAAACTTGCCGTCAGCAAACACTCCGCCGCCGTATCTGGCAGATGTATTATCAAAAATCTTACCGCCTTCCATTGTAAATGTGCTACCTGGCAAAACAACCACACCTCCACCGCTACTGGCAGCGTTGCCGGAAATCTCACCGCCATTCATTGTAAACTTGCCGCTCTCAACATAAACATAAACACCACCGCCGCTGATGGCGGTGTTGCCGGAAATCTCACCGCCGTTCATAATAAACTTGCCGTCCTCAACACACACACCGCCGCCTCTGTAATCGGCAGTGTTATCACAAATCGTGCCGCCGTTCATCGTAAATGTGCCGCTTGGCGAAATCCACACACCGCCGCCGTTATAGGCGATGTTGCCAGAAATCTCACCGCCGTTCATAATAAACGTACCGCCAACACGCACACCACCATCGTAGTTGTTCCGAGAGCAGTTGTTGTTTTTTAGAACAGCACCGTCTTCCATGGTCAATGTGCCGATTATCTGCACCAGAGAAGTATCCACCAGAGGTTCTTCGTTCGCAAAAATGGATTTTTTCCCATCCAAGGTGATATTTTTAAGTGTTAGGCTTGTGCCATAGTATAATGCTAGTAGGTCAAAATTGTTGCCACCACGGCTTAGTGTTTCGCCGGTGAGGGTGAGAGTATAGTTTTGGTTAGTAAGGATAAGTCTTGAGGTTACGTCAATTGGATCGGTTACCACGATCGTGGTGTTTCTTGCCCCGTGATTGTTGAAGGCATCGATTGCCGCTTGCAACTGTGCAAAAGTGCTGACCTCGACCGTTGCGTAGTCGTCTGCCGCAAGGGCGTATGCCCGAAGTGTTCCCGCCGGGAAGGCGGAAAAAAACATCGTCAGCACCATGACGAGACTGACCAGTACGAAAAGTCCTCTATTTGTTTTGTTCATGTTCTAAATTCCTCCTTTTAAATTTTGATTTTGCATGGGACGGTGACTAAAGGTATATACCATCCCCAAAAATATTCCATTATATTGACTGTGCTTTTAGGTGACGCTTCTGCCGCTGCCCTAGAGCTTTCTTTGCTAAATCTCGATACGATCCCGCATTAAAACGCACTTGTTTAACTATTTAAAAATGTCAACACAGTTCCACACTCTCATTCTTCATCGTCATCTTTGGGTTCGATATAATATCTTTTTTCTTTTTCCCATCCACGCGCTGCCATTCAAAAAAGCCACTGGTCGGCACAATACAGCGCTTTGCGCGTACGGATTTGGAAAACATATTCTTTTCCAGCGCCGTATCACTCCGGGCGTTGATCACGACTCCGCTGCCGTTCCAGCGCGGGAAGCCCCATTTCATAGCTGCCCCATCTGTGGCTGTAACGACGGGCATGACATGGGTTGGAAACACCTCACCCTCCGGCGTTGTACCACCATAGTATTTCTTGCTGATTTGACGGACAATGTCGGCCATATCATTGAGATCGGCCTCGGAAAACTGGTACCGTCCACACATTACGAATTTCTCCTCTCCACAAACCAATGTCGTTCTTTCTCGACGTGTCACAAATCTTTATAACATATTTTTGACCCTCACCGACACTTCAAACCAGGCGACTACTTCCTAAAAAGCTTTTCAGTTCATCACTACACCCATTTGCATTTATTATTCATGTAGTAATTATTGTTTGAAAAGGCATACTAGATATATAATAATTGATTTGGATAAAATTCTTCATAATTTATGAGAACTTAATCACGCATACTAAGTAAGGGTGATCAATTGAAAAAACTATTCATTGCTATTTTGACAGTGGTAATGGTTTTATCTGGTTTAACCGTTTACGCCTCAAATACTTTAGAAGAAAATTCTGTGCGTTTGGATAATCCGGAAAGATTGAACAAAATCATAATAACGCTTTTGATGCCTGAAGTTGAAAAAGATGTCAATAACTTTTATAAATCATATTTATCGATTGAACCAACCGTTGTTGCTTACTTTGGTGATTCTAATATTACGCATATTGTCGGGGATATAGAAAGTTCAATGTATACGGTAACAATCGAAATAGAGCCGTATATTGGTCCCCATATATCAGTTGGTCGAGATAGAATGACATTTGATGTGTCGGCTGATGGAACTGTAAAAATGAAGAGTCATGACCATTTGGAAAGTTATCAATTACCCCAACATCTTCAGTCATTAATCAAAAAACCATTACCATAACTATAGACACAAATGAGAGAGTGGAAAACTCTCTCATTTGTTGTAAAGGAAAATTAAAAAAGCTCACAAACCCTATGGTTGTGAGCTTTTTCTGTGGCTCCCCAAGTTGGACTCGAACCAACGACCCTGCGGTTAACAGCCGCATGCTCTACCAACTGAGCTATTGAGGATCATATAAAAAACAAGAAATGAGCGTGGATACAATCTCGGGAAGGCTGATTTTATCAGTGTTTCGGCGAGATTGTGAAACAATCGAGGCGAAAATTTTTTCGCGATTTTTTTGCCATAGCCTATGTAGACGTATGGCCTACCAACTGAGCTAAGGAGGAATATTTGTGTTGGCGTCTATCTATCTTCCCGGGCCGTCGCCAGCCAAGTATTGTCGACACAAGCGAGCTTAACTTCCGTGTTCGGGATGGGAACGGGTGGACCCTCGCCGTCATCGACACCAACTGTTTGCCGGGCTTTTCCGGCCGTTATAAAGGGAAAAATGGTGACTCGTGGGGGAATCGAACCCCCGTTGCCGGCGTGAGAGGCCGGAGTCTTAACCGCTTGACCAACGAGCCATATACCCTTTATCACGTGGAATATATTATACTTGATCATAACCAATTTGTCAATCAATTTTTTTGGAAGCCGCACAGAAAAGAGAGCCAGCGCAACCGTCGGCCCTCTCACCGTCAAAACAAATTGAATTTATTTCCCTTAAAACTCGATTTTCGCCGTAATATAGTCAATCAGCTTGTTGATGCTGACCCGCTCCTGCGCCATGCTATCGCGGTCGCGCACAGTCACACAGCCGTCCTCTTCGCTCTCGAAATCATACGTCAGGCAGAAGGGCGTGCCGATCTCGTCCTGCCGGCGGTAGCGCTTGCCGATCGAACCCGCCTCGTCGTAGTCGACCATGAAGTACTTGGAAAGCGTCTCAAAAACCTTACCCGCGCCCTCCGCCAGCTTCTTGGACAACGGTAGCACGCACGCCTTAAAGGGGGCGAGCGCCGGGTGCAGGTGCATGACTACGCGGGTGTCGTTCTTCTCGGCGTCCACGACCTCCTCGTCATACGCCTCGCACAAAAATGCGAGCGCCACACGGTCAGCGCCCAGTGAGGGCTCGACCACGTAGGGGATGAAGCGTTCGTTGGCCTCCTGGTCAAAGTATTCGAGGCTCTTGGTGCTGTGGGTCTGGTGCTGGGTCAGGTCAAAGTCAGTACGCGACGCAATGCCCCACAATTCGCCCCAGCCGAACGGGAAAACAAACTCAATGTCGGTCGTGGCGTTGGAGTAGTGGGACAGCTCCTCCTGGCTGTGGTCGCGCAGGCGAATGTTTTCCTCATGGACGCCCAGCGACAGAAGCCAGTTTTTGCAGGCGTCTTTCCAGTAGGCGTACCAATCCAGCTCGGTGCCCGGCTTGCAGAAAAACTCCAGCTCCATCTGCTCAAACTCACGGATGCGGAAAATAAAGTTGCCCGGCGTAATCTCGTTGCGGAAGGATTTGCCCACCTGACATACGCCGAAGGGCAGCTTTTTGCGCGTAGTGCGCTGTATGTTCGCAAAGTTGACGAAAATGCCCTGCGCGGTCTCGGGGCGCAGGAAAATTTCATTTTTTGCATCCTCGGTCACGCCCTGAAACGTCTTGAACATCAGATTAAACTTGCGGATGTCGGTGAAGTTCGCCTTGCCGCAGTCGGGGCAGGTGATACCGTTATCGGCGATGTACCGGCTCATCTCCTCAAAGGACATGCCGTTGGCGTCGCCGCCCGCGTCCTCAATGAGCTTGTCCGCACGGTGGCGGGTTTTGCACTCCTTACAGTCCATGAGCGGGTCGGAAAAGCCGCCCACGTGACCCGACGCCACCCACACCTGCGGGTTCATCAGGATCGCGGAATCAAGCCCCACGTTGTAGGGGCTCTCCTGCACAAACTTCTTCCACCACGCCCTTTTGACGTTGTTTTTAAACTCCACGCCCAGCGGTCCGTAATCCCATGTATTAGACAGGCCGCCGTAGATCTCCGAGCCGGCGTAGACAAAGCCGCGGCCTTTACACAGCGCGACGATTTTCTCCATGGTTTTTTCCCTGTTTGAAAGCATAGTTTGCCCTCCATCTGTTCATTTCTGAAAAATACACCATTTTATTGTAATGCACCCCGGGCGGAAAGTCAACCGTCCCGCTTTATTTGCCGAGCGCGGCCAGAATATGCCCTGACAGCGCCTCCAGCTGTTCCTGAGAGGGGATAAACTGAATGCGCACCTTGTCGCAGAAGAGCGTAAAGCCGCACTTTTCAAGCCACTCCTCCACCTGCCCGATGCTCTGCCCGCCCCAGCCATAGGAGCCGAACGCCATCGCCTTGCGGTTCTTGGGGGCAAGGCCGTTTAAATAGGTCAAAAAGGCGGATACGGTGGGCAGCATATTGTTGTTGAGCGTGGGCGAGCCGACACAGATATATTTCGCCTCCAGAACATCGGTCATGATGTCCGAGATGTGGTTGTCCTTGAGGTCAAGGTATTTGACGTGGATGCCCGTCTGCGCGAAGGCCTCGGCAATTGTTTTTGCCATTTTTTCGGTGGAGTGCCACATGCTGTCAAACACCACAAGCGCATATTCCGCAGGGTCATTGGAATACCAGGTCTTATAGGCGTCAAGGATCTGCGGGATGTGCCCGCGCCAGATTGCGCCGTGGCTGGGCGCGATGATCTCAATGTCAAGCTGCGCCGCCGCCTCGCAGGCCGCACGCGCTTGCGCCGCAAAGGGCATGACGATGTTCGCGTAATATTTTTTCGCCTGGTTGAGCACCTCATGGATGTCCAGTTCGTCGTCAAAACGCGCCGACGAGGCCAGATGCTGTCCGAACGCGTCGTTTGAAAACAGGATTTTTTCCTCGGGGCAATAGCTGACCATGTTGTCCGGCCAGTGGAGCATGGGCGTGGTGACAAAGTGCAGGCTGCGCTTGCCCAGGCTGAGGCTTTCCCCCGATTTGACCGCCTTGTAGTTGTAAGCGCCGTAATGGGCGGTCAGGCCCTTCTGGCCCTGCGGCGCACTGGTGACAATGGTCGCGTTTTTCGCCGCCGCCATCACGGCCGGAATGGCTCCCGAATGGTCCATCTCCACGTGGTTTGATACCAGATAGTCAATTTTTGCGGGGTCAATGAGTTTGGACACCCGCTCCAGAAGCTCCTCGGAAAAGGCCGCTTTGACCGTGTCGATCAGTGTGATCTTTTCGTCGATGATCAAATATGCATTATAGGTCGAGCCTTTTTCAGTGGTATAGCCATGAAAGTTGCGCAGCGACCAATCGATCGCCCCCACCCAATAAACGCCCTCTTTTATCAATGTCGGATTCATCCTTCTCCCCCGTTCTCTCTTGTGTTATTCTTTAGAATACCACGCTTTCCCTTTCCGGTCAACTCCACTTGCAAACCGGGCAAAAATACGGTATACTAAAAGCACCAAATGTCAGGCCGAGGGGGTGTTTTGTATCAAGTTCCCGCAAAAACTTCGTCTCCCGGGCATTGGCATGCGCAACCTGAAAACGGCGCTGGCCGTCATGGTCTGTCTGGGCGGGTACGCCCTGCTCGGACTCCCCGCACCGTTCTACGCCTGCATCGCCGCGATCATCTGTATGCAGGACACGGTTACCCATACGGTCAGGTTCGGCCTGTCCCGCGTGCTGGGCACCGCCGTCGGCGGCGCGCTCGGACTGGGGCTCTTGTGGCTGGACGGGCTGATCGGGCTGCCGGGCGTACACATCCTGCTGGTGGGTGCGGGCGTGGCCGCGGCCATCTATCTGGGCGTGCTGCTTAACAACCCGCAGTCGTGCACCATTTCGGCGACCGTGCTGTGCGCGGTGCTGCTCATCGGCCGCAGCGACAGCCAGTTCATCTACGCGCTCAACCGTATTCTGGAAACCTTTTTCGGCATCGTCGTCGCTGTGCTCATCAACCGCTTCATCAACCCCCCGGTCGAAGCCACCGACGAACCCCTCAAATGGTCCTGGAAAATCCCCCGCACCGACCTTTTGGAGCACGGAAGCGTGCCGCTTTCCTGGTTCCGCCGCAGCCTTACGCAGGTGGCGTCCGAAAAAGGCGATGAGCCTGACGCGGACAGCGGCACAAAAGACAAACCATAATTTTTAGGAGGTCTATTTATGACAGAAATGCAGTTCTTTCAAGAATTTTTCGGTTCTATGATGGTCTTTATGATTGTGATCTTGATCGCCGCGGCGATTGAGATTGCCGGACGCGTGCTGTTTGCCGTAGGCGTGTACAAGGACGCGCAGGGCAACTACAACAACAATGCGATGATGTGGGCGCTGCTAATCGGCTTCCTTGGCCTGATCCCCGCCATTATCTATTTCTGCGTCCGCAAGCCCGCGATGCCCCCTCTCCAGTGCCCCCACTGCCGGGGTCAGCTTCAGGGCGCCTTCCCCACCTGTCCCTATTGCAAGGGCACAATCGACCTGACAATTCCTCCTCAGGAGAACCCCTCGTTTATCGAGCTGCGCGCGAAAGGCAAGAAACTTATGATCTGGGGCGGCATACTGGTGATTGTCTCCACCGTGCTCGCCATTGTCGGGACAATTATTTACATGGCCGCCGCTTTCAACACAGTCTCACGGATTCCCTCCTCCGGCTGGGAATTCAGTTACGGCGACGACTCTCCCTTCGGCGACAACTACGGCGGCTTCCCCCGCTTTGATTCGGCCTTCTCCTACATCCAAAGCAAATTTTTCCTCAAGGCTTAATCTGCATAAATCAGGCATAAATCGCTCATCTTATCGGATGAGCGATTTTTTTGCGGAAAGGAGGAGCCGATATGTCAGACAAAGAAAGAATTACCCCTCTCACTGAAATGGAGGACGTTCCTGAAATCACTGATCCGAAACCCGAAGCAAGCGACCCTCCTGCGAAAAGGCGTTTGGGAAAATGGGTTGTCCTTTTATGCCTGCTTCTTTTCGTCTTTGTAATCGGGCTGTCCGCGCCGGCGCGGGCGCTGTACGGAAGCCTGTGGGCGTCCCTTCTTAAGCCCGCACAGAACACGTCAAGCGGCGGCGAAACCCTGCAAATGACCGTGTCCGCCCCCGTCGACGAGGTGCGGCTCGCGGGATACACCCTGCGGGTGCCCGCTGCGGATTTTAACGTCGAGGAGAAGGGCAGCGCCCTGCACATCACCCCGAAGAACCGCCCCCTCAACCGACCGGCCGTGTCGCTTGTGATTGAGCAGTTCCCCGGCGTCAGCGTGAGCACGGCGCTCTCGTCGGTGAAGAAAAAGATGAACCAAAGCGACCCCCCGCCCAAGCAAACCGAAACCCTGCGCACTGACGGCCAGGAGGGCGTCGCCCAGCCGCAGGCCTATCACCCCACCGTCGTTACGGGCATATGGGACTGGGTCAACGGCGTGGCGTTGCGTCACCGTCCGGTGGTCAGCGTGCGGGCGTTCAAAAACGGAAAGGGCGGGGTCTTTCTGATCACCGAAACGCGCATTCTGAACGATTCCGACGACTACGACACCCAGTTTGACGACATTCTGGCAAGTTTTGAAATTGCGGAAGAGGCCCGGTAAGGAATGATTAGAAAATATAGGTCTTGATATTTTTCCTCCCTTTCGGTACAATATAGGGTATGAAAGGGGCGCTTACACATGCTCGGTACAATCGTTAATGTCCAAGTGGACCGACCCCTGAACAGCCGGAATCCTCGCTCCGGCAAGCTGTACGCCGCCAACTGGGGCTACATCTCCGACAGCCCTGAGCAGGAGGAAACCGCAAAGGAAGCCTGTGTGATCGGCGTCGACCGGTCACTCGACCGCTTTCAGGGCAAAATTGTCGCCTCCATCCGCGGACAGGGCGACGAGGAGGTTTATGTGGTCGCGCCGACCAGCCGGATCGTATACGCGCCCGAGCTGCGGGAGGTGCTGGACGGGGAAATGGATTTTGACACCGCCGACCTGCGTTGTCTATATGAAAAGTCGTGCGGCGCGGTGATCTTCCGGGGCACGGGGCAAAAACGGCAGTTTTTGCTCATCAAAAACCTCTACGGCAAGCACTGGGGCTTCCCCAAGGGTCACATGGAGCACGGGGAGACCGAGCTGGAAACCGCCGCGCGCGAGGTGCTTGAGGAAACCGGCCTCAGGGTGGAGCTCCTGGAAGGGTTCCGGGAAATCAGCAGCTATCACCCCCGCCCGAAAATCTCCAAGCGCGTCGTCTTTTTTCTGGGGCGGGCGACCGTGGGCGACGTCATCATCCAGGAGGCGGAAATTGAGCGTTTCCGCTGGGTCAGCTACAGCGGCGCAATGGATATGTTCCGGTTTGAAAACGACCGGCGTGTGCTGACGCGCGCATGGACGTGGCTCAAGAAAAATCCATCCTATTAAGAATCGCCCGACACTCCGCAGAGCGCCGGGCGATTTTTTTATGTTTTCCGAATGTTGGGGGCAATGAGCACCGCCGCGATCCAGAACAGCAGGAAAATCAACAGATTGAGCACATTGAGCTCGGCCGTGCCCGACGCCAAACAAAAGATGGCCGCCAGCACAATGCCCAGCACCATCGCCGCCGCCTGCAGCATCACGGACAGTGTGAAATTCAGCTTGGCACGCACGCAGGCGCCCACGGCACGGAAGAAGGAGGACAGCCGTCCGGTCGTGGCCAGAAAGGCCGGAGACTTGCGCGAGGCGCTGTCCATAACCTCCGCGTAGTAGCCGCCGAGGCTGGCCGAGAGAATCCGCACCGAGCGGTTGCCCACACCGAACCAGTCGGACACGGTGCGCTCCGTAATAAACGGATCGGTCGAGCGGATGACAAAGCCGCCGCCCGTCTGCTCATACTGGGACATGGTGCGCCGGATACCCCCGTCGGGCTCATGGGTGAGGGCGAAGAAAGCCATCAGCTTGTCGCCCTTGGCGTAGTACAGAAGCTCCAGCCCGTCGGAGGTGTACTTCTCGGTCAGGCTGCGCTCGGGCGGGGCAATGCCCTGCCGGCGCATCCAGTCGGCGGTGCCCACAAAGGCGGGCAGCCCGTCGATAAAGGCGCTGAAGCCCAGACGGTCGGTGTATTCCACCTTACCCTGCACGCGGGACAGATCCACCATATCCTTGGCGCTCTTCAAAAACATCCCTTTAAGTGGCCCTTCGACACTGCACACAATCGCCGCCGCCTCGAGCATCACCTGCTCGACCGACTCGTCACAAAACTTTTTCGCCCCGTGCAGCGTTGCGCCGTCGGGGAACAGCTCGGACGCGTCCAGCATCACCGAGTTGACCTCGCTGTATTCCTGCACCGACGCGCTGGAGGTCAGCAGAACCCCCTCGCGCAGCAGCGACTTGGACATGCGGAAGAGGGGCAGGTTGATGCACAGCATGCCCGCCATGGGCACCGCCATGCACAGCGATGCAGCCGACGCGCCCACGCCCTGGGTAAAGCTGCCGTGGATGATCCCGGTCAAAAGCCCGATGACAAGACCGGCCACCGTGAGGATGGGGGCAAGCCGCTGCGCGGCCTTTTCTGCCGGATCGATCGCATAGGACAGCTTCAAAAAGCTCGAGAGAAAGCCCGTGTCGGCCTGATAGGCGATGACCGGCTCCCCGTTGGTGATCTCCCCCGCCACCTGGCGCGAGAACTCGGGGTCGGGAATGATGCGCGCCGCCTTTTTTGGCTTCGAAGAGGCGACAAACTTAAAGTTCTGCTGGGTGCGCTTGTGCATCAGCAGCTTGCCGGCCGCATGGAGCGCAAGCCCCAGAATGGCGAAACCCGAATAGAGGTGCACACTGCCCTCCGCGAGCGGCTGGACGTCAAGGAAGAGCAGCAGGTTTTGCAGCAGACAGAACACGGCCGCAACCGAGACCGCGGCCTCAGAGTCAAATTCAAGCGTGATCAGACGCTTGAGGCTGTCGAGAATGGTTTCCAGATTTAAGGCGATCGCCCCGCACAGCAGCAGCAGGTTTACGATCAGGAAGCCGGTCGTGCTGGCCGATACGCGCATGAAGGAGGGCAGCGCGATGCCCAGCGGTTCAGCCGACGTAACGAGCAAGCTGAAAAAGGCGATAATTCCGGTGAAGGTCGCCGCCTGCTGGCTGGCGCGGACATCCCCGCGCAGCTCGGTGCGAATTTTGGAAACGTCGTTCGGGCTGGTATATTCCCCGAACTTGTCCTCCCCCGCAAAGGGCTCGGTTCTCTCTTTTTTGCCTCCCTGAAACAGGGCGGCCATTTTATTCTTGATGCTCTCCCGGGGCGGCGACTGCGTCCGGGAGCCTGCGCTGCGTCCCGCGCCTGCGGGGGCGCTCTGGCTGCGTTCCGGCGCGGCGCCCTCCCTCTCCCTCTCCCGCTCCCCCTCAAGGCGCGGGTGGTATTTGACGTACAGCTTGCGCTCCGCCGACAGCGAGTCGAACAGGTTTGCGATCGTGATGTGGTATTTCCGCACACCGACGTCCGAGTGGTAAATCTGCGCGCGCAGGTCGTTGAGTTCGTCGCGCGTCTTGGGACGGGAACGCTCCCCGCCGAAGAACTTCTTGGACGGCAGGTCGCTGGGGTCGAATTCTGCCTCCTGTGCGTTGTTCGTTTCCCCGTCTACAAAATCATCATCGTCATAAAATTGCGGCGAAACATCGGCGTCGTCGCTGTTCAGATAGCGGGTCAGCCCGCCCAGCGAATCCAGCCGCGGACGTCGGCGCGGATCCTCCGCGAGCGAGTGAAACGACACAAGCTCGGGCGACTCCCGGAGGAAAACCGGTTGGCCTTCCTCAGCCGTCTCCCGGCCGTCCCCGGACATATCCTCACGGGCTTCCCCGACGGACTCCTCCGCCGATTGTTCCTCTTCTATTTCTTCTTCAAAGTCCTCTTCCCCCGCGAACAGGCCGTCGATTTCGGGGGCCTCGAATGCGTAGGCTTCTTCCTCCTCCGGTTCCCCGTCAAAGGCGTGGGCGCTCAGCGCATCGTCACCCGCTCCGGGGGACAGCACAACCGCGCCGGAGGAATACTCCTCCTCGTCGTCCTCATCAAAAAACTCGGGCATGACAAAGCTGTCGTCAGAGGCCGCAACGGTGGTCGTATCGGGTGCGGAATGTCCGGCGGTCGCCTTGAAAAAGCCCTCGCCCTCCACCGGCTCAGGCAGCGGCTCCATCTGAACCGGCCCGGTCCAGAAGGCCTCCTCCTCGCTCATTTCCGCGGGTTCTTCGTAGTCATCCTCATCATCCTGCTCGTCGTACAGGGTCATATCGCTGTCCTCGGGCAGCATCTCATCCTGGGGCATCAGATAGGGGTTGTTGTGCTCTTCCTCCTCTTCCTCCGCCTCGCCGTAGGTCTCGTCATAGTCCGAGCCGCCGGTTTCCTCGTCCTGCCCGTCCCAACCGTCCTCCCATTCCTCCTCGGTATACGCGCCCGCCCCGGCATCAAGCTCGGGATCGGTCTGGGCGTGGACGGAGAAGGGGTTATTGTCGTCATTGAAAATGGGAATCGTATGGTACATGTGGTCCTCTTCCACGCCGTAGTCGGTTGTGTACGGCTCCTCTTCCTCGTAGAGAACCGCGTCGGTTCCGCCGTCCTCCCGCTTCTCAAAGTAGGAAAACAGCTCCTCGTTTTTGAGGCTGGGGAACTCCGCCGTCACCTGCTCCACACGGCGCATGCGATCCTCGCGGATGCGCTGCTGGTCAAGCTCAAACTCCTGTCCCTCCTGCGCCGTCTGGTCAAACAGGTAGGAAAAATCAGGGGCGGGCGGCCGGCGTTCATGGCCTCCGCGCGGTACGGGCGGGTTTTCATATGGGGTTTCGTTATGTACGCGCGCCTGCAATTGGCGCTTATTCTTTTTTCTCATTTCGGGCCCCTCCCATGTATCCTTCTTTTTGGGGTGCAGAATGTGTTCTTATTTGGCCGCAAGGCCGGTTCGTTGCCGAACCACTTCATACGTCAGAATCCCGCAGGCCACTGACGCGTTGAGCGATTCCATCTGGCCCCGCATGGGCAGGGATAGGAGCACGTCACACTTTTCGCGCACAAGTCGGGACAGCCCGCTGCCCTCATTGCCGATCACCAGCGCCACCGCGCCGCGCAGATCGGCCTGACACCAGGGTGTGCCGTCCATGTCGGCGCCGTACACCCATACGCCGCGCTCCTTGAGCTCATCGAGCAGGGCGGCAATGCTGTTCACACGCGCGATGGGCAGATACTCGATCGCGCCCGCCGACGCCTTGCCCACCGCATAGGTCAGCCCCGCGGCGCGGCGTTTGGGGATAATGACGCCGTGAGCGCCCGCCGCCTCAGCGGTGCGGATCACCGCGCCCAGGTTATGGGGATCCTCCAGCCCGTCAGCCACCAGAATAAAGGGATCCTCCCCCTGCCCGGCGGCACGGGCAAATATGTCCTCAACCGACGCATAGTCCACCGCCGACGCCATCGCGACAACCCCCTGATGGGGCGTGCCACCGCACAGCGCGTCCAGCTTCATCGCCGGCGTCTCCTTGACCGGAATCCCCCGGTCCCGCGCCTTGTGTATGATCGCGGCCAGCGAGCCGGTGTGCTCCCCGCGCTGGACAAGGATACTGTCAATCTCCCGCCCGGCGCGCAAGGCTTCCTGCACGGCGTTTCGTCCGGCGATCAGGCCCTCACGGCCGGACGGTTCGTCTATCTGCTTCATCACAATGATTTACACCTATTTTCAACAAATTTTGATTTTATATATTATAGCACAGTCCGCCCTGCAATTGAAGAGGAAATTATTAATTTTCCGTGCATGCAAGAATCCTACACTCCATGCGCGTGAAAACGCCGCCGCAAAGCAGGGTGAACACCGGTTCTCCCCTCCCGCGGCGGCTTCAGTTCTTTGTTCTTTTAAGACAATGACTTCTTTGCATTGGCAACGTATGTGCTCAGTTCGCTCGACGACAGAACTCGTTTGGTCATAATGATCACACGGCTGGCCTCGTCATACTTGACCGAGAAGCCCAGTTGTTCGGCCACGGCGCGCAGCGGCACATAGACGCGTCCGTTTTTGAGCACCGGCGCCTGGTCAAGCGTCACCTTCTGCGTTTTGCCGTTCTTCTGGACGGTGAGGGTCTTGCTGCCCACCGTCAGGGTGACGACGCAACCATTATAGCTCACGGTGACCGGCTTGCTGTTGCTGGTCCACGTCACCTTTGCGCCCATCTGCGCAGAGGTAAAGCGCAGCGGGACAACCGTGCGTTTGTTCAGGATGTACGGATAGGAGCCGTTTGTGTCAATTGCGTCCACCCGGTTGTTCACCATGGCCTTTTTGCTGCCCACACGCAGAGCAATGCCCTCCATGCCCTTCGTGACCGTAACGGCGCAGCTCTCCTTCGCACCCTCCACGCTGACGGTGATGGTCGCTTTGCCCGCGCCCACCGCCTGAATGACGCCCTTGGCGGAAATTTTGGCAACCGAACCGTCCGAGCTTTCAAACACAAGCGCCTTGCCCTTGGCCGAGCCCTCGGCGCTCACGCTGAGCGCGGACGACTCGCCCACAAAGAGGGCAAGGGACGCAGCGTTCAGCGAAAGGGTGGGGGGCGCATCGGTCAGCGCTGCGGTTTTTGCCAGTGTGTCCACCGCCACCCCAATGGTCAGCGCCTTGCGCTTGTCGGCGGAAACGTCGGCGAGCACAAGCGGCTGTGTGGAGGAGTTCTGCCATGCCGAATAGGAGGGTGTGTGCTGGGCTGAGCTGATCTTTACGCCCATCAGCGGGCTTTCGGCATCCTGAGGCACCATGAGGTAGAAGGGCTCTCCCGCCTCAAAAATCGTTTGCTTGACGCCGGCCGCGTCACAGGGGTAGCTGCCCTGTCCGCCGCCGGTCACGGTGACCGTATAAGCATAGCTCATGTTTGCGTTAAAGGGGCCGGTCAGCATGCCCTGCTTGACCGATTTGAGCTGAATACCGGTGCTTGCCAGCTTGATTTCAGGCTGTGCGGCGGCGGCGGTTTTGGTTTCACTCAGCAGCGCATTCGCTGCGGCCAGCACGCGGGTGCCCGCGTCTCCCATCACGGCGTAGCTTGACAGGTTCAGCTGTCCCTCCGCCACCCAGACCGCAAGCTGTGTCGCCGACACAGCCTCGGTGACGCAAGTGAGCGCGTTGTCGCCGTCCAGGCCAAGCTTTGCGTTGAACAGCTCCACCGTGTCGTCCGAATGGGTGTAGCCCCGTTCAATGATGCGCTTGGACTGGGCAGCGATGCCCTCGTCCGACTTGGAGAAAACATCTAAACCGGGGTAATATTTGTCGGCGCGCAGGCTGTAGGATACGTTGCCCGTGCCCGCCTGAACATAGCCCTGCGTCGTCAGCGGCGCGCCGGTCGATTTGTTCTTGAGATAGGCAATCCGGGCGCCCGGGGCGTTTTGCCCGGTTTTATGGATCACACGGTTGCTTGACGAATCGGACGCCGTGCGGTAGTAGCCCTCCAGATGATAGATGTCCATATACGACACCGCGCTTTTCCAGAAAGAGAAGTCATACACGCCGTCGCGGGTGTGGGAGGCCAGCTTGACCGTCGACATGCTGTCGCCCTCCTGCACGATGACCACCGTGTGGCCCGAGCCGCCGGTCATTTTCATGCACACCACGTCGCCCTTTTTGAGCTTCGACCAGTCGGAGGAGGACATGGACGTGATTTTAACGTTGTCCTTGAGTTGAGTGGCCTTGATGCCGTTGCCCTCGGAGCGGTTGTTTTTGAGATAGTCGCCGATCGCCTGCGTCCCCGCAAAGGAGAGGGTGACGCCCGCCTGCCACTTGTTTGAGCCCTGCGTGTCATAGGGAATGCCCGCGTAGGCAAGGCTGGAGCTGACAAAGGTCGCACAGTCCCCGCTTGAACGCACCGGCATCATGGAGTTTTTGTTGGCGGCCAGCACCGCCGCGCTTGAGCTTGCCTGTTTCGCGGCATAGGTCTTGGCGTAGGCGGCGATCGCCGCACGGACGTCGTCGTTCATCTCGACATATTCCATCGTCGCGGCCGACGCCGAAAATCCGGTCACTGCGCTCATCGCGCCCAGGCAGGTCAGCAGGGCGAGAAGCCCGGCGGAAATTTTACGGAACCATTTCATGGCAATACACACCTCAAGACAATTTTTATGTAACAAATTTCTGTCAACGAGGGGTATTCTACCATAAAAATTACAGCTTTGCAACCTTTAGCCTCAAAAGGTTACAAAATGGTTACAAAATGGATTCTGTTTGTTACCTGTTTGACCTCCTTACAAAAAATGAACTTTACAGGATGTCCTAAAAATGCAAAATTCCACAATTCCTTGTGCAATATATCAATATATAATTATATAAACCACAATATATAGCGAGACATATTTTGGCATATTCCATTAGTAGTATATGCGGGGTCAGATGCAAAAGGTTACAAAACAGTTACAATAAACAGGTCAAAAAAAGTTTTTTGTCCGCATTGTTTCCAGCACATTTCCCAATCAAAATGTTTATTTTCCGTCATTTTTCACAGCCCCACAGAAAAACCCCGCCCTCCCAAAAGGGAGGGCGGGGTTACCAATTCTTGTATGATCTACTTGCGCCGGTTCCAGTTGGATTCATACTTGTCCTCGGGGCTGTAGTCATTCCTCTGCGGCTCATTATACCGTTCTTCGTACGGTTCATACGGCTCGGCGTCCTGTTCCGCAGCCGGGAGCGCGGCATCATCCTTCGGCTCTTTGAGGGAGCTTTTGCGCTCGGTCAGGAATACCACAATCAAAATCAGCGCGACCACCAGGGTGACGCCCCGGAAAATCCACGGAAACGCGCCCTGTCCCAGAATCTTCTTGCCCGTCGCCTGGTCGACAATGGTCCAAATGCCGAAGACGACAAACCAGCCGCCGGCTAAGTAAAAATACTTGCTCTCCTTGGAAAACCTGAAGATGAGAAGCGCCGCCACCAAAATCCACGCTACACCATAAATATATTCAATCATGACTGTTCATTCTCCTTGTCGTTTGTATTGTCCCGCGCCGCGGGGGGCGGCGTCGCGCCGTCACGCTTTTGCCGGTTGATCCGATACAATTCATATAAAAGGTACGCGGCGCACAGCGCAAACAGCATAAAGTGAATCCAGAGCATAACCGGTGCGGTGGTGCTGTGGATCCAGAGCAGGATACCGGCCACAAGCGTCCACGCGCCCTCCGCCACAAAAAAGACCGCAAGCGGCCGCGCAATCGCCATGCCGCGCAGGGCCTGGGGCATCAGCACCCCAGCGACGGCAAAAAAGAACAGTGAAGAGAGCAGTCCGCCGATGAAATGTGACATCAGGAATCCCTACCTTAATGAGAGCGTCCAAGGATCAAGAACCGCGTCGGGTGACGCGGAAATTTAGCTTTGTCATGCTCTCTTGATATGATTTCTTTTATTAGTATACGTTTCCTCGGCGATATAGTCAAGATTAATCAGAGATTTTCCGAAAAAATTGGTGTGAATCGGCTTTTTGCGCGAACTGCCCGTGCACGCTGTACTTTTGCCCGGTTTCACGTTATCATAAAGAAGTAAATTCATCATCATGAAGAGGTACTTATATATGGTTATTGATTTTCACACCCACACCTTTATGGAAAAAATCGCGGCTCGGGCGCTGGATTCCATGCGTGCCCGCACGGGCGGCGTGCGCCTGCGCACCGACGGAACGCTCCCTGCGCTTCGGGACGCGCTTATCGCAGCGGGGGCGGACGGCGCGGTGGTGCTCAATGTCGCGACCAACCCGCAAAAGCTGACAGCGGTCAACGATTACGCCATCTCTATTAATCATCCCGAAGCGCTGCTTTGGGCGTTCGGGTCGGTGCACCCCTTCGCGCCCAACGCTTTAGACGAGCTGGAGCGCCTTCACGCGCACGGCATACGCGGCATCAAGTTTCAGCCCGCCTTTCAGCAGTTTTACGCCGACGACCCGCGCACGTTTCCGATTTACCGGGCGGCGGCAAAGCTCGGCTTTGTCACGGTCTTTCACGCGGGCGGCGATCTGGGCTTCCGCGAGATTTTTTCCACGCCGCAGGCGCTCGCGGCGGCCATTCCTCAATTTGACGGCGCGCCGGTGGTCGCCGCCCACTTCGGCGGCTATATGCTATGGGAGGAGGCACTGTGCCGCCTGCTTCCCCTTCCGGTTTTTCTCGACACCTCCTACAGCTGCGGCCGGATGCCCTTCCCGCTCGCGGCCGCGATGGCAGAGGCCTTCGGTCCCGACCGCCTGCTTTTTGGCAGCGACAGCCCCTGGTCGGATATCGCCGACGAGATGGGTTTTATCAGGCGCATGGGCTTTTCGCCTGACGAGGAGGAGAAGATTTTCTCGGGAAACGCCCTTCGGCTCCTAAGCGGCGGGCATACTATATGAAATACAAAGGCGGTGTGTCTATGACGAAGGGGAAAAAACTGCGGAAACTCTTCTGGATTTTTTTTAAGGCGGGCACCTTCACTTTCGCGGGCGGGCTTGCCATGCTTCCGGTCATTCAGAAGGAGCTTGTGGAAACCTGCGGCTTTTTGGAAGAGGAGGAGTTCATTGAATTCGCCTCGCTGGCACAGACCCTGCCCGGCATCATCGCGCTCAACTGCGCCGTGCTCGTGGGCAAGCGCACCGCCGGGTTTCTGGGCGCGGCGGTCGCGGGCTTCGGCTCGGTGATCTCCGCCTTTGTGCTCATGCTGGCGGCTGCGGCAGCCGTTTCCGCCATCCCGCGCGGCGGTGCGGTGGAGGGGGCGTTCCGCGGCGTGCGCGCCGCGTCGGCGGCGCTCATCCTCGCGTCGGCCTTCACCCTCGCCCGTCACAACCTCAAAAACACCTTTGCCTACGTGGTGGCGCTGCTCTGCTTCGCGCTGATCATTTTCGCGGGCATTGGCGCTTTCCCCGTTGTGCTCGCCGCCGCGGCGGCCGGCGTCGCTTATTCCTCGGCGCAGCGCGTACGCACCGGCAAGAAAAAAGACAACCGGTAGAAAGGGGGCACGTTTCATGGACATTTTGCTGAAACTGTTCCTCACTTTTTTAAAGCTGGGCTTCATTATGTTCGGGGGTGGGTACGGGCTTTTATCCATGCTGCTGACCGAGGCGGAGGGACTGGGCGTAACCCTGGAGCAGTTCGCCGACCTCACTGCCCTCGACCTGATCGTCCCCGGCCCGATCGCGGTCAACTCCGCGACCTACATCGGCTATCTGGGCGGCGGCGTTCCAGGGGCCTTTGCCGCCACGCTGGGCGTCATCATCCCCTCCTACATCATCTGTCTCCTCGCCCTCTATTCGCTCGACCGCTTCCGCGAAAACACCCTGATGCAGGGCGTGCTGTCGGGTGTCAAGCCGGCGGCGGTGGGCATGGTGTGCGCCGCCGTGGTCACAATCGGCGTGGAGGTGCTGCTGCAAAACGGCTATACCTCCGCCGACCTGCTTTTCGCGCCGCTGTTGGCCATTTCCCCGCTGGCGGCGGTGATTTTTGCCGCGACGGCAGTGCTCAACATCCGCTTTAAGGTCAGTCCGATTTTGCTGACCGTGTGCGCCGGTTTGCTGGGCGCCCTGTTTTTGTAGTCTGCGGACGGATTTGACAGTTAGTGGTATAATTAAATATTATTGATATTTTTAGATGCAGAGGTGTACATATGGCAATTCTGGACTTTCATGCCCACATTTACCCCGACGCGATTGCCGTCAAGGCGACCGACGGGGTTCAGCAGTTTTACAACGTGAACATGGCCGCCGTCGGCACGCTGGGCGAGCTCTTCCGCTTAGGCGACGCAGCGGGCATCGGGCGCTTTGTGGTTCACTCGGTCGCCACCACCCCCAGACAGGTGTCCTCCATCAACCGCTTTGTGTCCGAGCAGTGCGCCCTGTACCCCGACCGGCTGACCGGCTTCGGGACGCTCCATCCTGATCTGGAGGACTTTGACGCCGCCCTCGACGAGATGGAGGCGCTGTCTCTGGTCGGCGTCAAGCTGCATCCCGATTTTCAAACCTTCAACATCGACGACCGCGCCCTGTACCCGCTGTATGAGCGGCTCGAGGGGCGCTATCCGGTTCTTTTCCATATGGGTGACACCCGCTATGACTACTCCCATCCCCGGCGGCTCAAAAAGCTGCTCACCGACTTCCCCGCCCTCGTCGCCGTCGGGGCGCATCTGGGCGGCTATTCGGTGTGGGACGAGGCGGAGGAATATCTCACCGGGACACGCTGTTATGTGGACACGTCGTCCAGCCTCGCCTTTCTCCCCCCCGAACGTGCCCGCGCCTTAATCCGGGCGTACGGCGCCGAGCGGGTGCTGTTCGGCGTGGATTTCCCCATGTGGAACCACTCGGACGAGCTCGAACGCATCTCGAAGCTCGGTCTGAGCGATGACGAGCTCGAATTGATTTTTGAGAAAAACGCCCTGCGTGTACTCGGAGAAGCCTGAAAGGAGGCATCCTGCCATGATTGAAGTCAGCCATCTGACCAAGCGCTACGGCGCGAACCACGCCCTGCGCGACATCAGCTTTACCGTCAAGGAGGGGGAGATTCTCGGCTTCCTCGGCCCCAACGGCGCGGGCAAAACCACCACCATGAACATCATCACCGGTTACCTGTCGGCGACCGGGGGCTCGGTGCGTGTGGACGGCTTTGACGTGCTGGAAAGCCCCTTTGACGTAAAGATGCGCATCGGGTACCTGCCCGAACAGCCTCCCCTCTACCTCGACATGACGGTCAAAGAATACCTCGCTTTTATGTACGAGCTTAAAAAGGTGCGCCTGCCCCGCGCCGAGCACCTCGCGGAAATCTGCGAGCTGACCGGCATCACGGAGGTATACCCCCGGCTGATCAAGAATCTCTCCAAGGGCTACCGACAGCGCGTGGGCATCGCACAGGCACTCTTGGGCAACCCGCCCGTGCTCATTCTCGACGAGCCCACCGTCGGGCTTGACCCCAAGCAGATCATTGAAATCCGCTCGCTGATCAGCCGCCTGGGCAAGAACCATACGGTCATCCTCTCCTCCCACATCCTGCCCGAGGTGCAAGCGGTGTGCGAGCGCATACTGGTGCTCAGCGGCGGGCGCATTGTCGCCGACGGCACGCCCGACAGCCTTTCGGCGTCCTTGAGCGGCGGGCCGCGCCTGCTCGTGCGGGTGGCAGGGCCTGAAGGGGAGGTCTCCAAAACGCTTTTGAAGCTGCCCGGCGTCAAAGCCGTGCAGAGCCTCGGCGAAAAGGAGCCGGGCGCGTTTGAATTCGCGGTCGAGCCTGAAAAGGACGCCGACCCGCGCAGGGTGCTTTTTGCGCGCCTGTCCGACCGCAAATGGCCGATCCTGTTGCTCAACATGCACGAGCTCAGCCTCGAGGACATTTTCCTCGCGCTGACCGACGAAAAGGAGGTGCACTGACCATGCGCGCGATTTTCAGGAGGGAGTTTAAATCCCTCTTTCTCTCCCCCATCGGCTATGTCTTTCTGTGCATCATCCTTCTGACCGCAGGCATCTGCACCTACACCACCTTCGGATGGCAGTCCTCCTCCGTGTTTACCATGACCTATCAGTACATCTTTATTTTCAGCATGCTGCTCATCCCGGTGCTGACCATGCGGTCGCTCAGCGAGGACAAGAAGCTCAAAACCGACCAGGCGCTGCTCACCGCGCCGGTCAGCCTGACCGGCCTTGTGACCGGCAAGCTGCTGGCGGCCTGGGGCGTCTATGCTCTTTCGGTGTCCGCGACGCTTGTGCACGCGGCCACGCTGTCCTTTTTCACCGCCTCCATGAACTGGACGATCGTGATCGGCAACATCATAGCGTCGCTGCTCTACGCCCTCGCCTACATCGCGATCGGGATCTTTCTCTCGTCGCTGACCGAAAGCCAGGTGGTCGCGGCCTTTTCGACGCTGGGCGTCGGGTTGTTTCTCATGCTGATCGATTCGGTCACCGCCATGATTCAAAGCCCCGCCGTGGGCAGGGTGGTCGCGTGGATTTCCTTCCAGAGCCGGTATTATGAGTTTGCCGATGGGCGGTTCAGCCTGTCGGGCGCGGTGTTCTTTTTGAGCGTGGCGTCGGTCTTTGTCTTTCTGACCGTGCGCGTGCTCGAAAAGCGGCGCTGGAGTTAGGAGGCGTGCAAACGATGAATACAGAAAAGAAATCGGTAAACCGCCTCGCGCGCGGCACGGCCGCCACGGTCATGACCGTGCTGTTTGTCGCCGTTGTCGTGGTGATCAACGTGATTTTCAGCATGCTGGAGGACAAATTTCCCTCTCTGGCGCTCGACATGACCGCCGACAAATCCTACAGCCTCAAAAAGGAGTCGATCCAGGTCGCCAACGCGGTCACACTGCCCACTGAGATCCTGCTCATCGGCGCCGAGGATGCCTTCGCCGGTGAGGGGCTCGCTCAGATTCCGGCGCTGGCCGCCCGGTATGCGGCGGTCAACAGCCTGATCACCTTCCGCTATGTGGACATAGAAAAGGATCCAACCTTCGCCGCGAAATACCCCGACCTCAAGCTGATGGAGGCCGACGTCATTGTGCGCAGCGACAAGCGCTACCGCTTTTTAGGCCAGGAGAGCATGCTCTCCACCGATGAGAGTACCGGCGTAGTTTCGTCCGAAGCGGAGGTGCTCATGACCACCGCGGTCATGGCGGTCAACTCGGACAAGCTGCCCCTCATCGGCTTTGTCACAGGGCATGATGAGCAGGCCGACGTCACGGGACTCAAAAACGCCCTGAGCTTAAACGGCTTTGAATGCCGCGATGTAAACCTGATCTCGGACGATGTACTCGCGCTGACCGATATGCTGGTGATCGCCTCTCCCGTCAACGACCTGACGCAGCCAGAAATTCAAAAGCTGGACAGCTATCTCGAAAACGGGCAGCGCCTGGGCAAGCACCTGCTCATCACCTTTGACGCAAGCCAGCCCGAGACGCCGAACCTTTCCCTTTTTCTCAAGGATTGGGGCATCGCCGTGGACACCGACGTGCTCTACGAGACCGACGCGCAGAAAACGCAGGGCGGCTCCCCGCTCAACCTATTCGGCGCGGTTAACTCCGACTGGGCGCCGCTGGAGGGGTTACAGTCCCCCTGTCTGACCCTGGCGTCACGTGCACTGACCACCCCGGCGGCGCCGCAGGGCGTCACGGTTTTCCCCCTTGTCACCACCTATGACAACACGGCGGTGGCCGCACCGCTCAGCGACGACACCTTTGACCCGGCGGGCGCACAGGGCGCGATGCAAAATGTCCTGCTCATGAGCGCGCGCGCCTCCGGAGGCAACACCGAACCGAGTACCTCCTCGGTCACGGTGTCCGGCTCGTCGATCTTCTTCTCCTCCGCCCTGCTGACCTCCTCCTCGGTGTCCAACCTGGACGTCACGCTGAGCCTCTTCCGGGAGGCAACCGGCGCGGAGGAGGCCGACAATCCCGTCAATATCCTGCCCACCACGCTGGTGCAGTACGACCTGATCGGTGTGAGCACCACGACCGGGACGGTGGTCGGCCTGATTCTTTTTTCGGTGGCGGTGCCCCTCGCGATCCTGCTCGCCGGACTGGCAGTCTTTCTGAGGAGGCGGCATCTCTAGTGAAAAAGATATGGCTTCCCATCCTGGCATTTTTTGCCTTTTTGCTCGTCCTCATTGGCATTTATACCCTGCTCACGATGCTTGTCCCGTCCGAGGATCCCGCCACGTCTCCCTCCGGAGAGGAGTCCCAGCTTTTACTCCTGCACAGCGATCCCGCCCAAATCGCCCGCATTGACGTCCAAAATGAGCAGGGCAGCTATGCCTTTATCCCTGACCCAAATAAAACAAGCGGCTTTGCGATTGAGGGCATGGAAGTCTTTGCGATGTATGAGGGCTTTGTCGAAAGTGCGATGAAAACCGCCTATGACCTTACGGCGGCACGCGATTTGGGCGTCCCTGAGAATACGGCAGACTACGGTCTGGCCGATCCAAGTCAATCACTCATTATTTCCTATACAGACGGCAGTGCGGAAACCCTGTTGGTGGGTTCTGCCGTGCCTGGACAGGAGAGCCTCTGCTATGTTAAGCTTTCTACCGATCCCCATGTATACACCGCGGCGCTGGACGAGCGTCTGCGGGGCACCCCGCTCGGCTACCTCGACCTGACGCTGGTCAACGTCCCCGCCGAGGCGGGGGAGGAGGTCGACGACGGCAGACGCCTGACCTCCGTCCGTATCGAAGGAACCAACTGGGCGTCCCCCGTCACAATCAAAGAAAACCCGCAGTTTGAAAAGCCCGCCGCGCCCTTCTCCGCCTGTGAGGCCGTGATGGAGGCGCCCATCCGGGCGGGCTGCGCCGATGAGGGCTGGACGCTGCTCAAGACGCAGCTCTTCGACCTGACTGCCGACCGCGCGGTCGCGGCCCCTGTCACGCAGGACGACCTGAGGAGCTATGGTCTTGACGCCCCCGCCGCCACGGTTTCGTTCAAGGCAAACGGCGTCTCCTACACCCTCGCTGCGGGCAAAAAGGCAGACGGCGGCTACTTTGTCCGGCGGCTGGACACCCCGGCGGTGGCATCCCCAATTTTTGAGGTCACAGAAAGCGCGGTGTCGGCCTGGACAGACGGCGACTTCTACAGCAAAACCGCCTCGCTCGCCCGTCCTTTTGCCCTTGAGGATATCGAGGGCGTGTCGGTGACCTTCGACGGCAAAACCACCGAGTTTTCCTACACCCCGCCCCGGAAGAATTCCGACGGCGAAGTGATCCCCGGACAGGAGGGCAAAGCCTATGCGAAGGACAAGACGCTGACGCTGACCAATTTCGAGATTTTTTTCGGCGTGATTGCGTCGGTGCGCAGCGAGGGCATGCCCGGCACCCCGGTCAGCGGCTCGCCCGAGCTCACCGTCAAGGTGCGCTTCCGGAAGGCGCTCAGCGCCCCCGACGCGGTGGTGCGTTTTTACCCTGCGGGGGAGCGCCGGTACAACGTGGTATACGGCGACGAGGACTGCTATGTTACCGTGCGCGGGGACTATGTGCGCAAGCTCAAAGAGGACACGGAAAAATGCGCGGCGGATCTTGAAGTTCTGCCGATGCCGTAAACAAAGGGAGCGCCCGGCCGGGCGCTCCCTTTGTTTTGTGTGGTTATGATTTGTCCTTGGACTGAAACAGCAGTGCGGCGAGATAGCCGAAGAACACGGCGGCGGCGATCCCCCCCGCCGTGGCGGTAATCCCGCCGGTCAGCACGCCGAGCAATCCGTTTTCCGCGACGCCCTTTTCCACGCCCTTGGCAAGCGCATACCCGAAGCCGGTCAGCGGCACGGTCGCGCCGCCCCCCGCGAACTTGACCAGCGGCTCATACAGCCCTAGCCCGGTCAGCACCACGCCCGCCGACACAAAAAGCACCAGAATGCGCGCCGGCGTCAGCTTGGTCCAATTGATGAACACCTGTCCGACCACGCAGATCAGCCCGCCCACCACAAAGCATTTGAGGTACTCCAAAAACATATTATGTCTTCCCTTCATGCGATATGTGATTATTCTTTCGCAAAAAGTGTGCAAATATCCGCCCGGACCCCTGTAAATGTTGTCAAAATTATGGTATCATAAAAATTGTCCCAACAAAATGCACCGGACAGAGATTATACAAATGACAGGAGGGAACGGCGAATGCCGGACATTCTGGATCTGGATCGGCTGATTCTCAAAGCCTGTAAGGGCGATATGGAGGCGCTGGAGACGCTGTACAACGCCCTGGAGGGCAGCGTCTACGCACTGGCGCTGTCCATCGTGCGCAACGCCGCCACCGCGCAGGACATTACACAGGAGACCTTTGTCAAAATCTGCACGGCCGGGGCGGGCTTCTCGCCGCGCGGCCTTGGCAAGGCGTGGGTGCTTAAAATTGCCCGCAATTTGGCGCTCGCCGCTTATAAAAAGAACCGCCGCTTCGCCGACATTGACCTCTTGCCCGAATCGGCGCTTTCGGACGGCGACACCTTTGACGATCGGCAGCTTGAGCGCATCCTGCTCAAAAGCGCACTGGAAACGCTGGGCGATAACGACCGGCAGATCGTACTGCTGCACGCCTCCGGTCTCAAGCACGACGAGATTGCGCTCATTGTACAGCGTCCGGCGGCGACGGTGCGCTGGAAATATGCCCAGGCGATCAAAAAGCTGTCCCGTCTGATGGACGAACGCGGAAGGGAGGGAACGCCGCATGACAACTGAACAAAAAATCCTTGACACGCTGCGCGGCGCCCTTGAGCGGCATGAGAAGCGTCCCTTCTGCGACATACAATCGGCGGTGGATGCGCAAAAGGACAGTAAGGCAAGCGGGCGTAAAACGCCCAAGGTTTTCACCCTCCGCCGGCTTGCGCCCGCCCTGGCGGCCTGTGTGGTGCTTGTGGCCTGCGCCGGCATCGCCCTGCACTTTTGGAGCCGGACGCAAAATGTCTCTCCGGCGGCGGACGAACAATTTGAAACCATGATGGCTTCCACGCCCGAGGCCGCTCAGGAGTTTGGTAATTATAAGGACGTCGGCTCTGCTTCCGCTTTTGCGGGCAGTGCGGAGGAAAACATTCTTGTGGCATCCACATCGCCCGAAGCGGACACGTTTGATATGCCGAAAAGCGAAAAGGGCCGCGGCTCTTTCATTTCTCCCGCGCTCGAAGAGCAGATGCGGGCGAACGCCGACGACCCCGACTTTCTCTTTTGTGTCGCCGTTTTTCCTCGTATTGATGGGAATTATGTCGTCAGTGACTCTGAGGGCAACGTCATCTCCCTTTCCCCCGATGAGCCCAGCTTGTGTCATCTGACCGCCAATGAGATCACCAAGCTGGCCGAGGAGGGGTACTCTATCTATCTGAACGATGGAAAAGACACGGAATAATTTCTTTCGAAACACCCGCCCCGCACGCACTGCGGGGCGGGTGTTTCCTGTCTGTCACCGGTCGTATTGCCGCGCCATGTCGCGCATCCGCTGCGCAAGGGGGGCATCCGCTGCGTCCTCGCGCATCCTCCACCGCCAGTTTTGCCCGCCGATTGTGCCCGGCGTATTCATGCGCGCCTCATTGCCCAGCTCGAGGTAGTCCTGCATCTGGAACACCGCCCGGTCGGCCACGCTGGCCAGTCCCATGCGAATGACGTCCCAGACCGCCGCACGCCCGGACGCACGTCCCAGATAGCGCGCGATTGCCCGCCGGGCGGCGGCATCCCGCGCCAGGAAGCCTCCGACGGTTTCGTTGTCGTGGGTGCCGCCGTACACTGCGCAGTTGGGCGGGAGGTTGTGGGGCAGGTGAGCGTTGCCCGGCTCGCCGTCAAAGGCAAACTCAAGCACTTTCATGCTCGGCAGCCCGGTGCGCCGCAGCAGAATCTCCGTTTCGGGCAGCGGGACGCCCAAATCCTCCGCGATCAGCCTCTCCCATGGCAGCACCTCCCCGATCGCGCGCATGAGCTTCATCCCGGGGCCCTTGCGCCAGACGCCCGCCGAGGCCGGGGCTCCCTCACCGGGAATGGCGTAATAGCGCCCGATGCCGATAAAGTGGTCGATGCGCACCATGTCATACCGCTCAGCGGCGGCCGCCATGCGCGCCTTCCACCACGCAAAGCCCTCTTCGGCCATGTGTGCCCAGTGATAGACCGGCACGTTCCAGTTCTGCCCCTCCTCGGTAAAATCATCGGGCGGCACCCCACCCACCAGCTTTGCATTTCCGTCCTCATCCATGCGAAACAACGCGCGGTTCACCCAGGTGTCCACGCTATCTCCCGACACATAGAGGGGAATGTCGCCGATCAGCCTGAGCCCCTTTTGGTTTACATACTCTTTAAAGTCCGACCACTGGAAAAAAAAGAGGTACTGCACAAACTTCCAGAATTCGGTTTCCTCTTTCAGCAGCGTCTGATAGTGCGCCAGCGCCGCCGCCTCGCGCCGCCGGACACCCGCCTCCCAGGTATTCCACGGCGCGCCCCCAAAGTGTTCCTTGAGCGCCATAAAAAGCGCATAATCGGACAGCCAGAAGTCCTGCTCTTTGCAAAATGCACGGTAGGCCGCGCCCCCTTTGTCGTGACGGGCAAAGGCAGCATGCAGCCGCTTGAATGCGCCCTCCTCCGCGCGGTCAAAGTCGGCACTTTCTCCCGAAACGCTGACTGCGGCGCACTCCGACCGGCGCAGCAAGCCCTGTCTGCACAGCAGCTCCGGATCAATCAGAAGGGGGCTACCCGCAAAGGCAGAAGGCGACTGGTAGGGGGAGTGCCATTCCCCCGTCGGACCGACGGGGAGCACCTGCCAGCAGCGCTGCCCCGCCGCCTGTAAAAAATCGGCAAAGCGCAGTGCCTCTGCCCCCAGCGTGCCCACGCCGTATGGGCCGGGCAGGCTTGTGATGTGCAGCAGGACGCCCGCCGCGCGCTTTGTTTCGGGCACCCCGGTTGAACTCATTTTATTCATGAACGTGTTTTTCCTCACTTCAAACAAATCATATTTCCTTCTATTCAATCAGGTTTTTCCCCATTCGTCAACCGTTTATGTGGTTTTTTCTTTGAATGCGCACAAAATGCCCCTGCCTTAAATGAGCCGTGCGATCAGGAAGGCCGGAAGAACTTTTTCTTCCGGCCTTTACACGTCTGCTCATATTTTAGATGACGATTTATTTTTCTCTTCTTGCATCATTACAGCTATATATATATGGGACTAAGATCGTTGCGACATTTTTATGCTTTCCAAGCTTATTGGCAATAAAAAAGGTGGTTTGGTTGTGAAAGATTATATCGCGCCAACCGTTGCCCACAAATTTCGTCAATATGACCGTTAAATTCTCACCCTTTTTCAGCTCGGATTCACGCTTTGAAATATATTCATCAAGCGGCGCAAGAACGTCACGGAAAGAGGTGGAGACGACTGTGAGCGGTATGCCAATTTTCAGATCTTTCCACTGTTTCTGAAGTTTTTCTGTATGCGCGGGCGTGGTGGAAATGTGCAGTGCCGTAACATCTGAGGAAATATCTTTTGCATAATCAAAAGTTTTTAGCGTCGCTTTGTTCATATTGTGAATCAAAACGACACACGCTAATTTGTCGCGGCTTTTGCTTTCAGAATATTGATACTCAAAACCTTCAACCGCAATGGCCTTTTCAAATATAAAATAGTGCTTGTGTGTTGTGGACATGAAAATCATGACAAGGGGAATCACGATTGCCAGTGCCCATGCGCCGTGAGAAAATTTCGTAACAAAAACAACGATGGTGCCAACAAAGGTAACCAGTGCGCCGACTCCGTTTATAATTGACTTATGCTGCCATCCTTTTTCTTTGGATCTAATCCATTTTACAAACATTCCCGCTTGTGAAACCGTAAAAGAAACAAAAACCCCTACTGCATAAAAAGGAATCAAACGGTGTGTATCCGCCTTAAAGACAATAAGCAGAATCGCTGCAACAATCAAAATAAACAAGATGCCATTTGAAAAACTGAGCTTCGTGCCCCGCTGCGAAAATTGGCGCGGCATATATCGATCCTTCGCAAGAATAGAAAGAAGCACCGGCAAGCCGTTATAGGCTGTATTCGCAGCCAACAGCAGAATCAAAGATGTGGTAAACTGCAAAACATAAAACATGACACCATTTCCGAACACTGCGTTTGCCATTTGCGAAATAACGGTTGTACCTTCGGTCGGAATCACCTTCAGCACACCGGAGAGTACGCTCGTTCCGCCGAAAACAAGCACAATAATGCCGCCCAGCAAAAACAATACATGCTTTGCCGTTCTTTGCGACGGTTCCTTAAAGCTCGGAATTGCATTGCTGACGGCTTCCACTCCTGTAAGCGCTGAGCAGCCTGAGGAAAATGCTTTCAGAAAAAGCAATACCGTCATTCCTGAAATTGCATCTTGCTGATACCTGGATATATCGGCCGCTGAATAGGAAATCGCAGAAAGATTTCCGGACATAAGCTGAACCAGTCCTGTAACAATCAGAATCACCATAGAAAGAATAAAGGCGTATGTGGGGATTCCGAAAATCTTTGACGATTCCTTTGCGCCTCTCAGATTAAGCACTGTAATGAGCGCAAGAGAGACCAGAGATATGACAACCGCATGTGGGGAAAGCGCAGGGAAGGCGGCAACAATCGCAGCCGTAGAAGATGAAATGCTGACCGTCACCGTCATAATATAATCTATGATAAGGCATGCGGCCGCAAGCAGTGCGGGCCGACGGCCAAAGCTTTCCATGGAGACACCGTAAGCACCGCCGCCATTGGGATAATGATTGATGATCTGTGTGTAAGAGAAAACCAGAATCAGCAGTAAAATAATAATCGGTAAACTGACAAGCCCCACATAATGCACCGCTAATAATCCGATCGGAGCCAGTGCCAAAAGAATTTCTTCCACGGCATAAGCAACAGAGGAAACCGCATCGCTTGCCATAACAGGCAATCCCCACAGCCTTGAAAGTTTCTCTCCCTTAAGCTGTTCATTTGACAATGGTTTTCCAAGCAGCAGACTTTTAATTCCTTCACTCTTCATACGTATCTCTTTTCATTTTATATTTTAAAAAACAGCAGTAAAATATAAATTTGCTTTCATCGACCACGATATTCGCCGAAATATAGCCGCCAAATCCTTTTCCTTACGCGTCGGCAAACAGTTTCCGGTTGTCCCACAGGTATACCGCGCCCGAAATGAGCGTCAGCAGCGCCGTCACCCACAAAAGCCCCTCGCCGAATCCGTTCAGAAATTCGCCCGACAAAAACTGTGTCACCGATCCTTCGGGGATGACGCCCATAACGCACAGCTCGCGGAAATACTGAAGGGCAAACACCGTCCCGATCGCCGCCATCTGGCTGATGGTCTTGGCCTTGCCCCAGTTGTTGGCGGCAATGATCTTGCCGTCCCCCGCGGCCACCAGACGCACCGAGGTGACCAGAAACTCGCGCGCGAGAATGATGACCACGATGAGCGAGCCGCATAGCCCCAGCTGCACAAAGCAGCAGAGCGTCGAGCAGACCAGCAGCTTGTCCGCCACCGGATCCATCAGCTTGCCGAAGTTGGTGATCAGCCCCCGCTTGCGGGCGATGCTGCCGTCGAGCATGTCGGTGATCGCCGCCGCGCCGTAGATCAGCCCGGCAATCAGAAAATGATGAGGCAGCCCCTCCCACAGCAGAAAGAGCATCATCACAGGCACCAGAAGGATGCGCAGAAGGGTCAGCTTGTTGGGTGTATTCATGCTTCTTGATTTCCTTTCTCACCGTTGTCCAGGCACACGCCGATTAAATCGTAATCCATGCTGTCGGTGACCCGCACCGTAACAAAATTCCCCGGCCGGGGCTTCGCGCCGCCCGCCGTAAAGAAAATTTTCCCGTCGATCCCGGGCGCGTCGGCGGCGCTTCTCCCGGAAAAAGTCCCGCTTCGCCGGTCAAAGCCCTCGGTCAGCACCGTGAGGGTTTTGCCAACTTGCGCTTTCATGTGGGCGGCGCTGATGCGCTCCTGCTCGGCCATGATAATCTCCTGCCGGCGCAGGCGCACGCTTTCCTCCACTTGGTCGGAGCGTTCGCCCGCCCGCGTCCCCTCTTCGGGGGAATAGGCGAAGCAGCCCAGCCGCTCAAACGCCTGCTCACGCACGAAGTGCGCCAGCTCTTCAAACGCCTCCTCCCCCTCGCCGGGCAGTCCGGCGATCAGGGTGGTGCGCAGCGTAAGCCCCGGAATGCGCGCCCGCATCTTCCGGAGGAGCTCCACAATCTGCGCTTTGCCGAAATGGCGGTTCATGTCTCCCAGAATCCTGTCGTTGCAATGCTGAAGCGGCAGGTCGACGTACTTGACAATTTTGTCCTCCCGCGCGATCACGTCGATCAGCTCATCGGTCACGCGGTCGGGGTAGCAGTACAGCAGACGGATCCACCGCAGCTCCGGGATCGCGCACAGCCCGCGCAGCAGCTCGGGCAGCCTGATCTCCCCATAGAGATCCTCGCCGTACCGGGTGGTGTCCTGCGCGATGACCAACAGCTCTTTGACGCCGTTTTCGGCGAGCGCGCGCGCCTCTTCAAGCAGCTCCTCGATCGGGCGGCTGCGGAAGCGCCCCCGGATCATGGGGATCGCACAGTAGGAGCAGCGGTTGTCACAGCCGTCCGCCACCTTAAGGTAGGCGTAATAGGCCGGCGTCGACTGCACACGCTGTCCCGACATGGGCATTTGCAGCTTGTCGGGGAAATACTCCGGTCGCTCGTCCCGAAGCAGCTCCTCCACCACCCGCACGATGTCGGCGTTGGCGCCGATGCCAATCACGCCGTCCACCTCGGGCATTTCGCGCATGATTTCCTCGCGGTAGCGCTCGGCCAGACAGCCGGTCACAAGCAGTTTTTTGATACGGTTCTCTTTTTTGCGGGCAGCCAGCCCCAGGATTTCGTCAATGGCTTCTTTTTTGGCATCCTCAATGAACCCGCAGGTGTTGACGATCGCCACGTCGGCGGCTGCCGCGTCGGACACCAGTGTATGTCCCGCCTCGGCAAGCCGGCCGAGCAGCAGCTCGGCATCCACCTGATTTTTTGCACAGCCCAAACTGACCATGCCGATTTTGACTCCCATAGTTTCTCCTTACCGGTTATTCTCTTTCGCTGTCCCCCGTATAGCGTTTTACAGCCTCTTCGGCCTCATCGGGGTCAGCGCCCCGTTTGATGAGCGCCCGCACGGTGCGCGCACGATCCTTCTCGGTGCGCAGCGCATGGGCATACTTCGCGGACAGCAGGTATTCAATGTCAATACCGACGCTCCCCGCGCCGGCATCGGTTTCGTCCTCAAGCGTCTCCTGCGCCTGTGCCAGACAGGGCTTGATGTCGTCCCACGCAAAGCCGCTGCGGCGCAGGGCGGCGATTGCTTTATCCCGTCCGTTGTCCCGCAGCAGGGTCTGTCCCAGCTTGCCCTTCAAAAGGCCGCTGATCTGCACGCGCGGGTCGGGGGCCCGGATCTCCGCCACCTCGTCTGCGAGCTCTTTGTCGATGCACTTGTCCACAAGGGCGTCGCGCACCCGTTTGGCCGCCCAACCCTTTTTGCGGAACAGCTCATCGGCATAGCGCACGGCAAAGTCCCTGTCGTCAAGATAGCCAAGCTCGGCGAGGCGGCTCACCGCCCTGTCGGCGGCGGCCGGCGACGTGTCACGGCGGAGCTTTTCACACAGCTCGCCGCTCGCATAGGCGCGCTGTCCCAGCAGCCACAGCGCTTTGTTCCACGCCCGCCGTTCATCCGACTGCGCGCACAGTGTTTGCACCGCTTCTTCGCTCAGCTCCTGCCCGATTCGAAGCCCGGACAGGGCGCAGATCTCCTTGTCCATGCGCACGGGAGACCCGCCCGCGAAGCACAACTCCACGAGGCGACCCCGCCGGGGTTTCATGTCGGTGATGACCATGCCGATCAGTCGTCGACCGCGATGTCAATGCTCTGCTTGGCGCGGGACTGAACAGCAGGGGCGGGTGCCGCAGCCGCGGCCGGAGCAATCGGCGCTCCGCCCAACTCTTTTTTCTTCTTGCTCATAAACAGCCGGGCAGCGTCGGTGCGCACCCGCTCTTCAATCTTGGCAGACAGCTCGGGATTATTCTTAAAGTAAATCTTCACGTTTTCCTTGCCCTGTCCCAGACGCTCGCCCTCATAGGAGAACCACGCGCCGCTCTTCTGCACGATTTCCAGCTTGACCGCCAGATCAAGAAGCTCCCCCTCCTTGGAGATGCCCTCTCCGTACATGATGTCAAACTCCGCCTCCCGGAAGGGCGGGGCGATTTTGTTCTTGACGATTTTTGCGCGGGTGCGGTTGCCCACGACGTCGGCGGCGATTTTAATCTGCTCGATGCGCCGGATGTCGATGCGCACCGACGAGTAATATTTAAGTGCTCTGCCGCCCGCGGTCACCTCCGGGCTGCCGTACACCACGCCCACTTTTTCACGCAGCTGGTTGATGAACACGGCGGCGCAGTTGGTTTTGGCGATCGCGCCCGCCAGCTTGCGCATGGCCTGGGACATCAGGCGCGCCTGAAGCCCCACGTGGCTGTCTCCCATGTCGCCCTCAATCTCGGCGCGCGGCACCAGCGCCGCCACCGAGTCGACCACAATGATGTCAATCGCGCCCGAGCGCACGAGCGCCTCGGTGATTTCGAGCGCCTGCTCGCCCGTGTCGGGCTGGGAGACCAGCAGCGAATCAATGTCCACGCCGAGCGCCGCCGCATACACCGGATCCAGCGCGTGCTCGACGTCGATGAAGGCCGCATAGCCTCCCTTCTGCGCCTGCGCGATGCAGTGCAGCGCCAGCGTCGTCTTGCCCGACGATTCGGGACCGTAAATCTCAATGATGCGGCCGCGTGGAATACCGCCGATGCCCAGAGCCAGGTCAACCGACAGCGAACCGGTGGAGATGCTCTCCACCTTCATGCCGGCGTTTTCGCCCAGCTTCATAACCGCGCCCGTGCCGAACTGCTTTTCAATTTGCTGGAGCGCCGTTGCCAGTGCTTTGGTTTTATCCTGAATCATATTGCATGTCCTCCCGGATTCCATTTTGTCCCATTATACTCCATCGCGAAAGGTATTGCAATACATTTTTAGTTTAAACGTATGTTCTGTATTTTACCTTGTTTTGCGGGCGGTCACCACCCGTTCGACACCGCCCCAGTCGCGCACAACTCCTTGTATTAAAAGCCCCGCCTCTTCAAAAATGCGGCGCACCGGCTCGGTCTGCGCGATTCCGATCTCCACCGCCGCATACCCTCCCTGAGGCAGCAGCGGGCACCACTTCCCAGCAATCGCACGGTAAAAGGTCAGGCCGTCCGCCCCGCCGTCCAGCGCCGCGCGCGGTTCCCTGCGCACTTCGGGGGACAGCCCGCCGATGTCCCCGCTCGAAATATAGGGCGGGTTGGAGAGAATAAGGACGGGCGCGGGCAAATCGGCCGGCAGCCCCTGTAAAACGTCCCATCTGACCGCATGCACCCCTGGCGCTAAACGGGCGATGTTTTTGATCAAATATGGAAATGCGGCGCCGGACAGCTCAAAGCAGTAGACCTCGGCCTGCGGCACAAGCCTTTGCAGGCCGATTGCCGCCGCACCCGTTCCGCCGCACAGGTCATACACGACCGGGGCAGTGTCCCCGCACAGCGCAAGCAGCCGCGCGCCCTCCTCCACGAGCACCTGTGTGTCCTCGCGGGGGACCAGCACACCCTCGCCCACGGCGAATTCCATATCCATAAATGCCCACGATCCCAAAATATATTGCAGCGGCTCGCGCGCCGCCCGGCGTGCGATGAGCGCCAGGAAATCGGTCGCCTGCGCGTCGGACGCCTGCTCCCTGCCACGCAGCGTGAGCGCGTGGCGGGTCAGCCCGGTCACACGGGTAAAAAGGGAGAGCGCGTCAAAGGCGGGGCTTTCCAGTCCCGCCTTCGTCAGTGATTGTTTTCCTTTGAGATACAGCTCAGACAGCGTCATGGCCATTACGCCTCTTTCTCCTCAGTCACCGCCGACGCTTCAGCCTCTTCCTCCCTGCCTTCTGCTTCGTCAGAAGCGGGCGTCACAGGCGTCATGACCGCGTTTTTGGCCTTGATGGCGAGGGCGATTGTTTTCATCTCCTCGGTCAGCTCCGCCTCGGGCGCCGCCGCCACAAAGGCGCACACTGCCACTTCAATCTGTTCGTCGTCGGGCTCCTTGGTGGTCAGGCGCTGCATCCAGATGCCCGGCTTTGCGATGATGCGGGTGAAGAGGTTGTCGTATTTGCCGCACAGCTTGAGCAGCTCAAAGCCCACCGCCATAATGGCGGGCAGACATAAAATCTTGATGATCGTGCGCGAAAACGCGCCGGTCTGCGGGATCAGCATGCCCACCACCACGCCTATGAGCATCATGAGCACCATAAAGCTGGTGCCGCAGCGCGGATGAAATCGGGTGTGCATGCGGACGTTCTCGACGGTCAGCTCGTCGCCCGCCTCATAGCAGGCAATGGTCTTGTGCTCGGCACCATGGTACATGAACACCCGGCGCATTTCGGGCAGGCGGGCGCACAGCGCGATGTAGAGAATAAAGATGCCCATGCGGAAAACTCCCTCACAGACCGCGCGCCACACGTCATCGATGTGCAGCGAGGGCTGCACGAGGTTAAACAAAAAGGTGGGCAGCCAGAAAAAGAGCACAATTGCAAGCGCCAGCCCCAGCACCATGCCCAGCGTGCCGACCACCTTCATGATCGCGTCTCCGAAGGTCTTTTGAAGCCACAGGTCGAGCTTGGACGGCTCCTCATCCTCGTCCTCAAGCCCCGCCTTTTCCGCCGAGTACATGAGCGTGGAATAGCCCAGCTTCATCGAGTCGATAAACCCGGCGATGCCGCGGATGAGCGGCCATCCCAGAATCTTATATTTCTTTTTGAGCGGCTGGTCGTCAAACAGCTTGGTTTCCAGGCTTTTGTTGGGCAGCCGCACGGTCACCGCCGTCTTTTCGGGCGAGCGCATCATGACGCCCTCGATGAGAGCCTGGCCGCCGATGGAGGTGCGCAGAGGCTTTTTTTCTTTATTCATAGTTGTATGTTCCTTCCTAAACAATATTGTATGTGGTTCTATTTATTTCTGCGGGATGAGCGGCAGGGTGATCAGCACGGTCGTCCCCTCGCCCAGGGCGCTTTGCAGTTCCAATGTGCCCGAATGCAGCCGCACAATCTCGTCCGCCACCGCGAGCCCAATGCCAGAGCCTCGGCGCGCCCCGCTGCCCTTATAGAATTTCTCCTTGACGCGCTGCAAATCCTCGGCCGCGATGCCGGCGCCCGTGTCGGCAATTTTGATAATTACCGTATCTTCGGTTTGCTCGGCCGACACGGTGACCGAGCCGCCCGCGTCGGAGTATTTAATCGCGTTTTCCAGTATGTTGATAAACACCTGACGGAGTCGATCCTTGTCGCCCAGCACCATCGGGTAGATCTCCGGTTCCTCATAATTGAGCGCAATGCCCTCCCGCTCGGTGCGCTGGCGGAACATGTACACTGCCTCCGACAGCTCGCCCAGCACGTCCATACGGTCGAGCATGAGCGTCATACGTCCGTTCTGCATACGGGAAAAGTCGAGCAGCTCCTCCACAATGCTGGAGAGCCGGGCAGCCTCGTTCGTGATGATGCCCATGCCACGCGAAATCGTCTTGGCGTCGGTGGCCCCCTGCATGGTCTCCGCCCAGCCCTTGATGGCGGTCAGCGGCGTGCGCAGCTCATGGGACACCGACGAAATGAAGTCATTTTTCATGCTCTCAGCCACGCCCAGCTCGCCCGCCATATAGTTAATCGTGTCGCACAGCTCGCCGATCTCGTCGTCGTACTGCTTGTCGATGCGCGCCTTAAAATCGCCCTGGGCAATGCGCCTGGCCGTGGAGCTGATCTCTCGGACGGGGTTGACAATCGAGTTGATGAAGTAAGCGCCCGACATCACGACAAAGAATACAATGGCCAGACCCACCACAAGCATCAGGGAGATCATCAGGAAAATCTGACGGTCGGCCACCTCGAGCGAAACCACAAAACGCAGCGCACCCCTCGTGCCGTCCTGCCCGTCGGGGATCATGCGGGTCATCGCCATGACGTGCTCCCCGCTCGACAACCGTCCCACCCAGATTGCGTTGCCCCTGCCCACCGCCTCGTCGTAGTCGGGCATACTCTCCTCCTGATTGGGCTCAAATCCGGTGGAGGTAAACAGAATCTCCCCCGCCTTGTTGAACACCATCAGCTCCATTTTTTCCCGGTAGGAAAATTCCTCCACCCGCTGCCGAGCCATCGATTCAAAGTCCGACTCCTGTCCCGACTCGAGGCTTGAGAAGGTATTGACAAGCATCTGGGAGCTGGAGCTCAGCCCCTGCTGGATGCTGTTGAAGTAATAGTTACGCACCACAAATGCACAGCCGATCTCCAGGGCAAGGATCACAATCAGGATCAGCCCCAGCGAATTGATCAGCCATCGTTTTGTAATGCCCTTCACATGCATATATGTTTCATCCTCTTCTCCGGGCACCCTTTACCCGATCACTCGGCGTCAGCTTTCCCACTTGTATCCCAGCCCCCACACCGTGACAATGTGCTGGGGCGCGGAGGGCTCCTCCTCGATCTTCATGCGCAGACGCCGGATGTTGACATCGACAATTTTTTCCTCGCCGAAATAGGCCTCCCCCCACACGCGGTTGAGGATGTCGGTGCGGTCGAGCGCCGCGCCCAGGTTGGAGAAAAAGTACTCCATGATCTGAAACTCCACCTGCGTCAGCTCAATAAGCTCTCCCTTTTTGAACAGGGTGCGGTTGCGTAGGTTGAGAACAAAATCGCCCGATTTGAGTTCTTCCTTAAACTCCTTGCCGCCGCGCGCTTCGCTCAGCGTCACACGGCGGTGCAGCGCGTCCACACGCGCCACCACCTCGGAGGGGCTGAAGGGCTTGACGATGTAGTCGTCGGCGCCCAGCATCAGGCCGCCCACTTTATCCATCTCCTGCGCCTTGGCGGTCAGGATGATGATGCCGATGTTGCCGTTTCGCTTGCGCAGCTCCCGGCAGACGGCCAAGCCGTCCAGCTCGGGCATCATAATATCGAGAAGGGCGATGTCAAACGTCGGGTCGGCCTCATACAGCTCGAGCGCCTCGGCGCCGTTGCACGCCTCGTGCACCTCATAGCCCGCCCGCTCCAGATTGATCACCACAAACTCGCGAATGGCGTCTTCATCCTCCGCCACAAGTATTTTCCGCATGTTTCGTCCACCTTTCTCAGCTGATCACAAGTGCATTCAGAATGCGCTCCTGCATGGAGACGTCCAGAACATCCTGAACATAGTATCTGATTGCATACACGTAGCCTGTTTTTTCTTCTTTGATGATATATTCGCTCGCCTCTTCGGCGTTCTGCCATTCATACTGCGTAAACACCCGCACCTCAAAAAGCGGCACGGACAGGGCTTTGGCTTTTTCGCTCCAGAGGTAGTAGGTGACTTTTTTTTGCTTTATGTCCTGAAGAGCGGTCATAAATTCCACCTCCAGCGGATCGAGCACCAGCCACACCTCCTCGGTCGGCCCTATGATCGTCCGGCTGACGGAGGAAAAGGAGTCGTCCTCTCTGCGGAAGCTGTTCCAGTTGACGCACACCGGCAGGGCGGTATCGTCGGACAGGTGCTTTATGAGCACCTCCTCGCCGGGCAGGACGACCTGTGTCGGAAAGTCAATGTAGCCGTCCGCGTCAACGTCGCGCGGAAAGAGCGAAACGTTCCGCTTGAGCTTTACTTCGCCCGTGGATGTTTCATTAAAGGGGGCAATCAGCTTTTTGCCGTCCCAGTAGACCACCTCGGTGGCCAGCAGGTCGGAGGAAACATAGCCGTCGAGCACCAGCGCGGGCGTCGCGGGATCCAGAAAGGCGGTCTGCACGTGGGGGTGTGCGGCAATGGCGGGATCCAGCCGCACCTCGCCCGCCGTTTCCAGTGTGCTGTTCGACATGGCGAGCAGCTTGGCCACCGAAGCCTGTCCCGTTGAATAGACCGAAAGCAGCTCGTCCTTTTCGTCCAGGTCAATGTCAAACACCGCCATCTCGGTGTAGAGGCTGTTTTCCAAAAGCTCGCTGAACACGCCCTTGTCGTACTGGTAGATGGAGCAGCTCTTGTCCCGGGTGGTCAGCAGCATCCAGCCCACCACGACCTCTTCGACGCCGTCGCCGTTAAAGTCGCCGAAATCCACCCGGTCAATGTCGGTGCCCGGACCGTTGAAATCACGCAGCACGTCCCAGACGCCGTCCTTCTTGCCCATGACGGTCATATGGGCGCCCGCGTTTTCTCCCTGCGGCCGGTAAAAGGCAATGGCCTCTTCTTCTTTGTCGCCGTCTACGTCGTGCATGATGATGGCGGAACGGTACTCTCCCGACTTGGGGTATTTAAACGTAACCTTGCCCACCGCGGTTTTTTCCAGCGCGGCCTGAATGCCCGCCTGCTCGCCGGTCGCTTTGGGCGGCTGCATGATATTTTCGGCGTCTACCCCCGCGAGGGTACAGCCCGACAGGCACAGGAGAAGCACCGCTGCACAAAGCAGCGCGATACGCGTTCTCATGGCGGCTCCCTCCCCGTTCGTGCATTTCTTCCTATACCCTTCTATTATACACGAATTCGACATAAAATTAAAAACTTTTTATGAATACAGTCATCTATCTTCAAAAGGGCGGGCGGCAAACGCACCCCAAGCGCCTTGTCCGCTTGGGGTGCGTTGAAATCGGCGGGGCGCGCAGTTACGGTCACATTCTATGCGTTACAGTCTCTACCCCTTTGCGGCGGACAGCACCTTGGCGGCAACCGGCAGGGCGTTGCCCACGCCCGAGCCGCTGTTTTCCACCACAACCACAAAGGCGAGCGGCAGGCTCTCGTCCTCGGCGAAGCCCACAAACCACGAGTGAGGCTTTTTGCCGTCCCCCACCTCGGCGGTGCCGGTCTTGCCGCACACCGAGAGTTTTTTGAAGCGGCTGTCCCCGTACTCCGACTTGACGTTGTTTCGCATCATGCGCTGGAGCTCATGCGCCGTGGTCTGACGGAGCATCTGCCCGCCCCGTTTGGCCACACCCACCCTGAGCGGGATGCCCAGCGGCGACTCGACGCTCTTGATCAGAAAGGGCTCCACCGCAAGGCCGTCGTTGGCAATCGCGCCCACGTACATCAGCATCTGAAAGGGGGCGGCCAGGTCGGTGTACTGCCCGATGCCCGACCAGCCGATGTCGGCGGGTTTCGCCTTGGACAGGTCAAAGGCGGTCTTTGCGGTGCGGATTCCGTCGAGGGTGAAGGTACTGTTAAAGCCCGCTTTCTCGGCGTACTGAGTCATGATCTCCGGACCCAGCTCCACCGCAAGCTCCGAAAAGGCCACGTTGCACGATTCGGCCAGCGCTTCGTCAAAGGAAATTTTTCCGTGAGTGTCGTTGCAGATCACTTTTTCGCCGCCGAAAGTCACGCTGCCCTTGCAGTTGAAGGTGCGCGACCTCAAGTCGCTGAGATTGTCAATCGCGGCGGCCGCCGTTACCAGCTTGAAGGTGGAGCCGGGCGGGTACAGTCCCGACAGCACGCGGTTGACGTACACGCCCGCATACTTCTCGTCGCCGTCCTCAATGTCCGGCTTGTCCTCCGGGTCAAACGTGGGGGTGCTGACCATACAGAGCATCTCCCCCGTCTGGTAGTTCATCACGCCCACACAACCCTTGCGGCCGCCCAGCGCATCATAGGCCGCCGCAGAAATCTTGCTGTCCACGGTCAGGGTGACCGAGTTGCCCACAAGCCCCGCCTCATTGCGGTAATACCCGTCGAGCAGGCTGAAGCCCACCAGATCGGCGAGGCAGTGCTTCTGCACCGAGCTTTCGATGAAGCGCTCGGTGTCCCCCACCACGTGGAGCATCGCCTTGCGCGTGTCGCGCGGCTGGGCGTACTTCCGCTTGCCGTCCTCGGTCTTGGCAAGCGTCACGCCGTTCCGGTCCTTGATTTCCCCGGCATTGACGTAGGCGCTGCGGCTCTCGGGGTACAGGTGCATGTTGGAGCGCTTGGTCGCCCATTCGCGGCTGTGCCCCATGTACTGGTATAAAAACACAAAGAGCAGCGCGAGAAATATGGCCATAAAGGCATAGAGCAGATAGGTTCTTCGTGAAATCGCCCTCATCGTGCAACACTCCGTTTCGCATAGGTTCGCCCGTCGACCGCCTTGATAAAGGAAATCAGCCCCCAGGTCGCCATCAGGCTGGAGCCGCCCTGGCTGATAAAGGGCAGGGTGACGCCGGTCAGCGGCAAAATGTCGGTCGCGCCGAACACGTTGAGGCAGGTCTGAAACAGCAGCAACCCCGATGCGGCGCAGGCGGTGATCGCATAGAAGGTGGAGCGGGCGGTGGGCGCGCAGGACATCGCGTAAAAGACCAGCGCGCAGAAGGCCATCACGACCAGCACGGCAAAAATGAGCCCCCACTCCTCACACAGGATGCCGAACACCAGGTCGGTGCGCGAGGCGCCCACCTGCTTTAAGTGCCCGTTGCCCAGGCCGACGCCCAGCAGCCCCCCGCTCGCCGCATAAATGAGCGTGCGCGTCTGCTGGTACCCCAGCGAATCGGCATACTCCCACACGTGCCCGTAGGCCTTGAACCGGTCAGCGATGTAGGGGCGGAAGGTGACCGCAATCACCGCGCCGATCACCGCGCCCGCCGTCACGAGGGCAATGTTGCGCACGTCGCCCGACCGGATGAACGCGATGATCAGGAAGGTGGCAAAGTAGATCAGCGCCATGCCGAAGTCCTTCATAATGACCAGGCAGCCGATGCAGAACATGGAAAAGAGAATGAACGCGCCCAGATTGCGCGCCGTTTGGTGGCGCTCCAGCGTGGAAACGCTCGCCAGTAAAAATCCGATTTTGATCAGCTCGGACGGCTGGATGCTCATGCCGCCTACGCTAATCCAGTGCCTGACGCCGCCCGGCCCGCCGCCGAAAATCAGATTGATGACAAACAGGAGCACCACCAGTCCGCCGATGACATAGCGGGTGAGCCACAGCCGCTCGACGTCGGCCATGAACCATACGAGCACCGTGTAGATCACAAGCCCGATGAGCAGGGCGGTAAACTGGGTGGAAAGCTCTTCGGGCTTGGTGGAGGCCAGCACGGTCAGCCCCACGCCCGACAGGAAAAAGGCCAACGCCTCAAGCTCAAAGGTTTTGCGCCGAAAAAACAGCAGGGTAAAGGCGTAAAATCCCCATTCGGCCGCAATCAGCAGGCCGAACACCCATACAATGTCCTCCGTATGCTCGCTGCCTTTCACCAGCAGCTGAACGGTGGTCAGCACCTGAAACACCGACACCAGAAAGAGCAGCAGCACGGCGTTGTGTTTCGCCGCTTTTTCCCACCGCGCCGAAATCTGACGGTTGCGCTCGACCGCGCCCGGCGCCGCGTGAAAGCGGGAATAGGCGGCGGGGGGCGTCCCGGGCGCGCGGGGGGTACGGGACGCCGGGCGCACGGGCGCACTCTGGCTGACTTGTCTGCGCCGGACGGGCGCGGTCTGCCGCGTCGGGGTGCGCCGGGCGCTTTGTCCCGCGGGACGGGTTGTCCGCCGCCGCGAGGCAACCACGCGTGCCTCGCGATAGGCCTTCCAAGAGGCGATGGGCTCGGACACCTTGTCACCGAGCTTTTTTATGCCGCGCTTATAGATTGATTCGGAGGCCGGCTGATCCCCCTTTTTCTTGCTCGCTTTAAAACTGGGCACTCAGATCCCCCCTTTACCGTAATTTATCCAAAAAGGTCAGCGCCGTGTTTCCCATGGTGATCACATCGCCCTGCTGCACCGCCGCGCTTTTGTCCACCTTGCGGCCGTTGAGCAGCACGCCCGACTTGGAGTCGGTGTCGGTCAGGATCCATCCCCCGCCCCGCAGTGCCAGCACCGCGTGAAATCGAGAGGCCGACGGGTCGAGCAGGATAATGTCGTTGACCTTACTGCGTCCGATGGAGTTTTCATAAAACAATATGTCGATCAGGTCGCCTGAGTCCAGCTCAAAGTACGCCATGGGCGCGGGCTTGCGCCGGTTGCGCAGCAGGATGCGCACCACCTCCAGCACAATGATGACCGCGATGATCGGAATCAGATAGCGGATCACCGTGGTCAGCGGCTGCAGCGCGTTTTCAAACATACTTTTCCCATCCTTTCTGTCCAGGCAAAGTAACCCGTCAGGAGATTCCCACTTATTATATCAGCCTTTTTTGCATTTGTCCTCATTATTTTGTAACCTATTCGTTACAGTCTGGCAAAAAAAGGGTTAAAATTTGTAACGATTTGAGCGAAAGGGTTTCAATATGATTACAAATATTTACAATACTTGGTATTTTATAGCCAAGGCGGTTTTGCTGTGCTATGATGTGGTCAGTGAGAGGGATACACCCTCCCCGCGAATCAGCCCACAATTCAAAGGAGGTTTATTACGATGACCAAACGAAGGATGCTGAAACTTGCCCCTGTAATGATTGCCACGCTTCTGCTCGCAATGGCCGTCGTCATGATTCTTCTCCCGCACACGGGTGATTCCGAATACGTCTCAAGAGGCGTAACTGCGGCGGCGCATCAGCTGCTTGCATGACAACCTAAATTTTCCTCCCCCTTTCCCCTTTCCCTTTTTCCTTTTTCTTTTTTCCCTCTTCCCTTTCTTTACTCCTTCTGCTTTTCATGGATACTTATGTGAAACGAACAAATCCCCGGCCTTTTCGGCCGGGGATTTGTTCGTCTGCTTTTATCTCCTTGCGCATACAGGCAAAAAAAGGTATAATGGCAAGGATCTGATAGACTTCGACCCGAAAGGATGGGAACATATGGGAAAATCGCTTGTGCTCGCGGAAAAGCCGTCGGTCGGACGGGAGATCGCCAAGGTGCTGGGCTGCCGTCAGGGCGGCGAGGGCTTCCTCATAGGAAGCCAGTACATCGTCACCTGGGCGCTCGGACATCTGGTCACGCTGGCCGACCCGGAGCTCTACGGCAATGAATATAAAACATGGAATTTGGAAACCCTTCCTATGCTGCCCAAACGCATGCAGCTGGTGGTCATCAAGGAGACCGCCAAGCAGTATAAAATTGTTTCGGGACTTCTCAAGCGCCCCGACGTGTCCGACATCATCATCGCGACCGACTCGGGCCGCGAAGGCGAGCTGGTCGCACGGTGGATTTTGATCAAGGCGGGCTGTAAAAAGCCCTGTAAGCGGCTGTGGATCTCCTCCCAGACTGCCAAGGCGGTCAAGGACGGCTTCGCCTCGCTACGCCCGTCGAGGGAATACGACAACCTGTTTTTGTCGGCGCAGTCGCGCGCCGAGGCCGACTGGCTGGTGGGGCTCAACGTCACCCGCGCGCTGACCTGCAAATTCGGCGCGCAGCTTTCCGCCGGACGGGTGCAGACGCCTACGCTCGCCCTTATCGTCGCCCGTGAGGCCGAAATCCGCGCCTTCCGCCCCAAGGATTACTACACCGTGCGGGCGAAGTTTGACGGCTTTAACGCGCTGTGGATGGGCGCAAACGGGCAGGCGCGCCTGTTCGACAAGGCGCAGGCCGAAACCGTGGTCAAGCGCTGTATGGGTCAGCCCGCCACGATCACCCAGCTGTCGAAGCAATACAAGCATAAAGCGCCGCCCGCCGCATATGATTTGACAGAGCTGCAGCGCGACGCCAACAAAAAATACGCCTATTCGGCGAAGCAGACGCTCTCTCTCATGCAGTCGCTCTACGAGCGGCATAAAATTCTGACCTACCCGCGCACCGATTCACGCTATGTGACGAGCGACGTGGTGCACACCCTGCCCGACCGGCTGCGCGCCTGCGCGGTGGGTTCCTATGCGCAGATGGCGCGGGAGCTCATAAAAAAGCCCCTGTCCGCCAAATATCTCGTGGACAATGCCCGTGTCACCGACCACCACGCGATCATCCCCACCGAGGAGCCGGTGCAACTGGGCGCACTGTCCCCGGAAGAGAAGAACATCTACGACCTGGTGGTGCGGCGCTTTCTCGCCGTGCTGTCCCCCGCCTACGAATACGAGGAAACAAAGCTGACCGTCTCGATCGGCAAAGATCAGTTCCACGCCAAGGGGCAGATGGTCAAGTCGCCCGGCTGGCGCGCCGCCTACATGAGCCTGCTCGCCGAGGATGAGGGTGACGACGATCTGCGCGACCAGTCGCTGCCCGCCCTTCGCCAGGGCGACAGGCTGCCCGTGCGCGCCTGCGCCGTGGAAACCGGAAAGACCAAGCCGCCCGCCCGCTACACCGAGGCCACGCTGCTGTCCGCTATGGAGCACCCCACCGGTCAGGTGTCCGACCGGGCGCTGCAAGCGGTGCTTCAAAGCACGAGCGGCCTGGGCACACCCGCCACCCGCGCCGACATCATAGAAAAGCTCTTCTCCGCATTTTACATGGAGCGGCAGGGCAAGGAGCTTGTGCCCACCTCCAAGGGAATCCAGCTGGTCTCCATTGTGCCGCCCGACTTAAAGTCCGCCGAGCTGACCGCCCGGTGGGAGCAGGAGCTTTCGAACATCAGCAAGGGCACGGCCAAAAGCGACAACTTTGTGGAGAGTATGCGCACTTACGCCGCCAAGCTCGTCTCCACCGTGATCGCCAGCGACGCCAAATACATCCACGACAACATGACGCGCGAGAAATGCCCCGAATGCGGCAAGTTTTTGCTCGACGTCAAGGGAAAGAAGGGAAAGATGCTCGTCTGCCCCGACCGGGAGTGCGGCTATCGCAAGAGCGTTTCGGTGCAGACCAACGCCCGCTGTCCCAACTGCCACAAAAAGCTTGAGCTGCGCGGCGAGGGCGAAAAGCGCATGTTTGTCTGCGTGTGCGGCCACCGCGAGCGGGTGAGCGACTTTGAAAAGCGCCGCGTGGACGCGGGCGCGAGTAAAAAGGATGTGCAGAAGCTGCTCAGCGAACAGGGCAAGGAGGGCTTCGGCAATTCGGCGCTCGCCGACCAGCTCGCCAAGTGGAGGCAGTCATAAAATATCGCATACTGTCGGGGCTCTGGGCTTTTAATCCTCTTGACAACTCATTTTGATTTGCGTATAATAGAGAATCGTTACCAATGGATTCTTTCGCAAACGCGTGGAAAGGATGACACATAACATGCCAAAAGCCATTTTAATGACCGAGGAAGGTCTCAAAAATCTCGAGGAAGAACTGGATATTCTCAAATCCGTCAAGCGTAAAGAGGTGGCGGAAAAGATAAAAGTGGCGCTTTCCTTCGGCGACTTGTCGGAGAACAGCGAGTACGACGAGGCCAAGAACGACCAGGCCATGGTCGAGGCTCGTATCGCCGAGATCGAGACCATGCTCAAGAGCGTGGAGATCATCGACGAGGAAAGCCTGTCGGATGAAATCATTCACATCGGCTCGACCGTCAAGCTGTACGACGAGGAGTTCAAGGAAGAGGTCACCTACCGCATTGTTGGCTCCAACGAGTCCGACCCCATGAACTGCCGCATTTCGGACGAATCTCCCCTGGGCCGCGCCTTAATCGACCGCGGCGCGGGCGAGCGCATCGAAGTGGAAGCGCCGGCCGGGACGACCTATTACACCGTGCTGGAAATCGTGCGATAAAAAAGGGGCGGACATTGTCCGCCTTTTTTAGATTTTTTTGAAATTCGTTGAGGGAGGCGTATGCCCCATGAGTGAACAGGAATTAACCCCCCAGGTGCCCGAAACCCCCGCGCCTGAACAGGACATCAAGGAGCTTTTGCAAATCCGCCGGGACAAGCTGTCCGCGCTCAAGGAGGCGGGACGCGACCCCTATATGGTCAACACCTGTGCTCGCGACACCGAGAACCGCGAGATTGTGGAGCGGTTTGAGGAACTCGAAAACAAGGACGTGTGCATCGCCGGCCGCATTATGACCTTGCGCGACATGGGCAAGGCACGCTTCCTCGACCTGCATGACCGCACGGGCAAGATGCAGGTCTATATCAAAATCAACGACGTGGGCGAAGAGGCCTTCCAGAACATGGATCTGTGGGACATCGGCGATATGCTGTGCGTCAAGGGCTTTGTGTTCCGCACCCGGCGGGGGGAAATCTCGGTGCACGCCAAAGAGATGGAGCTCATCTCCAAGTCGCTGCTGCCGCTGCCCGACAAATATCACGGGCTGAGGGACACCGACACCCGCTACCGTCAGCGGTATGTGGATCTGATCGTCAACCCCGAGGTTAAGGACACCTTTACAAAACGCAGCGCAATTATCCGCACCATCCGGAAATTTCTCGACGACCGCGGCTACATTGAGGTGGAAACCCCCATTCTCAACCTGATCCCCGGCGGCGCGGCGGCCCGTCCTTTCATCACCCACCACAACACCCTCGACCTCGACATGTACCTGCGCATCGCGCCCGAGCTCTACCTCAAGCGCCTGATCGTGGGCGGGCTTGAAAAGGTCTATGAGATCGGCCGGCTGTTCCGCAACGAGGGCATGTCGGTCAAGCACAACCCCGAATTCACCACCATCGAGCTGTACGAGGCTTACACCGACTACCACGGCATGATGGACATCACCGAGAAGCTCATCCACGAGTGCGCCATGGCGGCGGGCGGCACCGACCAGATCACCTATCAGGGAGAGGAGGTCAGTCTGGCGCTGCCCTTCGCTCGCATTTCGATGGTCGAGGCGGTCAAGACCCACACCGGCGTTGACTTTGACCAGTTCAGGGGCGACCACGAAAAGGCACGGCAGGCCGCGAAGGCGCTACACCTGGAAATTAAGCCCGCCTCGACGTGGGGCGACATTCTCAACCTCGCCTTTGAGGAGCACGTGGAGGAGAATCTCATGGCGCCCACGTTTGTCTACGACTACCCGGTGGAGATTTCCCCGCTGACCAAGCGCAAGGCCGACCGGCCCGATCTGGTGGAGCGCTTTGAGCTGTTCATCACCCGGCGGGAGTTTGCCAACGCCTACACCGAGCTCAACGACCCGCTCGACCAGAAAGAGCGCTTCCTCGACCAGCTTCGTTTGCGCGAGGCGGGCGACGAGGAGGCCAACATGATGGACGACGACTTTGTCACGGCGCTCGAGTACGGCATGCCCCCCACCGGCGGCATGGGGCTGGGCATCGACCGGCTGTGCATGCTGCTGACCGACAGCGCGTCCATCCGCGACGTGCTGCTCTTCCCCACGATGAAGCCGAAGGAGTAGGCTGTTGTTTGCACGATAAAAAAATCAACGGGTTTAAAGGCCGCATCTCTTGAAAATAAGAGGCGGTCTTTTGTCTCCTTAATTTGTGCCGGAGGTTTATTCTGGATGGGTGTATCTATTTTTATGGTTTTATTCATGTTTTTGCTTTCTTATTGGAGTGTGCGAGGTTCATGTTCAATGATCATTGATCGGCTGACGACCAAAAGCACGCGCAGAAAACGCAGAAAGAATATGACCTTTGTTGAATGGTTTACCTACCGGCGATACCGCTTGGAGGTTCCATGGATTCATATTTTTCTTTCCTATTGTGTTGTCATATTGTATGCCCTTCTCCTTGTCGGCGTTATCATTTTGCATCTCATTGAACTCGAGCCGACATACATCTTGTATGTCTACCGGGGTATTTTTTGGTTTACATTCATTTCACAGTTCTGTTATGAAGTTATTTTTTTCGGGTTTCATCTGCCCTCAACATGGAAGCGTCACCCTGAAAAAATTCAAATTCGTGGTGTTGATAAAAAAGAATATATGAAAAAAAGACGGAAAATATTAAATCATAATAGCGACGAACAAAACAGCTTGAAAGGATGATTCCTAATGCGAAGCGATCTTATGAAGGCGGGCAGCAGCCGCCTGCCCCACCGTTCCCTGCTCAAGGCGCTCGGCGTCACCGACGCCGAAATGAAGCGTCCCTTCATTGCCGTCGTCAATTCCAAAAGTGACTACATCCCCGGACACCAGCATCTGGGTGACATCGCCGACGCGGTCAAAGCGGGCATCCGCAACGCGGGCGGCGTCCCCTTTGAATTCTGCACGATCGGCGTGTGCGACGGTCTCGCGATGAATCACGAGGGCATGCGCTATTCCCTGCCCTCCCGCGAGCTGATTGCCGACTCGATTGAGATCATGCTGACCGCCCATCCCCTCGACGCAGTGGTCTTTATTCCCAACTGCGACAAAATCATCCCAGGCATGCTGATGGCCGCCCGGCGGCTCAATCTGCCCTCGATTTTTGTCAGCGGCGGCCCCATGCTGCCCGGACTGATCCCCGGCAGACGGGGCGGCCTGTCCGAGACCTTTGAGGCGGTGGGCGCCTTTGCGGCGGGCGCGCTGTCCGACGCGGATCTGCGCACCATCGAGGACAACGCCTGTCCGGGGTGCGGCTCCTGCTCAGGCATGTACACCGCAAACTCGATGAACTGCCTGACCGAGGCGATCGGCATGGCGCTGCCCGGCAACGGCACCATACCCGCCGTCATGGCGGCGCGGCGGCGGCTTGCCAAGGAGACCGGCGAGCGGGCGGTAGAGCTCTACCGTGAAAACCTCCGCCCGTCGGACATTCTGACCGACGCGGCGTTTGAGAACGCCCTGCGCTGTGACATGGCGCTCGGCGCCTCCTCCAACACGATTCTGCATCTGCTGGCGCTGGCGCAGGAGTCGGGGGTGGCGATTAACCTCAAGGCAATTGACAGCATTAGTCGCACGACCCCGCAGCTGTGTAAGTTTAACCCCGCGTCGGACGTTTTCCTGTCCGACATGGACGCGGTGGGCGGCATTCAGGCCATGATGAAGGAACTGTCGCGCGGCGGTTTTATCCTTCTGGACACTCCGACGGTCAGCGGCACTGCGGGCGACCGCCTGCGTAGCGCCCCCGACGCCGACGGCACGGTCATCCGCAAGCTTGCCACCCCCTTCCGCGTGGACGGCGGCATCGCTGTCCTGTACGGCAGCCTGTGCCCCGAGGGCGCGGTGGTCAAGCAGGGCGCGGTGGCGGAGGAGATGATGCGTCATACCGGCCCCGCGCGTGTTTTTAACAGTGAAGAGGGCGCGGCGGCGGCGATTTCGGACGGTAAAATCAACCCCGGCGACGTGGTTGTCATCCGGTATGAGGGACCCAAGGGCGGTCCGGGCATGCGTGAGATGCTCAGTCCGACGGCGCTGCTGGCGGGCATGGGGCTCGACCGCCAGGTGGCGCTTCTGACCGACGGTCGATTCTCCGGCGCAACGCGCGGCGCATCCATTGGGCACGTCTGTCCTGAGGCGGCGGCGGGCGGCCCGATCGCACTCATCGAAGAGGGCGACCGCATCACGCTGGACATTCCGGCGCGCACATTGTCTCTCGATGTCTCCGACGAGGAACTTGAACGGCGGCACGCGGCCTGGAAAGCGCCGCAGAAAACGCTTCGCGGATATTTAAAGCTGTATGCACGGCATGTGACGTCGGCGGCGCGCGGCGCAGTGCGGGAGATCGATTGATTTTAAGGGGAGTGACAAGTTGGTCTCTCCCCCTTTCGCCTCCCGCGCCTGGTACAAAAAGAAGAGCCGGATTTTTCCGGCTCTTCTTTTCATCCTGCATACTGCTTGAAGCCTTCTTCGCTTCCCCGGAACACGTTCATGTCGATGTAGGTTTCCTTGCCAACGTAGCCGTCGAGGCGTTCGCGGTCGGTATACTGCCAAAACGTCCACGCCCGCCCGTCGGACAGCGCCGGCTTTGTGAGCACGTTTCTGACCCAGAGGTCATAGTCCGCAAAAGCGCCGTCGATATACAGCCGGTAGGACTTCTCGGTCACATAGATCACCGGCTTCATGCCGTAGTGCGCCTCAAGCGTCTCCAGCAGTACGGTCAGTTCCCGCTGCGCAGCCTCTTTGTCGGGCAGGTTCTTCTCCTTGTCGCCGTAAAACTCGAAGTCCACGACCGGCGGCAGCATGTTTTTAGTTTTGGGCACGGCGGCAATGAAGTTTTGTGCCTGGGTGTCCCCCCCGCTGTCAAAGCTGAAAAAATGGTAGGCGCCCACGCGCAGCTGTGTCTTTTGTGCGTTTTTAAAATTGCTCTGAAAATAGGCATCCACGTGCCCGCTGCCCTCGGTCGCCTTGATGAACGCAAACTGGATGTCCTGCGCGCTCAGCACCGCCCAGTCGATCTCCCCCTGATAAGAGGAGACGTCCACGCCGCGCACGGGATACTCCCCCCGGGAGGGGTTGTTGAACTGGATCACGCCGAAATAGACAAGGCCGATACAAACGCACAGGATTGCCATAGTCAGAACGGCAACCAACAAAATTTTATTTTTCTTTTTCATCAGCGAATATCCTCTATGATGAATACCTTGTTGTCCTCACGAAACAGGATGACATAGAGTGAATTTTCCTCCTTTGTCCTCTGAAAATACTGATAGGGCTTCCCGAAATCAATCATAAACGTCTCCTTGATTCCCTCCTGCTGTAAAACGTCTGCGATTGTTTCTTCGAGCCCCGTGTCCCTGCCCTCTTTCCAGGAGAAGGCCTGTTCAATCGCCAGGGTATTCCCATAGGAGATCACGCCGTACCGGATGCCGTCACCGAGAAAGCTGTCGGCCGGTTCTATGTAATACAACTCCTCAAATTCCGCGGGAAGGGTCACATTCCAATTCTCTTTGATGAGCGCGGCGTAGTCTGTTTGAAACAAGCAGGAGGAGAGTATCAAGATAAACGCAATGACAGGCAGGGTCAACAAACGTATTTTCTTCATGGCCTTTCCTCCTTTCCTTCACAGTGTATGGCAAACCCCCGCCGAAAGGAATCCCTTTTGGCGGGGGAAGTTTTTTATTTCTACGCTTCGTCCTTGTCCATGCAGCATTTTTTATACTTCTTGCCGCTGCCGCAGGGGCAGGGATCGTTGCGCCCGGGCTTCCCGCTCGTGTTGCGGACGGTGCGGCTGCCGGGGTCATCACTGCCGTCCGAGCCCGACTCGCTGGTCGGCTTGGCGACCTGCTCGCGTACAAGCTCCTCGTCGGTACGGACGCGGGCGGTCAGCATCAGCCGAATGGTATTTTCCCGGATGCCCGCGATCATTTCGTCGAACATGTCGAAGCCCTCGACACGGTAGGCGACCACGGGGTCATGCTGGGCGTAGGAGCGCAGGCCGATGCCCTGCTTGAGCTCATCCATATTGTCGATGTGCTCCATCCAGTAGGTGTCCACACTTCTCAGCAGCACGATGCGTTCCAGCTCGCGGCTGGTCTCTTCGCCGAAGGAATCCACCTGCTTCTGGTAGAGCTCCAGAATGCGGTCGTTGATGAACTGGACGACGTCTTCTTTGAGGAGGGTTTCTTTTTCCTCCTCGGTATAGCGCAGGTCGTCCTTCGTGAGCACCCAGCCCAGGTAATAGTCGCGCAGCGACTCGAAGTTCCACTCGTCCACGATGTCGCCGGTCAGGAAGCGGTCACAGTTTTCCTGCACGTTGTCCGCCGCCATTTTCTTGATGGTCTCGGACAGATCCTCGCCGTCGAGCACCTTGGAGCGCTGCCCGTAGATGATCTCTCTCTGGCGGTTCATGACGTCGTCGTACTGGAGCACATTCTTACGGATGGCAAAGTTGCGGCTTTCCACCTTCTTCTGGGCGTTTTCGATTGAGTTGGACAGCATGCCCGCCTCAATGGGCGTATTCTCGTCGATGTTGAGGCGGTCCATGAGCATGTTAATGCGTTCGCCGCCGAACAGGCGCATGAGGTCGTCCTCACAGGACAGGTAGAACTGGCTGGAGCCGGGGTCGCCCTGACGTCCGGCGCGGCCGCGCAGCTGGTTGTCGATGCGGCGGGATTCGTGCCGCTCGGTTCCGATGATAAACAGGCCGCCCGCTTCGCGCACCCGCTCCGCCTCGGTGGCAATTTCAGCTTTATATTTCGCGTTAAGCTCCGCAAAGGTCTTGCGGGAGTTGAGAATTTCCTCGTCGTCGGTCTCGGCAAAGCCGGTCGCCTCGGCGATCAGCTCTTCCGGGAACTGAAGCCGGCGCATTTCCGCCTTGGCCATAAACTCGGCGTTACCGCCCAGCATGATGTCGGTACCGCGGCCGGCCATGTTGGTCGCAATGGTCACCTGGCCGTATTTACCCGCCTGGGAAACGATCTGCGCTTCCTTTTCATGGTACTTGGCGTTGAGCACCTCGTGCTTGATGCCCCGGCGACTGAGCATGCCGCTGAGCACCTCCGATTTCTCGATCGAAATGGTGCCCACCAGAACCGGCTGACCCTTTTTGTTGCATTCGGCGATCTGATTGATGACCGCGCCGAATTTTGCCCGCTCGGTCTTGTACACCACGTCCGACTGGTCGTTGCGGATCATGGGTCGATTTGTGGGGATCTCCACGACGTCCAGCTTGTAGATCTCCCGGAATTCGCCCTCCTCGGTCATGGCCGTACCGGTCATACCGGCGAGCTTGGAATACAGACGGAAGTAGTTTTGGAAGGTAATGGTGGCAAGCGTTTTGCTCTCATTTTCCACCTTGACGCCCTCTTTGGCCTCAATGGCCTGATGGAGGCCCTCGTTGTACCGGCGTCCGTACATCAAACGTCCGGTGAATTCGTCGACGATGATGACCTCGCCCTCCTTGACAACGTAGTCGATGTCAAGGTTCATGATCGAGTTGGCCTTGATGGCCTGGTTGATGTGGTGGAGCAGCGTGATGTGCTCCATGTCCATCAGGTTTTCTACGTTGAAGTATTTCTCGGCCTTGGCAACGCCGTTCGGGGTCAGCGTGGCCGAGCGTGCCTTCTCGTCGACCAGGTAGTCGGCGTCGGCGTACAGCTCGTCGTTGTCCTCTTTTTCGTTGAGCTCCTTGCTCTTGACCATGCGCAGGGTCTTGGCAAAGCGGTCGGCAATCGTATACAGCTCGGTCGATTTATCGCCCTGCCCCGAAATGATCAGCGGGGTGCGCGCTTCGTCGATCAGGATGGAGTCCACCTCGTCGACGATGGCGTAGTTGTGTCCGCGCTGGACACAGTTTTGCCTATAGGTGACCATGTTGTCGCGCAGGTAGTCAAATCCGTACTCGTTGTTTGTGCCGTAGGTGATGTCACAGGCGTAGGACTCCTTGCGCTCACTCGGCTCCTTGCCGTGCACGATCAGACCCACCGTCAGGCCGAGGAATCGGAAGATTTTGCCCATCCACTCCGAGTCGCGCCGCGCCAGATAGTCATTGACCGTGACCACGTGCACGCCCTTGCCCTCCAGCGCGTTTAAGTAGGTGGGCAGCGTCGCGACCAGCGTCTTGCCTTCACCGGTTTTCATTTCCGCGATGCGGCCCTGATGCAGCACGATACCGCCCAGGATCTGAACGGGGAAGTGCTTCATCTCGAGCACGCGCCACGAAGCCTCACGGCACACCGCGAACGCGTCGGGCAGTATGTCGTCGAGCGTCTCGCCGCCTGACAGCCGTCCGCGCAGCACATCGGTCTGCTTTTGCAGCTCCTCGTCGCGCATGGCCTCATATTTCGGCTCGAGCGCCAGCACCTTGTCGCACAGGGGCTGGATGCGCTTGAGCTCCTTTTTACTGTAATTGCCGAACAATGTCTGTAATAATCCCATTGTACTTGTCCACCTCTTGCCTCGTATTTCATCCATTTTCTAACCATTATAACACAAGTCTGTGAACAAATATAGGGGAAAACACATTTTTATTCCCACGTGACACAAGATTGAATCTGCACGCAAAAAGGCCGCCCCTCTTAATCGAGGGGCGGCCGGTTGGAGCCTGTTAGGCGTGGGGGTTGTACTGGCGCACGAAGTCAAGTTCGGCGAGGTCACTCGAGCTGATCTCCGAAATGGCCTCGGCAATCTCGGGCGAGGTGTCCCGCCGGGCGATGTCGGCAAAGCTGACCATGCCCACCAGCTGTCCGTCCTCCACGACGGGCAGGCGGCGAATTTGCTCTGACGCCATCATGGACACCGCGTCGGACACCGGCTGGTTTTCACTGATATAGGCGATGCGGCTGGTCATAATCTCCGACGCCTTGACCAAATCGGGATTCATGTTTTTCGCGACACAGCGGATGACGATATCGCGGTCGGTCAGGATGCCCTTGAGCGTCCCCTCGGACACCACCGGCACCGAGCCGACGTCGTGCTGATCCATCAGCTGTGCCGCCCGCACCGCGCTGTCGGCCGGGGAAATCGAATAGATATTTTTGCTCATGATCTGTTTGATGGTTGTTTTCATACGCAGCTCCGTCCTTACACCATAATCGCGTGACAGGCAGGGCACGAGGCGCGCCTGTCCGACATCACCTAGTATTTTCCTCTGTCCCGGCGATTATGCGGAGATTGCGCAAAAAAACATCCTTCTTTCGGTAAAAAAACACGCGGTTTTGGAGTGTGTCATAGTTGTCCGCCGTCACAAGCGGGTGCACGTCGCCGTAAAAGGCCGCAATGCCGCTCAGGCTTGTCCCCTCGTTTAAGGGGCAGGCCTCCTGACAGCGGTCACACCCCCACGCGATACCCTCCTGCCGCATCAGGCGCGCCATCTCGGAAGAGGGCGCAGCTTTTTGCTGGGTGACGGAGGAGAGACACCGCGTGCGGTCAAAGGGCTTTTTGTCCAGCGCGCCGGCGGGGCAGCGCGCGGCACAGGCGCCGCAGTCGGGGCAATATGGCACAGGCTGTGCCTCGATCGGCAGCGCAAGGTCGGTCACAAGCTCCCCGATGAACACCCACGAGCCGAATTCCTTTGTGATCAGCAGATTGTGCCGGCCGACCACCCCCAGTCCCGCCGCGGCTGCCGTAACCACCTCCGGGATGGGCGACTCATCCACAAAGGGCACAAACGCATGCCCCGGAAAGCGCTGCGTCAGCGCCTCGGCGGCGGCGGAAAGAAGCGCCCCAATCACGGTGTGGTAGTCGGGCAGGGCGGCAAAGCGCGCGACGTTGCGCGGGCCGTTTTCCGGAATCCGATAGGGAAACGCAAATGATATTATCGTTTTTGGTCGCTCAGGCAACTTTTTCGTCGAATAGCCCGGCACCAAGTGCTCGGCAACCCTCGAGAACGGGCAGAAGCCGAAGCGGCTGAGCCCCTGCGCGGTCAGCACCGCCGATACCGCCTCCTTGGCATTTTTGCACATAACCGCATCCCCTCCTCACAGGCGTTCTCTCTTGAAATAATCTTTTGTCAGCTTGATCACCGTGCCGGACAGAGCCGTGACGGCGATCAGGTTGGGCACGGCCATCAGACCGTTGAAGGTGTCGGACAGCGCCCAGACGAAGTCCAGCCTTGAAACGCATCCTATAAAGATTATAACCGTAAATGCGATTTTGTAAAGCGGCACCAGCTTATCCCCGCCCAAATAGTGCGCGCACCGCTCACCGCAGAAGGACCAGCCGATGATGGTGGAAAAGGCAAAAATCATCACGGCGAACGAGATGAAATAGCTGCCGCCCGTGCCGAACACGGTCGCAAAGGAGGCGGCGCACAACGCGCCCCCGTCCAACCCGCAGCCGGGCGACCAGACCCCCGACACCAGAATGGCCAGTGCGGTGAGCGTGCACATGACAATCGTGTCGGCGAACACCTCGAAAATGCCCCACATGCCCTGAATGACCGGGTGGGACACCTCGGCGTTGGCGTGCACCGCCACCGAGGTGCCCAGCCCCGCCTCATTGGTAAACACCCCCCGCGCCACGCCGTAGCGCGCCGCTTTGGAAATGCCGAACCCCAGCACGCCCGCCCCCGCGGAGACGGGTGTAAAGGCTTCACGCACAATCAGTCTGAGGGCGGGGATAATCTGACCGAAGTGAGCCGCAATGACAATGAGCACGGCGGCGAGGTAGAGTACCGACATGAAAGGGATGAGCTTTTCGGTGAGCTGGGCGATGCGTTTGAGCCCGCCCAGAATGACCGCGACCGCCAGCCCTGCCGCGACAATTCCGGTCACATAGGGAGGGACGCCAAAGCTGTCCTGCATGGCGGCGGACATGGCGTTGGCCTGGGTCATGTTGCCCACGCCCAGTGAGCCCACCAGGCAGCACACCGAGAAAGCGCCTGCCAGAAACTTTGAGCGCAGGCCTCTTTCCATATAGATCATCGCGCCGCCCACCCAGTTGCCCTGCTTGTCGCGGTAGCGGTAGTGGATGCCGAGGACGTTTTCGGCGAAAATGGTCATCATGCCGAGCAGCGCCGACGCCCACATCCAGAAAATCGCCCCCGGCCCGCCCAGCGTGATTGCCGTGGCGACGCCGACGATGTTGCCGGTGCCCAGCGTGGCGGCCAGCGCAGTGGTCATAGCCTGAAACTGGGAGATGGAGCGCTCGTCCTTGTTCTTCCGGGCCTCCCGGGAGGACAGCGCCTTGACGATGGTCTCCCGAAGCCAGAGCCCCATCCGGCGGAACTGGAAAAAGCCCAGCCGCACGGTAAACATACCGCCCACCAGCAAAAATCCCGCCAGCATGACCGGGCTCCAGAGGAAATCGCTCAGCGCCCGGTTGACCTCCGCCGCCCACTTTAAAAGCGTATCCAGGAAAAGATTCATAGAATCATTCACTCCCAAACGTTTTTTATCAACAGTTTTCCGGAAAAAAACAAGAAATATCATAAAAATGAGAGGATTTTCAATACACATTCCACATTTGTATATGTTTTTTTTATAAAATTCAAGGTATAATGGTCTCAGTTAAACTAAACGCATTCGACTTAGGGGAAAAGAGGTTGCGAATTCTATGATCTTAGTGGCAGGCGGCGCGGGCTATATCGGCAGCCATACGGTGTATGAGCTAATCGAGCAGGGCTTCAAAGTGGGCATCGTGGACAATTTGCAAACCGGACACCGGGAAGCGATTCATCCTGACGCGGCCTTTTTTGAGGGCGACATCCGCGACATGGACTTTTTAGATCGCCTGTTCTTCCAGCAGGACATTGAAGCTGTCATCCATTTCGCCGCCAATTCTCTGGTCGGCGTCAGCATGATGGAGCCGCTGGAATATTACAACAACAACGTGCACGGCACGGAGGTGCTGCTCACGGCGATGAAAAACCACGGCGTCGAGAAGATCGTTTTTTCCTCCACCGCTGCGACCTACGGCGAAGCCGGCAGCGACATCATCCTGGAGACCGACCCGACCGACCCGACAAACCCCTACGGCGAGACCAAGCTTGCCATGGAAAAAATGATGAAATGGTGCGACCGCGCCTACGGCATGCGCTATGTCGCGCTGCGCTACTTTAATGTGGCGGGCGCCGGCTTCGGCGGTGCGATCGGCGAGGACCACAACCCAGAAACCCATCTGATCCCGCTCATTTTGCAGGTTCCGCTGGGCAGGCGGGATAAAATCTCCGTCTTTGGGGACGACTACGACACCCCCGACGGCACCTGTATCCGCGACTACATCCACGTGGTTGACCTGGCGCGCGCGCACATTTTGGCGCTCAAGTACCTGCTGGACGGCGGCCGCAGCGACATGTTTAATCTGGGCAACGGCGCCGGCTTCTCGGTCAAGGAGATGGTCGATGCGGCGCGCGAAGTGACCGGACACCCCATCCCCGAGGCGATCTGCCCCCGGCGTGCGGGCGACCCGGCCCGACTGGTTGCCTCTTCAAAAAAAGCACAGGACGTTCTCGGCTGGAGGCCGATGCACGCCGACGTGCGTGAGATCATTGCCTCGGCCTGGGCCTGGCATCAGGCACATCCGCACGGCTTTGACGCCGTAGGCGGCGCATAACTTGAAGGTGGAAGGGGAATCTATCCATGGTGGACATTAACAAAGAGATCAGCCGCCTTATACATTATGCGCTGGGCGCGCAACTTATGAAGCCGGTTGACCGGGCCTACTCCATCAACCGCCTGCTCGCCCTGCTCAAGCTCACCCAGTACACTGAGTATGACATAGACATAGAAGAGAGCCTGTCCTCCCCCGAGCCCATTCTTGAGAATATGCTCGACTGGGCGGCGGAACAGGGCGTCCTTCTGAAAAATACGCCCGTTTACCGGGAAATCATGGACACCGAGATCATGAATTGCCTGATGCCCCGCCCCTCCAGCATCGTGCACAAGTTTGAGCACCTCGCCCAGACCAAGGGCAGCAGGGCGGCGACCGACTACTATTACGCACTGTCCAAGGCGTCCAACTACATACGGATGGATCGTGTGGCAAAGGATCTGCAATGGACGGGCAAAACGCCCTTCGGCGACATGATCATCACGGTCAACCTCAGCAAACCTGAAAAAGACCCCGCCGACATTGCGGCGGCCCAGCATCTGCCCAGCAACGGCTATCCAAAATGCCTGCTCTGCCGGGAGAATGAGGGGTATTACGGCACGGTGGCCCATCCCGCCCGCGGAAACCACCGCATCATTCCGGTCCGCATCGACGGCGAAAGCTGGTTTTTGCAGTATTCGCCCTACGTTTACTATAATGAGCATTGCATCGTGCTCAACGCAAGGCACGTGCCGATGAAAATTGATGAATCGGCCTTCCGCAAGCTGCTCGATTTTGTCGGGCAGTTCCCCCACTACTTTGTGGGCTCCAATGCCGACCTGCCCATTGTGGGCGGCTCAATCCTGACGCACGACCACTTCCAGGGCGGACGGTTCGAGTTCCCGATGGCGGTCGCCCCCATGCGCAGAAACGTCCAGTTTAAGGGATTTGAGGACATTGATGCGGGACTGGTCAATTGGTCAATGTCCACCATCCGGCTCTCCTCCGAGAGCAGCCACCGTCTGGTGCAGCTCTCGACGAAAATTCTCGAACACTGGCGCGCTTACTCGGACGAGGACTGTCAGATCCGCGCCTTCACGGGCGACACGCCCCATAACACCATCACCCCCATCGCGCGTATGCGGGGGGGGCGGTTTGAGCTGGACCTGGTGCTGCGCAACAACCGAACCACGGAGGAGCACCCCATGGGGCTCTTCCATCCCCACGCTGAGCACCACCACATTAAGAAGGAAAACATCGGCCTGATTGAGGTTATGGGCCTTGCTATACTGCCCGCGCGGCTCAAAGAGGAAATGGTCGCCATGAAGCAGGCGCTTCTGAGCGGCTCGGATGAGTGGACGCAAATCCCCTCCCTCGCGGCACATGCCGAATGGCTTTCGGCGCTCAAAGCACAGGGCGGCTATACCGAGGAAACCGTCGAAGTGTTCCTCCAGACCGCCATTGCGCAGAAGTTTTCCCGCATACTCGAGGATGCGGGCGTCTTCAAAAATAACCCCGACGGCTGGGCCGGCTTTGACCGGTTTGTCCAGAGCGTCAACTAACTACGGCCGGTTCCCCTTCAAAGGACTTTTTGTGTGAACCGACCCCCAAAACAGCGTACGAGGAAATTTTGATTTCTCCTTTTTCTAAACGGGAAACAGGGACGGCGAAAGCCATCCCTGTTTTTCGTTGTGTGCGACTATATATCGTGCGGTCAGCGAGCTGTTCTATGGGATTTTCTTCCAAAATTATCAACAAATTTTGAACAAATCTTTCGACATCACAATGTTTTATTACCATTTACTAACAGTATAACACTATTTTTCACGATTTATTATAGTTTTTCTTCTTATTTTTTTAATTTGTATGTTTTTTTATAATTGACAAAAGATGCGCATTATACTACATTAATAGATAACAGGGATAAATTGTTTATCTCAACGGCATTTTATTTGTATATATTGACAGGTTTTATCTCTCATTAGGGGCTATACTGAGTTGATCCGGTCAAATTGTTAGAGAGGAGGCTGTACATCCTGCTTCGGCCGGGCAATTCTTAGCATAATTTGCACGTATTTTGAATGGAGAAAGGAAGAAGAGAGCAATGAAAAAAACCAGGAAACTACTATCTTTACTGCTGGCACTGCTTCTCGTATTCGGCATGGCATCCACCGGCATCTCTGTGTTAGCGGCGGAGTTCGCTCCGTTTGCGATTGTCGGAATCGACGCGGAATTTAAGCTGCACACCACGGTGTTTGACTATGGACAGCGTGTGGACGCGCTGGTGATCCAAGCCGGTCTGCTTGTCAAAGCCGATTCGGTCGACAAGGGCACCTTTGGGGTCAACGTAAAGACTGTGAACCCCAACACCTCGGCCACCTTCTTTGAGGGCAGCCGCGTTGTCACCGACGTGTATGTCAACAACACGGGCAAAGTCGGAGAGCGTTCCGACACCCCCGGCTCGTACATCGTGGTGGAAATGGAAGTCGTCAGCGGCCGCGATGCGGCGGGCGCCGCTTCCCCGACCGGCTCTGAGACCTACACGGGCAATGTATTCCTGAACATGGAGTACAAGGTGACCCAGCTCAAGACCTACGAATTCGGCAACAATACCGCCGACCTTACGAGCACCTACACACAGGCGGGCATCCATAACGCCGTCGTGGACGAATTTGTCGCCAAATCCTTCACGAAAGAGGGACAAACCCTGAATTATCAGATGTTCAGCCCCAAAACAGCCGGTAAACCCGCCCCCGCAAAGGGATATCCGCTGGTACTTTTCCTGCACGGCGGCGGCGAAGGCGGCACCGACAACAAGATCCAGCTGGTCGCCAACAAGGGCGCCACGGTTTGGGCGGAATCCCCCCAGATCGACAAGAACCCCGCATACGTCATCGCGCCCCAGACCAATGAGGGCTGGACGACCGAGCGGGTCACCAAGCTGCTGCTCGGCCTTCTCGACGAACTGTGCGCCGACTCCACGCTCAACATCGACGTCAACCGCGTCTATGTCCAGGGTATGTCAATGGGCGGCATCGGCACCTGGAACCTCATCCTGACCGATCCCAAACGCTTTGCGGCGGCGATGCCCCTGTGCGGCATGGTTCCCGAAGAGTGGTATACAAAGGCTACGGCGGCGCAGACCAATGCGGAGAACCCCTTCTACGCGTTGCGCAATATGCCCATCTCCTCTTATGTGGCCGCCAACGATTTTGAGGCGCTGGTCACCGGCACCTCGCGGGCTGTCAATGCGGTGCGCGCCTTTAACGGCGGCGCCCTGAACAGCATCCAGCTCACCCGTCTGGAGACCTGGACCGCCGGTTCTATTCTGCCCCCGCACCATTGCTGGGAGCGCGCCTACATGATCGGAACCGCGATCAACTTCATGTTCTACCAGTCGCGCGAGCGGAGCATGGTCAACACGGCCACCTCCACGGAACACGATAAGGATCCGCGCCTGAGCTTTACCAGCCAGAGCCTGGGCGACGGCGTCACCGTCATCCAGGACTATGAACTGGGTCAGATGTACGTCATTGAGAAGGACGGACAGGCTCTGATCATCGACTCGGGCATGGGTCCCGGCAACCTCTTTGCGTACATCAAGGAAAACGTCCTGGTCAACAAAGAGGCGACCATCGACTATTTCCTCACCCATAACCACGGCGACCACACGGTCGGAAGCCGAAACTTTACCGGTCAGGCTCAGATTCGCTATGCCTATACCGAACCGGCCGAGATCAACGGTCTGAATAACATTGACGCCGCCAAGAGAGTGCCGATCCGTCAGTATCAGACCATCCCGTTCGCGGGCGAGCAGCTGAAGCTTGCCAGAGTGGTCGGTCACACCAACGGTTCGCTTGTCCTGTTCTACAAGGACAAGATCTTCACGGGCGACGCGTTCGGCTCGGGCGACCTGTGGTTCAGCATCAACACCATCGGCGGCTATGCCAAGGAAGTGGATCGCTTCATTTCCATCCTGAACGCTTATAAGGCGGCAAACGGTTATACGAAGATTGAGATGCTCCCCGGCCACAACGAGAACAAATACCGTTTCTTTGAGGATTACATCAGCGATATGGCGCTCCTGTGCCGCGGACTGGTCAACAGGACCATCCCGACCACAATCTACACCCGCCAGAACGCGCTGTACGGCACGCGGAATCTGACCAACGTCAAGTTCACCGCCAACAACCTGGGTAATTCCCCCGCATGGATGTATCTCGACACCTATGCGATCACCGTGCAGGATCTTCAGAAAAAGATCAACCTGCTCGATAAGGCCGATTATACGGCTGAATCGTGGGCGGCGCTCCAGACCGCGTTTGACACGGCCAACAACTACAACGTGACCATCTCGCAGGGCAACACACGCATCGCGGCGGTCAAGGCCGCCATTGCAGCACTGGTGCCTACCTCAAGCAATGATACCTTGGGCTTTGATCTGGTGACCGAGGTTTACCCGCACGGCCAGGAGGTCAAAGCGCTCATCATTGATACCGTTCACGGCGTGAACGCTTCGTTTATCAACACCGAAACCTTAGCTGTCTCGGCAAAAACCTATCATCCGAGAACCGGCGCGCTTGTCTATGACGGTGCCCGCCCGGTCACAAAAGCCTATGTCAGTGACGAAAAGGCATTGGGTGATAAGAACCTGGCCAGCGGACGCTACATCGTCCTTGAGCTGGCTGTCGGCTTTGACAACACCTACGGATCCTCCACCCTGATTTATCAGTCCTACAACATGGCACTGAACATGAAGTACACGATCTCCCAACGCGGTCGTCTAAGCGACTTTGATTATGTAAACTATTTTGCGCAAGTTGGCCAGATCAACGAGGTCGTGGACGACTTTGCCTACGGCTACTCCCCCGCTTCGGGCTACAACTACCGCTTCTTCACCCCGGCGAAGGAAGCCGGCAAGAAGTACCCGCTGGTCGTGTGGCTGCACGGCTCGGGCGAGCGCTTCACCGATGTCACCCGCAATGAAGCCCAGATTCTTGCGAACCAGGGCGGCGTTGCCTGGGCGAAACCCGCGACGCAGGCCAAGTATCCCAGCTATGTCCTGGCTCCTCAGTCGGGCGGCTGGACGGGCAGCAACGTGATCGCCCTGATCGACGAGATCATCGCGGCCAACCCCGACATCGACCAGAACCGCATCTATATCGCGGGCTGCTCCATGGGCGGTTCCGGCACCTGGAACACCATTCTGACCGACCCCGACAAGTTTGCGGCGGCCATCACCTGCCCGGGCGGCAACAACGGCAACGCCGCCACCCTCAGCGCGGTCAAGGACCTGCCCCTGTGGATGGTTCAGACCGGCAACGACACCTATGCGTCCACGCTGGCGGCGTACAACACGCTGACCTCCATCAACGCCAACGTCAAGTGGACACACTTCGACGTGGGCGGCAACAACTATCCCAACGACCACTGGTCCTGGGTGCCCACGCTCCAAAACTTCTACTCGGAGGAGCATGAAACCTACATCTTCGACTGGCTGTTCAAACAGACCAACGCCATGACCTTTGAGGTCGTTTCCGAAGTGTTCGAGTACGGACAGGATACCACCGCGGTCATCATTGACGCCGGCAAGGAAGTCAGCGCCGCCTCGATCAACAAGGACACCTTCACGGTTACCACCGACAACAAGCTGGCGGGCGCGACCGTCTGGTCGGGCGAGCGCGAAGTGCTGAAGGCCTATGTCAGCGATTCCAAGGACGTTGACGGCGCGGGCACCGAGAGCGGACGGTACATCATCCTCGAGCTCAAGCGCGGCTTTACCGTAGCGGGCGCGACAACGCTGGTTTACAACCGCACGGTCAGCGGCACCCGGTACAGCGGCAACCATCGTATGGATCTGAACTTCGCCGTCACCCAGAACGCCGAATTCGCGGTGGGCGGCGTGACCGTACGCACCTCCACCGTCTATGAGAAGGTCGGCGAAATCAATCCCGGCTTTGACGAGTTCGATCTGGTCAACTTTGACGGCACCAACTACCGTCTGTATCAGCCCGAGTCCGACACCGCTCTCCCGCTGGTTCTGTGGAACCACGGCGCAGGCGAAACCTATTACAACATAAGCGGCAAGAACAACGAAGGCATGCCGCTTCTGGCCAACATGGGCGGCGTGGGCTGGCTCCAGGACAAGTATCCCAGTTACGTGCTCGTTCCCCAGCGAGGCACCGGGACAAACTACTCGCAGGCCAAAACCATCGCCCTGATTGACAGCCTTGTCGCCGCGGGCAAGGTTGACCCGAACCGCGTGTATGTGGCGGGCTGCTCGGCGGGCGGCGGCGAAACCCTGACCTACCTCGCGAACTACCCGACCTACTTCGCGGCCTCTGTGCCGGTCTGCCCGGCGGGCGGCACCAACGCGGCCAACCTGGCCAAGCACAAGGATGTCCCGATGTGGTTCTTCCACTCGGCCGATGACGCTTCGGTCAACGTCTCCAACACCCGTCAGAAGATGGCCATTCTGGAGCCTCTCAATCCGCTGGATCTCAAGTATACCGAGGTTCCGAACATGCCTTACACCGATCCCGACGGCACCACCGGCCTCTATCAGGGTCACTGGTCGTGGATTCTCCCGCTGAACAACTACTACTCCGCGGCATACAAGACCAATGTTCACGATTGGTTGTTCAGCCAGAGCCTTGCGGCCGACACGATCATCGGCAGCACCGGTGAAATCGTCATCGTTCCGATTACCGTGAAGGGCGCGGTTGACATGGCCGGCTTCCAGGGCTCGCTGCGCTATGACGAATCCCTGCTGACGCTTGAGTCGATCACCGCCAAAAAGGGCTTCTCGCTTGTTTCCGACGGCGACAGCTTTGTGGTTGCTTCCGAAGGCGGCGTCGGCCTCAACGGCGACGTGATTGTCGGCTATGCGATCTTCAGAGCCAAGGCCGAGCTGAACGACGATGTCAAGACGGTCGTCAAGGCAGAAGCCTCCACGGCTTACAACTCGATCCCCGAGCGCATCAACCTGATTCTGCCGCCCGTCAACATCACCATTCTGGGCATTCCGCCCGTATCCGGCGACGTGACACTGAACGGTGAGGTCGATCTGGCGGACGCGATCCTGCTGATGCAGTATCTGTCCGGCAACGCCACCCTCAGCGCGAAGCAGCTCAAGGCGGCGGACGTCAACAAGGACGGCAAAGTCAATGTCGGCGACGTGACCATCATCATGCAGATGTGCCTGTAGTGAACGGGCAGATCTCAGGCAGCGAATAACAGACAGAGGACGCCCGGGGCAGCAGCTCCGGGCGTCCTCCTTTATGTGTTTGTGTTTACTCAATCAGGCTGATGCCCTGTCTGAGCGTTTGCTCGTCAATCGCGCCCTGCGCGCCAGTGACCACATAGCCGTCCTTGTCAATAAAAAGCGTTGTGGGGATGGACATGACGCCGTATGCAATCGCACCCTCCTGCCCGGTGTCAAAATAAACCGGGAAGGAAAAGCCCTGTTCCGCGACATACTGCGCGCCCTTCTCCGCCGTCTCACGCTGCCCGTCGGTCAGGTCGACCATCACAAACTGCACCTCATCCTTGACCTCGCCGTACACTTTGTCAAATTCGGGCATCTCTCTTTTGCACGGCGGGCACCAGCTTGCCCAGAAGTTGAGCACAATGGGCTTGCCGGTCAGGTCGGACAGTCTGACCGTGTTGCCGTCCGCATCGGTCATTGTAAAGTCGGGCGCTTTGGTTTTTTTATCCGGGCTTTGCTTTTCATGGGCCGCGCTTGAAACCTCACCCTTTTCTTCAGTCACCACAATGCTGTTCCCCGGCGAAATCTGCGCGCTGAGCGCCTGATAGCCCGCATACGCACCCGCGAGAAGCAGGACAAATGCCCCGATTCCCACAATTGTTTTCCATTTCGACGTCATACATTCCCTCCTAACAGCGCCAAAAACCGCCCCATCAGCCCGGTCGCCATCAGAATTCCGACCACCACGAGCAGCGAGCCCGAAACCATGTTGACGATCCTGTAATTGCGCTTAATCCAGTCAAATGCCCCCTTGAGCCGGTCGATCAGCAGGGCGCTGAGCACAAAGGGGATGCCCAGCCCCATCGAATACACAAGGAGCATCAGGATGCCCTGAAGCGTGTCGCCCTGCCAGGACGCCATCGAGAGCGCCGAACCGAGAAACGCGCCCACGCACGGCGTCCAGCCGATGGAAAAGGTGATGCCGAACAGCGCGGAGGAAAAGAAGCTGAGATCGCGCACCGACGACGACCGCTGGCTGGTACGGTTGAGAAAGCCGATTCTCAGCACGCCGAGAAAGTTGAGCCCCAGGACAATCACAATCAGCCCGGTCACGAGGTTGATCGCCACGCTGTACGCGCGCAGCAGGTGTCCCACCGCCCCGGCAAACGCGCCCAGGAGCACAAACACCAGCGTGAAGCCCAGTACAAATCCCAGTGCGTTGCGCAGGGTTCTGCGCCGGTCCGTCTCCCCCGCCGCGAAGAAGGAGAGATACACCGGCAGCAGCGGCAGCAGGCAGGGGGAAATAAACGTGATGACTCCCTCCAGAAACAAAAGCAAAAGTTGCATGAAATCCCCCTTTACTCGTCCATCTCAAACGCGCCCTTGGGACAAAACTTGATGCATTTTCCGCACAGGATGCACAGCGCCTCGTCAATCTCGGGCAGGGTGTATTTGTCCTTCTGCGTGATCGCGCCCTGTGGACAGACGCGCATCGCCGGACAAACGTGATCCTGCGGACATTTCTTATCATTGACACGCAGCTTCATAACCATACCCTCCCATCATGTTTTCGCTGTGTTTTCCATCATAATCGAAATCAAAAATTCGTTCTCCCCAATGTCCGTGCTCACGACTCCGTTGTATTCGCGCGCGATACCCCGGACGATCCGCAGCCCCAAGCCGTGGTTTTGCTTGTCCGGCTTGTTGGTTTCAAGGCTTGGCAGGAGCCGCTCTCCCTCCCTGACCGAATTCCGGCAGACGATAAAAATGTACTCCTTCTCCTGTCTGAGTTCGAACTTGATCCTCCCGTTGCTCTGCCCCTGACAGGCTTCAATCGCATTGTCCAAAATATTGGCGACGACCGTGCAGACGTGAACCACGTCGACATGAATATGTCCCAGACTTTGGATCTCTGTCTCAACCTGGATGCCCTTGTTTCGGGCAAAGGACAGCTTTTGGCTGAGCATCGCACTGATGCGTATGTCTCCGCAGTCATACAGCAGGATTGATTCGTTCACGGCATTTATTTTTGAAAAATAGTCCCTGGCCTCGTCAAACTGCCCCTGATCCAGCATGACCTTCAAACAGCTGAAATGGTTTTTCATATCGTGCTGCTGCTTTTTAACCTCTACATACGTGCCGGAAATCTCGTCGATTTGCTTTTCTTGATTTTTCAGCTGGTTGTTGTACACCTCCAGCCGGTTGCGTTCATTATTTACCTTGATAAAGTGCAAAAAGAAGTCGTTGATAAACAGCACGATACACAGAAGGGCGATGTAGATCACTGCACTGAAATCGTCCTCATGGGGCACATAGATAACTGTCGTCAAAAAGCAGAGCGAAATGATAATCAAAAGCTGAATCTTATACTTTCGCTCAATTAACTCTGACTGCGGAAAGGTTCGCTTGGACAAATAAAATGCCAAAAGCGCAAATAAAATATACTTGATAAAAAAGTAAATAAAAAAATCCAAATGGTAAAAATATACGATGCGCAAAACCAGATGAACCAGGCCAAAGCAGGACAGGGAAAACAGGGCGTGAGACACTTTCAGATACAGGTCTCCCTGCAGAAAAAGCTGACTGAAGCCCAGGTACAGGGTGAGCCCGACCAGGTAAAAGAAATAGATCTTATTGCGGTACCCGTCAAAGCGTCCTTGCCACAGGAACAGGGCAACGCCCATAAGAAGCGTCAGTGTAAACAGGGTTTTCCTGTATTTGACCTGTTCTTTAAACCGCAGCGAGATCACCTGAAAGAGCAGCAGAAAAAACAGGTTTCCCAGGGAATCCAGATAATAAAGATTTTCACGAATCGCATTCAGCACGTCATCAGCTCCCGGAACTCTTCTTTGACCTCCATCACGCGGTGCTTGCTGATGGGAAGGGTTTCCCCCGTGTCAAGCCTGACCCCGTCTCTGGAGATGTGCGACACATACCGGTAGTTGACCAGAAAGCTTTTGTGCGTCCGGATGAAGCCGTCGTCCTTCAAAAGCGCCTCCAGATCCCCGAGTTTGTAGTTGAGCTCGATGCGTTCATGAATGAGCTGCACCATCGAAAGGCGATTGGAAAATTCCACGTATACGATTTTCTGCGGATTGACCGAGAAGTACGACCCATTGTTTGTGAGCAGAAGTTTGCCCTTTTTGTCCTGCTGGATTTTTCTGACGCTATCTCTGATCACCGCATCGATCTCCTGGTCAAATGTCCCCTTGCGGATGAAGCGGAAGGGCTCCACCCTAAAGGAGTCAAACACCATGTTTTCGTCGCCCGAGACATAAATAATAATGCTCTCCACCTGCAGTTCCCTGAGCTGCAGACCCAGCTTGACACCGTCCATCCCAGGCATATGCACATCCAGAAAAAGCATATCAAACTGTTGCCCCTGCGCAATGGCCTCACGCAATTCCATCGGGTCGCCGTATCGGCAGATTTTACATTTTACATCATTCTGGGATAAACAATTCTCGATTTTTTTTGCCATATGACCCGCCATGATCTCTTCGTCATCGCATAAGGCGACATGGATCATCACAAGCCCTCCCCTTCTTCTTCTCCATCCTAACTATGGAGATATACTTTCTCCTAAATACAAACTGAACTTTACAGACTGAGTTTTCCTAATAAGCCGGGCGTATCCCGCGCCCTTCCGTCTCCCGCCGGCCTGACCAACGCTTTTTGGGCATAATCAGGGTTATTATACAATATCGGGATTTGTCCTTTCTATCAATTTTACGACTTTCGACTGTCGCTTTTTCTGACTTTTTATTTAAAAAAAGCCGCACTGTAGCAAAATTCCGCCTTTTTATGGCAAAGAGAAATAGATTCACGTATGCTTAGTCTTATTTTAATATATAATCCTCATAAATACAATGATAAAAAGAACATAGTCTGTATTTTTGTCCTTTCAGTCAATATTTTTGCCCGCTTATACAAAGCCTTGACTCGGATCAGCACATTTTGTAGAAACGCTTCAGCCTTTTGTGTAAAAAACGCCGTTACATGTCCGATGTCTCTTTCGTCATTCCATCCATAAATTAGCAAGTATCTGTCGTCCTTCTTGACAGCGATGCAAAAGCCGCAATGGGCATCTTGCCGCCATCCGTCGCATATGCTTGTACAAAGTATATGCCTGTCTGACCGGAGGTGTCCGCCATGCTCTGCCTGCTCGTCAAAAGCCCGCCCGAATCGCTCTCCTTTTTCAAGCGCCTGCGCCGCCGCCTGTTCGGCCGCGCGGTGACCGTGGAGGACGTGACCAAAGAGGGGCTCGTGCTGCGCTATATTTTCATAAACCCTTACCGACGCCCTCACTGGGGGAAAATTGCCGCGGCGGCCGAGGACGAGGTGCTGCTCACCCCGCCCGGGCTGATTCCGCCCGAGGAGTACGAAATCTCCTGCCACACCCCCGAGGCGGCTCAACGGCGGCTGGCTGCCCGCGCGGCGGCTGATGCCCTGCGCGCCGCCAACATAAACCCTGCCTCTCTGAAAATTCTGCTGTATGACCGACGCGCTCGTTTTCTCCCGCTGGCGGATGAGTTGTGCGCGCTGTGCAACGACCTGCGTGTGGTGACCTTTGAATGGGAGCGCTACAACGAATGGGCGGACGAGGTGCTCGCCCGCACAGGACAGCCGGTGCTCTTGTCGGAGGAAATGCCCGAGACGCCCTGCCGTATAATCGCTGCGCCCGCCGGCTTTGACCGCATCATACGCACCGCCCCCGGCACGGTCACCTTCACCCGCGGCACAGAGAACCTGCCGCAGAACGGAGTGGTCTACCATCAGTACGTCCCCGAAATTCCAGACGAATGGATGGCACTGTGCCCGAACGGCATTGACCCCGCTGCATTCGGCGAAGCGCTCTGCGCGGAGGGGGAGTCGCTTGGGCTGTTCGACGCGCCGCCCAGGCTCTATCGACAGCGCATCTGCATGGACACCCCCGAACGGGTCGCTTCCCTTTTACACGGATAAAAAAAAGCAGGGCCTTACGCCCTGCTTTTTTTATATTCTAAATCGAGCGCCCGACCGCCCGGCCCACCGCCGCGCTTTTCTCAAACAGCGCCTCGTACTGCGCGAAGCTCAGCTGCTGCGCCGCGTCAGACAGTGCGGTTTTGGGGTCAGGGTGCACCTCAACGATCAGCCCGTCCGCGCCCGCCGCCACGGCGGCCAGCGACAGCGACTCGATGTACGCCCGCTTGCCGGCGGCGTGGCTGGGGTCAACAATGATGGGCAGATTGCTGCGTTCCTTGACCACTGACACCGCCGCGATGTCCAGCGTGTTGCGCGTGGCGGTTTCAAAGGTGCGGATGCCGCGCTCACACAGCACGACGCTGTAATTGCCCTCGCTCATGATGTATTCGGCGGCGTCCAGCCATTCCTCAATCGTGGAGGCGATGCCCCGTTTGAGCAGCACCGGCACCCCCGACTTTCCCACCGCCCGCAGCAGACGGAAATTCTGCATGTTGCGCGCGCCGATCTGGAACATGTCGCAGAATTTCACGGCGCTTTCCAGCTGGTTCTCCGAGATCACCTCGCTGATCACTTTGAGGCCGTGCGCGCCGGCCGCCTCGCGCATCATGCGCAGCCCCTCGTCCTCCAGCCCCTGGAAGGCGTAGGGCGATGTGCGCGGCTTGTAGGCTCCGCCGCGCAGAAAACGGGCGCCGGCCTGCGCCACTGCCTGCGCCGTGGCAAAAATCTGCTCCTCGCTCTCGATGGCACAGGGGCCTGCCATCATGGCCAGCTTCCCGCCGCCGATGCGCTCCTCCCCCACGGTTACCACCGTTCCCTCAGGATGAAATGCGCGGCTTGCCAGCTTGTAGCTCTGCATGATGGGCACGCACTTCTCCACCCCGTCCAGAATCTCCAGATCCACGCCCTGCAACACGCTTTTGTCTCCGATCACGCCGATGATCGTGGTCTGCGTCCCCGTGGACAGATGCACGCCGAGACCCCTGTCCTCCAGAATTTTGATCACGCCGCCCACATTTTCCTGGGTCGCGCCCTGCTTCATGACAACAATCATGTGTTTCCCCTCGCTTTATCGCTTTTATTTGCTAAAGTAGAGTATAGCCCTCTTTTTCGTGTTTGTCAAGTTTTTGCTGTGCACTGGGCATGTCTTTGTCAAGAACAATTTGTGAGAACCGGGCACGCTGTCCCAAAATCGTCACAGTGTCATGTGTTTAGAACGATTGTTCACATTTTTTCTTGATCTTTCTGCCCCGGACGTGCTATTCTTATAACCAGAGCAGGAAAGAGCCACTCCTCTTTAAAGAACGGCTGCTCACACCCGTGCATCAAACGACGAAAGGGGAACAATGAAATGAATCTACAGGAACTGGGCATGGAATACTTGCAGGATGCGGCGGCACTCAAAGAATATCTGGTTCATTTGAAAGCCGAGCTGTACGCCGCACCCGAAGAAAACCGTATTCTCAAGTGGCGTGTGGACACGCTGTACCGTATGTATCTCGACTGCCGTCACACCGGAGAATACCTGATCACGCGCGAGAGGAGGCGTTCCCATGAACAAGTACCGCATGGAACTGTCCCTCGGCAATGAAACCCTGACGCCGCTCGAGCTGTTTAAGCGGGTCAAGCGCAGCGAGGACGCCCCAGACCACATCAAGAAGCTCAAAAAAATGATGGTATACGCAATCAAGGAAGAGCTGTCCGACCGCCAACGTCAGTGCATCCTGCTCTATTTTGTGCATGGCTGCTCCCAAAAGGAAATTGCCGAACGGCTCTGCATCGACCCATCGGTGGTCTCCCGCCATGTCAGCCGGGGGCTGCATCGGCTGCAGAGGGCGCTCAAGTACGGCTGTCTGATTGCATAGGCAAAAAGGGATGAGACAACTGTCTCATCCCTTACTAGGCAGCATTTCGCCCTGCTTCCATTCCTCCATGATCTCCTCATAGCGCTTGTATGCCTTGGCGACCGCCTCGTCCCAGGAGAGATAGACCCTCTCCCCGGCGACGGCGCCCACGGCGTGCAGTTTCTCCCGGTCATTGACCGCCTGTAAGATGCGGGTGGCACAGCACAGCGGGGTTTCCTCCTCGGCAATATACCCCGACACGCCGTCCTCCACCCCCTCGGAGGCACAGCTCCCCTCAAGAAGCAGGGAGGGGCAGTCGCAGGCGGCGGCCTCTTTGACCACAAGCCCCGACGTATCAAAGGTGGACGGAAAGATAAACAGGTCAGCGAGCGTGTAGAACGCGCGCAGCGCGTCGCGGTCGCTGATCGCGCCGGTGAACACCACCCGCTCGGCCAGGCCGATTTCGCGCGCGTAGTCCTCAATCTCCTCCCGCTCAAATCCGTCGCCCACCATGAACATGCGAAAGTGTAGTCCGGCGTCGTACAGCACGCGCAGCGCATCCAGCGTCAGCCGGCAGTTTTTATACCACATCATGCGCCCCACGAAGAGAAACACGAACGCCCCCTCCTTGATGGCATACTGCGCCCGCAGCCTGTTCACCGCTTCGTCGGGTGCCCGGCCGCGCACAAAATCGGTGCCGTTTTCCATCACGCGGTAGTCGCCGTAGTAGCCGATCTCCTTGAGGTTTTCCCCCGCCCCCTCGCTGACCACCCAGACCTCGTCGGCCGACTTGATGTTGGCCTTGATGAACTCGGTCGCGATCCTGCGGAAGAGGGGGGAGTCAATGCGCTCCTCGAAGTCGATGTTGTACTTGGTGTGATAGGTAAAGACAATGGGGACGCGGCGCTTGCCCACCACCTGGAGCATCCGGGCGAGCACCGACGAGGAAAAGGGGCTGTGCACGTGGATCAAATCCATATTGCGCTTGCGCAGCCGCTTGAGGCTCTTCAGGTCGTACGGGTTGCCCGCGCGGTAGGACATCTTGTCCATCAGCTTGATCGAATGGTAGCGCACCACGTCAAAGTCATAGTCGTCATTGGCATCCTTGTAAAAAGGGGCGGCCACGACCGCTTCACCGTAGCGCTCCTGAATCTGCCGGGCATAGTTGAGCACCACGTTGCTCACACCGTCCAAATTGGGGGGAAAGGCGTCCGAAAACAGGCCGACCTTCAGTTTCATGTTTTCTATATCCCCCTTTCTGGTTTCGATAAGCACTTAGTATGGCTCATCTTACTATGAAATAGTTGCAAAAGCAATAAAACCGGCATTTATTTACACTCTATTCATCGTTTTCAGCATAATTTCAGCAGTGCGCGCTCCATCGCGGGCAGCTGCCGTCCCTCGGACATGGGCCTCCACACATAGCCGGACGGCGCATAGCTGCCTTCGTGGGGCACGTCGCTTTCCATGCACTGCACCTTCATGCCCGCGACCAGTGTTTCGCTGTCCTCGTCCCAGAAGCTGTTTAAGTATTCGCACACAATGGGCGGCGAGCCGACAAGCTGCTCACAGGCGCGGTGCACCGCGTCCTCCAGCCATTCGCCGTAGCCCACCGGGGAGCGGGGCAAGGCGGGTGGCTGGCCGTATTCCTCTGCAAGCAGGATTTCGCCCTTGCGGTTGATGAGCACGGCGGCGAGCTCAAGGGGGCAGGGCTGCACATAGAGCTTGCCGCAGTCGGGGCACCAGGGATGGAAGCCCTCCTCCTCGCCCAGATCCCGCCCGTCCAGCGGCTGGCCGCATTCGGGGCAAAAACGGTATTCGATCACAAAAATCGCCTCCTTATAAGTCCCGCCCTACAGGCGCAGTTTTATCATAAACAAGTAATACAGCAAAACAGGAAGTCCCATTGCCGACACGACTGCAAACGCAATCCGTACTTTTTTCTCTTCTTTGAACAGCAGTGAAACCAGCTTGTACCCGAAAATTCCAATCAGTCCGCCCAGACAATTTAAAATGAGGTCGTCAACGTCAGCCGACCCCAGGAAAAAAAACCCCTGAATGAGTTCGGTCGATAAGCTGATGATAAATACGAACAGCAGGTTGGGCAGCACCCTTTTGTCCTTTTTGAACAGCAGCAGGTAAGCGCCGAGGGGAATAAAGACCGCGATGTTGCCGGCCACATTCGCATAGGAAAAATTTCTGATTGCGGCGGTACTGCCGGCAAGGTATTCCTTTATGCTGTAAAAAGGGATGAGATTGATTGCCCTTTCTGTCTCCCTTTGGCCGCTGAACACCTCCGCAAGCGACACCCTTGACAGGAGAAGAAGTTTCAGCAGAAACAGGATATAGAAACCGAAAACTATATATAAAAAGACCGTTTCAATTTTCTCTCGTTTATTCATGATCTCTCCCTTCCGATTATAACAAGCAAGTATTTTTGCTCCTGGTATAAAAACCTGCCTTACCCCTTTTCAGTGCGGCCTCATCCCGCCAGATCGCGCTTATAGAAGCGCAGATAGGAGAGCCCGACGCAAAACGCGCCGCCCAGCAAAAGCAACGCCCAGCCGATGGCGGGATAGACATAGCCGGGCACGACAACCTCAGATGGCACGGCGTAGTGGAAGGGCGAGACGACGCGCAGCCATGAGGTAACGCTCGAAATGGGCGCGATCAGGCCGACCAGCGTCGTGAAAAACACGATTGCGAAGCTGAAGCTGGACGCCGACGCCGCGCTCGACCAGAAGGACGAAACGCAGAACCCGATGAGCAAAAAGATCAGATGGGACAAAAAGGCGGTGGCAAAGACGGCGAAAACCGCGCCCAGATACGCCGTATCCTTGGGCGCCGAAATTGAGGCGACGATTGCCGACAGCAAAAACAGCGCGAAGTCAAACGCAAGCAGGGTGGTCACCCGTGACAAAAGCTTCGTGACCAGCACCCCCAGCCGGGAAATGGGCTGGGCGCAGAGGAAGTCCATAGTGCCCTCGCCGATGTCCTCCGACAGGGCGGTCACGCCCAGCGAGGAGGCGTAAAAGCACACGGGCAGGGTGATGATCTGAATGAAAAAGGCAAAATACTCTTTAAATTCGGACAGATCGGGCAGAAGGCCGATGTTGAGGGAGCTTTTCATCTCTTGGGTAAATGCGGACAGGTTCATACCCAGAAGCGCCTCCATGATCACACTCGAAATGGTGGGAAAGTGGTACAGAATGAGCGCCGTCATGCTCCCGAGAAGCAGAAACCAGAGGCTGAAAGACAGCGCCTGCCGGCGCAGCTCACACACGTAAAAGCGCAGGTTCATACGAAAATCTCCTCCTCCCGCTCCAGCTGTTTTTCATAGTAGCGCAAAATTGCGTCCTCCAGAGAGGGCAGGGCAACCTGAAGGTCGGTCACCGTGAAGTTGGCGAGCGCCTTGACTAGGTTGTCCATCCGCCCGTCGTACAGGAATACGGTGTAATCGTCCACCTTTCGGGCGTCCTTGATCTTGAACACGTCGAGCACCGACGTGATGTCGTCGCCTGTACGCACCTTGACCTTGCGCGCGCTGCCGCCGGTCAGCACCGAGGTCTCCTTGGTCTCGATAATGGAGCCGCCCCGGATGATGGCCGTGCGCCCGCACAGATCCTGCACCTCGGAGAGGTTGTTGCTGCAAAAAAAGATGGTGCTGCCCCCACGGTTGAGCGCCCGCAGCTGTTCCATCAGCCGTCTTTTGATCATGGGATCCAGCCCGCTGGTCGCCTCGTCCAGGATGAGCAGACGGGGGTCGTGCATCAGCGCCTGCACCAGCGCAACCTTTTTGCGGTTGCCCACCGACATGCGCGAAAAACGCTTTTTCCCGTCCACCTCAAAGGCCTCGCACAACTCCTCCCGGCGCTTTCGTGACACATTTTTGCGAAAGCTCGCGGTAAAGTCAATGATCTCGTCTGCGGTCATCCAGGAATAGTAATCGACATGGTTGGGCACATAGCCCACATCTTTTTTGATGCGCGCGCTCTCACGAAAGGCGTCCATGCCGAATATTTTTACGTGTCCGGCCGTGGGCTGCAAAAACCCCATCAGTGTCCGGATGGTGGTGGACTTACCTGAACCGTTGGGCCCCACAAATCCAAAAATTTCCCCCTCCTTGACCGAGAGGTCGAGTTCGACTACGCCGGGAACCCTTCCGTAAAACTTGGTCAGCTTCTCAATTTCCACAACAGGCATCCTGCGGCTCCTTCCCTTTTCCCTTCCGGCTTTTTTGGCCGCGGGGGAAAATCGGTATTGACAGGGCTTCCATATAACATATCATTATCCATAGATTATAACATTGTTATTTTACGGATTCAACACTTCTTTCCCACATTTTGGGAAACTGTAATCACTCTGTAACCTTTTTCTCACTTTATCGTTCGATTTTTAAAAAATTTCCAGAAAGTTCTATTCTTTTTACCTCTGATGCAGTATAATTAATAGACAGGTTATTATGCCCTCATTTTACCGGAAAGGAAGGATCTCTATGTCATCGTCTACTTTTACCCGCGTAACCGACTCCCTGAGGAGCGCGGCTCTGACCGTTGCCGACAAGATTCATCACTCCGCCTCCATCAGCCGTGTCAAGCTGCTGATTTCCAAGGAAGAAAAGCTGCTGCAAAAAACGCTGGCAGACCTGGGCTCCGTCTGCTTTGAAAACCATAAAAATCCCGCCGCTGAACCCGATTTCAGCCAATTCTACGAGAGCATCGAGAGGACTCAGTCCCGTCTGGTCGCTTTGCAGGTCAAGCTGCACGACCTCTACGCGAAAAAGGACACCGAAGCTGAAACCGTGCAGGAGGAGGCCGCCGCGTCTTCTCAAGGCCTGCTGAACTTTGCCGGCACGGCGGAGGAACTCGCTGATGAGGCGGCCGAGATCGCAGAGGACGTGGCCGAAGCTGCCGAGGAAACGACGAAAGAGATTGCGGATGATGTGTCCAAAGCCGCCAGGGCGGCGGCCAAAGAGCCCGAAGAGGCGGCCGGAGAGGTCGCGGCGACGGTGAAAGAGGCGGTGCAGGAAACCGCGCAGGCTGTCGAGCAGTCATTTCCCAAAAAGAAAGCGGCCAAGGCAAAGCCCGCGCCCGCAGAAAATGACAGCGTCCCGCCCGCCGAGCAGCTTAGAGAGGATACGATCGTCCAGCTGGTCGACGTGGTGGATGTCGAAAATGAGGACGCCGACGGGGCGCTCCCCGAAGATCTCGACCGCGAAATTATCTCACGCAACCCGAATGAGGATGAGCCGATCTAACGGGAGTAACCGGCAGATATGCCATGCCCATGTGGAAGGAGTGTCAAATCCGACGTGAAGCCGCTGATCGTCTGTTATTCCCTGACCGGGAAAACCAAGCAGCTGTGCGCCGCCATGAAGCGCAGCCTTGACGCCGACATCGTTTTTGTGGACGAGGCCAAAAGCCGCACGCTGGCGGGCGCCTACGTGTTCGGCTCGCTGGCCGCGCGCACCCGTAAAGCCGCGCAGATCAAGCCTCTGAAGGCCGACATTTCGGAGTATGAGGAGATCATTGTCGCCGCGCCGGTCTGGGCGGGCTTTCCCGCGCCCGCCATCAATGACTTTATCCGGCAGTATGAAATCGGCGGCAAGCGCCTGTACGGCTTTTTGACCTATGCGGGCAACTGCGGCGAGGCCGCGAAGGCGCTCGAGGAGGACATCGCCGCCGCGAACGCCGAATGCGTCAACGTGCTGTGTCTGCGCACGGGCAAGGAAAACGTTCACGCCATCCGGGGCGGGCGTCTTAAATTTACGTTTGACACGGACGGAAAGCTCTCCCTGGAAACCGGGTCGGTTTCCTGATTTATCTTGATGTTTTGATGATCCGCGCCGCCGCGCCCGCTTTGGGGGATGCGGCGGCGCTGTACTGCGGGGAATTCCCGCGGTTTTTTAAAGGAGGCTTGATCCCTTGCGTAAACTGTTGCCGCTGCTGCTGTGTGTCCTGATGGGCAGTGCGTCGCTTTCCGGCTGCACCCGACAATCCGCGAAGCCGGCCGATTTCCTCGTGGTGGGCAGCATCTATCCGGTGTACATCACCCTGCTCAACCTGACCGAGGGCGTGGACGGCGTGGAGGCCAAGCTGATGACTGACACACAGGCAGGCTGCCTGCACGACTACACCCTGCTGCCCGGCGATATGAAAAAACTGGAGAGCGCCGACCTGTTTGTCATCAACGGGGCGGGCATGGAGTCCTTTTTGAACCGTGTGGCCGAGGGCGTCCCCGGCCTGACGGTTCTGGACGCGTCGGAGGGCATCGCGCTGCTGGAGGAGCACGGCCATGAGGAAGAGGATGCGCACGACGGCCACGACCACGACCATGACCACGACGGTCCCAACCCCCACGTATGGACGTCGGTGAGCCGCTATATCGCCCAGGTGGAGAACATCGCCCGCGGGCTGTGTGAGCGCGACCCCGACCGTGCCCCCCTCTATGAAAAGAACCGCGACCGCTATCTCGCGTCGCTGCGCACGCTGCAAGCCGATATGCAGACCGCATTGTCGGAGGCGCCCGATCTGCGCATCATCACCTTCCACGCGGCGTTTGAGTACCTCGCCGACGACTTCGGTCTGACCGTCGAGGCGGTCATTGAGACCGAACCGGATGAATCCCCCTCCCCGCGCCGGCTGGTCGAGCTGATCGAACTGGTGCGCGAACACCGCATCACCGCCGTCTTTGCCGAGCCGCAGTACAGCAGCGCTTCGGCCAAAGTGGTCGCTCGGGAGACCGGATGCGCCCTGCTCACCCTTGACCCCATTGTCACGGGTGCGGACAACCCGGACGCCTATCTCGAAGGCATGCGCCGCAACACCGAAACGCTGCTTGAAAGCGTGAAAATCAACGAACAGGGAGGCTCCGCCCATGAGTGACCAAAACCACAGCTGCCGCTGTTCGGCGCAGCTGACCAACGTCAGCGTGAAAAAGCAGAAGCAGGTCATCCTCGACCGCATTACACTTGAGGTGCGCCACGGGGAAATCCTCGCGCTGATCGGCCTCAACGGCGCGGGAAAAACCACGCTGGTGCGCACGATTCTGGGACAGATCCGCCACGAGGGCACGATTGCCTTTCTCGACTCGGAGGGGCGGCCGCAGGCCCGCCCGCGCATCGGGTATATGCCCCAGTCGCTCGAAATCGATCCCGGCACACCCCTGACGGTCGCCGACTTTTTCTGCGCCGGTCTGTCCGACACGCCCATCTGGTTCAGGCGCTCGGACAAGGCGCTGCAAAATGCCCGCGAGATGCTACACAAAGTCCATGCCGACGCGCTGCTGCATAAGCGCATTGGCGCGCTGTCGGGCGGCGAGCTGCAGCGGGTGCTGCTCGCCTTCACCCTCTCCCCCATGCCCGACCTGCTGCTGCTTGACGAGCCGGTGTCCGCCATTGATCACCGGGGCGCGCAGGAGTTTTACGCCCTGCTGTCCGAGCTGCGCGAAGAATACCACATGCCCATCATCCTGGTCTCCCACGACCTGCGCCAGGTGCGCGATTTCGCCACCCGCTGCGCTTACCTCGACAAGCGCATTCACTGTGTCGGCACACCGCAGGAGGTCTTTCAGGATAAAAAGGTGCGGGCGGCCTTCGGGCTGGACGAATGGAGGTCGCTGTAAATGATGGACTGGATTTTGCAGGCTCTGCGGGCGGTGCTGCCCTTTGAGTGGGCGCAGTACAACTTCATGCTCTACGCGCTGCTGGCCATTATTTTGATTTCCCCGCTGTTCGGCCTGATCGGCACGATGGTGGTCAACAACCGCCTGTCCTTTTTCTCCGACGCGCTGGGACACTCGGCGCTGACCGGCATCGCGATCGGCGTCATGATCGGCATTGACAACTACGTGATTTCCATGGTGGCCTTTGCCATCCTGTTTGCGCTGTGCATCAGCGAGGTGAAAAACTCCGCCCTCTCCTCCCCCGACACGATCATCGGTGTCTTTTCCTCGACGGCGGTGGCTCTGGGCATTGTGCTTCTCTCCAAGGGGGGCGGCTTCGCGAAATTCTCCACCTTCCTGATCGGCGACATTTTGAGCATCCAGCCGCAGAACATCACCATGCTTGCGATCGTACTGCTGTGCGTGGTGATCGCGTGGGCGGTGCTCTTCAACCGGCTGGTGCTCTCCAGCGTCAGCCCCAGCCTCGCCGCCAGCCGCGGCGTCCCCGTGCGCGCGGTGGAACGTCTCTTCATCCTGATTGTTGCGATCATCGTTACGGTCTCCATCCAGTGGGTGGGCATCCTGATCATCAATTCGCTGCTCATCCTGCCTGCCGCCGCCGCCCGCAACCTCTCCCACGGTGCGCGCTCCTACTGCCTGATCTCGGTGCTGTTCGCGGTGGTTTCTGGTGTCAGCGGGCTTATTGCTTCCTATTATCTGGACTCCTCCGCCGGCGGGACGATTGTGCTCGTGGCGGCGGTCATTTTCTTCGCAACCTTCTTTCTGAACCGCTTGAAGCGGCGGGAAGCGTAAAAAAGGAAGGACGTTTTATGAAAACATCACGTACCAAAAGAATCGTTTGGCTGGTAATTCTCTCTGTTTTTACCCTCTTTGTTGTTTCTCTTGACCTGTTTTTACTGATCAGGGGGCTTCGCCCCCTCAGCGCGTTTTTTCTCGCGTTTCTCGGTTATTCCACCGTGCTCCTCTGCCTGACGTGGTATTTGTTTCTCATCCGGGTCAAGGTGAAACGCGTCTTGCTCAGAAGATGGCTGACCGCCGTGCCCTCTGTGCTCACCGCGCTAGGTCTGCTCTTTGTGTTCCCGTACGCTTGCCTTTTTGTCATGATAAGCGGATCTCATACGCTATATTCCTCCCCCTCCGGAAGTCATCAGGTGGCGGTTTTCGAGGGCGGGTTTATTGACGCGTACTATGAAGCCTGTCCGGTCAAATACCGCTTTTTCTATGAAGAGCAGGACAATGGATATGTGAGCTTTTTCGATTTCTGGGGCGGCGCGGACATTGAGGTGGAATGGGAGTCGGAAACATGTGCAAAGGTTTATATCATTACGGGAGATGAAGAGCTTTCTCCAGATGAAGGATCCAACGAAAACGGAATTATCATCGTCACATTTGACCCCTAAACGCAAAACCGGGCGGCTCCTTTCGGAGCCGCCCTTCTTCTTTTAGAACTGTGCAACCAGGCACACCCAGCCGTCCTCGGCGTACCGTTCAGAAACTGTCAGCCCATGCTGTGCAAAGGCCGCGCGCACGTCGCCCTCGCGCGTATCGATGATGCCCGAGGCGACGAACCTGCCGCCCGGCGCGAGAAACCGTCCCACGTCGGCGCACAGCGCGCAGATCACGTCGGCGACAATGTTGGCGACCACCACGTCGAACGTGCCGCTGATGCTCCCGGTCAGGTCACCCTCCACGATGGTGTAGCGGGGCGGCGCCATATGGTTGCGCGCGCCGTTCTCCACCGCCGTCTTGACCGCGAGGGCGTCGATGTCCACGCCCACCGTCCGTGACGCGCCCAGTAAAAGCGCCGCCATGGAGAGAATCCCGCTGCCGCACCCGACGTCAAGCACTGTCGCGCCGGGTTTGATCACCCGCTCAAGCGTCTCCAGGCACAGCCGCGTGGTCGCGTGCCCGCCCGTGCCGAACGCCATGCCGGGGTCGATCCACAGCAGGGCGCGGCCGGCAAATTCGTCGGGCAGCTTCTCCCAGGTGGGCTGAATCAGCAGCTTTTCCCCCACCGGCAGCGGGGTGAAATATTTCTTCCACCCCTCCGCCCAGTCCTCCTCGCGCACGGTGACCATGGACAGCTCATGCGCGATGCCCGCCTCTGTGTACCGCTCGCGCAGAAAGGCCAGTGCCTCCTGCGGGTTTTCCTGCGGCTCTAGGTAGATGTGCACAAGTCCTTTGGTACGGCCCTTTTTAAGAAGCTCTTCATCGATCAGATCGATGTGTGCGATCTCCTGGGTTTCCCGCTCCAGCTGAGAGTAATCCTCAATATATATTCCGTAGGGCACCACCATCTGGGCGATGTCGCCCGCGCGGCCGATATCTCCGACCGGCACAGACACCACCACTTCGGTCCATTCACTCATGGTTTCTCGCCCTCCCTACTTGAAATAGGCCACACCCGAGGCAAAAATCTTCTGATCCTTCTCGCCCGGCACATTTTTATAGCGATGCCCGCCCGACCGTTCGGAATGTCCCATCTTGCCCAGAATGCGCCCGTCGGGGCTTGTGATGCCCTCGATCGCCCACGCTGATCCGTTGGGATTCCAGGCGATGTCAGACGAGGGGTTACCAAATGGGTCACAGTATTGGAACGCGATCTGGCCATTGTCACGCAGGCTGCACAGGGTTGTCTCGTCGGCGACAAAGCGTCCTTCGCCGTGCGACACGGGTACGCAGTGCACCTCGCCCGGCTGGGACAGCGCAAGCCACGGCGACTGTACCGAGGCAGCGCGGGTGTACACCATGCGCGAGACGTGGCGTCCCAGCGTATTGAAGGTCAGTGTAGGGTCGGTTTCTCCAATATCGGTGATCTTTCCGTAGGGCACAAGCCCCAGTTTGATGAGCGCCTGGAAGCCGTTGCAGATGCCCAGCATCAGGCCGTCGCGCGCCTCCAGCAAGTCGGTGACCGCCTCACTGACGCGGGGGTTGCGGAAGGTGGTGGCGATGAACTTGCCCGAACCGTCGGGCTCGTCGCCGCCCGAAAAGCCGCCGGGGATCATGACAATCTGGGCTTGCTTTATGCCCTCCGCCATGCGGGCGAGCGTTTCCTCAATCGCGCTCGGCGTCAGGTTGCGCACAATGAGGATGTCAGCCTGCGCGCCCGCTCTCTCAAATGCACGGGCACTGTCCACCTCGCAGTTTGTTCCGGGGAACACCGGGATAAACACGCGCGGTTTTGCGGTTTTGATCGCCGGGGCGCGGTCGCTCCGTTCGGTGTACAGGGGCGTCTCCGGAACCGCTTGGGGTCCCTCGGCCCGCACGGGGAAAATGGGCTCAAGCGGCGCCGACCAGGCGTCCAGCAAACCCTCCAGCGGCAGCACCTCGCCGTCCACTGTAATGGCGTCGTCGTCGGTCGTACGGCCGAGCATGATCGCACCTGCGGGCAGTGCCGCGCCCTCGGTGAGCGCAAGCACCAGCGCGCCCGCACGGGGGGTATACAGCATCTCACGGCTCACCTTATCAAAGACAAATCCGACCTTATTGCCGAAGCACATGCGGGCAACCGCCGCCGCCGCACCGCCCTCGCGCACGACCGCCGCGGACAGCACTTCGCCGCGTCTCATCATGGCGTAAATCTCTTTATACAATGCCCTGAGCTTCTCCCAGTCGGGCAGAGCCTGCCCCGCCTGTTCGGGAATGTCCGCGAGCACGACGCGCGTCCCCGGACGGGTGAACGCCGTCGACAGGGTGTCCTCCGCCTTGGTCATTGCCAACGCAAAGCTGACCAGCGTGGGAGGCACGTCAAGCTGCTCAAAGGAGCCGGACATGCTGTCCTTGCCGCCGATCGAGGGCACGGAAAGAGAGATCTGCGCGGTCAGCGCGCCGAACAGCGCCGCCGCCGGCTTGCCCCAACGTTCGGGCTTGTCGTGCAGCCGCTCGAAGTATTCCTGGAAGGACAGCCGCGCCGAGAGCGGGTCAGCGCCCACCGCGAGCAGCCTGGACATCGATTCCACAACCGCATAGGCCGCGCCGTGGAAAGGGCTCCACCGCGACAGCCCCGGCATAAAGCCGTAGCTCATGGCGGTCGCCGTCGTGGTCTCCCCCCGCTCGACCGGCAGGGTGGCGACCATCGCCTCCTCGGGGGTCAGCTGGTACGCGCCGCCGAAGGGCATGAGCACGGTCGCCGCGCCGATGCTCGCGTCAAAGCGCTCGCCCAGTCCCTTCTGAGAGCACACCTCCAGCCGGGACAGGTTAGCGGCAAACGCCTCGGAGACGGACAGACCGCGGAGGGTTTCCGGTTCTTTGGTTCGGTAATTTTCTGCAATGTCGGGGCAGGACAGCTTGGCTTTCGCGCGCTGGGTCACCCCGTTGGTGTCGAGAAACGCGCGCTTCAGCGACACGATCTCGTCCCCCCGCCACGTCATGGACAGCGTGGGGTCGGCGGTCACCACAGCGACCGCCACCGCCTCGAGGTTCTCCCCGTCAGCGGCTTTGATGAAGGCGTCGACGTCCTTCGGATCGAGCACCACCGCCATACGCTCCTGCGATTCGGAAATGGCCAGCTCGGTGCCGTCCAGGCCGTCGTATTTCTTTGGTACTTTATCCAGCTCGATGGACAGCCCGTCGGCCAGCTCACCGATCGCGACGCACACGCCGCCCGCGCCGAAGTCGTTGCACCGCTTGATGACCGGCGCGACGGCGGGGTTTCTGAAGAGACGCTGAATTTTGCGCTCGGTGGGCGGGTTGCCCTTTTGCACCTCGGCGCCGCAGGTCGTGGTCGACTGTTCGGTGTGCGCCTTGGAGGAGCCGGTCGCGCCGCCGCAGCCGTCCCGTCCGGTGCGCCCGCCCAGCAGGACGATCACGTCGCCCGGCGCGGGCACGCCGCGGGTTACGTTCGCCTTGGGCGAAGCGCCGACCACCGCGCCGATTTCCATGCGCTTGGCCACATAGCCGGGGTCGTACAGCTCGGTCACCTGTCCGGTGGCCAGGCCGATCTGGTTGCCGTAGGAGGAGTAGCCGTGGGCCGCACCGGTTGTGATCTTGCGGGTGGGCAGCTTGCCCGGCAGGGTGTCCTCCACCGTGACGCGCGGGTCGCCCGACCCGGTGACGCGCATGGCCTGATAGACGTAGGCGCGTCCCGAGAGCGGGTCACGGATTGCGCCGCCCAGGCAGGTCGCCGCCCCGCCGAAGGGTTCGATCTCGGTCGGGTGGTTGTGGGTCTCATTTTTAAACTGCACCAGCCAGCGCTCGGTTGTGCCGTCGATTTCCACCGGCACCTCGATCGAGCAGGCGTTGATCTCGTCGCTGATATCCAGATCGGGGATCAGACCCCGCTTGCGCAACAGTTTCATGCCCATGACCGCCATGTCCATGAGCGTCACGCGGCGTTCTTCCTCCCCGTACACCTCCGCCCGCGCCTCATGGTAGAGGGAAAGCGCGTCCTCAAGCGTTTTAGACAGCGCGCCGCGCTCGATTTCAATGTCGGTCAGCTCGGTCAGGAAGGTGGTGTGGCGGCAGTGATCCGACCAGTAGGTGTCGATCACCCGCAGCTCGGTCACGGTGGGGTCACGCCGCTCGGTGTCGCGGAAGTACTCTTGGCAGAAGGCGAGGTCGGAAAGGGTCATGGCAAAACCCATGCCGTCGTAATAGCGGCGCAGGGCATCCTCGTTCCACGTGATGAAGCCCGCAATGCGCATGGTGTCGGCCGGTCTGTCCGCCGTCATCACAAGCGCCTCCGGCTTGTCCAGCGAGGCGAGCCGGCTTTCCACTGGGTTGACCAGATAGCTCTGCACACGGGCAAATTCCCCGTCGGTCAGGTTTCCTTTCAGCGCGATCACGCGCGCTGTGCGCACCTCGGGGCATTCCCCCTGTGTCAGAAGCTGGGCGCACTGCGCCGCCGAATCGGCGCGCTGGTCATACTGACCGGGCAGGTATTCGATTGCAAAAATACGGTAGCCCGCCCCCGGCATCCAGCGCTCGTCGTACACAAGGTCGGCGTTGGGCTCGGAAAAGACGATGCCGCGCGCGCGGGCAAACTCTTCTTCGCTCAGCCCCGACACGTCATACCGGCAGCACAGGCGCAGATCTTCGAGCGCCTTCATCCCCAGATTGTCGCGCAGATCCTCCAGCATATGCTGCGCCTCGATGTCGAATCCCGGCTTTTTTTCCACAAACACACGAATCACGCTTTGCATTGGCGATTCCCTCCCTGATTTCCCGTTTTTATTCTATGGGTCTATTGTATCATACAGATGTGCATTGCACAACGATCGTCGGCTACCATATTATACATATCCATACAGCCCGCGCACCGACGCCTCGCCTGACCGTATGCAGATCTCTTCCCCGCCGCAGTCAACCAGTAGCGCGCCGTCAGCCGCAAGCCCTGCCGCGACGCCGGTCAGCGCCCCGTTTGCACCGAAAACGCGCACCTCCCGCCCGATCGTCAGGCACTTCTTCTCAAAGCGCGCCTGCACCGCGGGAAAGCCCCCCGCTTCACAGGCGTCCATAACCACTTCCAGTTGATTCAAAAGTGCGGCCGACACCGCTTCCGGCGGGGCCTTCCGTCCGGTCTCGGATAAAATCGACCCCGCGTAGGGAAGCCCTGCGCGGTCGAAGTCCACGATTGCCCCGTCCAGGTTGAATCCGATGCCCAGCACTGCGGCGCCCTCCCCGCCGATCGAGAACCCCTCGCACAGGATGCCGGCAATTTTACGCCCGCCGCACAGCACGTCATTGGGCCATTTGATGCCAAACACGCCGCCGGTCAGCGCTTCAAGCTCCTCCGCCGCCGCAAGCCCGACGCACAGCGGCAGTACCGGCAGCGCGCGCGCCGGCGCGGGACGCAGCAGGACGCTGAGCGCGAGCATGCGCCCCGCCGCTCCGTCCCAGTCCTTTCCGCGGCGTCCCCGCCCGGCGGTCTGGCACAGGGTGTATACCACCGCGCCGGTTTGCAGGGCGGCGGCGTGCTCTTTTACATAGTCATTGGTTGAGCCCACACGGGGCAGACAGATCGCCTGCCTTCCCAGTGCGCGGGTGGTTAAACCGGGAAGGCTCGCTTCATACCCGGTCATAGGTGCGCCCCCGCTAGTCATAGCTTACGACGTTTATAAAAACGCCGCCCTCGGTAATGTCGATCAGTCCGTAGGAGGGGCTTCCTCCCGAACGATTTCGGCTGAGGCTTCCGGGGTTTAAGATGTACAGCCCGTCCTCATACTCGCTGACCGCCCGGTGGGTGTGCCCGTACAGGCAGATGTCCGCCTTCTGTGCCCGCGCCTCCCGCAGCAGCTCATACCGGCCGGTTTTGACCGCCTGAGCATAGCCGTGGGTCAGAAAGATTCGCTTGCCTTCAAGCGTAACCGTCCTGTCGCGGGCCAGCGCACTGCCGAAGTCGCAGTTGCCCCGCACGCCGAGGAACATCTTCTCGGGGAAGTGCGGCATGAGCATGTTAAATTCGTCCGCGCCGTCGCCTAAGTGAAGCGCCACCTCGGCGCTGCGCTGGCGTATGAGCACCTCGCGCAGCAGCGCGAGGTCTCCGTGGGTATCGGATACAACCAAAATTCTCATCGGATCCCTCATTTCGGGAATTGCGCATACCGCGCGTTCCCGGTACATAGATATAGGTGAAGAAAAATATAGTCAAGCGGTTTGACTATACCCTGCCGAAAGGATTGACCATCATGTCCAAACTGTTTTCTGACCGTTTTAAAAAAAATCAGGATTCGCTCGACTCGGCGGCCGTGCGCGACCTCATCCAAAAGATGCCCCCCGAGGATACCCGCCTGCTGCTGGACATCCTGACCCATCACAAGGATCTGCGCATGGTCTCCACACCCGACGCGCAGGAGCTTCTTGAAAAAATCGTGAAGGGGGATGTGCACACCGATGGATGACATTTTAGGACGCCTGTCCGCCCTGACACAGGGGATGGAGGGCGGAATGCCCCTGCCCGTGCCGTATGACGGGATGGAGGGCGACCCCGAGGTGGCGCTGCTCTATGCCCTGCGCCCCCTCCTGACCGGTGCGCGGGGCGCAAAGCTTGAGGAGGCCGTGCGTCTGTTACGGCTGATGAAAATGGTTCCGGGATTTCAGGGAGGCGATGCGTCATGACCGCGCCCGGCTTTGAACCGAACGACATGATGGGTATGCAGCAGGAGGCCATAAGGCGGGTGCAGGAAATGCAGGAGCGCGCCCGGCGCACCATGGGGCTTGACCCCGAAAACGCCGCCGCACCGCCCCCGATGCCCGAACCGCCGCAAGGCTTCACGCCGCCCATGCCCGATCCCGGCCCGGAGCTCCCGACCGGAGCTCCGCCGTCAAAACCAAAGCAGGATCATGAGAAAACGCTGATCACCCTCCTGCTTCTGATCCTGATGGCAGAAAACGCGTCTCCTGAACTCATTTTTTCGCTTCTCTATCTGCTTTAGGACATTTTTTAGGAAACGCGCCCGAAATCGGGCGCGTTTTTCATAGTGTTCACGGACAGACGAAAAAAGCCCCGCTTATCCATCCGCAACCGGTCTATTCAATCGCCGCTTCGCCGTCCGGCTGCACCGCCGCACCCTCCAGCTCACGCACGGCAAACACGTATTGCTTGCCGGTCTGCGGGTCGGTCTTGAGCTCATATTCCATATACTTGTCCACGGTATATTTGGGGCGTTTCTTGACGCGCGCATTATCCTGGTCGCCGTCACCCTCGACGTTGCCGTCCTCCCAGTTCGCCATGGAGACATAGCCCACCCGCAGCAGCACCGAATCACCTTTGCGGCGGCTGCTCTCGGTGTAGGCCATGTAGGTGCCGAATTCGGAATTGAGCGGCGCGATGATAAGTTGCTTTCCCTCATCATACTCGTAGCTGTCGTCCTCACCCGCGCCCTTCACCGACTGGAGCCGCACGTCGCACTTGGGCCCAAACAGGCGGGTCGCCTGAGTGAGCACCTCCCCCACGGGGATTTTCTTGACGTTTTCGGTGTAATCGTCGTATTCTCCGGTCTCCATCGTCTCCGACTCAACCGCCAAAATGGAGGCAACCAGCACGATTTTGGGGTCGGCCGCCGTGATGTTCTCAAAGGGCTGCGGGTCGACCGCGACCACCGGCCCCACCAGGTCGTCATAGGCGATCAGGGGGCTTTCGTCGGCGATGATGTCGCTGATCATATTGTATCCGTTCCACAGCAGCACAAACAGCCCCACCGCGGCCAGCAGCAGCACAACGCTGCCCACCGCCACGCCGTAACGCCGCTTTCCCACGCGCTTTTTGCGCCGTTTGGTAGACAGCTTGGCCTGCAGGCGGCCTCCCTTGGCAAGCGATGCCGCGTCGTCCGACGTGTCCTCGTCATTGAGGATGTCCCGGTCGCCGCCGTACTCGCTCTCCATCGGCAGCTCTACGAGGATCTGCCCTGTCTGGTCAAGCGATTCAGACGCGTCGATGACCAGCTCACTGCCCTGGTCGGACACGGGGTAGCTGGGGGGCGGCGTCTGCGGCTGCACGCCGGGGCGCTGTACGCCTCCCTGCGTCCTGCGCGGGCGGGAAACCGGCGCAGGCGCCGGGGCTTCCTGCCTGGGATAGGCCGGCACCACAGGGCTTTCAGCCTGCGGGGGCGCCGCGCGGTAGGGATCATAGGGCGCACGCTGCTGCGGGCCTGCCGGACGGCTTCGCACCGGCGCGGCCGGATAGACCGTCGTCTGCGGCTCCACGGGGGACGGCGGCGCCGGTTGCTGCGCCCCCCGCTGTACAGCGGCCTGCTGGCGTTCGCTCAAATAGGCCTGCTCCACCTGCTCAAGCTCAATTTCCGCGCGGCGGCGGCGCTCCTGACGGGAGGCCTCCTGCCCCTCCTCGGACGCCGCAGGGCGGCGGCGGGGAGGACGGCGTCCCGGTTCATGCCCGGCGGGCAGATCATTTGTGCCGGGATTGTACCCTCTTTCGTTGTTTTGGTCAGGCATACTCCCGCCTCCTTATCGAATTTGTCCGTTGCCCTCTATGATAAACTTGGTCGAAGTCAGCTCTCTGAGCCCCATCGGGCCGCGGGCGTGCAGCTTCTGGGTGGAAATGCCGATCTCCGCGCCCAGGCCAAACTCCCCGCCGTCGGTAAAGCGCGTCGAGGCGTTGACATAGACGGCGGCCGAATCGACGGCATCCAAAAACCGCGCGGCGCTGTCATAGCGCTCGGTCACGATGCATTCACTGTGGCCGCTGGAATAGACCGCGATGTGGTCGAGCGCCTCCTCAAGCGAGTCCACAACCCGCACCGCGAGAATATAGTCCAGGAATTCGGCTCCGTAATCCTCCTCGGTCGCTTGCCTGACGCCGTCGCCCAGCATGGCGCGGGTACGTCCGCAGCCGCGCAGCTCGACATTTTTCTCGTACAGCCGCGCCTTCATCATGGGCAGGAAGAGCTCCGCCGCGTCTTTGTGCACCAGCACGGTCTCGACCGCGTTGCACACCGACGGACGAGTTGTTTTACCGTTGTACACGATGTCCGCCGCCATGGTGAGGTCGGCGTTTTCGTCCACATAGACGTGGCAGTTGCCCGTGCCGGTCTCGATGACGGGCACCTTGGCGTTCTCCACGACCGATTTTATAAGCCCTGCGCCGCCGCGGGGGATCAGTACATCGAGATACCCGGTCAGGTTCATGAGCGCCACCGCGCTGTCCCGGCTGGTGTCGGTCACAAGCTGGATACAGTCCTCGGACAGCCCCGCGCGCACGATTGCGCGGCGCATGATCGCCGCAATCGCGGTGTTCGAGTGGATGGCCTCCTTGCCGCCGCGCAGGATGACCGCGTTGCCCGCCTTGAGGCAAAGGGCGGCCGCGTCGGCGGTCACGTTGGGGCGCGCCTCATAGATGATGCCGATCACGCCGAGCGGCACACGCAGCTTTGTAATTTTCAGCCCGTTGGGGCGCACGCCGCCGCTGAGCACTTCGCCGACCGGATCGGGCAGCATGGCCACCTCCCGCACGCCGTCCGCCATCCCCTTGACGCGCGCCTCGGTCAGACGTAGCCGGTCGAGCAGCGAATCGGTCAGGCCGGCCTGCTGTCCGTGCTCAAGGTCAAGGGCGTTTGCGCCGAGAATGTCCGCGCACTCGGCCACCAGCGCGTCGGCAATCGCGTACAGCGCGTCATTTTTGAGCGTCCCTGCCGTACGCAGCGTGCGGGCGCACTGCTTCGCGCACGCTCCCATGTTTATCATTTCGGTCATGACTTCGTCTCCTTCCCCGCAGCGAAAATTGTTCCGACATGCTCGCCTTCAAACAATTTATACAGGCTGGACGGCGTTTCCCCGTTGCAGATCACCACGTCAATGCCAAAGCGGTTGGCCAGCTCCGCCGCCGCCACCTTGGTCGCCATGCCGCCAGTGCCGCGGTTGGAGCCGCTTCCGCCCGCGAGCGCCTTAATCTCCTCGGTCACACCTTCCACGCACGGGATGATCCTCGCGTCGGGGTTCTTATGCGGGTCGTCGTCGTACAGCCCGTCAATATCGGTCAGAAAAATCAGCGTGTCCGCCTCCACAATCGCCGCCACCACTGCTGACAGCGTGTCGTTGTCGCCGATGTTCGCGCCCTCCAGCTCGTCGGTCGCCACCGTGTCGTTTTCATTGACCACCGGGATAACCTTCATCTCAAGCAGGGCCTCGATCGTGTTGGTAAAGTTGCGCTTGGTGTCCCCGTTTTCGATCACGTCGCGGGTGACCAGCAGCTGTCCGACCGTCTGTCCATACTCGGAAAAAAACTTGCCGTACTGGTTCATGAGCTCACACTGCCCGACCGCCGCCAGCGCCTGCTTAAAGCGCGTTTCGCGCGGACGGCTGGAAAAGCCCATCAGGCCCACCCCGACGCCGATGGCGCCCGAGCTGACCAAGATGATGTCCTTGCCCGAATTGTGCAGGTCGGAAAGCACGCGGGCCAGCTTGTCAATGCGGCGGAAGTTGAGCCCGCCGCCCCCGTAAGTCAGTGTGGAGGTGCCCACCTTGACCACCACCCGCTTGGAACGTATCAGTTTTGTCATGTCACATGCCAACTCTCTGTGTGAATAATTACAGATTATTATACCACACGTTCCCCACCTGAAACAAGGGGTTTCGAAAAAGGGAGCCGGCACACACCGTGCCAGACCCCTTTTTTTAGAACAAACTTGCGACAGACTGCGCCTCTTGCAAATCGGGCGCACGGTTTCCCATGATAATGCCAATGGCGACGGCGAGCACAAGCAGGATCACGACGCCCCAGATGATGATGTCAAGCACCTTGACGGGGATGGTGATACGGGCATAGAGATTGTCCCGCATACGCGGCTTTCCGGTCTCCTCATTCTCCAGCCGCGCTTCCTTTTCGTTGAGAGCGGCTTCCCGCCGCTTGAGCTCCGCGGCTTTCTTTCGCAGCTCTGATTCTGAGTTTTTCAAGGGTTTCATCCTTCCTGTTGTTCTGTTTCTTCCGCTCGCTGTTTGCGGAGCAGGTACCTGCGCACATCGACCGAGGCGGCCAGAATCAGCAGCAGGCCCTTGATGACATACTGGTAATAGGAGCCGACGCCCAAAAAGGCCAGGGTATAATTGACGAATTGCAGGAGCACCACGCCCATCACCACGCCCGGCACAGTGCCCGCGCCGCCCTGCAGCGACATGCCGCCGATCAGGCAGGCAGTCAGGACATTCAGCGTGTACTCCGGTCGTGCCAATGTTCCAAGCGGTGCGTACCGCGCGCTATCCAGATATCCAGCTATCCCATACAGCACGCCCGCCATCGCAAACGCGCCCATGATGGTACGGTTGACCTTGATGCCCGATGCGGCGGCCGCCTCGCGACCGGCTCCCACAGCGCGCATGTTTCTGCCAAAGGGCGTCTTTGTCCAAATCAGCCAGACAAGCAGTGCCGCCGCGATGCCATAGAGCAGCAAATAGGGGATTTCAACTTCTCCCGCTATCGGGATGCCGCCGTTGACCAAGTTGATAAATTCAGGGGCAAACGTCGAAATTGCCGCCGCGCCGTGCGGGCCGCTTTCCACGTAAAGGCACATGGCTCCGTACGCGATCAGCTGGGTGCCGGTTGTCATGATGTAGCTCTGAAGCTTAAACACCGCGACGCCCAGCCCGTTGAACGCACAGAAGAGCATTGCGATGAGTATGGACACCAGAAGCGGCATCCAGAGCGGCAGCGCGGGCAGCCCCGGCCACATGCGCCCTGCATAGGTAACCGATTGCACAAGCGACCCGGTGAACACCATGCATAGACCCAGAATCCGCCCGAGCGACAGGTCTGCGCCCACCGTAAGTAGTATTCCCGCCGCACCCAGTGCCATAATCACACGGTTGGAGGCCTGCTGTAAAATGCTGATCAGATTCTGGACGTCAAGAAGGTCGGGACGGGCAATCGCCACCATGGCCACAAAGCTAAGGACTATTATGCCCCAGATGTACGGGGGATTCCAGTCTCGCATATTTTGGAGCCTGCGTTTTGCTGTTGTCTGCATACAAATTCCTCCTCTTAAAGCGTACGGAGCCGGATGCACGACAAAGACAATCGGCGTCGGCATCCTTGCGGGAGCCGACGCCGACCAGCACCGGCATCCCGCGCAGGAATGTCGGTCTACGATGCAAAATTTAGTTCAAGTTTCACTCTGCTCCAGCTGACACGCACGCACAGGCTCACCCAAGTGCACATGTACTGCGCATACTTGAACCGAACTCTATGGAGATGTTGATCCTCACACACGCCAAGCCCTCCAGTCTCACAATGCCAAAACGGCACGGGACGCAGTACCGGGATTGTTTCGGTTCTCCAAATGGGCAGGTTTATTTCTTAACGAGATATTTGCGCACGTCAATCGAAACGGCCAGAATGATGATCAGGCCCTTGATGATGTACTGGTAGTAGGAGCCAACGCCCAGGAAGGCGAGACTGTAGTTGATGACCTGCAGCAGTATAACGCCGATGACCACGCCGGGTATCGTACCGACGCCGCCCGAGAAGGAAACACCGCCGATGACGCAGCCCGAAATGGCGTCCAGGTCATAGTTCAAACCGGTCATGGTGTTGGCCGACTGGATACGTCCGGTCTCCAGGAACGCAGAAACGCCGTACAGAACACCGGCGACCAGATAAACACCCATGATGCTTTTGGTCAGGTTGACGCCCGAAACCGCAGCGGCCTCTTTGTTGCCGCCGATGGCGAACATGTTTTTGCCGAGAGTGGTCTTATTCCATACAAACCACATGATAATGGCCGCGGCGGCAAAATATAAAATCAAAAAAGGAATTTGAATGTCTTTTGTGATCGGAATGCCGCCATTGACCAGCTTAAGAAAAGAGGGATTAAACGTGGAAATCGCCGCCGCGCCGTGCGGACCCAGTTCAACATAGAGACAGGTCGTGCCATAGGCAATCAGCTGGGTACCCAGGGACACAATGAAGGCGTGCAGCTTGAGCACCGCGACGCCGAAGCCGTTGATCGAGCAGAAAATAACCGCGATCACAATGGAAATGAGCAGCGGCACAATCCAGGGCAGCTGGGGCAGATCGGGCCACATGCGTCCCGCATAAGTAGCCGCCTGCACCAGAGACGCCGTAACCACGGCGCAGGTTCCGAGAACACGGCCGGCCGAAAGGTCAGTACCGGCGAGAACGATCATGCCGGCGGCGCCAAGCGCCAGGATTCCCTTGGTGGACGCCTGCTGAAGGATATTAATCAAGTTGGTAATTGCCAAAAAGTCTGTGCGGATAATGATCACAACGAGAATCATTAACAAAAGAATGATATACAGCGCGTAATTAATTAAGAATTCCTTAAAATTAAAGTTACTCTTTGCTTTTGTAGCACTCATTACCGGACCCTCCCGTCTAAATGTATTTCGCGGCCAGCCGCAAAATTTCTTCTTGTGCCGCATCGCTGCGGACTGTCTCATAATCCAACATCCCGGCCATTCGACCATTGCTCATGACCAAAATCCGGTCGCAGATACCGATCAGCTCGGGCATTTCCGAGGAAACCATCATGATGCCCTTGCCCTCGTTGGCGAGGTCAATGATCATCTGGTAAATCTCGTATTTGGATCCGACGTCGATACCGCGCGTCGGCTCGTCCAAAAGCAGAACCTCGGGATTGGTGAGCAGCCAGCGGCCAATGATGACCTTCTGCTGGTTACCGCCGGACAGGGAGCGGATATGTGTTTTGGTGCTGGGGGTTTTCACCCGCATTCTATCCACCATTTTTTTGGTGTCCGCTTCCATTTTGGGGTTGGATAGCAGTCCAAATTTGGTGTAGTTCCTCAGGTTTGCCATCGTCGTGTTAAACGTGATCGACTGCATCGGGATGATGCCGGTCGCCCGACGCTCCTCGGTCAGCAACGCAAAGCCGTTGCCAATCGCCTTGCGGGAACCGGAGTTGTCCACTTTTTTGCCGTGGAGCAAAATTTCGCCGCCTCTGTGATGGGCGATTCCGAAAATGGTCTCCAGCAGCTCGGTGCGCCGTGCGCCCACCAGACCGGCCACGCCCAGGATCTCGCCCTTGCGCAGCTCAAAGGAAACCTCCTGACAGGTGGGGGCGTACATGCCCGAGAGGTTTTTGACTTCCATCAGAACCTCGCTCGGCGTGTTGGTCTTGGGGGGGAATCGGTTGCTCAGGTCACGGCCGACCATCAGCTTGATGATTTCGTCGGTCGTCAGGTCCTCGGCGTTCTTTGTGGCCACCCACTGTCCGTCACGCATGATGGTAACTTCGTTGGAAATCTGCAGGATTTCCTCCATCTTATGTGATATATAGATAACGCCGACGCCGCGATCCCTAAGTTTATTGATGATGTTAAACAGATGTGCGACTTCCTCCTCGGTCAGCGAAGAGGTCGGCTCATCAAGCACCAGAATTTTCGCGTTGTAAGATACAGCCTTGGCGATTTCTACCATTTGCCGCTGGGAAACTGACAGCTTGCCAATCTCCTTTTTGGGGTCCACATCGATATTAAGCTCTGTAAAAATCTGCTTGGTCTTCTCATACATGGCTCTATGGTCAACAAGGCCAAATTTGAGCGGGAACCTTCCCAACCAAATATTTTCCATGACATTGCGGCGAAGCACCTGATTGAGTTCCTGATGCACCATCGCCACGCCATGATCCAGCGCCTGCTTCGGATTGTTGAAGCGAATTTGCTGGCCGTCAATTTTAATTGTACCCTCGTCTTCTATATAAATGCCGAACAGGCATTTCATCAGGGTACTTTTACCTGCACCGTTTTCTCCCATGAGGGCGTGAACGGTACCTTTTTTCAAACTCAGTTGAACGTGATCCAGTGCCACGACTCCGGGGAATCTTTTGGTAATGTCCTTCATTTCCAGAAGAATGCTTTCCGTCGCCACCATCTCACCTCCTTAGTCCTGTTTATTGTGTTTTTTTACCATTTTTTTGCCTAAAACCGAAGGAGAGGGCATCATAATGGCTTATGATGCCCTTCCCAATTCACCTGAAATTATTCAGTCGCTTTGGTACAGTTTTTATTTAACCGGAGCGTACGGAATACGGACGGAGAAACCGTCAGCAGCAAGCGTGTATTCGGTGCCCTCGGTGTAGGGGGACGCAGCGCCGGTCGCGGCGTTCACAGCAAGCGCCACGAGAGCTTTGCCCATCGCGTCGCCGTCCTGCTTAACAGTACCAAACATGGTTTTGTTGCTGATGGCTTCCATGCCGGCAGCAGTCGCGTCGACGCCGATCACGGGAATCCATTTGCCGTCTTCCTGGCCGCCCTTGTTGTAGCCGGCGCTCTGGAGAGCAGCGATTACGCCGAGAGCCATGTCGTCGTTGTTGCAGAACACAGCTTCGATCTTGTCTTTGTGCGCGGGGATTTTGGCTTCCATCGCGGACTGAGCTTCAGCAGTCGCCCAGTTGGCAACGATCGGCTCTTTTTCAAGGTTTTCCATCTGGACGCCCTTGGCAACAGCCTGGTCGACGCAGAACTTGGTGCGGGCTTCAGCCTCGGGGTTGCCGGGCTCGCCTTTGAATACGAGGTACTGGCATTTGCCGTCGCCATTGAGGTCATACTTCTTGTCAGAAGCCCACAGCTCGGCGAGGATGTCGCCCTGCATAACGCCGGCTTCGGAGGCAGTGGTGCCAACGAACAGGCCGCCACAGGATTCGACAACTGCTTTGTCGGGCTCACGGTTGAAGAAGATCGCGGGGATGTTCGCCGCTTTGGCTTTGTCAGCAAGGCCCTGGGCCGCGCCGGCGTCAACAGCGTTGATCAGAATCGCGTTGACCTTCTGCTGGCAGAGAACGTCCATCTGGTCGTTCTGAGCAGCCTGATCGCCTTTACCGTCCTGCATCGCAAGGGTAACCTTGACAGCAGCGGAAGCGGCATAGCTCTCAATTGCCTGACGAACCGTGGAGATGTAGGTGTCGTCGAACTTGTAGATCAGGACACCAATGGTGACTTCGTCATCCACGGGCGGAACGGACTCCGTGGGAGCCGTCGAGGGGGTGCTGGTGGTTGCGGGGGGAGTTGTTCCGCAGGATGCGAAAGCAAGAACCATGCAGCCAACGAGAATCGATGCTAAGAACTTTTTCATACAAAAACCTCCTTAAAATGTTGCCGCGGTCCACAGAGGGGACCACGAGTTTGCTCTTGTATTATAGCAACGTGTTCCCTGAAAACCTATAGAAAATTTTTTACAGAACCCTTGAATTTCTTTACAGTTTGCACGTTTTGCATGAATGTCCCTCTTTCCTCTTGTTGCATTTTCCCAGTTTTCTTAAAAAACGTGCCCATTTGACCACCGGAAAGACGAAAAAAGGCGAAAATTCTTTAGTTTTGTACGACTGCCGCGTAGGGAATGCGCACCGAAAAGCCGTCCTCGGCAAGCGCATAACCGGTGCCCTCCAAATAAGGCGAGGGAGCGCCGGACGCGGCATTGACGGCAACCTCCACAAGACATCTGCCCATCGTTTCTCCGTCCTGCTTGACCGTGCCGTACATCGTCCCTTTGTCCACAGCCGCCAACCCTGCGGCGGTCGCGTCCACGCCGATCACCGGGATCCACTTGCCGTCGTCCGGCCCGCCCTTGTTCCAGCCCGCGTCCTGTAGCGCCATGATCACGCCCAGCGCCATGTCGTCATTGTTGCAAAACACGGCCTCAATTTTGTTTTTGTGTTTTTTCAGTCTGACTTCCATCTGAGTCTGCGCTTCAGCAGTCGCCCAGTTGGCGACAATGGGCTCCTTATTAATCGAATCCATCTCCACCCCGCGGGCGACCGCCTGGTCGACGCAGAACTTGGTGCGGCTCTCCCCTGCCTCGCTGCTGCTCGGCTCCCCCTTAAAAACAATGTACTGACATTTTCCGTCGCCGTTGCGGTCAATCTTTGCCTCGTCCTTCTCCCACAGGTCGGCCAGAATGTTCCCCTGCAAGACGCCGGCTTCGGAGGCCGTCGTCCCCACAAACAGCCCGCTGCACGATTCGATAACCGCTTTGTCGGGCTCGCGGTTGAAGAAGATCGCGGGGATGTTCGCCTTTTTTGCCTTGTCGGCCAGACCCTGCGCCGCGCCGGCGTCCACCGCGTTGATCAGAATCGCGTTGACTTTCTGCTGACAAAGAATGTCCATCTGGTCATTCTGCGCCGCCTGGTCTCCTTCCCCGTCCTGCATGTTGAGGGTGACTTTGACGGACGCGGAAGCCGCATAGGTCTCGATCGCCTTACGGACGGTGGAAATGTAGGTGTCGTCGAACTTGTAGAACAGCACCCCCAGCGTGATCTCAGGCACCGGCGTACTGGTCACCACCGGTGCGGAGGACATCGGTTCAGGCACGGCCACCCGGCAGGCTGACAGGGACACAAACAGTAAGACCGCGAAAATGACCGAGAAAACTTTTTTCATGAAAACCCCTCCTTATTCTCGTTCTGTGATGACCTTTGCGTAGGGAATGCGCACCGAAACGCCGTCGGCGGCAAGGGTATATTCAGTGCCCTCAACATAGGGCGCCGCCGCGCCCGCCGCCGCGTTTGCCGCCACCGTTACAAGGCATTTTCCCATCGCGTCGCCGTCCTGCTTCACCGTGCCGTACATGCTGCCTTCCATGACTTTCTCCATGCCGTAGTAGGTCGCGTCGATGCCAAGCACCGGGATCCACTTGCCGTCGGCCGGGCCTCCCTTGTTATAGCCGGCGCTCTGGAGAGCGGCGATTACGCCGAGCGCCATGTCGTCGTTGTTGCAGAACACAGCTTCGATCTTGTCTTTGTGCGCGGGGATTTTGGCTTCCATCGCGGTCTGAGCCTGGCCGGAGTCCCAGTTGGCAACAATCGGCCCTTCTTCAAGGTTTTCCATCTTCACCCCGCGGGCGGCCGCCTGGTCGACGCAATACATGGAGCGCGCTTCCGCCTCGGGGCATCCAGGCTCTCCCTTGACAATCAGGTACTGGCATTTTCCGTCGCCGTTGCGGTCAATTTCCTCCTTATCCTCTTCCCACAAATCGGCCAGAATGTCCCCCTGCGCAACACCCGCCTCGGAAGCCGTCGTCCCCACAAACAGCCCGTCGCACGACTTGATGACCGAAGCGTCAGGCTCGCGGTTGAAGAAGATTGCGGGAATGCCCGCCGCTTTGGCCTTGTCGGCCAGACCCTGTGCCGTGCCGGCGTCCACCGCGTTGATCAAAATCGCGTTGACCTTCTGCTGGCAGAGAACGTCCATCTGGTCGTTTTGCGTCGCCTGGTCGCCTTTCCCGTCCTGCATGTTGAGGGTGACTTTGACGGACGCGGAAGCCGCGTAGATCTCGATTGCCTTACGGACGGTGGAAATGTAGGTGTCGTCGAATTTGTAGATCAGCACGCCCAGCGTGATTTCAGTCACTGGCATGCTGGTCACGGCGGGCGCGGCCGACACCGGTTCGGGCGGCTGGGTCGGCTCACAGGCCGCGAGGGAAAGCATCAGGCACGCAAGCAGGCAAATGCACAGTATTTTTTTCATGTTGATTCCTCCTTTGGTTTCGTTGCTTACATTATAGTACATCGGTTTTCTTCTTTTTCCCCCGACTTTACATCGTCTGCGGTTTTCGCTATAATAAGGTAAGGGTATTGCTCATAGATGAATTTTCATGATCTAATAAATTGTCAGATTTTAACAGATATTGGGAGGACACAACCGTTTTATGGACTTATATCGTTTTATTCTGGTGGACGACGAGGAAGAGGTTCGGCAGGCCATCATCAAAAAGCTAGACTGGAACGCCATCGGCTTCGAGGTGGTGGGCGAGGCGGCCAACGGCGAGGAAGCGCTCGAGCTGTGCGAGCAGCTTCGCCCCGACGTGGTCATGACCGACATCCGGATGCCCTTTATGGACGGGCTGACCTTCTGCCGCCGGGTCAAGCAGCTGCTGCCCGGCATCAAGACCGCCATTTTCTCCGGCTTTGACGACTTTCAGTATGCCAAAGAGGCCATCAAGCTTGAGGTGGAGGAATACATTCTCAAGCCCATCAACGCCCAGGAGCTTGAGGAGGTTTTCAAACGCATCAAAGCGTCGCTGGACGCGGAGTTCGCGCGCAGCCGCAACCTCGAGCGCATGCGCAAATATTATGAGGAAAGCCTGCCCATGATGCGCCAGCAGCTGCTGCTGAGCCTTTTGGAGGGTCACATTGAGGCGGGACGCATCAGCGACCGGCTGCGCGAATTTGAGCTCGACATTGAGGCGGAGGAATACTGCGTGGCGGTGCTTGTGCTGAGCGAAGAGGAGGCCGGCGCCGAAACCCGGATGCTGACCTATTCGCTTCAGGGCGTGGTCGCCGAGACGCTCAGTCAGGACATCCCCTGTAAAATCATCCAGTCGCTTGAGAGGCTGGTGCTGCTCTTTTCGCTGCGGAAGGGGGTCGAGATCCGCACGCTGACCGCCCGGCTCGCCCCCCTCTTTCCCGCCGCCAAAAAGCTTTTGGGACTGGAGCTGTCCATCGGGCTGGGGCACAAGTGCACCGAGCTGTATGACATTTCCCGCTCCTACTTTGAGGCGCTTGACGCCACAAGTTACCAGAGCTATGTCGGCCCCGGCCAGTGCATTTACATCGGCGACATCAATCCGGTCACACCCGAAAGCGACTTCTCCGGCTCGCGCTATCTCGACGAGATCCTGCGTCAGATCAAGGTCGGGCGGGGGGAGGATCTGGAGGAGGCCTTCCGCACGCTTTTGCAGGATGCCAAAATGAGCGGACTGTCGCGCATGCGTTATCAGATGCTCCAGCTCGACCTGACCGCCGAGCTTCTGGGACTTATCAAGGAGTACGGCCTGGAAAAGCAGACAGACGAGCTGCACGCGCTGCTGCTCGACAAAACCACCGGGCAGTTTGATACAATTGAAAAAATGCTCTCCTTTATGCAGGACAAGTGCGAACAGCTTCGGGTGATCTTGCTGCGCGAGCGCAAAGTGTTCACCAAAAAGCTAGTGGAAACCGCCCGCGACTACATCACCGGGCATTTTTCCGACAGCGACCTCTCGGTGGACACGCTGTGCAGTATCCTGAGCGTCAGCCCCGCTTACTTTTCCACCATCTTTAAAAAGGAAACCGGCGACAGCTTTGTGGGCTATCTGACCCGCGTGCGCATCGAGAAGGCCATCGAATACCTGTGCGAGACCGACGACAAAACCTATGTCATCGCCGAAAAGGTCGGCTATCTCGACCCCAACTATTTCAGCTATGTGTTCAAGAAGAAAACGGGGACCACCCCCTCCAAATACCGGACGGACAGGATGAAGGGCTATGACAAGGATCAAAAAAATACTTGACCAGCTGGGCCATTTTTACCGCACCAAAAGCATCCAGCTGACCATCTCGATCGCCTTCACCTTTGTGGCGGCCATCTGTATGCTCGCCATGGGCATTCTGCTGTACAACCAGTATGCCGACAACCAGAAAAATACCATCATCCAGGACAACGAGCAGCTGCTGGGCCAGATTTCTCTGAACATGACCGTCTACACCCGCAGCATGCTGCGCATCTCCGACTCCATGTACTACAGCATCATCAAAAACGCCGACCTGTCCAAAAACAACCTGTCCTCCGAGATGAACCTGGTGTACGAGGTCAACCGGGACACGCTCATGAGCGTCGCGGTCTTTGATTATAAGGGAAACCTCCTGAGCGCCGCGCCGGTCGCCACCCTCAAGCCGGGCATCAAGCCCTCCTCACAGGCGTGGTTTTTGAGCGCCCGCCAGGTCATCGAAAACCAGCATTTCTCCACCCCCCACGTGCAAAACCTGTTTGAGTCCTCCAATTTCAAATACAACTGGACAGTTTCGCTCTCCCGCATGGTCACGCTGATGGAGGGGGGCGACACCTATCCCGGCGTGCTGCTGGTCGACATGAAGTACACCGGCATTGAGCAGATCTTCACTCAGATGACCGAAAAAAGCTACGGGTACATCTATCTGGTCGACCAGGACGGGGAAATCATCTACCACCCCAAATCCAAAATGATCTCCGCCGGCCTCTTTGAGGAGAGCAACGACCTCCTCCCCGGCTACGGGGACGGCGTCCACGACGAATTTTCCGGTGGGGAAAACAAGCAGATCATCGTCAAGAGCCTGAGCTACACCGGCTGGCGGCTGGTGTGCGTCATCCCCGAAAGCGCCTTTGCGGTGTCCAGCCGTCAGACCCGGCTGCTCGCCTTCGGCATCATGGGCCTGGCAGTGCTGGTGCTCATCACGGTCAACAGCCTCGTGTCCAACCGCGTCGCCAACCCCATAAAAAAACTCGACGCCTCCATCAAGATGCTGGAAAAGGGCGACCTGACCTCCGACATCTTCATCGGCGGGCCCTATGAGATCGAGCACCTCGGCCGCACGATCAAGTCGGTGGTGGAACAGCTGCGCGTGCTCATGGATGACATCATCCACGAGCAGGAGCTCAAGCGCAAGAGCGAATTTGACGCGCTTCAGTCCCAGATTAACCCCCACTTCCTCTATAACACCCTCGACTCCATCGTCTGGATGGTGGAGAGCGGGCGGTATGAGGAGGGGGTGTCCATGGTGACGGCGCTCGCAAGCCTCTTCCGCATCTCCCTCTCCAACGGGCAGAACATCATCTCCATCAAGTCGGAGCTGCAGCACGCCCGTCACTACCTGTACATTCAGAAAATCCGGTATAAAAACAAGTTCCGGGTGGAATTCGAGGTGGATTCGGACATTGAACGCTATTCCACGATCAAGCTCATTCTCCAGCCGCTCATTGAAAACGCCATCTATCACGCGATGGAATACATGGACGGCGACGGGCTGATCACAATCTGCGGATACGCAGACGGAGACGACATCTGCCTCGAGGTGTCGGACAACGGGCTGGGCATGACCGAGGACAAGATCGAGCGCCTGCTGTCCGACGAGCCGCCCCGGAGCGGAGAAAGCGATTCGGACGGCGTCAGGCGGCGCGGCTCTGGCATCGGCCTGCGCAACGTCAACCAGCGCATTCGTCTCCTGTACGGGCCGCAGTACGGCCTGTCGATCGAGAGCGAGCTGGACGAGGGCACCACCATCCGCATCCGCCTGCCCAGGCAGGAGGCGGCGGACACGCTGCCGCCGGAGGAACCATCATGAAGAAATACAAACGGATTCTCTTATACGCGCTTGCCTTCATCTTCTTCGCCGAGATTGTCATTGTGTTCATTCAGGCGGAAACAATCGAGCGAAGCCAGGCCTCGCCCCACGTCTCGGTCATCCTGTACGAGGGGGTGTCCGACCGCTGGACCTCCCTCAACCAGGGCATCCAGCAGGCGTGCGAAACGCTGGGCATCAACACCCCGATCATTAAGCTGTCCGACCGCGATACGCCCGACCAGCAAAAGGAGATCATCGAGCGGGAGATCGCCGATGGCGTGCAGGGGCTGCTGATCGCCCCCGGGCAAAGCGTCATGATTCGGAACTATGTTAAGGAGCTGCCCGCTCAGATCCCCGTGGTGCTGCTGGAGGCGGTGCCCGGTGAAGAGGATCCGGAGTTGTCCGCGGTGACGCTCGATGATGTGCAGATGGCAGGCCAGCTGGCCGACGGGCTGATCCAGGACGAAACCAGCGTGATCCTTCTCAAGGAAAACATGGGGCACGAAAATCTCCGTCTGCGCTATGAGACCTTTAAGGCGCACATGGAGGCGAGCGGCATCGACGTGACTGAATGGGAAAGCGCGGGCGGGGACAACACGGTGGACTATCTGACCGGACGACTGCTCGAAAGCCCCCGTAATGCGGTCGTCGCCTTTGACCCCCAGACACTTGAGGCGGCCATCGACGCCACCCAGGCCGCCAAGGCCCGCCCCCGCCTGTACGGCATTGGGAGCAGCGAAAAGATTCTCTACTACCTCGACCGGCAGCTGGTGCGCGAAATCTGCTATGGCAACGAGTACGGCGTCGGGTGGAACGCGATGGCGGCGCTCGCACAGGCCATGAAATTGAACCCGTCGCTTCCGCTGACCGACACGGACAGCTTTCTGGTGCGCAAGGATAACCTGTATCAAAAGGATGTCGAGCAGTTTTTGTTCCCCTCCATCCGCTGAGGCACCGCGACAACTATAAGGAGGTACCGTGATTGAAAAAGCTTGTTTCCCTCCTGCTGACGTTCGCCCTGCTTGCTTCGCTGGCCGCCTGCCGGCCGGAGGAAGGACAGCCGGCCGACAACGCCACTCGCATCCGGATCGGCGTCAGCGTCTACGACCAGTACGACACCTTTATCTCCCTCCTGACCGAGCGCTTTAACCATTACCTCAAGGAAAAGGAAAATACGAACAAGTACAGCTTCACCCTGATCTTCGAGAGCGCCGACGGCAGCCAAGTGATCCAAAACAACCAGGTGGACACTTTTTTAAGCTCGGGCTGTGACCTGCTGTGCATCAACCTGGTCGACCGAACCGATGTCTCCTCGATTGTCAACAAAGCCGAGACGGCGGGCGTGCCCGTGCTGTTCTTCAACCGCGAGCTGGTGCCCGCCGACATTGAACGCAGCCAAAATCTGTACTACGTGGGCGCCGAATCAAAAGTGTCGGGACAGCTGCAGGGGCAGCTGGTCGCCGACCTGTTTGCCGCAGACAAGTCGATTGACCGGAGCGGCGACGGCAGCCTGCAATATGTGATGCTCGAAGGAGAGGCGGGTCATCAGGACGCCATCTTCCGCACCCAGTACAGCATCGAAACCCTGCGTGCAAAGGGCGTCGCAGTGGAACGGCTGGACGGCGCCATTGCCAACTGGTCGCGCGCCGTGGCCGAAACCAAGATGAGTCAGTGGCTGGACAAATACCCCCCCGGCAGCTCTGATCAGAAAAACATGGAAGTGGTGCTCGCCAACAACGACGATATGGCGCTGGGCGCGATTGACGCGCTGGAAAAAGCCGACATCGAACGCACCGACTGGCCGCTCATCGTGGGCATCGACGGCACGCGGGAGGGGCTTGAGGCGGTTAAAGGCGGCAAAATGGCTGCCACGGTGTTCAACGACGCCGACGGCCAGGCCCGGGCGCTCGTCGAAATGGCCTGCTGGCTGCGCGGCGGAGGCACACTGCCCTCCGACATCAGGCTCCAGGACGGCAAATATGTCCGGCTTCCCTATCGGCTGGTTCTACCCAGCAACGTCGACCAGTATATCGCGCTGTACGCAAAATAGCATAAAAACCCCCGGAAGCGGCGCTTCCGGGGGTCTTTATGCTTGCATATCATTGTTATTCCTGCACGCCCGCGTCGAGGAGCATCATTTCCCAGGCGCGCTCGAGATCCTCATGGAGGGAAAATAGCCCTGTGCTTCCCGCGACAAAGCAGTCGGCGCCCGCCGCGCGCAGCCGCGAAAAGGTGGACGCGTTGCACGCGCCGTCGGCCTGAATGACGAAGGAGGCGCCCAGCTCCTCCCGGAGCGCTTTTGCCTCCGAGACCTTTTCCAGCATATCCTCCAAAAAGGCCTGTCCGGCAAAGCCGGGCTGCACGGTCATGATGGTCAGCCGCTCCACCCGGCCAAGGCAGCCGCGCACCTCCGAGAGGGGCGTGCCCGGACACAGCGTCAGTCCCACACGGCAGCCCAGCGCCTCAATCTCGTCAAAGACCCGGTCAGCCTTTCCGCGCAGCGTTTCGGCATGGGGCGACAGGATGGACACGCCCGCCTGCGCAAACACCGAAAGCCAGTCCTCCGGGTTGGTGGTCATCAGATGAGCCTCCATCGGGAGCCTGGCCAGTATGCCGAAGGCGCGTACAATGTCGGGTGACAGCGCCATATTTTTACAGAAGTGCCCATCCATGACGTCCACATGGTACAGATCGGCCCGCTCATTGAGGATGCCCATCTGCTCCTGAATTTTCAGGTAATCCATGCACATCATGGAGGGGGCAAACGACGGCTTCACCGCATCCCGCCCTTTCCTCACAGAAGATACCGGCATACCCCGACCTTAAAGATCGGGGCGTGCCGGTTTGTGTTCCTTGCTCTGCGGTTCTTAGAAATACTTTTTGGCCTCGGCGATGCGCGCGTTAATGACCGCCGAGCTCATTTTCGGGTTGGAAACAATGATATACTTGCCCGTGTTGTCATAATGAACGTGGAAGCCCAGCTCCTCACCGACGGCGCGCAGCGGGATATATACTCTCCCGGATCTCTTGGTCGCGGCGACGTCCAGGGTGACGTTGGTTTTGACGCCGTTCGGGTTGACCGAATAGTCGTACTTCGTCATGGTTTTGCTGCCGATCTTCAGTACCAGCTGATAGTTGCCGTAGGTGATGGTGATGGGATCATTGTCGCTGATATACTTGGTGCTGCCGCCCATTTTCGTTGCTACAAAGCGGATGGGAAGCATGGTGCGGCCGCTGACTGTGAAGGGATAGGTTTGGGTAAAGGTGTCATCGATGTTGACCTGCTTGCCGTTCAGGACTGCCTTTGTCTTGTTCATGCGCATAGTCACATAGGAAGAGGCCATGGAGACCGTCACCTTACAGGTGGCTGTCTTCTTGCCGATGAGCGACGTGGCGGTCAGGGTCGCTGTGCCGTTTTTGACCGCAGTGACCTGTCCGGCCGCGTTCACGGTTGCCACCTGCGCATTGGAGGTTTTCCAGGACACGGTCTGGTTGGGCACGGTGGAGGGGGTAAACGCAACGGTCAGGTTGGACTTCTGTCCCGCCTTCAGGGAGAGCGTCGCGGGGGTTACGGCAATTTGGGTCGGGGCCGCAATCACGGTAACCGAGCCATTCGACGCGGTTGTGGTAAGACTATTGTCATCTACATCGTAAACGCAAAACCCTAATTCTTCCAGAGAGGTCCCCACTATTTTATCGTCCTTTACTACTTCCAGAGATGACTTGCCAATTGCCGCGCCCGCGCTGACCTTGTATGTGTACTGCGCAATCACGCCGTTGTAGGCTTTGCTCCTAGTATCTCCAAAGATAAATCTTCCCTTGCTGACGTCCGTAACCGGGCTAATACTGCCCGAAATCAGCGAGGTTTCCTCGATCTTCGTAAGTGTGAGCACATTTTTGTCATGCTTGATCTGAAACTGTATGCCCTTCACTTTGGTGCCCTGGGTGTTCAGGCTGACATTGACCACGACCGTGTCGCCTGTGCCCGCCTGGATGTTGGCCACCGAAAGGATCGCCGTGCCGACTTCTGCTGATGCGGGCATCGCCATACCGGTCAGCAGGGACAGCATCAGTGCAAGCGCCAGCACGCCTGAGAATAGTTTCTTTTTCATATTGATTTCCTCCTATAGTTCCTTTTCATGGATATGTTGATTTATACCTCAAACACAGAGTTCCCGGGGTTCTCCGTATAGTGCGGCCTGCTTCTTATCGGTAGTATCCGCCCACTCTCTTTTTGCGGATGCTCAGTACGATAAATACGGCGACCAGTCCCGCAAGCACAACGCCCGCAATGATGAGGATCAGCATCGTACTGTCGCCGCCCGCCGAGGTTTTTCCCGCAACCTGATGGGGCGTGCCGGTGCCCTGCACCTTCAGGAGGGCGGTGCCTCCCTCCGATTCGATCTCCTTGCCGTCCTGTCCTGCGACCATCAGTCCGTCGAATTTCAGCTCATAGTCTCCGTTGGCGGTGTCCAGCGCCTTAAGGGTGTATGTAAAAACCGTTCCGTTTAAATCCTTGCTTTTGGCCGAGGCGTATACAAATTTGCCCGTTCCGAATTTTCCGTCTGTTTCATTAAAAATTACGATGCCGTTGGGATCCAAAACGTCGGTTTGCTCCGCATTCGCAATGGAAAAGGCCGCGTCGTCAAAGACCAACTCGCCCTCAATGCCCGCAATGCCGTTTCCTTTGACGGACACCTCGACCGCAATGGTGTCGCCCGCCTTGACCGACCCGCCGCTGACCGAGAAGTTGACCGCCGCTGCCGACGCCGTCAGGGCTGTTCCGGTCATCATGACCAGCACGACCATTGCCATCACCGCAGAAAGCAACCATTTTTTGTTCTTCATGTTTTTTCCTCCAAATCCTAGTTTTGTACCTCACTGTATTTAGAATACACGAACCGGACAGGCATCTTCAATATCAATTTTGTCAACTCAGCATGAACTTTTTATGAATTGTGCCCGTAATTAATAAAGCGCATCCTATATTTAGAGGCGGTTATGCCCGCGCCACGCCGGTCTCCCGGGCGGCCTGCGCCACGGCCTGCGCCACGGCAGCGCTCACCTTTACGTCGAGCGCGGACGGAATGATGTATTCGGGGCACAGCTCCTCGGGGGTCACGATGCCCGCAATCGCATAAGCGGCGGCAATTTTCATCTCATCATTGATCGTGCTCGCCCGCACGTCGAGCGCCCCGCGGAAAATGCCCGGAAAGGCGAGGACGTTGTTGATCTGGTTGGGGAAATCCGACCGCCCGGTGCCCACGACCGCCGCGCCTGCCGCAAAGGCAAGGTCGGGCATAATCTCGGGCGTGGGGTTGGACATCGGGAAAAGCACAGGATTCTTGGCCATGCTTCCTACCATGTCGGGCGTAACCGTGCCCGGCACCGATACCCCGATAAAAACGTCCGCGCCGCGGATGACCTCTCCAAGCGAGCCCTTTTCCTTGTTGTTGTTGGAAATTTTCGCCATTTCCGCTTTTTCCTTGTTGAGGCCCTCCCGGCCCTCGTAGATGGCGCCCTGGCTGTCGCACAGAATCACGTGTCTGAGCCCCATCGATTGCAGCAGGCTGATCACCGCGATGCCGGCCGCGCCCGCGCCCGAGGTGACCACCTTGATGTCCTCGAGCTTTTTGCCCACGATTTTGAGCGCGTTGATCATCGCCGCCAGCGCCACAACCGCCGTGCCGTGCTGGTCGTCATGGAAAATCGGGATGTCACACCGTTCGCGCAGCCTGCGCTCGATCTCAAAGCAGCGGGGGGCGGAAATATCCTCCAGGTTTATGCCGCCGAAGGAACCGGCGAGCAGCGCCACCGTGTTCACGATCTCGTCGACGTCCTTCGAACGGATGCACAGCGGGAACGCGTCCACATCGGCAAAGGTCTTAAAGAGGGCGCATTTGCCCTCCATGACCGGCATGCCCGCCTCGGGGCCGATGTCGCCCAGTCCCAGCACCGCCGTGCCATCGGTGACCACCGCGACCAGATTGCCCCTGCGGGTCAGGGTGAAGCTCAGCTCGGGGTTTTCCTGAATTTCCAGACAGGGCTGCGCGACACCGGGCGTGTACGCGATGGACAGCTCGTCCCGCGTGGTCAGCGGCGTCCGGCAGACCACTTCAATTTTGCCCTTCCAGTCATAGTGTTTTTTCAGCGATTCACTGGCGTAATAGTCCATGCCTCAACCTCACAAATATTGTCATTTTTTGTCATACAGAACCTCCGTACGACACATTGCAACCATTATACCACAAATCAATTCAACTGCACAACCGGAAAACTTTGCGTATATTTATATAAACGAAAAGGCGGGAAAGCCAACGCTTTCCCGCCCATCCTCATTCGCTGCGCTTAATTATTTGATATATGCCTTGGCCTCATTCAGCCGTGCCTGCAGCACCGCGCTGCCGGGCGCGGGGTTGCTGATCACGACAATCTCGGTGTCGTTGTCATAATAGACGTTGAAGCCGAGCGCCTGACCAATCGCGCGCAGGGGGATGAAGGTCTTTCCGCCCACCTTCTGCGCGGCAATGTCCATCGCGGACGTGGTGGTTTTGTTGTTTTCGGTCACCTTCATGGTGGTGCTCCCCAGCAGGAAGCTGACCGTTATGCCCTCATACACCACTGTGATGGGGGTGGCGTCGTTGACATAGGTCACCTTGGCGCCCATGCGCGTGCTGACCGACCGAATGGGAAGCATGGCCTTGCCCGAAATTTTGAGCGGCGCCGTGCCCGCATCATCCACCGTGGTTCTGACGCCGTTGTCGATGGCCTTCGTGTACCCGATGCGCACCGAGACATACTTGTCCTCATACACCGTCACGGTACAGCTTGCCGTCTTTCCATTCCAGGTGCGCGCCGTAATGGTGGCTGCGCCGGGTTTGACGCCTGTAATTACGCCGGTTTGCGACACGGTCGCGATGGATGTGGAGGATGACGACCAGGTCACGCTCTTGTCCTGCGCATTTGCGGGCAGCACCGTGGCGTACAGCAACGTCGTTTTGCCCATCTCAAGTGTCAGGCCGCTGGGCGATACGCTGACCAGGCTGGGTACGACCGGCGCAGCAATGGTCACCGTACAGCTGTCGGTCTTTCCGTTCCAGCTCTCCGCCGTGATGACCACCGTGCCCGTGCTGAGCGCGGCAATCGTCCCGTCCTGCCCCACCGCCGCGATGCGGCTGTCCGAGCTTGTCCATGTCACCGAGTTGTCTGTGGCATTGGAGGGAAAAACCGCAGCGGACAGCTTGCCGAAAGTCAGCTGCGTGAGCGTCATGGTTCGTTGGGAAAGGCTCACCGACTCGGGCAGCACAAGCGGCGCTACGATTGTGAGCTCGCATTTGGCCGTCAGGCCGTTGACCGTGGTGGCCGTTATGGTCGCCTTCCCCGCTTTCAGGGCGTGAATCCTTCCGCCCGCCTCGCTCACCACAGCGACCGAAGTGTCGGAGGATGTAAAGGTCAGCGACCGGTCATCGCAATTCGCAGGGGTAAATGCCGCAAACAAGGTGCACAGCGTGCCGATCTCCAGCGTCAGTTCCTCCGCGTCCAGGGTCACGCTTGTGGGCAGGGCGGGCAGGACGGTCACCACGCAGGTGTCCTCCCGGCCGTTCCAGGTGCGGACGGTGATGACCGCTGTGCCCGGCGACAGGCCGTATACATTGCCGTACTGATCGACCGGCGCAACCGCCGGATTGCCCGAATACCAGGTCACCGACTTATTGGCCGCGCCCGACGGATAGACGCTGTGCGTCAGACGGACAGCCGCGTCCTTCGCCAGGACAAACGTACGGGGAACCATCGTGACGCTGAGCGGCACCATGGGGGTGACCGTCACCGTGCAGCTGTCGGTTTTTCCGTTCGCTGTGCGCGCCGTAATGGTCGCGACGCCCTCATTCCAGGCGTACACCACGCCGTCTTGCACCGTCGCGACCGAGGCGTCGGAGGTAGACCATTGCACTGTGGGGTCGGTTGCGTTCGCCGGGAACACGGCCGCAGTCAGGGTTGTGCTGTCCAGCGCCGGCACGCTCACGGCGCGCGGGCTGACTGTCACGCCGGTGGGTGTAACCGGCTGCACCGTAACCGTACATGATACGGTTTTCCCATTCAGGGACGTCGCCCTGATCACGGTTGTCCCCGCCTTCACCGCGGACACCATCCCGTTGTCGTCGACCGTGGCGACGGCGGGGTTCGAGGAAGTCCATGTAATTTTTTCGAGACTTTGCTCGGGCACCTTGCGTGCCATCAGCATACCGATCTGCCCCGGCAGCAGGGACAGCACGGTCGTGTTGAGCTCGACCCGCTCGGTCAGCACGGTGTCGATCACCGTGACCGCATACGCGATCGTGGCTGCCTGTCCGGTGCTCCTTCGCACCAGCCCAGTCACCCGCACGTCAAAGATGTCCCCCGCGCGGTAGTCGCCCAGGGTGTTTTTGTCCGGGCGGAAAATCAGCTGCTGATAGCCGCCGTAGCCGCCGCTCACGTAAAATTCGCCGCTGCCCGCCGAGCCGAAGCGCCAGACCGTACCGTCGCGCCTGCGGGTCAGTGTGACGCCCGCCGACTCCACACCGGTGTAATCGCCCGACTGAAGATGCAGCGTCCAGCCGATGTTGTAATCGCTGTAGGTATCGTCGAGCAGGTTCAGGGGGAACACCCCTTCACTCGGCCAGGAAATGGTGCGCCCTGCGACGAGTGCGGGCCCGCTTGTGTCAAACACTTTGGACACACTGTAAGAGCCCGTGCGTCCAAAACCGATGTACTTGAGCCTGCCCGCGAGAAGCCACCCTCGGTGGCCCATGCGGGCAATGTTGCTGGCGCTTGAGTCATTGAGACAGGAATAGTTGAAGCGCACCACATCGCTGTGCCCGACGCCCAGGTTGCTGCTCCCCAGGGCGGCGTTGCCCTTGGTGAAGAAGTCGGACGACATGTTGGCGGGCTTTGCGCTCAGCGGGATTTCGTGCTGGAAAAGCCCGGTCGCCTGCATCAGCGTGGCGCCGTACTGCGCGTTTTCCGAAAGCGGCGCACTGAGCTCCACCGCCGGCAGTCCGGCGATGTAGCGGATGAAGCTGACGTGCTCGCGCGCGACGGCGAGGTAGCTGTCTCTGAGCTGCCCTGGGGCATAGTACCCGCCCGACCAGCTCGGCTGCGTGGCATAGATGTCGGAGGGCAGGGACAGTTGTGCAAGCGCCGCCGTCCTTCTCAGAATCTCCTGGGTTTTTTCGTCATCCCCCACGGCGTCGGCAATCGCATTGACCCCCACCGTCGGAGCGCTGCTTGGTTCCTCTTCCTGTTGATCCCCGTACCCCGCCGGCGCTTCCAGCGGAACACAAAGATCTTCCTCCTGTGCTGACACGGTCCAGGACGATGCCCCGAAGAGTAACAGCAGGGAGAGAAGTGTGCTGATCCATTTTGCCGCATAGTTTCTACGCATTGGTTTCCCCTTTCTTTTGGAAAGGGAGCGTGTTGTTTTACTGCTGCCGTGTTGTCCTTTTCTCCTGTGTCTGATTAGCGTCGACAGCCGGCCGTCGTTCTTGGCCGAAAAAGTATCCTAAACGACAAAATTCGACATAATTTTATATTTAAACGTTTAAACTCATGTCGAGCCCGGCAACTGCTTGAATTTCTTCTTCCTTTTATCACGATTGTTCCCGGCGCATGTTTCGCCGGGATCCGGGCTTCTCAAGGGCGTATACCCCTGTCCGGCCCGGATGATGAATTCTTTTTTTGCCCCCATAGTGCCGGGGAAGCTTGCCCCGGCCTTCCTGTTTTCTTCATTACTTAATATACGCCCGCGCCTCACTGAGGCGGGACTGCAGCACCGAGCTGCTGGGTGCGGGACTGCTGACCACAATGATTTCGGTCGAGCCTTCATAGTACACGTGAAAGCCGAGCGCCTGACCAATGGCGCGCAGCGGAACAAAGGTTTTCCCTCCTTTCTTTTGTGCGGCGACGTCGATCGTAATGGACATGGTCCTTCCGTTCTCGGTCACCGTCATGGTACGACTCCCCAGCGTCACCCCGACCGTTTTCGCTCCATACACCATGGTGATTGGGGTTTTGTCGTCCTTATAGGTCACCTTTGCCCCCATTTTTTCGCTGACAAAGCGAAGCGGAAGCATGGTTTTCCCCGAAATTTTGGAGGGCTTCGTGCCCGCCGTGTCAATGGTGGTTTTTGCGCCGTTCTGGATGGCTTTGGTATAGCCGATGCGCAGAGACACATACTTCTGCGCCGCCACCGCCTTGACCACCGAAAGCTTGATTGAGGCTGTCTTTCCCATAAGGGAGGTCGCCGTGATGGTCACGCTGCCAATCTGTTTGCCCGTGACAAGACCGCTCGCCGACACGGTGGCAACCGCTGTGTCAGAGCTTTTCCAGGTGATTTTCTCGGGGCTTGACGAGGGGGTTTTCTGGGCGGTCACCTGAAGGGCTGCACCCAGCCCCACCTCGCTGCTCTTCGCGGACAGCGCAAGCTTCGTAAGCAGCTCGGTCGAGATAAAATGCACCGTGTAATTGATGGATGCAGACGAATACGTCCCCGACGAATATTTTTGAAGGCCGGTGATCGAAACGGTGAACACGTCCCCGACCCGGTAACCTCCGACATCGGACGGGCGGAAAATGAGCGCGGTATACCCGCCGTAGCCGCCGTAGGATTTATAAAATCCGCTGAGGGTTCCCCCCTTGCCAAACTTCCACTGTTTGCCGTCCCGCTGACGGGTGAGGGTTACGGTGGCGTTTTCGAGGTTCGAATAGTCGGCAGGGTTCATGTGACAGGACCAGGCCACGGGGTCACGCACCTGGATCCCGTCGATCAGATCGAGCGGGAACACGCCCTCGCTCGGCCAGGTGACATAACCCAGCGCGGGCAGGGAGCTCGGACGGGAGGTGTCCGCTGTGTAGATCATGTCGTACATGCCCGTGTGCCCGAAGCCCACACTGAGCATGTTATAGGACAGAAGGGAGGCGCGGTTGCCCACGGTGGAAATGTCCGTGCTGTTCGAGTCGTTGAGGCAGGCATAGAAAAAATCCCTCATGCTGCCGTACCGCTCCCCGATACAGCCCGAGCCAAGAGCCTCGTTGCCCCGCAGGAAAAAGTCGCCCGGCATATCGGCGGGCTTGTCGGACAGGCTGAGCGAATGCGACACCTTGGAGGTAGCGGCCATGAGCGTTGTGCCATACTGCGACCGGTCGCATAAATCGCTTGACAGCGTGCATTCGGGCAGGTTGGCGATATAACGCGCGTAGTTGAGGTGGTACAGCGCGTTGTCCAGCACCTCGGCCTTGAGCGACCCCGGCGCATAGTTTCCGGTGATATAGCTGGGGTTGGTCTTGTAGAGGCTGACCGGCTCGTTGTACTTCTTCATGTAGGCTACGCGCTTTAAAATTTCCTGGGTTTTGGTTTCGTTGTCCGCAGCGGCCTGTGCGCCCGGCAGAAAAACCGCTGTGCATATCAGCAGAAGAGCGAGTGCGAAAGTGAGAAGCTTTGCTTTCATGATTGACTCCTTTGTTTGTACAGACGATGTGCACTTGCCGCGTCGCCGCACCGCCGCGTTGTTTTCGGGTTTTTCCCTCACATATTTTTATTATAGCATGCACTTTTTTATTTTGCCACTCAAGCATACTTTTTCCAGTATTTTTGTATCCCCTGACAAAATCGCACCAGTTTTCTGCACGAATTCGACAGCATTTGGCCTTTAACTGCGGCAGAATAATATGCGCTTCTTAAATAAAATGATTTCTGTATCTTGAAACAATTTGTATGTATGGTATAATTGTGACGGCACATTATTTTTTATTGGGAGAGGAAGGATATTTGAATGAAGAGGTTCTGTGTAAAAAAAGGGAAGCAACTGACCTGTTTGCTGCTGATCGCGCTGCTGCTGACGCCGGTCTTTACGGCGTTTGCGCAGGGGGTCAGCGTACAGGCAAAGGAAATCGTCGCCGGCGGGTACGAGATCAACATGGACAACGTGCCGTCGGTGCATTTCGAGAAGCACAAGGACTGGGAAAACCTGTTTAGCACCGCGTGGCAATCGCACAAAAGCAATATCAGAAAAGCGAACACGGCACTCAACCCCGAGAATGTCTACTATGTGGACGAGGCCTTTGACAACCGCATCTTCCAGTGGGACACCCTTTTTATGATGCTGTTCGACAAGTACGGCTATGCCGAGTTTCCGGTGCTTCAGTCCATGGACAACTTCTATTACCATCAGGTGGACAGCGCGGGCGACGACAACGGCTTTATCAACCGCATGATCTATGAATCAAACGGCCAGGGCTATTACAGCGACTACCGCTCCACCCACGCCACCAACCCGCCGCTCTACGGCTGGGCCGAGTGGGAGCAGTATAAGGTACACGGCGACAAGACCCGTTTCCTGAAGGTCATCAACGGCAAAACCATCCTCCAGCGCCTGGACGAATACTTCCAGTTTATCAAGCGCAACCTCCGTGTCAGCACGGGGCTGTACACCTCCCACGGGCAGGGCAACGGACTGGACAACACCCCCAATCAGGGCACCGGACAGTCGGCCAATGATTTGAGCCTCCAGCAATATCAGTTTGCCTATTACATCAAGCTGATCGCAAACGAAGTGAACGACACGGCGCTCGTGGCCAAGTACACCACCGAGATGAACGAGCTGGGCGCGCTCATTCAGGAAAAGCTCTGGAGCGAGCAGGGCTCCTTCTTCTTTAATCTAAATTCCGCCGGAACAGCCTTTACCAACATCGCCACGCCGACCGGCCTGTGGTCGCTGGCGGCCGGGCTTGCCACCGAGCAGCAGGCGCAGAAAATGATTGATCTGTATGCGCTGAACAGTGAAAAGATGTTCCGCCCGGGCGGCCTGTCCACCGTTACATATGATTATTCCTCCTTTAAGCCGACCGGCGGGTACTGGAACGGCGCCATGTGGTCGCCCACCTCCTATCAGTACCTCAAGGGCTTGCAGCAGTACGGATACGACGATCTGGCCTTTGAGGAGGCGGTGCGTCACATTGACGCGCTCTCCCGTGTGTGCAAAAAGGGCGCGTACGACCGGTACGGCAGTTATCTCTATACGCTGTGGGAGAACTATTCCTCCGAATATGACCTTCCCGGCTCGACTGAGAACCGCGACACCGAACCCTCCCGCTCCAATTTTGTGGGATGGGCGGGCGCGCTGGGGATCGGCTCGATCATTGAGGACATCGTGGGTGTCACGCTGGACGCTCCGAGCAACACGGTCAACTGGAATTTAAAGCTCACCGAGGGCTTCGGCATCGACAAGCTGTGGATGAAGGGCAACTCGATCAGTCTTTCCTGTGCCTCCCGTCTGACCGCCACCTCGGCGGCCAGCCTGACAATCACGGCGCAGCAGCCCTTTACCCTCAAGGTGAAAAATGGGTCGGTCACGCAGAGCTTCTCTGTCCCGGCGGGCACAAGCACACTGAGCGTGAGCGGCGCCGATTCGGGCGCGGGCGCCTACATCGGGGGAAAATCGGACGCAGCGGACACCTTTGCGCCCTCGCAGGAGGCCGACCTGGTCACCTTTACCAATCAGACGAACAGCGCGGTCACCGACGGGCTGAAAAACCAAAGCGGACGCAACCCCGGCAAAAACCTCTACAACATCAACACGGTTGGCTACCGCAACGCCGCCGTACAGGAAAGCCCCGCTGCCAGCGCCCTGTTGGGCGGCTCCCTCTACGAATACCGCAAAGCGGGGGTAAACGACGGCTTCATGGTCATGGCCAAGGCGGGCACACAGCTCAAAACCATGAAGATGCTGGTGGGCGTCAAGAACGCCACTGCGGTTGTGGACGCCGTCCTGTCCGACGCGTCGGTTCTGAACTTTAAAAAGACGCTGTCCGCAGGCGCGGCCGAAAAGGTCTTTGCGGTGGAAATCCCCTTCCGCGCGGCCTCCGACGGGAAATCCCTGCTTGTGAAATATCTGATTCAGAGCGCGCAAAGCGACGGATCTATCTCGCTCAAGGCGGTCTCACTGGAGGATGGCGGCACGCTTTATCCCGCCGCGCCCGCCGCGCCAAAGGACATCACCCTGACCTCGGACAACCATTCCCTTGCGATTTCCGCCGATCTGGACGGCGTCTCCTATGACAGCTTCAAGGTCTACTATGGCTTTGATCCCCTGGATCTTTCCGAAAACGTGACCTTTACCGCGCTACCCGCCGCGCTGACCGGCCTGCAAAACTATAAGCGCTACTATGTGGCGGTCGTGGGCGTCAAGGACGGCATGGAAAGCGAGCTCAGCCCCATTAAGAGCGAGGTGCCCGAGTTGGTCAAGCTGTCCGACCGCGAGCGGGCGCTGGGTGACTGGGAGGCCATCAGGGATACCGTGCTGAACGGCAACACGGGCTTTGACGATATCAAGAGCTTCCTGGTATTCGACGGACTGACCGGGCCGGTCTACGGCAGTTCCTTCTCCTTCTCGGTCTCCTCCAACGCGATGAAGAACGGCGTACAGCCGAACGGCCAGGTCATTGTGCCCAAGCTGCCCCAGCCCGACGCCGCGAACTACATCACGGTCACAGTCACCTGCGGCGATGCGGTTGTCACGGTCGTGGAAAGAGCCACGGTCAAGGCGGTGGACGTGAGTGACTACCCCTATGCGGCGGGTCAAAAGACAATCACCTCGGGCACGGTCAACCTGACCACCGACGGCACCGCCGACTGGGTGCAGTTCAACAGCAGCAGCTTAAGCAGCTATGCCCAGAAGAATGTCGCCACGCCCCTGATCACGAACATTGCCGCCATCAAGAACACCGAGGGCAACGCCAACGACGCGCCCTTCTATTTCACCGCCACCGACGCGAAGGGCTCGGCGCCTGTCAACCGCAGGGGTCTTGTGGCGCGCGGGCTGGGCAACGGGTATGCCTTCACCCTGCCCTATCACAGCAATAGGATGCAAAACCTCAAGATCTACACCTCCATCTGGGCGGGCACGGTCACGGTGGAGCTCGCGGTCAACGGCAACATCCTGTACACCGACTCGTTCGGCCGCAGCGATACCTCAAGCGGGCTTCGCGGCCAGTGCTTTGACATCAAGTACAAGGTGCCCGGCCCGGACGACGCGGTCACCGTCAGGCTGATTTGCACCCAGAACCTCGATCAGCAGTGGGGCGGCGCAAGCCATGCCCTTCAGGCGCTCACCCTGTCTGACACGAACGACCAGATCCCCACGCCGCCCATCGACGACCTCCCCGACGAAAACTTCTATGCTTACAACGAGGCGCAGCCGGCGTTGGTCAGCCTGACCGCGGAGGGCTCCAGGGACTGGCGTCTGTTTAACTCAAGCACCCTGACCGCGATCGACAAAAAATCCGGCGGCACGGGCATTGGGAACCTTGCCACGCTGGCCACGATCCGTTCTGATCTCAATCCCAACAACAGCGACGTAACCTTCAGCTGGACCGACGGCACAAACACCCCCTCGGGCACCTTCCGCCGCGGCATTATCCTCGAACGGGCGAACAACGGCCTGACCTACACCCTGCCCTACAGCAAAAACCCCCAGACCGCGAACATCTATGTGGGCGCCTGGTCGGCCAAGGCGGAACTCAAGGCCGAGGTCATGGAAAACGGCGAGGCGGTCAAAACCATCTCGAGCGTCTATGACACCGGCGCACAGGCGGGCGGCACGCCGGCCAAATATTCCCGGTTTGTGCTGCATTATCAGCTGGAGAACCCGAACCAGACCGTGAAAGTAACCCTCAAGACGGTCACCGCCTATGACGCCACCTGGGGCAACATCAACATCGGCGCAATTACGCTGGGCGAGATTCTACAGGTGACGGCGGAGCAGAACGTGCAAAACGGCAAAATCCGCGTGACACCGGGCATCACCGCGCAGGGCACCAAGGTTCATGTCTTTGCGACGCCCGACGAGGGCTGCCGCCTGGTGTCGGGAAGCCTCAAATACGTCACCGAAAGCGGCGCGGAGCAGGCCATCACCGGGGATTCCTTCCTCATGCCGGGTGAAAACGTCACGGTAACCGCCAGGTTTGAGCGCATGGTCACCGGCGTGACCATCCCCTCCTCCGCCCGCATGTACAAGGGCGAGACAAAAATCCTTGGGGCCGTCGTCTCTCCGGCAGACGCCGGCAACAAAACCATTCGCTGGACGTCGGACAACGCGGTGGTCGCCGCGGTGGACGCGCAAAGCGGCGAAATCACCGCGCTTTCCAAGGGTTCCGCGACCATCACGGCCGTCACACAGGACGGCGGCTTCACCGCGTCCTGCGCCCTGATTGTCAGCAATCTGCTCACGATCAACGCCCCGACCGGTGAAACGGTCGTGGTTCCCATCACGCTGGAGGACTGTGACCGTGTGGCTGGCCTGACCGGCGCCATTGAGTATGACGAAAGCCTGCTCACCCTCCAGTCAATCACCGCCAAGAGGGGCTGGCAGCTTGTCTCTGAGGGCAGCACCTTTGTCGCGGTCTCGGCGGACGGCATGGGCGTGAGCGGCGACGTGGTCATCGGCTACGCTGTCTTTGCGGCCAAGGAAGGGCTCCTCGACGACGTGTCCGCAAGGGTTCGCTTCCCCGCGGACGCCGTGAACGCCTTTGATGAAACGCTCGCACCTGCTGATCCCTTCCTGCCCGACGTGCTGGTACAGCTCATCGGCATACCGCCCATGCCCGGCGACATCAACCTTGACGGCGAGGTGGATCTGTCCGACGCGATCCTGCTCATGCAGTACCTGTCGGGCAACAGGGCGCTGACCGTACGTCAGCTGAAAGCGGCGGATATCAACAACGACGGCAAGGTCAATGTCGGTGACGTCACGATCATCATGCAAAGGTGCCTTTAATCAGAGGGCAGACAACTGATGACAGATAGAGGACGCCCGGGGCAGCAGTCCCGGGCGTCCTCTCTAATACTCTTTAAAATTCGCGCTTTTTATAAAACGGGCGTGTTGAAAATCCCATAAAATGATCGGTCTAAGCCGATATTGATTCATCAAAGGCCAGAATGAGGCTGAATAAGCCTTTTTTAGCGCGAAAAAAGAGACGCTATTTCAACCATTTCCCACCATTTTGTGGAAAATGGACGCACTTATCCCTTGACTCTGGCCGCTCTGCATATCCACTGCCACATGCTTTTTGAATCCGTACCAGAATTCTTGTTGCTTTTCGCTCCGATTCTGGCTTCCTTGTCAGCCGAAACCTCCGGCAAAACCTCATTGTTGAGCTTTTCACAACCAGCCGTTATGGCTTTGTCGCGCTCTTCCCATAGGTTCAGTTTGCTGACAACTGCTCCACGCTTACCATTTCTATCTGCCCTGTACCCATTCCTTAAACCCCGTGCTTTTTCTTTTATTATACCACTTTTATGCTCGGGTTGGATAAGATATTTCCTTATTTTTCAACACGCCCATACTATAAACTTTAATATAATGACTTGTTGTCTGTATTTTATTATTTGGATACGAACTTATTATATTCTTCCAAAGTCGTTTCCATTCTATTTCTATCTTTTAAAAATTCTTCACTAAAATCTTTAAATGCTAGTAAAATTATTACACTATAATCAATTGAATTGATAAAACTACCTATTTCTGGACTAACCAATTCAGGGTTGAATTTTATTATTTGAGAGAATAATAAAACAAAAATATAGAAAAAGAATAGCGATGTTTTAAAAGACACAAAATAATTTAACTGCCACTTTATCACACGATTATTAAGTATTCTATCTTCTTCTTTTTTAATTTTCTTTATTTCTTCAGCCAATTTCTTTGGTTGAAGAACTTTGAGTAAAATTAATCTGTCTAACAACAAACAGATAATAATAAATGCTAAATTACCTAGATAAGCATATAGCTCTGAGTACTTTAACAGCCAAGTTACCATGAAATACAAAAGGATTCCATATAAGGCATTTGACATGATGATATAAAATACATATCCTGCCATCTTTTTAATTTTGTTTTTCATATTTTAATTCTCCTTTATAACTTACTCGTATTGTAAAGTTAAATGAAAGTTGAGAACCCCTCATCCTTAGTGGTACAATGTTTCTGCTACAAAACGCGTACCTCCCAAAAGAAAGAGGAGTTCTCATGCAGAAAGTATACCAATTCAGATGCCCAAAATGCAACA